>NZ_JBVIGS010000004.1:0-220514 GCF_055570675.1 Streptomyces sp. NPDC031111
GCGGGGTCTGAAAAAACCGCAGGGTCATGTTGGGTGGCCGGACGGGGGTCCCGCCGGACGGCCGTCCGGCGGAACCCCCGTGCGGCGCACCACCTGCCCCATGGGCAACTCCCGTCGCGGACAAGCCAGTCGGTGACCGGAAAAGCCGAGATCGAATTTGCGAACCGCCGATCTCTTGTTACCGTTCCAGTAGCCCGGTTGCTGGTGCATCCCCCGTCGCCAGCAACCGGGTCTTTGCATACCGACCGGCGTTCACGGAACGCGGTCGCGCGTCAACTGCACGTCGTCACAGGCGAGTTGCCGTGAGGGGCGGAGTGGCGACGGCTCACCGTCGGCTCCGCGCCCGGCATCGCGCACAGGGCGGCCCGGCCTCCGGCACCCGTCAGATCTCGGGTGCGCTCACGCCCGTACGGGTGAGGGCGTCGACCACGGCGTCCACCACCGCCTCGACACCCGGGACCCAGGGCGAGGCCGAGCCGGGCAGCGGCGCGCGCTCCCAGCGGATCCCGCCCTGCGCGGTCTCGGACGGGGGCAGGGCGATGTAGCCGCCCTCGCCGTGGAAGCGGAGGGAGCCGGGGACGAAGTCCTTGGCGTACAGCAGCTCGCCCAGCTGCTCCAGGGAGTAGGGCTTCACCAGGATCGACCAGCGGGTCGGCGAGGCGACGACCGGGCCGAGCCGCATGCCGCGCCGGTCGAGTGCGGCGAGGGCGCGAGCGGCCGGAAGCGCGGGCAGGGACACCGCGCAGGGTGCCTTGCCTCCGGTGGCGAGGATGATGGGCGCCGTCGGCCGGTTGCTCCACCACCAGCGCACCATGCGCGCGTCGGTGGTGGCGGCGAGGAGGCCGGGGTCGAAGGGGTGGGCACCCGGCACCGTGCAGTCGGGGTCGGGGCAGCCGCAGCGGGACCCGCCCCGCGGGTCCGCCGCCACGCCCGGGAGTACGGGCCACTGCCATTCCGAGGCGAAGGTCAGGGCCGCGCCGATCAACTCAGGCCGTCCGCCGCGTCGCCGGGACAGGAGCCCGCGTCGCCTTCCGAGGATCTCGCGCATGAGCGCTCGTTCCTTTCCGTTGCACGCCTGGCAACACCGTGGTCCAGATCACGTCATGTGTCGATCACTTCACTGTGCGTACCTGTTGGCGCATCACACCCCCGCGCCGGGCAGGGGGAACCCCTATGGGCCGAGCATGGGCTGCCTCCGCGGCCGTCCCACCCATACTGCGTCTATCAGAAGTACGGGCGTGGCGTGGGGGTGGCGAAGTCTGGCGTTTGCCGTCGCGCGTGTTTCTCTCCGCCTCCGCCACGGGAGGATGGGGCACGGTCGTCGGTGGTTAAGACGCCCGGGTCCGTCGCCAGGTTCCCGAGCGGTTCCCAACCACCCCTGGCCTTCACCGAGTACGTACCCATCACAACCGTTGTGACGCTCCGTCGAGCAAGGCCAGTCGACCGCAATAAGCCTCCCCCTGAGGCAGTTTCAAGCCAACTTCGAATTTCGGCAAGGGGTCTACGGAGAGTTCCCTTCAACCTCACGGACACCAGGAATCCCAGCAGGACAATGCTGGACATCTCCTCACGAGTACGTGTACATGTGGAGACACTGCCGGCGACGCAGAATGACATGGGGGTTTGCGATGCTTTTGAGCAGTACGTACCGGTCGGAAAGCCGGACGCCATGAGTGCCCCGCACCCTCCGAAAGTGGCCGGAATCGATTCAACGGTTCCCTCACCCGCACACACTGTCGCGTCCGTCGCCGCGGGTACCTCCCCGGCTCCCCCGGCAAACCCCCAGAACGCACCGGGCGCGCTGCTCCAGGACCGGCTCGCCGGCTGGGTCTCCGACCTCACCACCCTCCACGAACTCACCGAGCGCCTGGTCCGCGCGGGCACGCTCGACGAAGCGCTCGAGGAACTGCTGCGCGCGGGATCCGCCCTGGTGGGCGCGCGGCGCGGGCTCGTCGCGCTGGAACCCGCCGACGGTCTCGGTCCGGCCACCACCGTCGGTCTCGGACTGGCCCGCTCGGATCTCGGCCACATGGAGACGGTGCCGCGCAGCTCACTTCCGTACGGCAGGATCCTCGACGGGCTGCCCGGCGCGGACGACGGCATCGCCGAGCCCGACCTGTTCGCCGAGAAGGGGATCGACCCCCGGCACCGCGAGGTCGCCGCCCGCCTCGGCTACGCGGCCAGCTTCACCCTCCCCCTCGCCACCGGGGCCGCCGGGCGCCTGGGGGCCGCGGTGTGGCTCTACGACGAGCCGGCCGAACCGTCGGAGCGCCGGCGCCACCTCGTCGGCCTGTACGTCCGCCACGCCGCCGAGCACCTGGCCCGGCTCCTCGAACTCGAACGCACGCGCGCGTGCATGGCCACGATGTCCGAGGAACTGCTGCCCTCCCGCCTCCCCCGGGTCGCCGGCGTCCAGCTCGCCGCGCGGCACCGGACCTCACCGCTCGGGGGCGGCGACTGGTACGACGCGCTGCCGCTGCCGGACGCCGCGCTCGGTCTCGCCGTCGGGTCCGTCACCGGGTCGGGGCCCAGCGCGGTCGCCGCGATGGGCCGGCTGCGGGCGTCGCTGCGCGCGTACGCGGTCATGGAGGGCGAGGACCCGGTCGCCGTCCTGTCCGACCTGGAGCTGCTGCTCCGGCTCACCGAACCCGCCCGGTCGGCCACCGCCCTGTTCGGCTACTGCGAGCCCGCGCTGCGCCGGATCACCCTCGCCGGGGCCGGTCACAGTCCGCCGCTGCTGCTCGGTGAGCGCCGCACCGAGTTCGTGGAGACCTCGGTCTCCGCTCCCCTGGGCATGCTGGCCTGCTGGGAGGCGCCGAGCGTGGAGGTCCAGGCGGAGCCGGGGGAGACCGTGCTGCTCTACACCGACGGGCTGCTGCACCGCACCGGCGATCCGACCGACCGCGCCTTCGCGCGGCTGCACGCGGCGGCGGCCGTGGTGCCGAAGGCCCTGCGCCGCGACCCGGGCGCCGTCGCCGACCACGTCCTGCGCGCGGTGCTGCCGGAGGGCGCGGACACCGCGGACTCGGCGGAGGACGTGGTGCTGCTGGCGGCGCGGTTCGAGTAGCCGCCCGAGGCCGCGGTCCGATCACCTCACGTACGCCCTCGGTAACAGGTCATTCCCCGGTTCGTCCGTTTCCGCACGACCGTACGATGGGGGTGGTCCAGTGCCGTATCGAGGAGGATGACCGTGGCGGAGGAGCTGCCGGAGACCCCGGAGACTGCCGAAGAGGAGCCCGTCAAGCAGCGCAAGAACGGCCTGTACCCGGGCGTGTCCGACGAGCTGGCCGAGAGCATGAAGAGCGGCTGGGCCGACACCGAGCTGCACGACCTGCGGCCGATCCCCCAGGCCGCCGAGGCGGCCGCCCGCCGCGCGGCGCTGTCCGCCCGCTTCCCGGGCGAGCGTCTGGTCGTCCCCGCGGGCAATCTGAAGACGCGTTCGAACGACACGGAGTACTCCTTCCGCGCCTCGGTCGAGTACGCGTACCTCACCGGCAACCAGACCGAGGACGGCGTCCTCGTCCTGGAGCCCACGGCCGACGGGCACAAGGAGACGATCTACCTCCTGCCCCGCTCCAACCGCGAGAACGGCGAGTTCTGGCTGGACGGCCAGGGCGAGCTGTGGGTCGGCCGCCGGCACTCCCTCACCGAGGCCGAGCGGCTGTACGGCATCCCCGCCTCCGACGTCCGCGAGCTGGCCGGCGCGCTGCGCGAGGCCACCGGCCCGGTGCGGGTCGTACGCGGCTACGACGCCGGGATCGAGGCGGCGCTGACCGACAAGGTCACCGCCGAGCGCGACGAGGAGCTGCGCGTCTTCCTCTCCGAGATGCGGCTGGTCAAGGACGACTTCGAGGTCGGCGAGCTGCAGAAGGCCGTCGACTCCACCGTGCGCGGCTTCGAGGACGTCGTGAAGGTCCTCGACAAGGCCGAGGCGACGTCCGAGCGCTACATCGAGGGAACGTTCTTCCTGCGCGCCCGCGTGGAGGGCAACGACGTCGGCTACGGCTCCATCTGCGCCGCCGGCCCGCACGCCTGCACCCTGCACTGGGTCCGCAACGACGGCCCGGTCCGCTCCGGCGACCTGCTGCTGCTCGACGCGGGCGTGGAGACGCACACGTACTACACCGCCGACGTCACGCGCACCCTGCCGATCAGCGGGACGTACAGCGAGCTCCAGAAGAAGATCTACGACGCCGTGTACGACGCCCAGGAGGCCGGTATCGCGGCGGTGAAGCCCGGCGCCAAGTACCGCGACTTCCACGACGCCGCCCAGCGCGTGCTGGCCGAGCGGCTCGTCGAGTGGGGCCTGGTCGAAGGGCCCGTGGAGCGGGTGCTGGAGCTGGGTCTTCAGCGCCGCTGGACGCTGCACGGCACCGGTCACATGCTCGGCATGGACGTCCACGACTGCGCCGCCGCGCGGACCGAGACCTACGTCGACGGCACGCTGGAGCCCGGCATGGTGCTCACCGTCGAGCCGGGCCTGTACTTCCAGGCCGACGACCTGACCGTGCCCGAGGAGTACCGGGGCATCGGCGTCCGCATCGAGGACGACATCCTCGTCACCGCGGACGGCAACCGGAACCTCTCCGCCGGCCTGCCCCGGCGGTCGGACGAGGTCGAGGCGTGGATGGCCGGCCTGAAGGGCTGACGCACGACACGAAGGCCGGGTGCGCGCGCGTGCCCGGCCTTCGCTACACCGCGACGAGCGGGGCGTCCTCGCGCCACTTGAGGATCTTGTCGAAGCTCACCACCGCGCCGCCCCGGCCCGGCTTGTTGCCGATGTGGACGTGGTCGGCGAGCTCCTGGATGAGACACAGTCCCCGCCCGTGCTCCGCGTCGGACGGCACGGGGCGCGCCACCGGCCGGGAGCGGCTCCCGGTCGCGCCGGGGAAGCCTGGGCCCGCGTCGGCGACCTCGATACGGCACTTCTCGCCGTCGAGATAGGCGGTCACCCGGTACGCCTCCGAGGTGCCGTCCCGCGCGGTGTCCCCGCCGTGCTCCACCGCGTTCGCGCAGGCCTCGCTGAGGGCGACGGAGAGGTCGTAGGAGATGTCGGGGTCGACGCCCGCTGTCTCCATGGTGCCGAGCAGCAGGCGCCGGGCGAGCGGCACACTGGCGGCATCGCGCCGCAGATGGAGTGACCACCAGATGCTCATGCTCCAGCCTCCTGGCTGCGGCTCGACATACCGTTACGTATTGCCCTGAGTGCTCGCCGGTAAGCGTGAAGTTGACGTGACACCGCCCATATGGCGGGTGTGTCGTGGACCCGACCGGTGTATGTGGGGCGGGTTGTGGCACATGTGACCTTCCGGTCGTACCTCATCTTGCGGACCTGCCGTACGGCGACCGGTGGGCCGGTGCGATGATGAGCCCGCCATGTCTGCCCCCCACCCGCGCACGGCGCGCTCCGGACGAGGACTCCGGATCCTGCGGGCCGCGGTGTTCGCCGCGGTCTGCGTCGTGCTGGCCGGGGCGGGTCACACGCTCGCCTCCTGCGCCGCCGTCCCGCTGTGGACGCTGGGCGCGGGATTCCTGGGGGCGGTCGCCGTCGCCGCGCCGCTCGCCGGACGCACCCGGTCGCTGCCGGGGATCGCGGCGCTGCTGGCGTTCGGGCAGACGGCCCTGCACACGCTGTTCGGCCTCGGGCAGCACGGGGCGCCCGCCACGGGTTCGTCGTCCACGCTCTCCGACGCCGCGCTGGTCGAGCAGGCCGCGCGGCTGCTGTGCGGGACGACCGCGGCGGGGATCACCCCGTCGCAGGCCGAGCGCCTCCTCACCGACGCGGGGATCCACCCCGGCGGGACGGACGCCCACGCGGGAGACGCCGTGGCGGCCTCCCCGGTGTCGCTGCTGCCGTCGCTGCCGATGCTGCTCGGCCACGTCCTCGCGGCGCTGGCCGCGGGGTGGCTGCTGCGGCGCGGTGATCTCGCCCTGCTGCGGCTGGCCGAGCTGTCGGCGCACGGTGTCGCCGAGGGCGCTCTCGTACGGTCGCTCCGCGCGGCGCTCGCCCTGGTGCGTGCCCTGCGCGCCGGGCTCCCGGGAGCACCGGAGGCGGCCCCGCGTACGGCGCCCACCGCGGCGCCCGCACCTCTTCCGCCCCGTTCCGTCGGGCTGCATCACACGGTGATCCGCCGGGGCCCGCCGGCCGGCGGCACCGCACTCGCTCTCGCCGCCTAGACGCGAGGCGACCACCACTCCGCCGCCGCCATGCCTTCGGGCATGCGGGGTTCCGGGCTCTCGGGCTTCCGGGCTCTCGGCTGGGGGGAGGGGCGCCGGCGTGCGGCACGCGCGCGTGCGGACGTTCCCCATCCCTCACCGTCAGTGACAACCCAATCGAAGCGGAGTGCTTCTGCCATGAAGGCTTCCCGTATCGCCGCCGCCGGTGCCGTCGCCGGTGTCGCCGTCCTCGCCGTGTCCACCCCCTGTTTCGCGCACGTCAGCGTGCAGCCGGAGGGTGAGGCCGCGAAGGGCGGCTACGCGGTCGTCGGCTTCAAGGTCCCCAACGAGCGGGACAACGCCTCGACCACCAAGCTCGAGATCACGTTCCCCACGGACCACCCGCTGGCGTCCGTGATGCCGCAGCCGGTCGAGGGCTGGGACGTCGAGGTCACCAAGTCCAAGCTCGACAAGCCGCTGGAGATGCACGGCGAGAAGATCAACGAGGCCGTCTCCAAGGTCACCTGGACCGCCAAGGGCGACGGCATCGAGCCCGGCTTCTTCCAGAAGTTCCCGGTGTCCGTCGGCACGCTGCCCGAGGACGCCGACGAACTCGTCTTCAAGGCCCTTCAGACGTACTCCAACAAGGAGGTCGTCCGCTGGATCGAGGTGCCGCAGGAGGGGCAGGAGGAGCCCGAGCACCCGGCCCCCGTTCTGGCCCTGTCCGAGGCCGCCGAGGACGGCCACTCGCACGGCGCCGCGGACGACGACAAGGCCTCCGAGGACGCCGGTTCGGCCGAGAACGCCTCCGCCGAGACCTCCGCCGCCTCCGACGGCGAGGGCGACTCGGGCGGTACGGACACCACCGCCCGCGTCCTGGGCGTCGTCGGCATCGTGGTCGGCGCCGCGGGCGTCGCGTACGGCGTACTCGCCGGGCGTCGGCGCACGACCGCCTGACCTCTTCCTCATCTCCACGGCGCGCACCGGGGCGCCCACGGCCCACGTGACCTCCCGGTGCGCGCCGCAGCACTCACCTCTCAGGACCATTCATGCGCAAGAAGACCTTCGCGGCGGCGGCCCTGCTCGCCGTCGCCTCCCTCACCCTCTCCGCCTGCGGCAGCGGTGACGGCGACAGCGGCAAGCCCGTCGCCATGGTGTCCGAGGAGGCCGGCTCCCAGAAGGCGGCCACCGTTCTCGACAAGCCCTTCGAGAAGCCGGACCTCGTCCTCACCGACACGAACGGCAAGGAGTTCGACTTCCGCGAGGAGACCGCGGGCAAGCCGACGCTGATCTACTTCGGCTACACGCACTGCCCGGACGTCTGCCCGCTGACGATGAACAACCTCGCCGTGGCCAAGAAGCAGCTGCCCAAGGAGCAGCAGGACGAGCTGCGGATCGTGTTCGTCACCACCGACCCGGAG
This sequence comes from Streptomyces sp. NPDC031111, assembly GCF_055570675.1. NCBI lineage: Bacteria > Bacillati > Actinomycetota > Actinomycetes > Kitasatosporales > Streptomycetaceae > Streptomyces > Streptomyces sp. NPDC031111. Next base: position 7,578 of record NZ_JBVIGS010000004.1, read on the forward strand.
CGCGACACCTCCTCCGCGCTGGGCAAGTGGCTCAAGGGCATCGACTCCCAGGTCGTCGGCCTGACCGGCGACTTCGACACCATCCAGGCCGGTGCCCGCACCCTCGGCATCTCGATCGACCCGCCGCGCGAGGACGACAACGGCAAGACCGTGTCCGACCACGGCACCCAGGTCATCGCCTTCTCGCCGAAGACCGACGGCGGCTACGTCCTCTACGGCGAGGACGCCACCGTCGAGGACTACACCAAGGACCTTCCGAAGATCATCAAGGGCGAGAACCCGTGAGGCGCCCGGCAGCCGTGGCCATGGTCGTCGCCGGGGCGCTGGCCCTGGCCGGCTGCGGCGGCTCCGACTCCGGCGGCGGCGAGGCCGAGCTGTCCGTCGGCTCCGCGTACATCCCGCAGCCGGTGTCGGACATGGCCGCCGGCTTCCTCACCATCACCAACGAGGGCGACGCCGCGGACCGGCTGACCTCGGTCAGCAGCGACGTCGCCGGACAGGTCACCGTGCACGAGACCGTCGACGGGGCCATGCGGGAGGTCGAGGCCCTCGACATCCCGGCCCACGGCAGCCTGGTGCTGGAGAGCGGCGGCAACCATCTGATGTTCGAGCAGCTGAAGCGGAAGCCGAAGCAGGGTCAGAAGGTCTCCGTCGAGCTGCGCTTCGACCGGTCCGACCCCGTCACGGTCGAGATCCCGGTGAAATCGGCCACCTACACCCCGAAGACCGGACCCTGAGGGAGACACCCCTGTGACCCAGACCATCGCCCCCCGGGTGCGGACCCTGGTGCTGCTGCTCCTGGCCGTCACCGGCGCGCTCCTCGCCGGCGCCGCTCCCGTCTCCGCGCACGCCGCGCTGACCGGCAGCGACCCCGGGCAGGGGGCGGTGGTCGACACGGCACCGGCCCAGGTCTCGCTCACCTTCTCCGAGCAGATCGCGGTGAGCGACGACGCCGTGCGCGTACTGGACCCCAAGGGCAAGCGGGTCGACAAGGGCGACCCGGCCAACCCCAGCGGCACGACGTACAGCGTGCGGCTGCTGAGCGGGCTGCCCGACGGCACCTACACCGTGGCCTACCAGGTGGTGTCGGCGGACAGCCATCCCGTCGCCGGTGCCTTCACCTTCTCCATCGGCGCACCCTCCGAGACCTCCGTCCCGGCCTCCGCGCAGGGGTCCGACGACGGCCTGGTCGGCTGGCTGTACGGCTTCGGCCGCTATGTGTCCTACGCGGGCTTCGTCGTCATGGCCGGCGGGGCCGCGTTCGTGCTCGCCTGCTGGGGGCGCGGTGCCGGGGTGCGGGCGGTGCAGCGGCTGGTCGTCTCCGGGTGGCTGGCGCTCACCGCGGCCACGCTGGCGCTGCTGCTGATGCGCGGTTCGTACACCCGATCCGGGACGGTCGGCGACATCTTCGACCTGTCGCTGCTCGGGGACGTGCTCCAGACCAAGACCGGTGCGGCACTCGTCTCCCGGCTGCTGCTGCTCGCGGCGGCGGCCCTGTTCATCGCGGTGCTGTTCGGTGCCTATGACAAGCGGGAGGACGAGGAGAAGCGGGACCTGACCTTCGGGCTCGCGATCGGCGGGACGGTCGTGGCGGCCGGGCTCGCCGCGAGCTGGGCCATGTCCGAGCACGCCTCCCAGGGGCTCCAGCCGGGCATCGCCATGCCCGTCGACGTGCTCCATCTGCTGGCCGTCGCCGCCTGGCTCGGCGGGCTCACCGCCCTGCTCGTCGCGCTCTACCGGGCGCCCGCCGACACCCCGGTCGACCGGGACGCCGTCCAGCGGTTCTCCCGGCTCGCCTTCGGCAGCGTGGTGACTCTGGTCGTCACCGGCGTCTACCAGAGCTGGCGGCAGCTCGGCTCCTGGTCGGCCTTCACCGACACCCGGTACGGGCAGTTGCTGCTCGCCAAGATCGGCCTCGTGGTGGTGCTGGTCGCGATCGCCTCGATCTCGCGGCGCTGGACGGCACGGCTGGCGGAGGCACCGGCCGTGGCGACGCGCGAGGAGGAGGGCGAGGGGGAGAACGAAGCGGAGAAGCAGCCGGCGGGGGCGGCGAGCCGGGCCACCGGGTCCGCGGAGGCCGGCACGGGCGAGGACGGCGAGGTGCGGGCCGCTCAGCTCGCCCGGCAGCGGGCCGCGGTGGAGAGCGCACGGCGGAAGCGGCTGCGCGACGCCGACCCGAACCGTTTCGGGCTACGCCGCTCCGCACTCGCCGAGGCGGGCATCGCCGTCGTCCTGCTCGCCGTCACCACCGTGCTGACCCAGACCGAGCCGGGACGTACGGAGCAGGAGGCCAGTGCGGCCGTCTCCGCCTCGTCCCCGTCGTCGGCCGCGACCGGTCAGGGCACCGGCGCGGTGACCCTGAACATGCCCTTCGACACGGGCGGCGAGAACGGCAAGGGAGTCGTCACGATCGATCTCGACCCGGCCGGGGTCGGCGACAACGACATGCACGTGTATGTCGAGGGTCCGGACGGCCGGCCCTTCGACATCCCCGAGGTGAAGACCTCCCTCACCCTCTCCGCCAAGGACATCGGGCCGCTGCCCGTCGTCCCCGACCACGTCACCACCGGACACTGGTCGGCGAGCGGAGTACAGATCCCCATGGCGGGCGACTGGAAGATCGAGGTCACCGTGCGGACCTCCGACATCGACCAGGTGACCGTCTCGAAGAACGCGAAGATCGGCTGAATGACCATGGCTGACCAGTCCATTCCGCAGGTCCGGACCCAGGAGGTCCCCCACGAGCGGCCCGTGGGCCGGGCCTCGGGGGACGGCATCTCCCGGCGCCGCCTGCTCGGCACGGCCGGCGCCACCGGGCTCGTACTCGGGGCGGCGGGCGGGGCCGTGGGATACGCCTCGGCACCCGCCGAGGCCACCCCGCTGACCTCGGTGGGCGACAGCCAGGTGCCGTTTCACGTGAAACATCAGCCCGGCATCACCCAGCCGCTCCAGGCCCGCGGCCATCTCATCGCCTTCGACCTCGCCTCCGGCGCGGGACGCAAGGAGGCGGCCGCACTGCTGCGCCGCTGGTCGGACACCGCCCGCCGGCTGATGGCCGGCGAGCCCAGCGCCCAGGACGACACCGGCGTGGCCCGCGACGCCGGCCCCTCCTCGCTCACCCTCACCTTCGGCTTCGGCCACAGCTTCTTCAGCCGCACCGGTCTGGAGAAGCAGCGCCCGGTCGCCCTGGATCCGCTCCCCGACTTCTCCTCCGACCTTCTCGACAAGGCCCGCAGCAACGGTGACCTGTGGGTGCAGATCGGCGCCGACGACGCCCTCGTGGCCTTCCACGCCCTGCGCGCCGTCCAGAAGGACGCGGGCTCGGCGGCCAGGGTGCGCTGGCAGATGAACGGCTTCAACCGCTCCCCCGGCGCCACCGCCCACCCGATGACGGCCCGCAATCTGATGGGCCAGGTCGACGGCACCCGCAACCCCAAGCCCGCCGACTCCGACTTCGACGAGCGGATCTTCGTACCCGAGAAGGCCGAGCCGGCCTGGATGGCGAACGGCTCCTATGTCGTCGTACGCCGTATCCGCATGCTGCTGGACGACTGGGAGAAGCTGCCGGCCAAGGAGCAGGAGGCCGTCATCGGACGCCGCAAGTCCGACGGGGCACCGCTGTCCGGCGGCACCGAGACGTCCGAGATGGACCTGGAGAAGACGGACGCCCGGGGCAATCTGGTCGTCCCCATCAACGCCCACGCGAGGATCACCCGGCCCGACCAGAACGGCGGAGCGGCCATGCTCCGGCGCCCGTTCTCGTATCACGACGGCATCGACGCGGACGGGGTGCCGGACGCGGGTCTGCTGTTCATCTGCTGGCAGGCGGATCCGTTGCGCGGCTTCGTGCCGGTGCAGCGCAAGCTCGACCGGGGCGACGCCCTGACGCCGTTCGTCCGCCACGAGGCCAGCGGGCTGTTCGCCGTCCCCGGCGGGGCGGCGGAGGGAGAGTATGTGGGGCAGCGGCTGCTGGAGGGATGAGAACAGCCCCCGGGTCACCCCCGCGGGCTCTTCCGGGGCTGCCTCCGGCCGGGGCCCATTAGGGTGAGGTCATGCCAGCGAGCTATGCGTATCTCGGCCCAGAGGGCACCTTCACCGAAGTCGCCCTGCGCACGCTTCCCGAGGCGGCCACCCGTGAGCTGATCCCGTACGTGTCCGTGCAGTCGGCGCTCGACGCGGTGCGCACGGGCGAGGCCGAGGCCGCGTTCGTCCCCATCGAGAACTCGGTCGAGGGCGGCATCACCACCACCCTCGACGAACTGGTCGCGGGCACCCCGCTGATGATCTACCGCGAGGTGCTGCTGTCGATCACCTTCGCGCTGCTCGTCCGTCCGGGCACCAAGCTGTCCGACATCAAGACGGTCACCGCCCACCCGGCCGCCCAGCCGCAGGTCCGCAACTGGCTGAAGACACACCTCCCGGACGCCGTCTGGGAATCGGCCGCCTCCAACGCGGACGGTGCGCGACTGGTCCAGGAGGGCCGCTACGACGCCGCCTTCGCCGGTGAGTTCGCGGCCGCCCGGTACGGCCTCGAGGCCCTGGAGACGGAGATCCACGACGCGGAGAACGCCCAGACGCGGTTCGTGCTGGTGGGCCGCCCCGCCCGGCCGGCCGCGCCCACCGGCGCCGACAAGACCTCCGTCGTCCTGTGGCAGCGCGACGACCACCCCGGCGGTCTGCGCGATCTGCTGGGCGAGTTCGCCACGCGCGGCATCAACCTGATGCTGCTCCAGTCACGGCCGACCGGCGCCGGTATCGGCAATTACTGCTTCTGCATCGACGCCGAGGGCCATATCTCGGACCGCCGGATGGCCGAGGCGCTGATGGGACTCAAGCGCATCTGTCTCCAGGTGCGCTTCCTCGGTTCGTACCCGCGTGCGGACGTACGGCCCGGGGAGGTGCGGCCGCCGTTCCCCGGGACGTCGGACGAGGAGTTCGTGGGGGCGGCGGACTGGGTGGCGCGATGCCAGGACGGGCGGTTCTGACGCGGTCGGTGACCGTCCCGAGCCCGGTCCTACCTGCTGATTTTCGTTGTCCACAGGAGTTATCCACAGGTCTGCTTCTCTACCTGGGGACAAGTCGACACCGAAGCCGCATTCGGTCGACAAATCGCTCCATGAATCATGATCCTGTTCATCGTCCCGCACATCACCCTTCGTCCACCCTTTTCCTTTGGTCAACCCTTTGGGGTGAGCCCTTTCCACTCAAAAGTGGGGAGGAAGGGGGTTTGTCCTGGGAATCCTTGGCTCCGGTCGAGCGTTTCGGAGTGATCAATTCCGAAGTCCACAGATCTTCCCCACATCCTGTGGATAACTTGCGCGAGGGTGTGGATACCTGTGGACAACCAAGGCCCAAGTCCCGTTTCCCACAAGGGATTCCGGTCAACGACCGACCCACGAACTGACCCGTTCCAGGGGGAGCGCCGCATTTATTGACCTCACGGAACACAGTGCGCAATTCACTCATAACGGAACGTGATCCGCCGCACCGCAATAGTGAGTCGTGAGGCGTCACCGCGCACCGGTAGCCTTGACCGCGTGATTGACCTTCGCCTGCTTCGTGAGGACCCCGACCGTGTGCGCGCTTCGCAGCGCGCCCGTGGAGAGGACGTCGCGCTCGTCGACGCCCTCCTGTCTGCCGACGAACGGCGCAGGTCGTCCGGCGTCCGCTTCGACGAGCTGCGCGCCGAGCAGAAGTCGCTCGGCAAGCTCATCCCCAAGGCGGCCGGCGACGAGAAGGCCGAGCTGCTGAAGCGGGCCGGCCAGCTCGCCGCCGACGTCAAGGCGGCCGATGCCGCCCGCGACGCCGCCGACGGCGAGACCCAGGAGCTGCTGCTCAAGCTGAGCAACCTCGTCCACCCCGACGTCCCCGTCGGCGGCGAGGAGGACTTCGTCACGCTGGAGACGCACGGCAGCATCCGTGACTTCGACGCCGAGGGCTTCGCGCCCAAGGACCACCTGGAGCTCGGCCAGCTCCTCGGCGCCATCGACGTCGAGCGCGGCGCCAAGGTCTCGGGCTCCCGCTTCTACTTCCTGACCGGCGTCGGCGCGCTGCTCGAGCTCGCCCTGGTGAACGCCGCGATGGCGCAGGCCACGGCCGCCGGCTTCACCCCGATGCTGACCCCGGCGCTGGTGCGCCCCCAGTCGATGGCCGGCACCGGCTTCCTCGGCCAGGCGGCCCAGGACGTCTACCACCTGGACAAGGACGACCTCTACCTGGTCGGCACGTCCGAGGTGGCGCTGGCCGCCTACCACATGGACGAGATCATCGACGCCGACCGGCTGCCGCTGCGGTACGCGGGCTTCTCGCCCTGCTTCCGCCGCGAGGCCGGCTCGCACGGCAAGGACACCCGCGGCATCTTCCGCGTGCACCAGTTCGACAAGGTCGAGATGTTCTCGTACGTCACCCCCGAGGACTCCCAGGCCGAGCACCAGCGGCTGCTGGAGTGGGAGAAGCAGTGGCTGACCTCGCTTGAGCTGCCGTTCCGCGTGATCGACGTCGCCTCGGGCGACCTGGGCTCCTCGGCCGCGCGTAAGTACGACTGCGAGGCGTGGATCCCCACCCAGGGCAAGTACCGCGAGCTGACCTCGACCTCGGACTGCACCGAGTTCCAGTCGCGCCGACTGTCCATCCGCGTCCGTGAGGACAAGAAGGTGCACCCGCTGGCGACGCTCAACGGCACCCTGTGCGCCGTCCCGCGCACCATCGTGGCGATCCTCGAGAACCACCAGCAGGCCGACGGCTCCGTGCGCGTGCCCGAGGTGCTGCGTCCGTACCTGGGCGGCCGGGAGATCCTGGAGCCCGTCGCCAAGTGAGCACCGCCCCCTTCCCGTACCGCCTCGTCGCCACCGACCTCGACGGCACGCTGCTGCGGGACGACCACTCGGTCTCCCGCCGCACCCGTGACGCGCTCGCCGCGGCCACCGCGGCGGGCGCCGCGCACATCGTCGTCACCGGCCGGGCGGTGCCCTGGACCCGCCCCATACTCGACGACCTCGGCTACGAGGGCCTCGCCGTCTGCGGCCAGGGCGCCCAGGTGTACGACGCCGGGGCGCACCGCCTGCTGACCTCGGTGACGCTGGACCGCCAGCTGGCCGGGGTGGCGCTGGCCAAGATCGAGGCGGAGGTCGGCCCGCTGTACCTGGCGGCCAGCCGCGACGGTCTGGACGGCGAGGTGCTGGTGGGCCCCGGTTACGAGGTCGTGGGCGGGCTGCCCGCGACCCCGTTCACGGACGCGTCGGACCTGTGGACGGCGCCCCTGAACAAGCTGTACATCCAGCACCCCACCCTGACCACGGACGAGCTCGCCGACGCGGCGAACCGCGCCGCGGGCGGGTTCGTCACCGTCACGATGGCGGGCGAGGGCATCGTGGAGCTGCTCCCGCTGGGCCTGTCCAAGGCCACGGGGCTCTCGCTGGCGGCGCGCCGGCTGGGCGTGAAGGCCGCGGAGACGATCGCCTTCGGCGACATGCCCAACGACATCCCGATGTTCGCGTGGGCCGCCCACGGCGTAGCCATGGCCAACGCCCACGAGGACCTGAAGGCAGTCGCCGACGAGGTGACCACCTCCAACGAGGAGGACGGCATCGCGGCGATCCTGGAACGCCTCCTGCCCTAGCTGCGGGCAGTCGTGCCTCCCCCAGTGCCCAAAGGGCCTGGGAGGTTCCCCCAGCGGCACGGGTGGGCGGTGGGGCGGCCCGTAAGCGCCGGGCTGCGCAACCCCACCCGCCCCACCACAACGAAGCTGGGAAGGGCGGCCCACGCGCCAGAGATGCGCGTGCTCGAAGCGGCCGCCCCGGGCAGTTCCCCGTACGGGCGGACTCAACGGAGCAGTAGGGATGACTCCGGAGTCCGCCGCGGACTGCCCTGTCCCGGTGTCGGGGACACCATCACTGTGCCCGCCGGGCAAGTCGGACGCCACCGAATAAAACCGGCGGGCGAACGCCTCACTCCTCGCCGGCGAGCGTCAGCGAGCGCAGCTTCTGCCCGGCGTACCAGGTGGCCAGCACGGTGACGGCGGCCAGCAGGACCGTCGCGGTCGTCAGGCCCACGTCCGAGGTGACCAGGTCACCGCCGGAGACCTTCTGCGCCACCGCCAGCGACCACTGCTGGACGCTCAGCGTGCGCGCGCCAGGCACCAGGGAGCCGAACAGCGCCTCCCAGACCAGCGCGTAGACCAGCCCGAACACCACCGCGTGCCGCGAGACCGTGCCGAGCAGCAGGAAGAGCGCCGCGTAGGCGATGGAGGCGACCAGCGCGGCCACCGTGTAGGCGACGGCGACCTGCTGGCCGTTGCCGTTCAGGATGAATCCCGCGATGAGGGTCGGTACCGCCGAGAACACCATGGTGACGGCGATCGCGACGATCAGCTTGGTGTAGATGATGGTCGGCCGCTTGATCGGCTTGGACAGCAGGTACACCACGGAGCCGTCGTCGATCTCGGGACCGATCGCGCCGGTTCCGGCGATGACACCGATGATCGGCACCATGGTGGCGAGCGCCAGCCCGCCGAGCACGTCGGCCGCGGTCTGGTCGTCGGCGCCGGCGAGGGCCCGCACCGCCAGGGAGATCGCGATCAGCAGCAGGGGCAGGGCGCCCAGGATGAGGGCCCGGCGACGGCCGAGCAGGGCCCGGTAGGTGAGCCGGGCGACTGTGGGGTCGTACATCATGGGCCTCCTACGCCGCGACCAGGTACGAGAACACGGACTCGAGGGACTCGTCGGACGGCGAGACCGTGAGCAGCCGGATGCCGTGCTCGCGCGCGACCTTCGGCAGCAGGGCGGTGAAGCGGCCGAAGTCGACGGCCTGGATGCGCAGGGCACCCTCCGCCACGTCCACCTCGATACCGGACGTCGACGGGTCGGCGATCAGCGCGGCCGCGAGGGCGCGGTCGTCGCTGGAGCGCACCAGATAGCGGTGCGGGCGGTCGGTCATCAGGCGGCGGATCCTGCGGAAGTCACCGCTGGCCGCGTGCCGGCCGGCGACGACGACCTCGATGTGCCAGGCGAGCTGTTCGACCTCTTCGAGGATGTGGGAGGAGAACAGCACGGTGCGGCCCTCGTCGCCCATGCGCCGCAGCAGGTCCATCAGCTGCATGCGCTGACGCGGGTCCATGCCGTTGAAGGGCTCGTCCAGCAGGAGCAGCGACGGCTGGTGGACCAGCGCGGACGCCATCTTCACGCGCTGCCGCATGCCCTTGGAGTACGTGGCGATCTTCCGGTCCTGGGCGTACTCCATCTCGACCGTGGCCAGCGCCTGCTGGGCGGCCCTGGCGCCCAGGCCGTGGAGTTCGGCGTTGGCGAGGACGAATTCGCGGCCGGTGAGGAAGTCGTACATCGCCTCGCGCTCGGGGACGATGCCGATGTGCTTGTAGATGGCCTCGTTGCGCCACACCTGCTGTCCGTCGAGGGTGACGGTGCCGGTGGAGGGGGCGAGGAAGCCGCCCATCATGTTGATGAGGGTGGACTTCCCCGCGCCGTTGGGGCCGAGCAGGCCGGTGACGCCGGGGCCGATGGTCATGGTGACGTCGTTGACGGCGACCACGTTGCCGAACCAGCGGGACACGTGGTCGATGTTGAGCGTGGTCACAGGCCCACCTTCTTGTAGCGGCGCATCAGAAGGGCGTAGCAGGCGGCGATCAGGCCGAGGCTGAAGAGGACGTAGACCACGCCCTCGGCGTTGCTCGGTCCCACGCCGCCCGGGAAGGCGGAGGTCGCGCCCAGGAAGGCGGACTGGACACCGTCGATGAGGGTGATCGGGGAGAACAGGCCGATCCAGGCGATGGCGTCGCCGCTGCTCTGGACGTCCGCGATCGCCTGGAGCGTGGAGACGGCGCCGTAGGAGATGGTGAGTACGGCGATCACGGCGGCGATGCCGAAGCCGCGGCGCGGGGTGACCGACGCGATGACCAGGCCGATGCCGGCGAAGAGCAGCGAGAGCAGTGCCACGGAGACGAGTCCCTGTGCGAATCCCTTGGTCTGGTCGGTGAAGTCGAGCTTGGCCAGCAGCGCGCCGATGTACAGCACCAGCAGGGGCGCGGCGGTGAGGATGAACAGGGCCGACGCCAGTGCGGCGAACTTGGCCCGTACGTAGTCGGCGGTCTCGATGGGCCGCGAGAAGTACAGCGGCACGGTCTTGAAGCGCAGGTCGCGCGAGACGGACTGGGGTGCCTGCGAGGCGACGTACAGGCTGATGACGGCCTGCATGACGATCGCGTAGCGGGTGTAGTCGACGGGCAGGTCGTTGGCCTTGGTGGCGACGGCGACGGCGACCATGATGGCGGCCGGCACGCACATCACCACGAACAGCAGCATCGGCAAGACCTTGGACTTCACCGAGCGGCCGAGGCCGTAGGCGCCGCGCAGGGACTGCGAGTACAGCGAGAGCCTGGCGTAGGAGCGGCCGAGGCGCGGGCCGTCGTAGGAGCGGTAGCCGATGTTGTGGATACGGGTGTCACCCGACGGCGTGGCTGGTGTCTGCATGGACTGCTCAGTTGCCATGGCCGACCGCCTCCTTCCGCTGCTCGTTCTCTTCGCTGTGCTCTTCGCTGTTCGTGAAGACCTCGGAGATGTGGTGCCGGCGCTGTTCCATGCGCACCAGGCCGAGGCCGAGGTCGGCGATGACGTCCCGGACCAGGTCGTACGTCTCCTCGCCCTGCGCCGTGAGCAGCAGGATGTGTCCGGCGCCCGGCAGTCCGCTGCCGTCCTCGACGGTCACCCCGCGCGCCTGGAGCGCCTCGCGCGCCGCGCGGGTGCCGTCCGGGTGTTCGTCGGTGTCGGTGACCTCGATGGCGAGGGTCGTGGTGGTCTGGGTGAAGTCCGTGGTGGAGCTGGAGCGCAGCAGCTTGCCGCCGTCGACGACGACGACGTGGTCGCAGGTGCGTTCGAGTTCGCCCAGCAGGTGGGAGGTGACCAGGACCGAGATGCCGAAGTCGGTGTGGATGCGGCGGATGAGGCCGAGCATCTCGTCGCGGCCGACCGGGTCGAGGCCGTTGGTGGGCTCGTCCAGGAAGACCAGCTGCGGGTCGTGCACCAGGGCCTGTGCGAGCTTGACGCGCTGCTTCATGCCGGTGGAGTAGCCGCCGATGGGGCGGTAGCGCTCCTCGTACAGGCCGACATGGCGCAGGGTGTCCGCGGTGCGCTCCCGCGCGGCGGTGGGCGGCAGGCCGGACATGCGTGCCATGTGGACGACGAACTCGGTGGCCGAGACGTCCGGCGGCAGGCAGTCGTGCTCCGGCATGTAGCCGACCCGCTCGCGGATGGCGGGGCCCTTGGTGGCGACATCGAGGCCGAGCACTTCGGCGCGGCCCTCGGTGGCGGGGGACAGACCCAGAAGGATCTTGATCAGTGTGGACTTGCCGGCTCCATTGGCTCCGACGAGTCCGGTCACACCGGGCCCGACGTCCACGGAGAGCCGGTCAAGAGCGGTCACCCGGGGGAACCGCTTGCTCAGGCTTTCGGTCGCGATCACAGTCACGTCCTCGACGGTAGTGACCGGCACCACTCCGGTCGTCAGACCGGAGAGCCGTCTTGGTGTCCCCCTGGAGTCGTACGGGCCCGTAGGGGAAGCCCTGCCCGAGAGTCATGCACAGACCCCGGGGCCCTGTTGACGAACCATCTAACAACTGCCACATTCGCCGGTGTGACGGGACTGAGTGGCACGCGGGAGCGCCGGGTGCGTACGGGCGGGGTCGAGCTGTGCGTGGCCGAGTCGGGCGATCCCGGGCGGCCGACGGTCGTCCTGGTGCACGGCTACCCGGACAGCAAGGAGGTGTGGTCGGAGGTCGCGCCCCGGCTCGCCGAACACTTCCACGTGGTGGCGTACGACGTCCGGGGCCACGGCCGGTCCACGGCACCGCGTCCGCTGCGCGGCGGGTTCACCCTGGAGAAGCTGACCGACGACTTCCTGGCCGTCGTGGACGCGGTCAGCCCGGACCGGCCGGTGCATCTGGTGGGGCACGACTGGGGCTCGGTGCAGTCCTGGGAGTTCGTCACGGTCGGGCGCACCGCCGGGCGGATCGCCTCGTTCACGTCGATGTCGGGGCCGTCCCTCGACCACTTCGGACACTGGATCAACGCCCGTCTGAAGCGGCCCACCCCGCGCCGGGTCGGCCAGTTGCTCGGCCAGGGGGCCAAGTCCTGGTACGTGTACCTGCTGCACACGCCCGTGCTGCCCGAACTCGCCTGGCGCGGCCCGCTCGGCAGGAGCTGGCCGCGGATCCTGGAGCGCGTCGAGAAGGTGCCCGGCGGCGGCGCCTACCCGACCTCGTCCCTGCCGTCGGACGCGGCCCACGGGGCCTGGCTCTACCGGGACAACGTACGGCCCCGGCTGCGCAGCCCCCGCGCGGACGCCCACGCCCACGCGCCCGTGCAGCTCATCACACCGCTCGGGGACGCGTTCCTCTCGGAGCGGCTCTACGACGAACTGCACCTGTGGGCGCCGCAGCTGACCCGGCGGACGCTGCCGGCCAAGCACTGGATTCCGCGCACCCGCCCCGACCTGCTGGCGACGTGGATCTCCGACTTCGTGATGTCGATCGAGGCGGGCCGGGCGGAAGTGACGGCTCCGGGCCGGTACGCCGACCGGTTCGGCGGGCAGCTGGTCCTGGTCACGGGGGCGGGCAGCGGCATCGGGCGGGCCACCGCGCTCGCGTTCGCCGAGGCGGGCGCGCGCGTGCTGGCGGTCGACCGGGACGCGGAGGCCGCGGCCCGCACCGCCGGGGAGGCCCGCCGTCGCGGCGCCACGGCGGCCTGGGCGGAGACGGCGGACGTCTCCGACGAGCAGGCCATGGAGAAGCTCGCCGCGCGGGTCACCGCCGAGTACGGCGTGGTGGACGTCCTGGTGAACAACGCCGGCGTCGGCCTGGGCGGCTCCTTCTTCGACACCACCCCGGAGGACTGGAAGAAGGTCCTCGACGTCAATCTGTGGGGAGTGATCCACGGCTGCCGGCTCTTCGGGGCGCGGATGGCCGAGCGCGGGCAGGGCGGACACATCGTCAACGTCGCCTCGGCGGCGGCGTTCCAGCCGTCCCGGGCCCTTCCCGCGTACAGCACCACCAAGGCGGCGGTGCTGATGCTGAGCGAGTGCCTGCGCGCGGAGCTGGCGGGGCAGGGGATCGGCGTGACGGCGATCTGCCCCGGGTTCGTCAACACCGCCATCACCTCCACCGCGCGCTTCGCGGGCACGGACGCCGAGGAGGAACGGCGGCTGCGGAAGCGGGCGGCGCGCCTGTACGGGCTGCGCAACTACCCCCCGGAGAAGGTCGCCGCGGCGATCCTGCGGGCAGTGGTGCGCGACGATGCGGTGGTGCCGGTCACCCCGGAGGCACGGACGGCGTACGCGCTGTCGCGGTGGATGCCCAGGGCGCTGCGGAGGATCGCCCGTGTGAAGCCGCCGGTGTAAGGCGGCGAGGTGCTTGTTTGTCCACAGCGGCCGCCAATTGGCCTGTGGATAACCGCACTTGGCTGTGGATCAAACCTCCGGAGCAAAATCGATCGCGTGATGCGCGTCTCTCCCGGCAGTCTGAACGGATGGACGAAAGACGCACCGTGAAGGTGTCGAAGTACATCGCGAAACATCTGCGCCACCAGCCCGAGCGGATCGGGCTCACGCTCGACGAGGGCGGCTGGGTCGAGATCGACACGCTGATCGCCGCGGCGTCCGCGCACGGCTTCCGGATCACCCGGGAGGAGCTGGACCACGTCGTCGCCACCAACGACAAGCGGCGCTTCGCCGTCGAGGGCACCCGGATCCGCGCCAGCCAGGGCCACAGTGTCGAGGTCGACCTCGGACTGGCGCCGGCCACCCCGCCGCCGTTCCTGTACCACGGCACCGTCGCCCGGAATCTGGAGGCGATCCGCGCCGAGGGGCTGCGGCCCATGAACCGGCACGACGTGCACCTGTCCGCCGACCGCGAGACGGCGACCCGCGTCGGCGCCCGCCGGGGCCGCCCGGTCGTGCTGTCCGTGGACGCCGCCGCCATGCACCGCGACGGCCATGTCTTCCACGTGAGCGCGAACGGCGTCTGGCTCACCCGGGCCGTGCCGAGCCGGTACCTGCGCTTTCCCGCGAGCCACTGAAAGCCCCATGATCGGTGCCATGGAACACCTGCCCAGCACCGAGGCCGCCGTCACCGCCCTCCGGGCGCTCGCCGAGACCTACGAGCGCGAGATCGAGGTCACCCATGACATCGGCGCGGACCAGACCTCGCGCCGCACCGCGGCGGGTGTCGGCGTCACCACCGACCCCGGCGGCGCCCTCCCCCACGAGGCGTTCGTCGAGTTCGGCGGCCTGCCCCGGGTGAGCGTGCGGCTCTACCCCGAGGACGACGCGCTGATCGACGTCGAGGGCGTGGAGTGCCCCGACATCCCCCGCGACGACGTACCGGCCTTCGTGCGCTCCGTGTTCGACGGCCTGGCGTACGTCAGGGCACGGCGATTCCCGCCGGGGTACTTCCTGATCGTGCCGCTGCCGGGAGACCGGACGCACAAGGAGTTCATGCCCATGATCGCCCTCACTCCGTGGCTGAGCGCACGCGTCCGGTGACGGAACACGGACAGTGATCGTTTCACGTGAAACCTGCCCCGCCGCATAGGCTCGGTGGTATGACTCTGCGTCTGAGCACCGTGATCCTCCCGTACCGCCGCTGGCACGAGGGCAGCCGTTCGGCCTGGGTGCGCGCCGAGGAACTCGGCTTCCACACGGGGTACACCTACGACCATCTGTCCTGGCGCAGCTTCCGGGACGGACCGTGGTTCGGCGCCCTGCCGACCCTCACCGCCGCCGCGGCCGTCACCGAGAGGATGCGGCTGGGCACGCTCGTGACCTCGCCGAACTTCCGGCACCCGGTCACCCTCGCCAAGGAACTCATCTCCCTCGACGACATCTCCGGGGGACGCGTCACGCTCGGCATAGGGGCGGGAGGCACCGGCTTCGACGCCACCGCGCTGGGCCAGGAGCCCTGGACGCCCCGCGAGCGCGCCGACCGCTTCGCCGAGTTCGTTCCGCTGCTCGACCGGCTGCTCACCGAGGACTCCGTGTCGTACGAGGGGGACTTCTACGCGGCGCACGAGGCCCGCAACATCCCGGGCTGTGTCCAGCGGCCCCGGCTGCCGTTCGCCGTGGCGGCCACCGGACCGCGCGGTCTGCGGCTCGCGGCACGCCACGGGCAGGCGTGGGTGACCACGGGCGACCCCCGGCTGTACGAGAACGGCACGCCCGAGCAGTCGGTTCAGGCCATTCGCGGCCAGGCGGAGAAGCTGGCCGACGCCTGCGCCGAGCTCGGCCGGGACGTGACCGAGCTCGACAAGATCCTGCTCACCGGATTCACCCCGGACCGGGGGCGTCCGCTGGAGTCCCTGGACTCCTTCGTCGACTTCGCGGGCCGCCACGCCGAGCTGGGATTCACCGAGATCGTGATCCACTGGCCGATCCCGGACTCGGACTTCGCCGCGGACCAGAAGGTCTTCGAACGGATCGCCATGGAGGCCCCGGCCCAGCTGCGGTGAACCCGCCGCCCGTACGTGCGTCCTTCCCGCCCCGGGAGGCGGGAAGGACGGCTGGTGACAGCAGTAACCACTCAAATGTGCGGAGTCCCGCACGACCGTGCGGGCATATGCGGGACAATGGCCCGGTGACCTCAGCGACCCGACAGCCCGAGACCCGGACAGCCACCACCCGACCCCGGCTCATCGCCACCGACCTCGACGGCACCCTGCTGCGCGACGACAAGTCGGTGTCCCCACGCACCGTCGCCGCGCTCGCCGCGGCGGAGGAGGCGGGCATCGAGGTCTTCTTCGTCACCGGCCGCCCGGCCCGCTGGATGGACGTGGTCAGCGACCACGTCCACGGTCACGGCCTCGCCATCTGCGGCAACGGCGCGGCCGTCGTCGACCTGCACGGCGGCCCCGGCGCACACCGCTTCGTCAAGGTGCGCGAGCTGCCCCGGGAGAACGCCCTGGACGCCGTACGGCTGCTGCGCGACGCGGCGCCGGGCACGGTGTACGCCGTCGAGCAGACCTTCGGCTTCAACCAGGAGCCGGCGTATCCGAAGCTGCACATGGAGATCCCGGACACCCTCGCTTCCGCCGAGGACCTGCTGGGCCCGGACTCCCGCACCGCCGACGAGCCGGTGCTCAAGATCCTCGCCTACCACCCGGACCTCGACCCCGACGCCTTCCTCACCCTGGCCCGGCTCGCCATCGGCGACCGCGCCAACGTCACCCGCTCCAGCCCCAGCGCCCTGCTGGAGATCAGCGGCCCCGACGTGTCCAAGGCCAGCACCCTCGCCCTGTGCTGCGCCGAGCGCGGCATCTCGCACGAGGAGGTCGTCGCCTTCGGCGACATGCCGAACGACGTCGAGATGCTGACCTGGGCCGGCCGTTCCTACGCGATGGGCAACGCCCACCCGGACGTGGTCGCCGCCGCCTCGGGCCGCACGGTCGCCAACAACGACGACGGGGTGGCCGTGGTGATCGAGCGGCTGCTGAGCGAGCGTCCGTAGCCGCTCAGAGCGCCACCCCGCGCCCCGCCAGCCACGACGCGGGATCCACCGCCGACCCCATCTCCGGCGTGACCCGCACCTCGAAGTGCAGGTGCGGGCCCGTGGAGTTGCCGCTGGTGCCGGACTGGCCGATCCACTGCCCCGGCGAGACCCGCTCGCCCTGGTCGACGGCGACGGCGGCGAGATGGGCGTACTGGGTGTAGTAGCCGCCCTCGTGCCGGAGCACGATCTCGATGCCGAAGGCTCCGCCGCACGACACCTTCACCACCTTCCCCGCGCCCACGGCCCGCACCGGAGTGCCGATCGGCACCGCGAAGTCCTGCCCGGTGTGCCGGTTCGCCCACCGCGCGCCACCACTGCCGTAGGAGGCGGAGAGCTCGTACGTCTCGACCGGCGCCACCCAGCGGGTGGTGAACCGTGTCTCCGGCTGGTCGAGGCGGACCGCACCGCGGCAGGCACCGGCCGCGACCGATGCGTCCGCCTCGCCCTGGAGCTTCCACCGCGCCGCTTCGAGCTTCCGCTCGATGCCCTGCTTCAGGGTGACGAGTTCCGTGTTCCGCTTCTCCAGCCTCTTCCACGCGGCCGCGGCCCTCGCCTCGTCGCGGGCGAGCCGGGCCTCGGCGCGCTCGCTCTTCCCGATCGCCTGGTCCAACGACACTTCCGCCTGCGCCACCGCTCGCTGACCGCGCATCAGCTCCTCCGGATCGTCCGCGAGGAGCAGGTGCGCGGTGAGCGGCAACCCGCCGCCGTCCCGGTACTGGGAGCTCGCGATGCGGCCCAGGTCCTCGTGCAGTGCGCCCAACTCCCGTCGCTCGTCGTCGAGGCGCTCCTCCAGCCGCTGCGCCCTGGCACGGTGCTCGTCTGCCTCGCGCAGGCCCGCCTCGTACTGCTCCGTCGCCGTCGCCGCCTCCTCGTACAGCCGCGCCACCTCCGCGCTGACGCCGGACGCGGAGCCGTGGCCGGGGACGTGGGAGCCGTCGCCGTCGGTGGGCCGGGCGGCGAGCACGGCGAGCGCGCACAGCAGCACGGCGGCGAGCAGCGGATGGCGGCGGGTGAAACGCATGACTGCGATCCTGGCCCGCACCCCGGCGCCCGGTCCTGTTCACGTCGTACACATGGGGGAAGGGGCGCCACGGACGGACCAGCGGTACCGCCGAACAGCCCTCTCGGCCGACGCGCTTGACGTCCCGTCACGCGGAGTGCGCGCCCGCCGGGCTAACGCGCCGCCACCAGGAGCCCGGCCTCCTCCTCCCGGCGCGCCATGGCCCGCAACGGACCGGCCACGGAAGCGAGTTCCGCGTAGGGACCGCGCTGCACGATCCGTCCCTCGTCCAGCACGACGACCTCGTCCACCGCCTCGAGGCCGGCCAGCCGGTGGGTGATGAGCAGCGTCGTACGGCCCTCCGTGGCGGCCAGCAGATCGGCGGTGAGGGCGTCGGCGGTCGGCAGGTCGAGGTGTTCCGCGGGCTCGTCCAGCACCAGCACGGGGAAGTCCGCGAGCAGCGCCCGGGCGAGCGCCAGCCGCTGACGCTGCCCGCCGGACAGCCGCGCCCCGTGCTCCCCCACGAGCGTGTCGAGTCCGTCGGGCAGGCCGTCGGCCCACTCCAGGAGCCGGGCTCGGGCGAGCGCGTCGCGCAGCTCGTCCTCGGTCGCGCCCTTCCTGGCGAGCAGCAGGTTCTCCCGTACCGAGCTGTTGAAGAGGTGCGCGTCCTGCGCGCACAGCCCCACCAGCCGCCGTACGTCGTCACCGTCCAGGGCGTACGCGTCCACCCCGGCCAGCGTGTACGCACCCACGCCCGCGTCCAGGAACCGCAGCAGCACCTGCGCGAGGGTCGTCTTCCCGGAGCCGGACGGGCCCACCACCGCGATCCGGCGGCCCCGCTCCAGCGTCAGATCCACGCCGGCCAGCGCGTCCCGGTCCTGCCCGGGGTGCCGGGCGGTGAGCCCCTTGACCACCAGCGGGAACGGCGACGCGGGCGCCTGCCGGGGCGACTCCGGCTCACGTACGGGGGCCGGGGCGTCCAGGACCTCGTACACACGCTCGGCGCTGCGGCGCACCCGCTGCCGGTACTGCACGGCGAGCGGCATCCCGAGGACGGCCTCGAACGCGGCCAGCGGGGTGAGGATCACCACGGCCAGCGCCACACCGTCCAGCCGCCCGGCGGCCACCGCCTGGGCGCCGACGAGCGCGGCGGCCGCGACGGTCAGCCCGGAGACCAGCGCGGTGAGTCCGTCGCCGAGTGCCGTGGCGGTCGCGGCGCGGGAGGCGATCCGGGTGAGCGCGCCGTCGGCCCGGCGCGTCCCGGCGGTCCGCGCGGGCAGCGCACCGGCGACGGTGAGCTCCGCGGTGCCGGTGAGCAGATCGGTCACCCGGGTCGCGAGGACGCCCCGGGCCGGTGCCAGCCTGCGTTCCGCACGCCGGGCGACGGCGCCGGTCAGCAGGGGCACACCGGCGCCCGCCGCCAGCAGCCCCGCCGCGAGCACGGCGCCGGCCTCGGGCAGCAGCCAGGCGGTGAAACCGACGGACAGGGCGGACACCACGACGGCCGCACCGGCCGGCAGCAGCCACCGCAGCCAGTAGTCCTGGAGCGCGTCCACGTCGGAGACCAGCCGGGAGAGCAGGTCGCCCCGGCGGGCGCCGCGCAGTCCGGCGGGCGCCAGCCGTTCGAGCCGCCGGTACACCGCGACCCTGGTGTCGGCGAGCACGCGCAGCACGGCGTCGTGCGACACGAGCCGCTCGGCGTAGCGGAACACCGCCCGGCCGATGCCGAAGGCCCGCGTGGCCGTGACGGCGAGCATGAGATACAACACGGGCGGCTGCTCCGAGGCCCGGGAGATGAGCCATCCGGACGTCGCCATGAGTCCCACGGCGCTGCCCAGGGCGAGGGTTCCGAGCAGCAGCGCGAGGGTGATCCTCCCCCGGCGGGCGCCGGACAGGGCACGGACGCGGGCGAGGACACCGCCCGGGGCCGGTCCCGCCTCCTCGGGCTCGGCGGGCGCGCCGTCCGGTACGGGGTCCGCCCCGGCAGCCGTCGTGGCGGCGGTCTCCCGGCGCACGGGCTCCCCGTGGCCAGAGGGGGCCGGTGCCGCGAGCCGCACCACCCGGTCCGCGACGGCCAGCAGCGCCGGCCGGTGCACCACGAGCAGCACCGTCCGGCCGGCCGCCAACCGCCGTACCGCGGCCACGATCTCGGCCTCGGTGGCGCCGTCCAGCGCCGCCGTCGGCTCGTCGAGCAGCAGGACGGGCCGGTCCGCGAGGAACGCCCGGGCCAGCGCGAGCCGCTGCCGCTGCCCGGCGGACAGTCCCGCTCCGTCCTCGCCCAGCACGGTTCCGGCGCCCCGCGGCAGCGCGTCCACGAACTCCAGCGCCCCGGCGTCCCGCAGGGCGCGCCGTACGGCGTCGTCGTCCGCGTCGGGCCGGGCCAGCCGTACGTTCTCCGCGATCGTCCCGGCGTACAGATGCGGCCGCTGCGGCACCCAGGCGACGCGACTGTGCCACTCGGCGAGGTCGAGCCCCGCGAGATCGGCTCCCCCGATCCGCACCCGGCCCCCGGTGGGGCGGACGAATCCGAGCAGCGCGTTCAGCAGCGTCGACTTGCCCGCGCCGCTCGGTCCGACGAGCGCGACGGTCTCCCCGGGGGCGACGGTCAAGGACACGTCCGTCACGGCGTCCGTGGCGCGGCCCGGATAGCGGACCGTCACCTCCTCGAAGGCGAGGGCGCCCGTCGGCACCGCTCCCGTTCCCGGCGCGGGCACGGGTGTCTCCAGCACCGAGAAGATCTCCTCGGCCGCCCCGAGGCCCTCCGCAGCCGCGTGGTACTGGGCGCCGACCTGACGCAGCGGCAGATAGGCCTCGGGCGCCAGGATCAGGATGACCAGTCCCGTGTAGAGGTCCATCTCGCCGTACACGAGCCGCATGCCGATCGTCACGGCGACCAGCGCCACCGACAGCGTGGCGAGCAGTTCCAGCGCGAACGAGGAGATGAAGGCGATCCGCAGCGTCCGCATGGTCGCCCGCCGGTACTCGGCGGTGATCCGGCGGATCGACTCCGCCTGCGCCTTGGCCCGTCCGAAGACCTTCAGCGTCGGCAGTCCGGCGACGACGTCCAGGAAGTGGCCGGACAGCCGGGACAGCAGCAGCCACTGACGGTCCATCCGGGACTGGGTCGCCCAGCCGATCAGCGCCATGAAGAGGGGGATGAGCGGCAGCGTGCCGACGATGATCGCCGCCGAGACCCACTCCTCGGTGACGATCCGCGCCAGCACCGCCACCGGGACCACCACGGCGAGGCCCAGTTGGGGGAGGTAGCGCGAGAAGTAGCCGTCGAGGGCGTCGACTCCACGCGTGGCCAGGGCCACCAGTGATCCGGTGCGCTGACCGTCCAGCCATCCCGGTCCCAGTGCCGTCGCCCGCTCCAGCAGCCGTCCCCGCAGCTCCGACTTCACCGCGGCGCTCGCCCGGTGCGCGGCCAGCTCGGTCAGCCAGCCGACCAGACCGCGGCCGGCCGCGACGACGACGAGCAGCAGCAGAGGAGTACCGAGTTCACCGGCGGACAGGCCGCCCTCGAAGGCGCCCACGACGATCTCGGCGATCAGCATGGCCTGGGCGATGACCAGCACCGCGCCGAGGGCGCCCAGGCCGACGACCGCCACCAGGAAGCCCCGGGTGGCGCGGCCGTACCGAAGAAGGCGCGGGTCGATCGGTTTCACGTGAAACACACCTCAGTGCACGGGATCGGCGATGTGCTGGGTGCCGATCCGCTTGCGGAACACCCAGTACGTCCAGCCCTGGTAGAGCAGCACCACCGGGGTGGCGACCACCGCGAGCCAGGTCATGATCTTCAGGGTGTAAGGGCTGGACGAGGCGTTGGTGACGGTGAGGCTCCAGTCCGCGTCGAGCGTGGACGGCATGACGTTCGGGAACAGCGTCAGGAAGAGCATCGCCACGGCGGCCACGATGGTGACACCGGACAGGGCGAACGACCAGCCCTCTCGTCCCGCCTGGTTCGCCATGAGGGCGGCGACCAGCGCGGCGACCGCCACGACCAGCGCGACCAGGCTGGTGCCGTCACCCTTGTCGGCCTGGGTCCACAGCAGGAAGGCCAGTGACAGTACGGCGGTGAGGAGACCCACGCGCAGGGCCAGCCTCCGTGCCCGTTCCCGGATCTCCCCGACCGTCTTGAGGGCCGTGAACACCGTGCCGTGGAAGGTGAAGAGCGTCAGGGTGACCAGGCCGCCCAGCAGCGCGTACGGGTTGAGCAGGTCCCAGACGTTCCCCACGTACTCGAAGTCGGCGTCGATCTTCACCCCGCGCACGATGTTCCCGAAGGCCACGCCCCACAGGAACGCCGGGATCAGCGAGGTCCAGAAGATCGCGGTCTCCCAGTTGCGCTGCCAGTTCTCCTCCGGCCGCTTCGCCCGGTACTCGAAGGCGACGCCGCGGATGATCAGGCAGATCAGGATGGCCAGCAGCGGAAGGTAGAAGCCGGAGAAGAGCGTGGCGTACCACTCGGGGAAGGCGGCGAAGGTCGCGCCGCCCGCCGTGAGCAGCCACACCTCGTTGCCGTCCCACACCGGGCCGATGGTGTTGATCAGCACCCGCTTCTCGGCCCGGTCACGGGCGAGCAGCCGGGTGAGGACACCGACCCCGAAGTCGAAGCCCTCCAGGAAGAAGTAGCCGGTCCACAGGACGGCGATCAGTACGAACCAGACGTCGTGCAGTTCCATGACGGTGCAGCTCCCTCGGCCTAGTACGAGAAGGCCATCGGCTTGTCGGCGTCACGGTGGTCGCCGCCGAGCTTCGTGGGCGGGTTGAGGTCGGACTCGCTGAGCTCGGGCGGGCCCGCCTTGACGTACTTGGCGAGCAGCTTGACCTCGATGACGGCCAGGACGGCGTAGAGGAGGGTGAAGACGGACATCGAGGTGATGACCTCGGCCGTGGACACACCGGGGGAGACCGCGTCCTTGGTCTGCATCACGCCGTAGACCACCCAGGGCTGCCGGCCCATCTCGGTGAAGATCCAGCCCCACGCGTTGGCGATCAGCGGGAACGCCATGGTCCACAGCGCCAGGAGCCAGTACAGCCGGGAGAGCCGGGTTCCGAGCGGCTTCCTCAGCAGCACCAGCTGCGGCACCTCGTCCTCCCCGGTGCGGTGCGCGGCCGGCAGCAGGAACTTCTTCCGCGTGAGCCACAGCCCGAGGAGGCCGAGCGAGAAGGAGGCCATGCCGAAGCCGATCATCCAGCGGAAGCCCCAGTAGGCGACCGGGACGATGGGCTTGTAGTCACCGGGGCCGAACTTCTCCTGGAGGGCCTCGTTGGTGTCGTTGATGCCGGGCACGTACGACTCGAAGTCGCTGTGGGCGAGGAAGGACAGCAGGCCGGGGATCTCGAGGGCGACCTTGTTGTGTCCCTTGTCGACGTCGCCGTAGGCGAACACGGAGAAGGGCGCCGGTTCCTCGCCGTCCCACAGGGCCTCGGCGGCGGCCATCTTCATCGGCTGCTGCTCGTACATGACCTTGCCGAGGGTGTCGCCGCTGATCGCGGTGAACAGGCCGCCGACGGCCAGGGTGACCAGGCCCAGCCGGAGCGAGGTGCGCATCACGGGGATGTGCTTCTTCCGCATCAGGTGGAAGGCGGCGATGCCCACCATGAAGGCGCCGCCGGTCAGGAAGGCCGCCGAGAAGCTGTGGAAGACCTGGTTGAGCGTGGTGTTCTGGGTCAGCACCAGCCAGAAGTCGGTGAGCTCGGCGCGGCCCTTCTCCTCGTTGATCCGGTAGCCGACCGGGTGCTGCATCCAGGAGTTGGCGGCGAGGATGAAGTAGGCCGACAGCAGGGTGCCGATCGACACCATCCATATGCAGGCCAGGTGGATCTTCTTGGGCAGCCTGTCCCAGCCGAAGATCCACAGGCCGATGAAGGTGGACTCGAAGAAGAAGGCGATGAGGGCCTCGAAGGCGAGCGGGGCACCGAAGACGTCACCGACGAACCGCGAGTAGTCGGACCAGTTCATGCCGAACTGGAACTCCTGCACGATGCCGGTGACCACACCCATCGCGATGTTGATCAGGAAGAGCTTGCCCCAGAACTTCGTCGCCTTGAGGTACTTCTCCTTCTCCGTGCGCACCCAGGCGGTCTGCAGCCCGGCGGTGAGGGCGGCGAGTGAGATCGTCAGGGGAACGAAGAGGAAGTGGTAGACGGTGGTGATACCGAACTGCCATCGCGCCAGGGTCTCCGGCGCCAGAGCCAGATCCACGTCGTCGCTCCTTACTTCGCCGTGGTCGCGGCGGCCAGCTTGATCCCGTTCGCCCCCGACATCTCGGAGCAAAACGGGATGTGCTTGTGAACGCGTTCACATTCACAAGCAATTATGACCTACTGCTTTCCTGACCGGGAAGGGGGGTCCCCTGTGACGTCAACCCCTGTGCGGCGACCTCTCCCGCACACAGCGCGGCGGCCGACGGGTCACCGTCGGCCGCCTGGACGTTTCCGCTGTTCGGAGCGTTCTCGTGCGGATCGGAGCAGCGGATCAGACCTCCTTGCGGAAGCCCTCCGCCACCTTCAGGAAGATGTCGTTCGCCTCGGTCTCACCGATCGTGACGCGCACGCCCTCCCCGGCGAACGGCCGGACGACCGCACCCGCCTGCTCGCACGCCTGCGCGAACGGCACCGTGTTCTCCCCCAGCCGCAGCCACACGAAGTTGGCCTGCGTGTCCGGCACCGTCCAGCCCTGGGCCCGCAGCGCGTCCATGACGCGGTTGCGCTCACACACCAGCGAGCCGACCCGGCCGATCAGCTCGTCCTCGGCCCGCAGCGAGGCGATCGCCGCGTCCTGCGCGATCTGGCTCACCCCGAACGGCACCGCCGTCTTGCGCAGCGCCGCCGCGACCGGCTCGTGGGCGATGGCGAAACCGACGCGCAGCCCCGCCAGGCCGTACGCCTTGGAGAAGGTCCGCAGGACGCAGACGTTGGGCCGCTCCCGGTAGAACTCCACGCCGTCCGGCACCTCGGTGTCCCGGACGAACTCGCGATAGGCCTCGTCGAGGACCACCAGGACGTCGTCGGGCACCCGGTCGAGGAAGCGCTCCAGCTCGGCCCGCCGCACCGCCGTGCCGGTCGGGTTGTTGGGGTTGCAGACGAAGACGAGCCGCGTCCGGTCGGTGATCGCGTCGGCCATCGCGTCCAGGTCGTGCACATCGCCCGGGGTGAGCGGCACCTGGACCGACGTGGCCCCGCTGATCTGCGTGATGATCGGGTAGGCCTCGAAGGACCGCCAGGCGTAGATCACTTCGTCGCCGGGGCCCGAGGTGGCCTGAAGCAGCTGCTGGGCGACGCCGACCGAGCCGGTGCCGGTGGCCAGGTGGGACGCCGGGACCGCGAAGCGCTCGGACAGCTCGGCCATCAGCCCCGCACAGGCCATGTCCGGGTAGCGGTTGAAGGAGGAGGCCGCGGCCGTCACGGTCTCCATCACGCCCGGCAGCGGCGGATAGGGGTTCTCGTTGGAGGACAGCTTGTACGCCACCGGGCCGCCGGCCGCCGCCGGCTTGCCCGGCTTGTACGTGGGGATCCCCTCCAGCTCGGCGCGCAGCTTGGGGCTCGTCTCGCTCACCGCAGTCCTCCTCGCGAAGACCGGCGGCACCCGTGTCCGCCGCCGACATCCAATACTGCTCACCTTATGAGGATTCGGCGCCGCTGCGTAGAGAGGCGGCCGATGCTCCCCGTGGGAGCGGCCGTTGCCGGGGCAGCGGAACCGAGTTCCTCGCCGACCTCACCAGTCACAGGAGTAACAGGGGCAACTTCACCCGAAGGCGTACGAAGGGCGTGCGGGCCAGGGGCGCGCCGCACATATATCTACGCGCCGGTGGCTTGCGCCGTGGCGCGCATCCCCCGTGCAGGTGAGTTGAGACCTCTTCGCAACATCGCACCCTCGACAGGCCCGCATGCGCCGACACGTCAGGTACTGGTATTGGAACGTTCAACACCCTTTATTTCCAAGGCAATTGGACTTAGATGATCATGCAGAAACGTGCCTGTCAACGCATGCATATGCGTCCGCCCTACCCCACCGTATGAGCCCTACTATCGGCTCGCCATGACAGCAGCAGGGAAGCACCAGGTGAGCCGCGCGGAAACCTCACGCCGAGGCAGCCGACCGGGTCGAGCGGGCATCAGGGACGTGGCCGCCGCCGCCGGAGTCTCCATCACGACCGTCTCCGACGCCCTCAACGGCAAGGGCAGGCTCCCGGACGCCACCCGGCGCCACGTCCGCGAGGTGGCCGACAGACTGGGGTACCGCCCCTCGGCCGCCGCCCGTACGCTCCGCACCGGGAAGTCCGGACTCATCGGCCTGACCGTGACGACGTACGGGGATGAACCTTTCACCTTCACCGAGTTCGCGTACTTCGCCGAGATGGCGCGGGCCGCCACCTCCGCCGCGCTCGCCCGCGGCTACGCCCTCGTCATCCTGCCCGCGACCTCCCGCCACGACGTGTGGTCCAACGTCGCCCTGGACGGCACGGTGGTCATCGACCCCTCCGACCAGGATCCGGTCGTCAGCGAACTGGTCCGGCAGGGCTTACCCGTCGTCTCCGACGGCCGGCCGGCCGGCTCGCTCCCGGTCACCGCCTGGGTCGACAACGACCACGAGGCCGCCGTCCTGGGCATCCTCGACCACCTCGCCGACGCCGGCGCCCGCCGCATCGGGCTGCTCACCGGCACCACCACCGACACGTACACCCATCTGTCGACCACCGCGTACCTGCGCTGGTGCGAGCGCGTGGGCCAGGACCCGGTGTACGAGGCCTACCCGGCGCACGACCCGTGCGCGGGCGCCGTCGCCGCCGACCGGCTCCTCGCCCGCCCCGACCGGCCCGACGCCGTCTACGGCCTGTTCGACCCGAACGGCACCGATCTGCTCGCCGCCGCCCGCCGCTACGGCCTGCGCGTCCCCGACGACCTGCTGCTGGTGTGCTGCAGCGAGTCCACGGTCTACGCCAACACCGAACCGCCCATCACCACGCTCTCCCTCAAGCCGCGCCGCATCGGCACGGCGGTGATCCAACTGCTCATCGACGCCATCGAGGGGGTCGACTCGGATCAGCCGGTGGAGCAGGTCATACCGACCGAGCTGATCGTGCGCACCTCGTCCCAGCGCCGTCCGCCCCGTACGACGGTCAGCCCGCCGAGGTCACCGAAGGGGACGTGACGCGGGGCGCCGGGCGGGGTCGCACCGCCCGGCCGTGGAGCACGGGACCTCCGCTTCCGGAGGGGGGAAGCGGCGGTCTCCGCGGCCGGCCGCGGGTCCTGGGGGCGTCTCGGACCGACGGATTCCGGGACAGCCCCTCCCCGGAGGGGGTGTCCCCCCCACCCCTCCGGGGGAAACGGGCCGGTCCCCCGGAAGAGGGCGGGCCGGCCACCGGGCGGGAGGCACGCGGGACGGCGGACGAAGACCGGCCCAAACGGGGCGAAAGCCCCGGCGAACCGGAGTCTTGCTCCGATTCACCACCCCTGGGTCATCACACAGCGCGATCCGCATTCCTATGATGGGCCCACGACACCGCGGGCCGCTGCGACCAGGCAGTCCGACGCGGTGCAGAAGCGGCGCGATGGTGGAGGGGTCGATGACTCAGGGGGCCGGTCAGGGACCCGAAGTGGAGCGGACGGCGACGCTGCGCGACTTCCGGGTACCCGCGTATGTCCACGAGACCGGTCCGTACGCCCGGAGCACGCACCCCGGCGACGTCGTCCCGCCCTCCGAGGAGACCTACCCGGAGGGATACACACCCACCCAGCGGGACCTCCCCGTCATCAATCGGGGTGACACTGTTCAGGTGACCGTCGACCCCGCGTCCGCCCCCGCCCCGCAGCCCGCCACCGGCCAGGGCCCGCTGTACGTGGTCGGCGACGTCCACGGCTACCTCGACGAGCTGATGGCCGCCCTCCGGGAGCAGGGTCTCGTCGACGCGGCGGGACAGTGGTGCGCCGGCACCGCGCGGCTGTGGTTCCTCGGCGACTTCACCGACCGCGGCCCGGACGGCATCGGCGTCATCGACCTCGTGATGCGGCTCTCCGCCGAGGCCGCCGCGGCCGGCGGCTACTGCAAGGCCCTGATGGGCAACCACGAGCTGCTGCTGCTCGGCGCCAAGCGGTTCGGCGACACCCCCGTCAACTCCGGCGCCGGCACCGCCACCTTCCAGGCGGCCTGGCTGCTCAACGGCGGCCAGAAGACCGACATGGACCGTCTCCAGGACCACCACCTCCAGTGGATGGCCCGTCTCGACGCCGTCGAGGAGGTCGACGGCCACCTGCTGCTCCACTCCGACACCACCGCCTACCTCGACTACGGGCGCTCCATCGAGGAGGTCAACGACACCGTCCGCGAAACGATCACCCGCAACGACGCCGACGAGGTCTGGGACCTGTTCCGCAAGTTCACCAAGCGGTTCTCCTTCCGCGACGAGGGCGGGGCCGACGCGGTGCGCTCCCTGCTGGACACGTACGGCGGCACCCGGGTCGTTCACGGCCACAGCCCGATCCCGTACCTCTTGGGCGAAGTCGGTTCCGAGGACGGCGAGGACGACACCGGCCCCGTGGTCACCGGACCGCACGTCTACGCCGACGGACTCGCCATCGCGATGGACGGCGGGGTCACCATGGCCGGAAAGCTGCTGGTCCAGCAACTGCCGCTGGGCTCCTGACGGTTCGGCGGGCCGCCGACACGCGGCCCGCAATGGCAGCGTGCACATGCCAATTTCGGTAAACCCCCTGTCACCGCGTGCCGTCACCGCTCTACCATCGGCTTATCCGTAGCAGGCTCCCCTCCGTTTCTGCCCGACGGCTCGTCAGCATGCCGAGCCCCAAGCCCTACGGAGCATCGGGGGATGCACATGAACAGCGTTCCGCAGCACCTGCTGAGTGAGGACCGCCAGGAGTACGAGCGGGTTCTCAATGAGGCGCTGCGCTCCGCACCACACCACCCGGAACTGGCCGCTGTCGGACAGCGGCTCAACTCGGAACAACTCCGCACGATGGCGCTCAACGCCACGGCCCTGATCACGGCGGCCGCGGCCACGGAGTACCAGCACTATGTGAAGGTCCGCGAGGAACTGCGCCGGCCACCGGCGCCGTCCACCCCGTCCGTCCGCAAGTCCGGCTCCGACGAGCCGGGCACGAACACGATGGGGCTCGCCGCCACCATGGGCGAGGTCGCCGAGACCGCGGGGGCCGGCGCCGTCGCCGTCGTCGCCGTCCTGGCACCCGTCCTGGCCGGAACCGCGGCCGCGATCTTCCTGCTCGTCGGCTACATCCTGCGGATGCTCGACCCCGAAGCCGCGTTCGCCCGCACCATGCTCACCACCGGCTGGGTGTTCGGCGCGGTGACGGCCGTCGCCATCCTCGTCGCCGCCGTGGGACTGCTGCTCACCGCGCTGCGCAACAAGCCCACGGCGCTCGGCGGCCCGTACGGCGAGCTCGACGGGGAGCTGACCCGGGCCAGGGAAGCCTGGCGCGAGGCCCTGCTGGAGCGGGGGATCCTGCCGTTCCTGCGGGAGGCGCTCGCCGACCCGGCGACGGGCGCCGCGCTCCAGCACACGGCGCCGCCCGCGCCGACCAGTCGTATGCCGCACCTCGGCTACGACCGGCCGGGTTTCTCCAGCCCGGAGGACGGGTCCGCACGCGGTACACGGCCGAGCTACTCCAGCCCGGACTACTCGAGCCCGGACTTCGGCGGACCGGATCACCAGCCCGAGTAGCCCGGCGGCCCGTCCGTCGGTCCGCGCCCCCTCAGGGCGGAGGCCCCCAGGGCCTCCGTGCCGGGGCGCGAGCCGGATGGCCGGGTCAGAGGATGCCCGCCTGCCGAGCGGCCGCGATCCACTGCGGGAACTCGGACAGCAGACGGTCGTACAGCTCCGCGTCCGGCACGGTGCTGATGTCGTCGACGGCGAAGAATCCGACGTTGTCGACCCGGCGTCCCGGCAGCGTGTCGAACCGCTCCAGCACGCCGTAGTTCGACCTGCCCAGCCCCACGAACTGCCAGAAGACGGGTTCGTCCACGGCCTCGCGCAGCTCGCGTTCGATCTCGGCGTTGCGGTAGACACCGCCGTCGGAGAAGAACAGGACGAGGGTCGGAGCGGACGCGGGAAGGTCCCGGACGTAGGCGCGCACCTCGGCGATGACCTTCTGCTCCTCGTTCTGGATGCCGACGTCCCGCATGTCGACCTGGCTGGGATCCAGCCCCTTCTTCCGCCCGCGCCGGAAGAGGCCCACCTCCCCCACGCGCACATGCAGCCGCAGCCACTCGGGCAGCTCCCCGAGCCGCAGATCCGGCAGCCGGGCCGGGTTCGAGGCGAACGTCCACGCCTGCATCTCACCGTCGTCGTCCAGCTGCGCGGCGACCGCCGCCATCCGTTCGACGACGTCGGCCACGACGCCCTTGGAGTACAGGAAGGACATGGACCCGGAGGCGTCCAGTACGAGGATGACGCGCGCGGTGATGTCGGCGGCCCCGTGCTTCCGCAGACTGACCGCCACCTGCTCCTTGCGCAGCGACAACCGCTTCCGCATGTCGACGGGCAGCCGCTCCTCGCCCTTGGTGAGCCGAGGGGAGCCGGATGGGGACGCGGCGGGCGCGGCCGACGGGGCGGGCGAGACGGGAGGAACCGGCGGGGGCGGCGGAACCGGTGACGCCGGGGGTGCGACGGCGGCCGGGGGCGCTTCGTCCACGGAGATGCCGAAGTCCGTGGCCAGACCGGCGAGCCCGGAGGCGTACCCCTGCCCCACCGCGCGGAACTTCCACTTGCCCTGCCGCCGGTACAACTCGCCACCGATGAACGCGGTCTCCGTCCCGGCCGCCATGTCGAACCGGGCCAGCTCGGCCCCCGTCCCGGCGTCGAGCAGCCTGAGCACCAGCCCCGGCACCTGACCGAACGTCCCGCCGTCGGACGACGCGCCCAGCACGATCCGTTCGACCATCGGTTCCACCGCGCCCAGATCCACCTCCACGGTGTCGCTCGCGGCACCGGCGCCGCTCCGCTTCCCGAGGTGCGTCACGGCGTCGGACGCGTGACGGGGCTGGTTGTAGAACACGAAGTCCCCGTCGTCCCGTACCCGCCCGGCATCCGTGAGGAGCAGCGCCGAGGCGTCGATGTCGGGCACACCGGCGCCGGGCACCCAGGCGAGCTCAACACGCACCATACGGGCATCGACGGGACGATTGGACCCCTTGCTCATCGAACTCGCTGTCATGGGGCCAGTCTGCCCACCCACCCCGTGGAAGGGGAGGGGCGGCCCGCCCTGCCTCCCCACGGGGGCGGCGCCCACGTCGAGCACCGCCCCCCGCGTCCAGCGCCGACCGCTCAGTCCGCGATGGGCAGATACACCCGGTTGCCCGCCGCCGCGAACTCCTTCGACTTCTGCGCCATCCCTTCCTCGATCTCCGCCCGACTCCCGCCGTGCTCCCGCCGAATGTCCTGGGAGATCTTCATCGAACAGAATTTCGGGCCGCACATGGAGCAGAAGTGGGCCGTCTTGGCGGGTTCCGCCGGCAGGGTCTCGTCGTGGAACTCGCGTGCCGTGTCCGGGTCCAGGGCGAGGTTGAACTGGTCCTCCCACCGGAACTCGAAGCGGGCGTCCGACAGCGCGTCGTCCCACTCCTGGGCACCCGGGTGGCCCTTGGCGAGGTCGGCGGCGTGGGCGGCGATCTTGTAGGTGATGACGCCGGTCTTGACGTCGTCACGGTTGGGCAGGCCCAGATGCTCCTTGGGCGTGACGTAGCAGAGCATCGCCGTGCCCCACCAGGCGATCATCGCGGCACCGATGCCGGACGTGATGTGGTCGTACGCGGGCGCGACGTCCGTCGTCAGCGGGCCGAGCGTATAGAACGGGGCTTCATCGCAGATCTCCTGCTGAAGGTCGATGTTCTCCTTGATCTTGTGCATCGGGACATGGCCCGGGCCCTCGATCATGGTCTGAACGTTGAAACGCTTCGCGATCGTGTTGAGTTCCCCGAGCGTGCGCAGTTCCGCGAACTGCGCCTCGTCGTTGGCGTCCGCGATGGAGCCGGGCCGCAGACCGTCGCCGAGCGAGTACGTGACGTCGTACGCGGCGAGGATCTCGCAGAGTTCCTCGAAGTTCTCGTACAGGAACGACTCCTTGTGGTGCGCCAGGCACCACGCGGCCATGATCGAGCCGCCGCGCGAGACGATGCCGGTCTTGCGGTTGGCGGTCAGCGGTACGTACGCCAGGCGCACGCCCGCGTGGACCGTCATGTAGTCCACGCCCTGCTCGGCCTGTTCGATGACCGTGTCCTTGTAGATCTCCCAGGTCAGTTCCTCGGCGCGGCCGTCGACCTTCTCCAGGGCTTGGTAGAGCGGCACGGTGCCGATGGGGACGGGGGAGTTGCGCAGCACCCACTCGCGGGTGGTGTGGATGTTGCGGCCGGTGGAGAGGTCCATGACCGTGTCGGCGCCCCAGCGGGTCGCCCAGGTCATCTTCTCGACCTCCTCCTCGATGGAGGACGTCACCGCCGAGTTGCCGATGTTGGCGTTGACCTTCACCAGGAACCGCTTGCCGATGATCATCGGCTCGATCTCCGGATGGTTCACGTTGGCCGGCAGCACCGCCCGGCCCGCGGCGATCTCCTCGCGGACCACCTCGGGGGCGACGTTCTCCCGGATCGCCACGTACTCCATCTCGGGCGTGATCTCGCCGCGGCGCGCGTACGCCAGCTGCGTGACCGCCTGGCCTTCCCGGCCCCGGCGCGGCAGGCGCGGCCTGCCGGGGAAGACCGCGTCCAGGTTGCGCAGGCCCCCGCGCGGAGAGGTGTGCTTGATCCCGTCGTCCTCGGGACGGACGGGACGGCCCGCGTACTCCTCCGTGTCACCGCGGGCGATGATCCAGTTCTCCCGCAGCGGAGCGAGGCCCCGGCGGACATCGGTGTCGACGAGTGGATCGGTGTACGGGCCGGAGGTGTCGTACAGCGTGACCGACTGCCCGTTGGTGAGGTGCACCTGACGGACCGGCACCCGCAGATCGGGGCGCGAGCCCTCGACGTACGCCTTGTGCCAGCCGATGGACTTCCCGGCCTCCGTGGGCTCCTGAACGGAGTCCTGTACGGAGGCAGGCGTGCGTGCGTCCTTGTTGGTCATGAGACCTACTCCCTACGCCGGCATTACCCGGTAACAGGTTCGGCGGTCGACGCAGCGGTTTCCGTCTGCCGGCGTTCCGTGTGAAACATCACTCGGACTGCGGTGATGTTTCATGTGAAACGTCGCTGGGACGGAGGTCAGCGCCCTCTCAGCCCGGTGCTCCGAGCTCCCGCGTGTACAAAAGCGACTCCACGCTAGCGTCATTTCTGGCGCGGTGAACAGAGGGCCCACCTCGTTCTTGCGATGATCGGGCGGTGACCCCGACTCAACCTCCCCCGTCCCCACCGCCCGAACCGTCGCGTACGCCCGGCTCCGGAAACGGCGGCGGCCACGCGCACGGGCACGGACACAGTCATGTGCACGGACCGGCGGCACCCGTCTCCCAGCACCTGCGCAAGGTCATCGCGGCGGTCCTGATCCCGTTCGCGGCGGCGGTGCTGATCGGACTCGCCGTGCTGTGGCCGGGCGGAGCCCCGCCGCACGAGCGCACCGGTGTGGGCTTCGACCGGCAGACAGAGCACGCCACGGTCACCGAGGTGGTGGAGCTGAGCTGTCAGTCCGTCAACGCCTCCGGCGGCGTCCCGACCGGCGACACCTCCACCGCCGAGGGCTCCTCCGCCCAGCAGCAGGCGGACGGCACCTGCAAGAAGGCGACGATCCGGGTCGACACCGGCGAGCACAAGGGCCGTACGTTCGACGAGATCGTGCAGCCGGACCAGTCCCGGCAGCTGAGCGAGGGCCAGAAGGTGGTGGTCGCCTACGAGCCCTCCGCGCCCGAGGACCTCCAGTACTCGGTCACCGATGTGAACCGGCGCCTGCCGATGGCGCTGCTCGCCGGCATCTTCGCGCTGGCGGTCGTGGCCGTGGGGCGGCTGCGGGGCGTCATGGCGCTGGTCGCGCTGGCGATCAGCTTCCTGGTGCTCAACTTCTTCATCCTGCCCGCGATCCTCCAGGGCTCGAATCCGCTGGTCGTGGCCGTGGTGGGGGCGAGCGCGATCATGCTGATCGCGCTGTATCTCTGCCACGGGCTGTCGGCGAGAACCTCGGTGGCGGTGCTCGGCACACTGATCTCCCTGCTGCTGATCGGCATCCTGGGCTCGGTGTTCATCGGCTGGGCCGCGCTCACCGGCAACACCGACGACAACACGGGTCTGATCCACGGGCTGTATCCCGAGATCGACATGAGCGGTCTGCTGCTGGCCGGCGTCATCATCGGTTCGCTCGGCGTCCTCGACGACGTGACGGTCACGCAGACGTCCGCGGTCTGGGAGCTGCACGAGGCCAACCCGACGACGGGATGGCGCGGGCTGTACCGCGCGGGGATCCGCATCGGCCGCGACCACATCGCGTCCGTGGTCAACACGCTGGTCCTCGCCTATGCGGGCGCCGCGCTGCCACTGCTGCTGCTGTTCTCCATCGCGCAGAGCAGTGTGGGGACGGTCGCCAACAGCGAGCTGGTCGCGGAGGAGATCGTGCGCACCCTGATCGGCTCGATCGGCCTGGTGGCCTCGGTGCCGGTGACCACGGCCCTGGCCGCGCTGGTGGTGTCGGCCGACCGCCCGACGGCACAGGCGCAGGGACCCGGGCAGGCACCGGACCGGCCGGCGGCGGGACGTGGCGGGCGGGGCCGCCGCCGTAAGCGCTAGGGAGCGAGGGAATCCGCTGAAGCGTTCCGCCTGGGACACCTTCCAGGAGTAACGCTTCAGCCGGCGCCCTGCTCCGCCAGGATCCGGTCCAGCGCGTCGTCGAGGTGGGCGTCGAAGTCGGCGAGAGCCCCCTCCTGGCCCAGCGGCACCAGTTTGTCGGTGCGGTCGAGGAAGGCCACGAGCGGTGCGGTCGACGCACGGAACAGCGCCTGGTCGCTGCCGACCTGAAGCCGGATCAACACCTCGCCCAGCACGTCGGGGTCGACCGGTGAGACCCGCACATCGCCCTCACCGCACGGCCGTCCGACTCCGTCGATCAGCAGTTCCCGTCCGAACGCCCAGGTCACGGGAGCATCCCCCGGCAAGTGGAAGGTCAGCCGTACGGCGTAGGGATCACAGGTGTCGTAGCGGAGCTCCACCGGGATGCGGAAGGACAACTCCTCCGACACGAGAAAGCTCATCATGACCTCTGCCTGTACGGATTCGCGCATCGCCTACCCCGTCATTCGCCGCGGACTGGCCGGGCATGGACCCTGACACCACAGGGAATCTTGCTGAACGTACACAGCAGATCACAAGGAGTGAGTTTTCAGATACTGATAGACAGCGTGAACGACCCCAGAAAGCGCCCCATCTCGGCCTGCAGTCGCTGCGCCGAGGGTTCGAGCCGGTCGGCCTGGTGTGCGGGCAGCGAGATGGCCACCGACGCCGCCAGGGAGCCGACGGAGACGGGGATCGCCGCGCAGACCGTGCCGAGGACGTACTCCTGACGCTCCATCACCGGTTCACTGCGCCTCGTCCGCTCCAGGCGTCTGAGCAGACTGTGGTCGTCGCGCACGGTGTACGGCGTGACGGGCCGGACGGGGTGGCGGTCCAGGTGGTCGCGGCGGGCCTCCTCGTCGAGCTGGGAGAGCAGGCACTGTCCGATCGCGTGGGCGTGGCCGGTCTCCCGGAAGTCGGCCCACTCCTCCACCGCGGGATTGGCGGGGGTGTCGGAGACGCAGACGACGTCGATCTCGCCCTCGCGGTACACGGCGAAGTACACGGGGACGCCGATCGCGTCACGCCAGCGGGCGAGGACGTCGACCACCGTGCTGCGACGTTTCTGCTGATCTCCACTGCGGCTCAGCCGGGCGGCCGCGTCCCCCAGGAAGAACAGCCCCTTGTCGCGGTGCAGATAGCCCTCGTGCACCAGGGTGCGCAGCAGGTGGTACGTGGTGGGGAGCGCCAGCCCGGTCTCGCGGGCCAGTTGTTTGGCGGGGGCGCCGTGCTCGTGTCCGGCGACGGTCTCCAGCAGGCGCATGGCTCGCTGCACGGAGCCGATCAGTGTCGCGGTGGGCGCCGGTGCGGAGGGCGCCGGCGAGCGGGGCTGCGGGGGGACCGCGGTCAGCTGTGCGGAGGCGGTGCCAGTCGTGGCCAAGGGTCACTCCCGTAACGCGAGGGGGCAGCCCGTGCGGGAAACACGGGTGGGGGTCGCCGCTCGCGGGGATCGTCCCCGCGTCGAGTTCCGGACTCTAACCGGCCGTCACCGCACGTGGACGGCCCGCCGGAGAAACTTCCCCCGCCCGAGGGAACCGGTGATTCCTGTTACCGCCTCACCGGTCCCCCTCGGCTCACCAGTCGCTGCGCGACGAGGAACTCGATGTGAACTTGCGTACGACGTAGATCAGTCCACCCACCAGTGCCACGAAGACCAGCACCTTGAACAGCAGTCCGATCACGAAGCCGACCACGCTCGCTATCAGCCCGCCGAACACCACCAGGGCGATGACCGGCACCGCGATCCACTTCACCCACCACGGCAGTCCCGCGAAGATCTCTCGCATCGCCCTTGTCCTTACCTCTCCGCCCGCCCAGTGCCGGGTCGCGTCGATGATGTCCTGCGTTCGATGCTAGGGCGGCGGGTGCTCCGGCGGAGGGCTCGCGTCCCTTGTCCTCCCCTGACCGTTCCCCTAGGGAACCCCGAGGCCGCGGCTCAGCTCTCGGGCGGAGAGAACACCACGAGAACCCGCAGATCCTCGCTGATGTGGTGGAACTTGTGCGCCACTCCGGCCGGTACGTACACGACGCTGCCGCGCGCCACCTGCGTGGTCTCCATGCCGACCGTGATCGCCGCGCGGCCGCTGACGACGAAGTACACCTCGTCCTGCTGGTGCGGCTGCTGCGGATCCCGGTCGCCGGCGTCCAGGGCGTAGAGGCCGACCG
Source organism: Streptomyces sp. NPDC031111 (assembly GCF_055570675.1). Classification (NCBI taxonomy): domain Bacteria; kingdom Bacillati; phylum Actinomycetota; class Actinomycetes; order Kitasatosporales; family Streptomycetaceae; genus Streptomyces; species Streptomyces sp. NPDC031111. Next base: position 44,070 of record NZ_JBVIGS010000004.1, read on the forward strand.
ACATGTTCCGCTCCCGCAGGAACTGAAGGTAGGCCCCGTCGTTGGCGGCGCGCTCCGCCTCCAGTTCGTCCAGCCGGAATGCCTTCATCGTGTGGTCCCGCCCCTGCCTCACTGCCCGATCCGGATCGTGTCTGCCACGATCAGACACATGTTGAATTTCGTAGTCAAGACGATCGCCAACGCGGGCGCCCTGGCAGTCGCGGTGTGGCTGCTCGACAAGATCACCCTCACCGGTGACGGCACAGGCAAGAAGATAGGCACGCTGCTCCTGGTCGCGCTGATCTTCGGTCTGGTGAACTTCCTGGTCAAGCCGGTGGTGAAGCTGCTGAGCCTGCCCCTGCTCATCCTGACCCTCGGACTGTTCACCCTGGTGGTGAACGCGCTGATGCTGCTGCTCACCTCCTGGCTCGCCGACCAGCTCGACCTGAGCTTCCACGTGGAGGGCTTCTGGACGGCCGTCCTGGGCGGTCTGATCATCTCCATCGTCTCCTGGGCGCTCAACGTCGTCCTGCCCGACGGGGACTGAGCACGATGACCTACCGCGTCTGCTTCGTCTGCACCGGCAACATCTGCCGCTCCCCGATGGCCGAGTCCGTCTTCCGCGCGCGGGTGGCGGAGGCCGGACTCGACGGCCTGGTGGAGGTGGACAGCGCCGGCACGGGCGGCTGGCACGAGGGCGAGGACGCCGACCCCCGCACGGTGAGCGTGCTGCGCGAGAACGGCTACGGCGCCGACCACACGGCCCGGCAGTTCGAACCGTCCTGGTTCGACCGCCTCGATCTCGTCATCGCCCTGGATTCCGGCCATCTCAAGGCCCTGCGCCGCCTCGCGCCCACGGAACGGGACGCGGAGAAGGTCCGCCTGCTGCGCTCCTACGATCCCGCCGCCGGCGACGATCTCGACGTACCGGACCCTTACTACGGGGGCACGGACGGCTTCGACGCATGTCTTGAGATGGTGGAGGCGGCGAGCGACGGACTGCTCGCCGCGGTACGCGAGCAGGTGGAAGGACAGGCGGCATGAACGATTCGACAACGGGCGCGGGCCACGGGCCGGCGCTGCCGGAGGGGGCGGGTGACGGCACCCGCGCGGTGCGCGCCGGGCTGCCCGAGCCGGTCAAGCACGAGCCGACTCTCCCCGGCCCCGTGTTCGCCGCCCACTTCCATCTGCCCGGCGACCCCACCGGCCCGTACACCTACGGCCGGGACGAGAACCCGACCTGGACCCTGCTGGAACGGGCCATCGGCGAGCTGGAGGCACCCGGGCAGGACGACGTCGAGACCCTGGTGTTCGCCTCGGGCATGGCCGCGATCTCCTCGGTGCTCTTCTCCCAGCTGCGGGCCGGCGACGCGGTCGTCCTGCCGGACGACGGTTACCAGGCCCTGCCCCTGGTCCGGGCCCAGCTGGAGACGTACGGCATCGAGGTGCGCACCGCGCCCACCGGCGGCGACGCCCAGCTCGAGGTTCTCGACGGCGCGAAGCTGCTGTGGATCGAGACGCCCTCCAACCCGGGGCTGGACGTGTGCGACGTCCGGCGGCTGGCCGAGGCGGCGCACTCGCGCGGCGCCCTGGTCGCCGTGGACAACACCCTCGCGACGCCGCTCGGCCAGCGCCCGCTGGAGCTCGGAGCCGACTTCGCGGTGGCCAGCGGCACCAAGCAGCTCACCGGGCACGGGGATGTGCTCCTGGGGTACGTCACCGGCCGGAACGCCGAGGTCATGGCCGCCGTCCGCCGCTGGCGCAAGATCGTCGGGGCGATTCCGGGGCCCATGGAGGCCTGGCTCGCGCACCGCTCGATCGCCACGCTCCAGCTGCGTGTCGACCGGCAGAACGCCACCGCGCTGGCGCTCGCCCGGGCGCTGCGCGAGCGGCCGGAGGTGACGGGGCTGCGTCATCCCGGACTGCCCGAGGACCCCTCGCACAAGATCGCCTCGCAGCAGATGCGGCACTACGGGTGCGTGGTGTCCTTCACGCTGCCCACACGCGCGCGTGCGGACCGCTTCCTCGACGCACTGCGGCTCGTGGACGACGCGACGAGCTTCGGCGGCGTACGGTCCACGGCGGAGCGGCGTGGGCGCTGGGGCGGGGACGCGGTGCCGGAGGGCTTCATCCGCTTCTCCGTGGGCGCCGAGGACCCGGAGGACCTGATCGCGGACGTTCTGCGTGCCCTGGACGAGTCGGCCGACTGACCGGCCGCTTCCGCAGGTCCGGCGGGCGCCCGGCACACTGCGGCGGACGGTCCGAGCCTCCCCCCTCGTGGCTCGGACCGCCCTCGGTTCCGCGCGCGAAGAACCGCGCGAACAAGGCTAGTTGACTGAGTGTCAGTGTCCAATCACAGTAGCGACAGCGACCTATCGACATATTTATAGTTGGGCGCATCCGGCCGCAGCGGGGACCGACAGGGGAGGGTGTGCCGTGGATCTGGCCTTGCTGCGGACCTTCGTGACCGTGCACCGGGCCGGTTCCTTCACGCGTGCCGCCGCCCTGCTCGGCCTCTCACAGCCCGCCGTCACCTCGCAGATACGGACGCTGGAACGGCAGCTGGGACGGCCCCTGTTCCTGCGGCAGGCGCGCGGTGTGACACCGACGTCCATCGGGGACGAGCTCGCCCACAAGGCGGCGCCGCACCTCGACGCCCTGGTGGAGATAGCCGAGTCCGGGCTGGAGGAGGACTCCTTCCTGCGGACACTGCACCTCGTCGGCCCTCCGGAGTTCACCGCCGAGCGGGCGCTGCCCGCGCTCACGGAGCTGACCGGCGAGGACGGCCAGGGCTTCGCCCTGCGCGCTTCCTTCGGCACCGCCGAGGAGGCCCTGGAAGGACTGGCCGCCGGACACCACGATCTGGCCATCAGCACGGTCCGGCCACGCGGCGCCCTGCTCTCGGCGACCGCGCTCTGCGACGAGGAACACGTCCTGGTCGCCGCCCCGCGCTGGGCCGAGCGGATCGGCACCGGCATCCTCCGGCGCACCGGTCCGTCGGCACTGGAGCACGTCCCGGTGGTCGAGGTGCACGAGTCGCTGCCCTTCGTCGCCCGCTACTGGGCCTCCGTCTTCGACTCCCGCCCTGTCGCCCCGGGCACCGTCATCGTCCCGGATCTACGCGCGGTGCTGGCCTGTGCCGCCGCGGGAGCGGGGCTGGCGGTACTGCCCCGCTATCTGTGCGCGGCCGCGCTGGAGCGGGGCGAGGTGGCGGCCCTGCACGAGCCGACGGTGCCCCCGCTGCGCACCTACTTCCTGGCGGTCCGCACGGGCACACTGGCGATGCCGCACATCGCGCGGGCCCACGAGTGGCTGGAACAGGCGGCCGCCGGCTGGGGCTGACCCGCCCACGCCCGATGCCTCCGGGGAGGTTTCACGTGGAACGTGCCGGGCCACATTTCCCCCATGACCGTCCGACCCGTGGTCAAGCGCACCGCCCGAGCCGTTCTCCTGGACGGCGAGAACCTGATCCTGATCAAGCGCACCAAACCCGGTGTGGACCCCTACTGGGTCACCCCCGGCGGCGGGGTCGAGCCGAAGGACTCGACCGTCGTCGACGCCCTGCACCGCGAGGTGTACGAGGAGCTCGGCGCCAAGATCACCGATGTGGTGCCCTGTTTCGTCGACACCGTGGAGCACATCGGCGAGGACGACGGCGCCACCGGCGTGAAGGTGCAGCACTTCTTCGTGTGCCGCCTGGAGTCCATGGACCCTTCCCTGAGGCACGGCCCGGAGGTCGACGAGCCCGCCGGCGAATACGAGATCGTCCGCGTGCCGTTCACCCGCGTCGGGATCGCCTCCGTCCACCTGGTCCCGCTGTCACTGCGGCACTATCTGGACGGAAACATCGAGGGCGTACGTGCCATGCACGCCCCCGACCTGGGGTGATGGCCGCCCCTCAGGCGACGCGCACCAGTTCGTAGGCTTCCCAGAGGTCCCGTCCGGTGTAGGAGTGGGTCGCCAGACCCGTCAGGTGCCGGTCGGCGTTGACCGCGACGGAGACCGGAACGGCACCGAACAGGTCCTTGTCCGACATCGAGTCGCCGTAGGCGACGCAGTCCGCGCGGGTCACTCCGAACTCGGCGCACAGACGGTCGGCGATCCGGACCTTGGCCGCCGCGCTGAGGACGCCGGCGGGGTCCACCGGTTCGGTGAACGGCACGGCGGGAAAGCGCGAGCCGTGCGCCGCGTGCGCGCCCCAGTCGGTGAGACGCTCCACGAAGAAGGACGGGGACAGCGAGACGACTGCGCAGTAGTCGCCGTTCCGTGTGAGCTCCGCCCAGACCTCACGGATACGGGCCAGCCAGGGAGCCGCTTCGAACGCAGCCGCCACATGCGCCTCTGTGAGACCTGCCCAGAGCGCGTGCACCTGGGTGGCGTATTCCGGCGGCCCGATGAGACCGGACGAGATCGCCCGGTCGAGGGCCACGGTCTCGGCTTCCAGCCCCAGCTGCCGCGAGATCTCCACAGGCGCCGAGGTGCCGTGGAGCAGGGTTCCGTCGAGATCGAAGAGATGAAGCCGTGCCATGGGCGACGAGATTAACGGGCCCGGCCTCCTTCGGCTCCCTGCGGCGGAAATCGGCCATGCGCCGTTCTCGCATGTTTCACGTGAAACATCCCGCGACCCCAGCCGGTGCTCTGCCGCCGGTCGTGGCATGGCCAAAAGCTCGCACGAGTCTCCTGAAACAGGTGGACGCCGAAGCCCCCTGTCGGACAGCCTGACCTGCGTGCCGACACCATCCCTTGCCGCTCTGCCCATCCGCCGCCTGACGCTCCGCGATCTCACCGCCTGCGCCGACTTGTCCGAGGACCGGGGGTGGCCACGCGAGGAGCACAAGTGGGGCTTCCTTCTCACGGCCGGGAAGGGCTACGGCATCGACGATCCCGACGGTGGGCTGGTGGCCGCCTGTGTCGTCACCGAGTACGGGCCGCGGGACCAGCCGGCCCTGGCGGCCATCGGCATGGTCCTGGTCGCCGAACGGCACGCTCGCCAGGGGGTGGGGCGTCGGCTGATGCGTCATGTCGTCGCCGCCCTGGGCACCACGCCCCTCACCCTGCACGCGACCCCCTTCGGCCGACCGCTCTACGAGGAGCTCGGTTTCAAGGTCGTCGGGCGGGCCGAGATGGTGCGCGGCCACTTCGTTCCCACGGCCGACCGGCAGCAGGTCGGCACCCGGGCCGCGACCGCGGAGGACCTCCCCTCGATCGTGCGGCTCGACGAGGAGGTGTTCGGCACCGACCGCACGCACATCGTCACCCGTCTACCCGCCTTCGCCGATCAGCTGCGTGTCGCCGAGAGGGACGGCCGGATCACCGGCTACGCGGCTGCCTGGCCCAATATGGACACCCATGTCGTGGGCCCGCTGATCGCCCGTGACACCGCGACGGCCCAGGCACTGCTCGCCTCCCTCGCCGCCGGCACCGACCGGCCCCTGCGGACCGACATCGATGTGCGGCACGAGGAGCTGCTGAGCTGGGCGAAGGCACATGGCCTGGTGTCCGTCGCGTTCAACGCGGTCATGGCGTACGGGATCACGGAGCTGCCCGGGGACTGGAACCGTCGGTTCGCCCCGGTGACGGTCGCGGCGGGCTGAGCCGCGCATACGGCGGCTCACCCACGTACGTGACGACGCCGGCCCCGGAAGCCCGGGGCCGGCGTCGTCGCGACCGGTGGATGCCGTCGTCAGACAAGGGCCTCCACGGCCGCCGTGGCGAAGGCGTGGTCCTGCTCCGGGGCACCGCCGCCCACGCCGATCGCGCCGATCAGCCGGCCGTCGCGCCGGACGGGCACACCGCCGGCGATGAACAGCAGCGGCCGGTCGAGTGCGGTGGGCAGGGTGTGGAAGAGGCCTCCGGGCTGCACGGCCTCCACAAGATCGGCGGTGGGCGCGTTCAGCTGGAGAGCGGTGTACGCCTTGCGGGTACTGGTCTCGCCGGAGATCAGCACGGCACGGTCGTCCCGGCGGAAGGTGAGCAGATGCCCACCGGCGTCGAGGACGGTGACGCTGACCGTGACACCCGCCGCCTCGGCGGCCCGGCGTGCGGCGGTGACGAGGGCTTCGGCGTCCGCGGTGCTGAGCGGGGCGACGGCGGTGGTGGTGCTCATGAGGGGGTTCTCCTTGCGGTGCGGGTGAGGTGGGTCGGGCTGGAGGGTGGAACCGGTGGCTGCGGGGACGGCCCTGGCCCCGCGCCTCCCGGCCCGGTCGGTCAGTGGGAGATGACAGTCCGCCGCTCGGTGGGCACCGAGCCGGCGACCAGGGTGCCGGGCCGGGTGTCACGGCGCTCGAGAGCCGCCGAGACGAAGGCCAGCACGAGGGCACTGGCGGCGAGCACGGCGCCGACCCAGTTGGGCGCGGTGTAGCCGAGGCCGGCCGCGATCACCACGCCGCCGAGCCAGGCGGACAGCGCGTTGCCGAGGTTGAACGCGCCGATGTTCACGGCGGAGGCCAGGGTGGGGGCGCCATGGGCCTGGTCGAGCACCCTCTTCTGCAGCGGCGGCACCGTGGCGAATCCCAGGCCGCCGATGAGAACGATGGTGACGGCGGCCGTGACCTTGTGGTGCGCGGTCAGGGTGAAGAGCGCGAGGACGACGGCGAGGGTGCCCAGGGACAGGTACAGCAGGGGCATCAGGGCACGGTCCGCGTACCTGCCGCCGATGAGGTTGCCGCCGACCATGCCCAGGCCGAAGAGGACCAGCAGCCAGGTGACGGAGCCGTCGGCGAAGCCCGCGACATGCGTCATCATCGGCGCGATGTAGGTGATGGCCGCGAAGACACCGCCGAATCCGAGGACGGTCATCGCCATGGCGAGCAGGACCTGTACGTTCTTCAGGGCCGCCAGTTCGTGACGCAGCCGGACGCCCTCGGGCTTGGGCATGTCGGGGACGAGCCGGGCGATGCCGGCCAGGCCGACGACGCCCAGGGCGGCGACGATGCCGAAGGTGACGCGCCAGCCGATGGACTGGCCGACGAGCGTGCCGAGCGGGACGCCGACGACGTTGGCGACGGTCAGGCCGGTGAACATCAGGGCGATGGCTCCGGCCTTCTTGTCCGGGGCGACCAGATCGGCCGCGACCACGGAACCGATACCGAAGAAGGCGCCGTGTGCCAGTGAGGCGACGACCCGTCCGGTCAGCATGAGGCCGAAGGTCGGGGCCAGCGCCGAGAGCAGATTGCCGGCGATGAACAACCCCATCAACAGCATCAGCATCCGCTTGCGGGAGATCTTGGTGCCGAGCACGGTCATGAGCGGGGCGCCGAGCATGACGCCCAGCGCGTAGCCGGTGACCAGGTAACCGGCGGTGGGGATGGAGACACCGAAGTCGCCGGCGACCTCGGGCAACAGGCCCATGATCACGAACTCCGTGGTTCCGATCCCGAAGGCCCCGATCGCGAGGGCCAGAAGCGCGAGAGGCATGGGGGACAGACCTTCCCAGACGATTGCAGGAGCGCTTTGCCTGCTGACACATTAATTGCAGACGCCGATTATTTGCAAGCGCCTGATATTGCGTCCTTGCTCTACCCTGGTGTCAGCAACTCCTGGACGGAGGAAAACGCCCATGACAGCCACGGATCCGGCACTCACCGCCCTCGCGCAGGGCTGGTGCGCACTCTCCCTGTTGCACGGGAGGATCGAGGCCCACATCGAGCGCGCCCTTCAGGCCCGGCACGACCTGAGCGCGCGGGAGTACTCCCTCCTCGACGTACTGAGCCGACAGCACGACGGCGACGGGGGGCACCTGCAGATGAAGCAGGTCGCCGACGCGGTCGTACTCAGCCAGAGCGCCACCACGCGCCTGGTCACCCGCCTCGAGGACCGCGGACTGCTGGAGCGCTACCTGTGCCCCACCGACCGGCGCGGCATCTACACCAACGTCACCGAGGCCGGTCTCCAGCTTCTGGAAGAGGCACGGCCGACCAACGACACCGCCCTGCGCGAGGCCCTCGACGAGGCGGCGACCAACCCCGACCTGGCCCCGCTGGTCCGGGCCGTGGAAACACTCAAGGCGCCGGTGCCCGCGTAGGGTGCCGCCATGGAGGATCTTGAAATACGTGCCGCGGTCACCGACGACGTCCCGGCGATCGTCGGCATGCTCGCGGACGACCCTCTGGGAGCACAGCGCGAGTCGCCCGACGACCTCGCCCCGTATCTGACCGCTCTGGAGCGGCTCAGCGCCGACCCGAACCAGCACCTGGTCGTCGCGGTCCGGGAGGAGCGTGTCGTCGGCACACTTCAGCTCACGATCGTTCCCGGACTGTCCCGCCGCGGTGCCACCAGGTCGATCATCGAGGCAGTCCGCGTCCACGCGGACGAGCGCGGCAGCGGACTGGGGAGCCGGCTCATCGAGTGGGCGATCGACGCCTCCCGCCGCGAGGGCTGCCGGTTGGTCCAGTTGACCTCCGACAGCACCCGCACCGATGCCCACCGCTTCTACGAAGGACTCGGCTTCACGGCCTCCCACGTGGGCTTCAAACTGCCGTTGTGAGCTGTGACCAAGGAGCCGGGGTCTGTTTCACGTGAAACAGACCCCGGCTGCCGGACAACCGGGGCTAGCCGATACCCCGCCAGCCCTCGGGATCGACTCCGCCCGGCACAGGAGCCCCCTTCTCATAGGGCTGACGCGTGAACACGAACGACCCCAGGTCGAGATGGCTCACCTGCCCGTCCGGCCGCCGCACCGGCTTCAGGAGCTCTCCGGCGTAGTAGCCCTCCAGACCCACCCAGGTGCCGTCACCCTTCGGGCGGAAACGCGAGCGTCGGCCGGTGCCGGACAGCGGCTCCAACGAGACGAGACCGTCGCCCGAGAGCCGCAGGGCGTACGCGGACGTTCCCCAGTACCACTGCCCCACCAGCTCCAGCACCGCCGGGTCGGCCTCCCGCATCGGCTGCCAGGGAGCCGGGATACGCGGTTCGGCCTCGGCGACGATGCGGACGAGGTCGGCGGCGACCGTGAACGGCGCCGGCCCCGAGGTGCAGTTGGCCAGGACGACCGCGCTCACGTCGTCCGCCAGACCGATCGTGAGACAGGCCAGGAATCCCGGCAGCGATCCGGTGTGCCCGACGAGGGCACGCCCGTGCTGGTGCCGGAGCTCCATGCCCAGGCAGTACGCATATCCGCTCGCCACGTCCGCCGCCTCGACCGGCGCCGCCGGCACTCTCATCTCCCGCAACGACTCCGCGCTCAGCACCCGCTCGTCGCCCTGGACGAGGAAGGCCGCGAAACGCGCCAAGTCCCCAGCGGTCGACCACAGTTGCCCGGCCGGTGCCATCACCCCGAGGTCCTCCAGAGGCTCCGGCAGCATCACGTCGGCCCACGGGTGCACCGCCCAGCCGCCCGCGTGCGGTGCTTCCGCGTGCACAGTCGTGCGATGCAGGCCCAGGGGTTCGAGCACTTCTCGCCGAAGAACCTCCTCCCACGAGGCCCCGCGCACCTTCTCGACCAGGGCGCCGAGCAACGCGTACCCGGGATTCGAGTAGTGGAACCGCCGGCCCACGGGGTGCACCACGGGCCGCTCGCCCAACACATCGGCAAGACCAGGCCGCAGGGCCCCGGGGGTACGCTCCCACCAGGGGCCGGGCGTCTCGGCGGCCAGCCCGGCGCTGTGGGCGAGCAGTTCGGCGACGGTCGCCTCGCCCACGCCCGTGCCCGGCAGATGCTTCTCCAGCGGGTCGGAGAGTGCGAGCACTCCCTCGTCACGCAGCCGGAGCACCAGAACGGCGGTGAACGTCTTGGTGATCGAACCGATCCGGTACTGCACGTTCTCGTCAGGGGCGTGACCCTCCACCGAGGTCCGCGCCCCTGTCCACACGGCTTTCCCGCCCCGCACCACGGTCGCGACGAGGGACGGCGCACGCCCTTCGCTCTGGGCGACGGCGATCCGGTGCAGCAACGCACGCCGCGTACCGGGCAGCAGTTCTTCCTGAGGTGACGTCATGCCACCAGTTCAGCAGGAAACGATCACGTCTGCGCCATGTCCACGAAGCGCGAGTAGTGGCCCTGGAAGGCGACGGTGATCGTCGCCGTCGGACCGTTTCGGTGCTTGGCCACGATCAGGTCGGCCTCACCCGCACGCGGGGACTCCTTCTCGTAGGCGTCCTCGCGGTGCAGCAGGATGACCATGTCGGCGTCCTGCTCGATGGAACCGGACTCACGCAGGTCGGAGACCATCGGCTTCTTGTCCGTGCGCTGCTCGGGGCCACGGTTGAGCTGGGAGAGCGCGATGACCGGAAGCTCCAGCTCCTTGGCGAGCAGTTTGAGGTTACGGGACATGTCCGACACCTCCTGCTGACGGCTCTCGGCGCGCTTGGAACCACCGGACTGCATCAGCTGGAGATAGTCGATGACGACCAGTTTCAGGTCGTTTCGCTGCTTCAGACGACGGCACTTGGCGCGGATCTCCATCATCGACAGGTTCGGGGAGTCGTCGATGTAGAGCGGCGCCGCCGAGACGTCCGGCATCCGGCGGGCCAGGCGCGTCCAGTCCTCGTCGGTCATCGTCCCGGAGCGCATGTGGTGCAGGGCCACCCGGGCCTCGGCGGACAGCAGGCGCATCGCGATCTCGTTGCGCCCCATTTCCAGGGAGAAGATGACGCTGGGCAGGTTGTTCTTGATGGACGCGGCCCGCGCGAAGTCCAGGGCGAGCGTCGACTTGCCCATCGCGGGACGCGCGGCGATGACGATCATCTGCCCCGGGTGCAGGCCGTTGGTCAGCGAGTCGAAGTCGGTGAACCCCGTGGGGACTCCGGTCATCTCACCGCTGCGCGATCCGATCGCCTCGATCTCGTCGAGCGCGCCCTCCATGATGTCGCCGAGCGGCAGGTAGTCCTCGCTGGTGCGCTGTTCGGTGACCGCGTAGATCTCCGCCTGCGCGCGGTTGACGATCTCGTCGACGTCGTCGTCCGCCGCGTATCCCATCTGCGTGATGCGCGTACCGGCCTCGACCAGGCGGCGCAGCACGGCGCGCTCGTGCACGATCTCCGCGTAGTAGGCCGCGTTGGCCGCCGTGGGGACCGTCTGGACGAGGGTGTGGAGATACGAGGCCCCGCCGACCTTGTTGATCTCACCGCGCTTGGTCAGCTCCGCGGCGATGGTGATCGGGTCGGCCGGCTCCCCCTTGGCGTAGACGTCGAGGATCGCCGTGTAGACGGTCTCATGGGCCGGCTTGTAGAAGTCGTGTCCCTTGAGGATCTCGACGACGTCGGCGATGGCGTCCTTGGACAGCAGCATGCCGCCCAGCACCGACTGCTCGGCCTCGAGATCCTGGGGCGGCACCCGTTCGAAGGCGGAGCCTCCGCCTTCCCAGACGCCGCTGTCCGCGCCGCGGTCGTGCTGCTCGTCGCGGCCCCTGCCCCGGTCGTCGCGGCGACGGGAGGCGGGCAGACGATCACTGGGACCGCTCTCGGCCCACGGGTCGTCCAAGGGCTCGGAAATGCTCACCGAGCCACCTCCTCCCGTCCGCCGGAACGGACCTCGCCGTGCCCCTCAGTTCTACGGCACGGCACTGACAATTAAGAGGCCCAACTCCATTTGTCGCGCGCCGGATTTGTGGCGTTTTTGAAACCGGTGGACGGAGCGAGCGCCGGACCACCGTAGGCCCGTCGGCACCGTCAGCCAATCTGGTTATCCACAGGCCATGTGGACGACCGGCCCAATGCTGTGGAGAACTCCGCGAAACCTGTGCACGAGCCGGTGGACAGCCCTGTGAACAAGCCGGGTCTCCTTGCGTCCACACCCCCGTGACCTGCACGTTCATCATCCACCGGCTGTGCAGAAGAAAAAGTTGCCCCGCGGGATCAAGATCACTTCATGCGGTGTACGCAACCCCACACCCCGAGCTGCAAGGTAAGGGGCTCAAAAGCTTTGCATCTCTTACCTGTGGACGATTAGATTGGTGCACATGACACAGGCCCCCGCGCGCCCCGGAGCCACTCGACGCCGGCATGACCGAGAGATCGTCATGCTGGCGGTTCCGGCCTTCGGCGCCCTCGTCGCCGAGCCTCTCTTCGTCATGGCCGACAGTGCCATCGTCGGCCATCTGGGCACGGCACAGCTCGCCGGCCTCGGCGTCGCCTCGGCCCTCCTGATGACCGCCGTCAGCGTCTTCGTCTTCCTGGCCTACGCCACCACGGCCGCCGTCGCGCGCCGCGTCGGAGCCGGCGACCTCCAGTCGGCCATCCGCCAGGGCATGGACGGGATCTGGCTGGCGCTGCTCCTCGGGGGCTCCGTCATGGCCGTCGTCCTTCCCACGGCACCCGCCCTCGTGGAACTCTTCGGCGCCTCGGACACGGCGGCCCCGTACGCGACGACGTATCTGCGGATCTCCACGCTCGGCATACCCGCCATGCTCGTGGTACTCGCCGCGACCGGTGTTCTCCGCGGGCTCCAGAACACCAGGACTCCGCTCTATGTCGCCATCGCCGGGTTCATCGCCAATGGCGTACTCAATGTCGTGCTGGTCTACGGCGCCGACCTCGGCATCGCGGGCTCCGCCTGGGGCACCGTCATCGCCCAGTGCGGCATGGCCGCGGTCTACCTGGCCGTGGTGCTGCGCGGCGCCCGCAGGCACGGGGCGTCGCTGCGCCCGGACGCCGCCGGGATCAAGGCCTCGGCCCAGGCGGGTGTTCCCCTTCTGGTGCGGACCCTCTCGCTCCGGGCGGTCCTGATGATCGCGACAGCCATCGCCGCGCGCCTCGGCGACTCCGACATCGCGGCCCACCAGATCATCCTCTCCCTGTGGACTCTGCTCGCGTTCGCGCTCGACGCCATCGCCATCGCCGGACAGGCCATCATCGGCCGCTATCTGGGCGCCGGCGACGCCCAGGGTGCCCGTGAGGCATGCCGTCGGATGGTCGAGTGGGGTATCGCGGTCGGTGTCGTCCTCGGTGTGCTGGTGGTACTCGCCCGGCCGGTGTTCCTGCCCCTGTTCACCAGCGACGCCACCGTCAAGGACGCGGCACTGCCCGCACTGGTGCTGGTGGCGCTGTCCCAGCCGATCTGCGGCATCGTCTTCGTCCTGGACGGCGTACTGATGGGCGCGGGCGACGGACCGTATCTGGCATGGGCGATGCTGCTGACGCTCGCGGTCTTCACTCCCGCCGCGCTTCTGGTCCCCGCGCTCGGAGGCGGGCTCACCGCGCTCTGGGCCACGATGACGCTCATGATGACCGTGCGCCTGCTGACCCTGTGGCTTCGCGCCCGCTCCGGCCGGTGGATCGTCACGGGTGCGGCCCGCTGACCGTTTCACGTGAAACACAGCCGCGCCCGAGACACAGCGATGGGGCCGCACCCCGAAGGGTGCGGCCCCATACTCACTGCTTCAGCGAGCGCGGCCCTCAGGCAGCGACGACCTCGATGTTGACCTTGGCGGCAACCTCGGGGTGCAGACGCACGGACGTCTCGTGGGCGCCCAGCGTCTTGATCGGCGTGCCCAGCTCGATGCGGCGCTTGTCGACCTCGGGACCACCGGCGGCCTTGATCGCCGAAGCGATGTCGGCCGGCGTGACGGAGCCGAAGAGACGACCGGCGTCGCCGGAGCGGACGGCCAGACGAACCTTGACGCCCTCGAGCTGGGCCTTCACCTGGTTGGCCTGCTCGATGGTCTGGATCTCGTGGATCTTGCGAGCACGACGGATCTGCTCGACATCCTTCTCGCCACCCTTGGTCCAGCGGATCGCGAGCTTCCGCGGAACCAGGTAGTTGCGAGCGTAACCGTCCTTGACGTCGACGACGTCGCCCGCGGCACCGAGGCCGGAGACCTCGTGGGTGAGGATGATCTTCATGAGTCGGTCACCCTTCCCTTATCGCGCGGTGGAGGTGTAGGGCAGCAGCGCCATCTCACGGCTGTTCTTGACGGCCGTGGCGACGTCACGCTGGTGCTGCGTGCAGTTGCCGGTCACGCGGCGGGCACGGATCTTGCCGCGGTCGGAAATGAACTTCCGCAGCATGTTCGTGTCCTTGTAGTCCACGTACGTGACCTTGTCCTTGCAGAATGCGCAGACCTTCTTCTTAGGCTTGCGCACAGGCGGCTTCGCCATGATGTTTCTCCTGTGTGATCAAGAAGTGTGGGTACGGCCCGCCTAGAAGGGGGGCTCGTCCGAGTAGCCGCCGCCGCTGCCGCCGGAGCCACCGCCCCAGCCGCCGCCACCGCCCTGCTGGCCGCCGGCGGGAGCGCCGGTCGCCCACGGGTCGTCCGCGGGAGCGCCGCCGCCCTGCTGGCCACCGCCGGGGCCGCCGCCCCAGCCGCCGCCACCCTGGCCGCCACCGCCACCGCCGCCGTAACCACCCTGACCACCGCGACCGGTGGTCTTGGTGACCTTGGCCGTGGCGTTGCGCAGGCTGGCGCCGACTTCCTCGACGTCCAGCTCGTAGACCGTGCGCTTGACGCCCTCACGGTCCTCGTAGGACCGCTGCTTCAGCCGGCCCTGCACGATGACGCGCATGCCTCGCTGGAGCGACTCGGCGACGTTCTCCGCCGCCTGGCGCCAGACCGAGCAGGTCAGGAACAGGCTCTCGCCGTCCTTCCACTCGTTCGTCTGACGGTCGAAGGTGCGGGGGGTCGACGCGACACGGAACTTCGCGACGGCCGCACCGGACGGGGTGAAGCGCAGCTCGGGGTCGTCGACAAGATTGCCGACGACCGTGATGACGGTCTCGCCTGCCATGGGGAACCTCTCGGCGGGTTTGCTGCTGGCTGCTTGCTGCTACTCGAGTCCCGGGATCAGCCGAGCTGGAGAGCTCAGTGGGTCTCGGGGCGGAGGACCTTGGTCCGGAGGACCGACTCGTTCAGGTTCATCTGGCGGTCGAGCTCCTTCACGACCGCAGGCTCGGCCTGCAGGTCGATGACCGAGTAGATGCCCTCGGGCTTCTTCTTGATCTCGTACGAGAGACGACGACGGCCCCAGGTGTCGACCTTCTCGACCTTTCCGCCGCCGTCACGGACGACAGAAAGGAAGTTCTCGATCAGCGGGGAGACAGAACGCTCCTCGAGATCGGGGTCGAGGATGACCATCACCTCGTAGTGACGCATGTGGAACCCACCTCCTTTGGACTCAGCGGCCACGGTCGTTCCGTGGCAGGAGGGTCGTGATGCGTTGCGCAACGATGCCTGTCAGTAAAACAGCCGCCACTGACAATCGAGGCCGGGCGGCGGTTGCGTCTGTCCGGACAGACATCGGTGCGGACGGTACAGAGTACCCGCACAGCGGCTTCCGGTTGAAATCCGGCCGTGGGGGCGGTCAATCTGTACACATCGGGTGTGTATGGCGCTACGATCCGCCGCCTTTCGCAGGAGGTGCCCCATGGCACAGGCATTGCGACCCAACACCGCCGGAGGCCTATTCGCCACGGACGGAAAGCCCCACCCGCTCCAGGACACCCTGCTCGCGGTGACCCTGGTGCTGGGCATCACGTCCTTCATCACGGCGATGTTCCACCATCTGCACCTGCTCAGCTCCTGGACCGGCCTGGTGGGAATCCTCACCGGCGCGTACGGCCAGTGGGTCTCGGTCACGACGCGCGAGCGCTTCGGCCTCATCCTGGGCCTGGGTGCCGCGGCGGTCGGGTTCTTCCTGGGCATGGCGCACGGGGGTCTCTTCGGCGGGCTCTTCGACTGACGCCAGGCACCACGCCTTCCTGAACATCGTCCAACGCCCCGGCCGGCGACGGGCCGGGGCGAAGGTCCCGTGCGCCCAACCGGGGCGCCCCCAAGGCGCAGTAGGCTTCGCGCGAGAGCCGGAGCCCCTGAACCCATGGGGACACACCAGCCCGAGGAGCGCCCCGAATGAGCCTGACCCTGAGGACCATCAGTCGAGAGCAGCATCTGGCCTACATCCAGAGCCTGCCGTCGGCGAGTCACATGCAGGTCCCGGCCTGGGCTGATGTCAAGGCGGAATGGCGCTCGGAGAACCTCGGCTGGTTCGACG
Source organism: Streptomyces sp. NPDC031111 (assembly GCF_055570675.1). Lineage (NCBI taxonomy): Bacteria > Bacillati > Actinomycetota > Actinomycetes > Kitasatosporales > Streptomycetaceae > Streptomyces > Streptomyces sp. NPDC031111. Next base: position 59,970 of record NZ_JBVIGS010000004.1, read on the forward strand.
ACCGGACCGGTGAGCTGGTCGGCGCCGGTCTCGTCCTCTACCGGCAGCTGCCCAAGATCAAGCGCTACCTCGCCTATCTGCCCGAGGGCCCGGTCATCAACTGGTTCGCGCCGAATCTCCAGGAGTGGATCGAGCCGATGCTCGCCCACCTGAAGCAGCAGGGCGCCTTCTCCGTGAAGATGGGTCCGCCGGTGATCATCCGGCGCTGGGAGGCCTCGACCATCAAGAAGGGCATCCAGGACCAGGACGTGAAGCGCCTGCGCGACCTGGAGGCCGACTTCATCGAGCCCCGTGCCTTCGAGGTCGCCGACAAGCTGCGCCGCATGGGCTGGCAGCAGGGCGAGGACGGCGGCGCCGGCTTCGGTGACGTCCAGCCCCGCTACGTCTACCAGGTGCCGCTGGCCAACCGCTCTCTGGAAGAGGTCCACAAGAACTTCAACCAGCTGTGGCGCCGCAACATCAAGAAGGCGGAGAAGGCCGGCGTCGAGGTCGTCCAGGGCGGCTACAACGACCTGCCCGAATGGCAGCGGCTGTACGAGATCACGGCTGTGCGCGACCACTTCCGGCCCCGCCCGCTGTCGTACTTCCAGCGGATGTGGTCGGCCCTCAACACCGAGGACCCCAACCGCATGCGGCTGTACTTCGCCCGGCACAACGGGGTGAACCTGTCCGCGGCGACGATGCTGATCGTCGGCGGGCACGTCTGGTACTCCTACGGCGCCTCCGACAACATCGGCCGCGAGGTCCGGCCCTCGAACGCGATGCAGTGGCGGATGCTGCGCGACGCCTACGCGCTCGGCGCGACCGTCTACGACCTGCGCGGCATCTCCGACTCGCTGGACGAGACCGACCACCTCTTCGGTCTGATCCAGTTCAAGGTGGGCACCGGCGGCCAGGCCGCCGAGTACCTCGGCGAGTGGGACTTCCCGCTGAACAAGCTGCTCCACAAGGCACTCGACATCTACATGTCGCGCCGCTGACCTCTGCTTCGTCGCTCCGACGGCTCCAACAGCTCCCATACCTTTGATACACCGCAGCCACGAGAAAGGTTCCAGGTCCGGCCATGGCGCTCACGCTCTACGTCGACACCGCGCGCTGGCGGGCGCATCACAAGCACGTGCAGGAGCAGTTCCCGGGGCTCGTCCCGGTCTGCAAGGGCAACGGCTACGGCTTCGGCCACGAGCGGCTGGCCGAGGAGGCCACCCGGCTGGGCTCGGACGTCCTCGCCGTCGGCACGACGTACGAGGCCGCCCGGATCAAGGACTGGTTCGGCGGTGACCTGCTGGTGCTGACGCCCTACCGGCGCGGCGAGGAGCCGGTGCCGCTGCCCGACCGGGTCATCCGCTCGGTGTCGTCGGTCGACGGCGTGTACGGCCTGGTGGGCGCCCGCGTGGTCATCGAGGTGATGTCCTCGATGAAGCGGCACGGGATCAGCGAGCAGGACCTGCCTCAGCTGCACTCCGCGATAGAGAACGTCCGGCTGGAGGGCTTCGCGATCCATCTGCCGCTGGACCGCACCGACGGCTCGGACGCCGTCGAGGAGGTCATCGGCTGGATGGACCGGCTGCGGGCGGCCCGTCTCCCGCTGCACACGATGTTCGTGAGCCACCTCAAGGCCGACGAACTCGCGCGGCTTCAGCAGCAGTTCCCGCAGACCCGGTTCCGCGCCCGGATCGGCACCCGGCTCTGGCTGGGGGACCACGAGGCCACCGAGTACCGGGGCGCGGTCCTGGACGTCACGCGTGTCGCCAAGGGGGACCGGTTCGGCTACCGGCAGCAGAAGGCCGCCTCCGACGGCTATCTGGTGGTCGTGGCGGGCGGTACGTCGCACGGGGTGGGCCTGGAGGCCCCCAAGGCCCTGCACGGGGTCATGCCACGCGCCAAGGGTGTCGCCCGCGCCGGCCTCGCCACGGTCAACCGGAACCTCTCGCCGTTCGTCTGGGGCGGCAAGCAGCGCTGGTTCGCCGAGCCGCCCCACATGCAGGTGTCGATCCTCTTCGTGCCGGCGGACGCGCCGGAACCGAAGGTGGGTGAGGAGCTGGTGGCCCATCTCCGGCACACCACGACGCAGTTCGACAGGCTCGTCGACCGCTGACAGCGAGAAGAAGGCCGTGCACGGATCTCCCGTGCACGGCCTTTGATGTGCCCTGAAGGGGTGTCACCCTCCGAGGTGTTCGCTCAGAGCGAACCGCCGGTGGCTTCCGTCCTGCCCCATTCGACCCGGGGACCCTCGAAGTGGGCGGCGTGCCGCGCGGGATGAGCCGCCGGACCGAGCACGAAGACGTCCTCGGCCCCGTCCAGCACCCCGCCCGAGGGGTCGTCGTCGCCGGACCTGCGCACCGGGTCCCGCTCCGGCATCAGGATGTCGCGCACGACCATCACGCACAGGTAGAGCGTCCCCAGCAGATGCACGCCGATGGCCCAGTGGTAACCGTCGGCGGGCAGTCCCTTGTGGGCGTCCCCGCTGGTCGTGTAGGCGAGGTACATCCAGATGCCCAGGAAGTAGGCCACCTCGCAGGCCTGCCAGACGAGGAAGTCCCGCCACTTGGGCCGGGCCAGGGCCGCCAGGGGGACCAGCCACAGGACGTACTGGGGGGAGTAGACCTTGTTGGTGAGGATGAACGCCGCGACGACCAGGAAGGCGAGCTGGGCGAAGCGCGGCCTGCGGGGGGCCGTGAGCGCGAGCGCCGCGACGCCCAGGCAGCACAGCAGCATCAGCACCGTGGCGAGTGTGTTGACCGTGTCGGTGCTCAGCGGGTCGTCCGAGTTCTGCGCCAGGATCAGCCAGAAGGACCCGAAGTCGACGCCCCGCTCCTGGCTGAACGTGTAGAACTTCGACCAGCCGTCGAACGCGAAGAGCATCACGGGCCCGTTCACGACGAGCCAGGCGACGGCTGCCCCGCCGAGGGCCGTGCCGTACTCCCGCCAGCGACCCGCGCGCCCGCACAGCACCAGCAGCGGCCCGAGCAGCAGCACGGGATACAGCTTGGCGGCCGTGGCGAGCCCGAGGAGGATGCCGAAGGCGAGGGAACGCCCCCGCGACCACATCAGCATCGCGGCGGCCGTCAGAGCGACCGCCAGCAGGTCCCAGTTGATCGTCGCCGTCAGCGCGAAGGCCGGTGCCAGGGCGACCAGGAGGCCGTCCCAGGGCCGGCGCGCGTGCGTACGGGTCACGCAGACGGCGATGACGGCCGCGCATGCCATGAGCATCCCGGCGTTGACCATCCAGTACCACTGTTCCTGGTCCTGGATGCTGCCGCTGCCGGGGGTGAGCCAGGCGGCGACCTCCATGAACAGGCCGGTCAGCACCGGGTACTCCAGGTACTGCATGTCCCCGGAGAGCTGGTCGAAGTACGGCACCAGCCCGTCGGCGAAGCCACGCCCCTGGTAGAGGTGCGGGATGTCCGAGTAGCACGCGTGCGTGTACTGGGAACTGGCGCCGAAGAACCAGGCGCCGTTGTAGCAGGGTGCCTTCTGCACCAGGCCGAGAGCGAACATGCCGATCGCCACGAGTGCGATGACCCGCACCGGGGTCCACCAGGACCCGCCGAGCAGGGCTCGCCGCCCGAGCGGACCGCCGATCAGCTCGCTGCCGGCCGCGGCGACCCGGTCCTCCTCGGTCGGACGCACCTGATCCGGCTCGTGGACGCTCGCTTGCGTCGATTCTCCACTGGGCATGCCGCACATCCTGCCGTACATGGCCGGGGATACGCCGAGGGCCGCCGCACCCGGGGGTGCGGCGGCCCATGTTTCACGTGAAACACCCAAGCCGGGCGATTGGCGGACTAGTCGGCCTCGCCTCCGAAGAGACCGCCGCCTCCATTGCCGTTGCCTCTGCTGCTTCCGGTGTCACCGCTCTCGGTGGGATCGGGCGAGGTCGTCACTCCTCCGTCCGTGCCACCGGTATCGGTCCCGCCGGTGTCGGTGCCGCCCGTCTCCTCCTCGTCTTCGCAGTTGAAGTCGAACGGCCTGCACGTGGCCGTCTCCGTGGGCGGCGGCGTGGTTTCGGTCTCCGTGGGCGACGGCGGCGCCGACGGAGACTCCTCGGCCTCTTCGGTCTCCGTGACGGTCGGAGACGGGGACGGTGCGCCGACCCCGTCCGCGATCGCGCCGATCTTCTCGGCCTCGGGGAATCCGGGGTCGTCCTCGCCCTTCAGCGCGGCCTTCATGTACTCGGTCCACACCTGGGTGGGGACGTCACCACCGTGGATGGAGTCCTCGCCCGCTGTGCCGTTCATGGAGAGAAGCTTGTGGCTCTTGGGGTCCTCACGGAACATCGCGACCGAGGTCGAGAGCTGCTGGGTGTAGCCGACCCACCAGGCCGACTTGTTCTCGTCCGTCGTACCCGTCTTGCCGGCGGCCGCACGCCCGAGTTCCTGCGCGTGGTAGCCGGTACCGTTCTCGATCACGTTCTCGAGGGTCTTGGTGATGTTGTTCGCCACGTTCTCGGGCATCGCCTGCTTGACGCGGGGCTTCTCGAAGCCGGGCAGCTCCGAGCCCTTGTGCTTGACGGCCGTCACCGAGTACGGATCAGCCTGCTTGCCGGATGCGGCGAACGTCGCGTAGGAGTCGGCCATGCGGATCGCACTGGGGGTCGACGTACCCAGGGCGAACGACGCGTTCAGACTGGCGAAGCTCTCCTTCAGGATGCCGGACTTCTCCGCGACATCCGCCACGTTCTTCATCCCCACGTCCATGCCGAGCTGCACGAAGGGCGTGTTGACGGACTGCTCCATCGCCTTGTGGAGGGTGATGTAGCCCCACGGGTAGGGGCTCTCGTTCTTCTGGCGGAAGGGCGTGTTGTCCTTCTTGAGGACGAAGGAGCCGTCGTTGTTCCTGATCTTCAGGTTGTCGTCGCCGTTGTACTTGCTCTGCGGCGAGACGCCTTCGCCGTTCGTCTTGTACGTGCCGTGCTCCATCGCGGCGGCCAGCACGAACGGCTTCCACGTCGAACCGACGGGGATACCGGAGGTGTCCGCGTTGTTGTTGAAGTGGCCGTTCTCGAAGCCGGCACCGCCGTAGAGGGCGACGATCGCGCCGTCGTTGGGCTTCACCGACGCCGCGCCGAACTGGACGTGCTCGTCCTCCTTGCGCTTCTTCGGGTCGATCTTCTCCTTCTCGACCCTCTTGACCGCCTTGGCCAGCGCGTCGACCTTGTCCTTCTCGAAGGTCGTGTAGATCTGGTAACCGCCCTGGTCGAACTGCGCCTCCGTGACGTCGGAGTTCTTCAGGACGAAGCGCTTCGCCGTGTCGACGAGATAGCTGATCTGACCGGTCATGCCCTTGGTCGCCTTGCGGCCCTGGGGCATGGGGTACTCCTTGACCGCCTCCTGGTACTCGGCGTCCGAGAGGTGCCCGTCGGCGTGCATCTGCTCGAGGATCCAGCCCCAGCGGTCCTCGGAGCGCTCGCGGTTCGCCTCGGCGGTGGCCGAGCTGTCGAGGTTCTGGTTGCCCGCGGGGTCGAAGTACGTCGGACCCTTGAGCAGCGCGGCGAGGAAGGCGCACTCGCTGGGCGTGAGATCGACCGCGTCCTTGCCGTAGTAGGTCTGGGCGGCGGCCTGGATGCCGTAGGCGCCACGGCCGTAGTACGAGGTGTTCAGGTAGCCCTGGAGGATCTCGTCCTTGGAGAGCTTGGTGCCCACCTTGATCGAGATGAACATCTCCTTGAACTTCCGGGAGATCGTCTGGTCCTGGCTCAGGTAGGTGTTCTTCACGAACTGCTGCGTGATCGTCGAGCCGCCCTGGGTGTCACCCCCCGTGGCCATGTTGCCGAGCGCCCGGGCGATACCCATGGGGTCGATGCCCGAGTCCTTGTAGAAGCTCTTGTTCTCGGCCGAGATCACCGCCCACTGCATGGCCTCGGGGATCCGGTCGATGGTGACGTTCTGCCGGTTCTGGCCACTGCCGGTGGCGACCATCTGGGACCCGTCGGCCCAGTAGTAGACGTTGTTCTCGGACAACGCCATCGCGTTCTCCTCGCTCGGGACGCTCACCATGGCGTACCCGATCCCGGCCACGGCGACCAGGCTGCCGAAGAAGGCGAGGCAGAGCCCGGACACGAGCTTCCAGGACGGCATCCACCGGCGCCAGCCGTCCTTGTCGTGCCGCGGATAGTCGATGATCCGCTTCTTGCCGGGAGGGGCCGAGCGTCCTCTGCCGCGGCCGGGCCCGGCCGCGGCACGGCGGCCCCCGCCTCTCTGCGCAGCGCGCCGGGCCTCGGCGCGGCTGCCGTACGTGCGCTCCTCACCCCCCGAGCCGCGGGAGCCCGACCCATAGGAATCGGACGGAGACCCGGTGGCGCCTCGCGGTGCCGCGCGGCGGCCGGAGGACGAGCCGGACTGGCCGCGTCGGGCCGCGGCACGTCCGCCTCCCTGCGGCTGCGGCGGTTTGCGACGGTGCTCGCTCATCGAACGACTACTCCTCGGGCAGGCGCACCCTTGCGCGCCTGGAAACGGCGGCTGGTTTCCGGTCCCCCCGAAGTACGGATGCGGTGCTTTTCGCATTCACCCGTACTGCACCGGGGACAGAGACGCCCCCAGGCGTCACTCGGTTCCCGGTGGCGTGCATGGCGCACAGACTACGCACCACCAAAACCCGCCGAGCACAGAAGTTCACCTCAAATCAGGCAACTTGCTCTCGATGAATCGGCGATGTGATCCCGTTCACTCTTCTCCCCCTTGTCGCATCCGGAGGGTCGTTCTATCGTCGTGATGTATCGAGTCGATACATCAGCTCGACATAAAGGCGGCGATGAGCCGCACACGAGCCCGTCACGGCAGGACCGCGGCAGAGGGGAGGCGACGATGAGCCGGCGTTCCGGGATCCTCGAGTTCGCCGTACTCGGCCTGCTCCGCGAATCGCCCATGCACGGCTATGAGCTGCGCAAACGACTCAATACGTCACTGGGTGTGTTCCGTGCGTTCAGCTACGGGACGCTTTACCCCTGCCTCAAGACGCTGGTCGCCAACGGCTGGTTGATCGAGGAACCGGGGAACACCACCGAGGACGCCCTCGCCGCTCCACTCACGGGGCGTCGCGCCAAGATCGTCTACCGGTTGACGGCGGAGGGCAAAGAACACTTCGAGCAGCTGCTCTCCCAGACGGGACCGGACGCGTACGAGGACGAGACCTTCGCCGCGCGGTTCGCCTTCTTCGGGCAGACCTCTCGTGATGTGCGCATGCGCGTCCTCGAGGGCCGCCGCAGTCGGCTGGAGGAGCGCCTCGAGAAGATGCGCGCCTCCCTGGCCCGGACCCGGGAGCGCCTCGACGACTACACGCTCGAGCTCCAGCGCCACGGGATGGAGTCCGTGGAGCGCGAAGTGCGCTGGCTGAACGAGCTCATCGAGAGCGAGCGGGCCGGCCGGGACCTCAAGGGTTCCGCCGCCAGGGGGCCCGCTCAGCAGGACACCACATCTGGAGCGACGGGCGGCCTGCCCCGGTCCGGGGACGACCCCCGGCCGGATACGCCCGACGACACCGCCACGTGAGACCCGCCGAGGGCCTCACTCGTACACACAGGGAGCAACCGGAATGGGTTCGGTTCGCGTAGCCATCGTCGGCGTGGGCAACTGCGCCGCATCGCTGGTGCAGGGCGTCGAGTACTACAAGGACGCCGACCCGGCGTCCAAGGTCCCGGGCCTGATGCACGTCCAGTTCGGCGACTACCACGTCCGTGACATCGAGTTCGTCGCCGCCTTCGACGTGGACGCCAAGAAGGTCGGTCTGGACCTCGCGGACGCCATCGGCGCCTCCGAGAACAACACCATCAAGATCTGCGACGTGCCGAACAGCGGCGTCCAGGTCCAGCGCGGCCACACCCTCGACGGTCTCGGCAAGTACTACCGGGAGACCATCGAGGAGTCCGCCGAGGAGCCGGTCGACGTCGTCCGGATCCTCAAGGACAAGCAGGTCGACGTCCTCGTCTGCTACCTGCCCGTCGGCTCGGAGGACGCGGCGAAGTTCTACGCGCAGTGCGCCATCGACGCCAAGGTCGCCTTCGTCAACGCCCTCCCGGTCTTCATCGCCGGCACCAAGGAGTGGGCGGACAAGTTCACCGAGGCGGGCGTCCCGATCGTCGGTGACGACATCAAGTCCCAGGTCGGCGCCACCATCACGCACCGCGTCATGGCGAAGCTGTTCGAGGACCGGGGCGTCATCCTGGACCGCACGATGCAGCTGAACGTCGGCGGCAACATGGACTTCAAGAACATGCTCGAGCGCGACCGCCTCGAGTCCAAGAAGATCTCCAAGACGCAGGCCGTCACCTCGCAGATCCCCGACCGGGACCTCGGCGAGAAGAACGTCCACATCGGCCCGTCCGACTACGTGGCCTGGCTGGACGACCGCAAGTGGGCATACGTCCGTCTCGAGGGCCGTGCCTTCGGTGACGTCCCGCTGAACCTGGAGTACAAGCTCGAGGTCTGGGACTCCCCGAACTCCGCCGGTGTCATCATCGACGCCCTGCGCGCCGCGAAGATCGCCAAGGACCGGGGCATCGGCGGCCCGATCCTCTCGGCGTCCTCGTACTTCATGAAGTCCCCGCCGGTGCAGTACTTCGACGACGAGGCCCGCGAGAACGTCGAGAAGTTCATCCAGGGCCAGGTCGAGCGCTAGGACCTCCCTGTTGTGGGCAGTTGAGGGTCTCCGGGTCGTACGGCCCGGAGACCCTCTTCGTATGTGAGGCTGTGCCCCATGGCCGTCGTCCGTGACCTGCGCGTTCTGCTGCGCTTCCAGGGCTTCAGACGTCTGCTCGCCGTCCGGCTCCTCTCCCAGGGAGCCGACGGCGTCTTCCAGGTCGCACTCGCCGCCTACGTGGTCTTCTCCCCCGAGAAGCAGACGTCGGCCACCGCGATCGCCTCGGCGATGGCTGTTCTGCTGCTCCCCTACTCCGTGGTGGGCCCGTTCGCTGGAGTCCTCCTGGACCGCTGGCGCCGCCGCCAGGTCTTCCTGTACGGCAATCTGCTGCGCGCCCTGATGGCCTCGGTGACCGCCCTGCTGATCCTCGGCCGGGTGCCCGACTGGCTCCTCCTCGTCTCCGCCCTGTGCGTCACCGGCGTCAACCGCTTCGTCCTCGCCGGACTGTCGGCCGCGCTGCCGCGCGTGGTGGACACCGATCGGCTGGTCGTCGCCAACTCCCTGTCCCCGACCGCCGGGACACTCGCCGCGACTGCCGGCGGAGGACTGGCCTTCGTCGTCCGTCTGGTCTTCGCCGACTCCGACGCGGCCGTGGTGCTCCTGGGCGCCGCGCTGTATCTGTGTGCGGCCGTGGCCTCCCTGCGGATGGCGAAGGAACTGCTCGGTCCCGACCGGGCGTTGATCCACCCCCGGTTGGCCACGGCACTCAGCGGCACCGCTCGCGACCTGATGGCGGGCGTACGGCATCTCGCCGCGCCCCCGCGCAGGGAAGCCGCCTGGGCGCTCGCGGCGATGTCACTGATGCGTTTCTGCTACGGCGCGATGCTGGTCATGCTGCTGATGCTGTGCCGGTACGCCCTGACATCGACCACGGACGAGGGACTCGCCCTGCTGGGGCTGGCGTTGGGGGTGTCCGGTGCCGGCTTCTTCGCGGCGGCCGTGCTGACGCCCTGGGCCGCGGGGCGGCTCGGTCCCGGCCGCTGGATCGTGGTGTGCGCCGCGGCGGCGGCCGTGCTGGAGCCGGCGCTCGGTCTGCCCTTCGCCTCCGGCCCTTTGCTGGCCGGGGCGTTCGTCCTGGGCCTGACCACCCAGGGCGCGAAAATCGCCACGGACACCATCGTCCAGGCCTCCGTCGAGGACGACTTCCGCGGCCGCGTCTTCTCCGTGTACGACGTCCTCTTCAACGTGGCCTTCGTCGGCGCCGCCGGAGTGGCCGCACTGATGCTCCCGCCGGACGGCCGGTCGGTTCCGCTGGTGGTAACAATCGCCGTTATCTACGGAGCAGTAGCTATGGCTATGGCCCGTTTTGAGCGCCAGTAAGTGTCACATCAGTGCCACAGAGCCCCATGGGGCTACAGAGTTGTCAGTGCGGGCCGGTAGCTTACGTGAGTCTTATCAACGCGTCATTCGCGACACGCACCCATGTTTCTAGGGGGACCCCAAGTGACTACTCCGCCGCCCCAGGGCAACCCGTTCGCCCAGGGCCAGCAGCAGCCCTACGGCCAGCCTCAGGGCCAGCAGCCCTACGGCCAGCCCCAGGGCGGCTTCCCGCAGCAGGCGGGCCAGCCCGGGTTCCCCCCGCCCGGTGCTCCCGTTCCGCCGCAGCAGCAGGGCCGTAAGCTCAGCTTCAAGATGATCAAGAACATCGTCATCGTCCTGATCGTCGCCGGTGTGGCCATCGGTGGCTACATCACCAGCCGGGACGACGCCAACACCGCCGCGGTCGGCGACTGCATGCACCGTGGCAGCTCGGACGACAACAACCCCGACCTCGAGGTCGTCGACTGCGGCGACTCGAAGGCGCAGTACACGGTGCTCGCCAAGATCGAGGGCAACTTCTCCGGTCTCACGGCGCAGAACAAGTGCGAGGCCGAGGCCAAGGACTTCCAGTACGTCTACACGGAGACCAACGGCAGCAAGAGCTTCCTTCTCTGCCTGAAGGACAAGTAGACGAGCAGAACAGACGGCGAAGGGCGGCGTTTCACGTGAAACGCCGCCCTTCGCGCGTACCCGGGGTCATGTTTCACGTGAAACATGACCCCGTTTCACGCTCTCAGCCCTGCTGTCCGGCCCACCACTCCTTGAGCGCCGCCACCGCCGCGTCGTGTTCCATCGGACCGTGCTCCAGCCGGAGCTCCAGCATGTGCTTGTAGGCCTGCCCGACGGCAGGGCCCGGCTTGACGCCGAGGACCTCCATGATCTGGTTGCCGTCGAGGTCCGGACGGATGGCGTCCAGCTCCTCCTGCTCCTGGAGCTGGGCGATCCGCTCCTCCAGGCCGTCATACGCACGGGACAGTGCGGCGGCCTTGCGCCGGTTGCGCGTGGTGCAGTCCGAGCGGGTCAGCTTGTGGAGCCGGCTGAGCAGCGGGCCGGCGTCACGGACGTAGCGACGGACAGCGGAGTCCGTCCACTCTCCCGTGCCGTAGCCGTGGAAGCGCAGATGGAGCTCGACGAGACGGGAGACGTCCTTCACCAGCTCGTTGGAGTACTTGAGGGCCGTCATACGCTTCTTGGTCATCTTCGCCCCGACCACTTCGTGGTGGTGGAACGAGACACGGCCGTCCTTCTCGAAGCGACGTGTGCGCGGCTTGCCGATGTCGTGCAGCAGGGCCGCGAGGCGCAGGGTCAGATCGGGGCCCTCGTCCTCCAGGGCCATCGCCTGCTCCAGGACGATCAGCGTGTGGTCGTAGACGTCCTTGTGACGGTGGTGCTCGTCCCTCTCCAGGTGCAGGGCCGGCAGCTCGGGCAGCACGTACTCGGCGATCCCGGTGTCCACGAGCAGGGACAGCCCCTTGCGCGGATGCGGGGAGAGGATCAGCTTGTTCAGCTCGTCCCGTACGCGCTCGGCGGAGACGATCTCGATGCGCCCCGCCATCGCCTTCATCGCCGCGACGACCTCGGGTGCCACCTCGAAGTCGAGCTGGGCGGCGAAACGGGCGGCACGCATCATCCGCAGCGGGTCGTCCGAGAACGACTCCTCGGGCGTGCCCGGGGTGCGCAGCACCCGCGCGGCCAGATCAGCGCGACCGCCGTGCGGATCGATGAACCGCTTCTCCGGGAGCGCGACGGCCATCGCGTTCACCGTGAAGTCACGGCGGACGAGGTCCTCCTCGATGGAGTCGCCGTACGACACCTCGGGCTTGCGCGAGGTGCGGTCGTAAGCCTCCGACCGATAGGTGGTCACCTCAATCTGAAAGCTCCGGTCGACGTCTCCGACGCGGGCGTCCTTCTGGGCACCGACCGTACCGAAGGCGATCCCGACCTCCCAGACGGCGTCCGCCCAGGGGCGCACGATCTTCAGCACGTCCTGCGGGCGGGCGTCGGTCGTGAAGTCCAGGTCGTTGCCGAGGCGCCCGAGCAGCGCGTCCCGCACCGATCCACCGACCAGGGCGAGTGAGAACCCGGCCTCCTGGAAGCGGCGGGCGAGGTCGTCGGCGACAGGGGCGACGCGCAGCAGTTCACTCACGGCGCGGTCCTGCACCTGGCTCAGGGCACTGGTTTCTTCGTTGGCGTTCGGCACAACAGAAGAGGGTACGTGGCCCGAACCGCCGCGGGCTCCCCCAATAACGCGCGAGGACACCCCCGCCGATACACGGACAAGCCCCCGCCCCCCGATCTTGTGGACCGGTCCGCGGCACTTCCCCCCGGCGCGCATCGTTACCATGCGTGGACGCACATTCCGACGACCACTGACGAAGACGAGGGACGGGCGAGCGCGTGGCCGAGGCGGCAGACTTCCAGGGGACGAGTCCCTCACCTGCCCGCCGCTGGATGCGGCGCACCGGAGTCCTGCTCGCCGGCGTGCCCCTGCTGGCCGGGCCGGCCCAGCTGCCCGGCGCGGCCCCCGCGGACGCCGCCGGGGCGAGCGCGCCGCAGGCCCCCTCCGGCGCGGGCTCCGTCTCCGTCTCGGTCGACACCCTCACGCCCAGCGCACCCACCGAGGGCGACACGGTCACGGTGTCCGGGACGGTGACCAACGAGGGCAAGCAATCCGTCACCGACGCCCACGTGGGGCTGCGTGTGGGGCCGCTGCTGAACACCCGCTCGGGCATCGACTCGACCGCCAGGAACAGCACCGACGTGCAGAGCTCCGTCGGTCGGGAGATCGGCGACACGTACGCCGAGGAGTTCGACAAGCTCACCCCGGGCGTCTCGCAGCCGTTCAGCATCTCGGTGCCGGTGAACAAGCTGGACCTCGGGCAGGACGGCGTCTACGAGCTGGACGTGGCGCTCTCCGGACAGACCTCGGCGCAACCGTGGGAACAGACCCTCGGCGTCCAGCGGACGTTCCTGCCGTGGCAGCCGGACGAGGCCGGAACGAAGACGAAGACGACGGTCATGTGGCCACTGATCTCCACCACCCACATGACGGCGGAGACGGGTTCGGACGAGCAGCAGACACCGGTCTTCCACGACGACGATCTCGCCAAGGAGATCTCCCCGGGCGGCCGGCTGGACCGGATGGTGGCGCTGGGCAGGGACCTCGACGTCACCTGGGTGGTCGATCCGGACCTGCTGGCGTCCGTCGAGGCGATGACCGACCGTTACGAGGTACCCGGCGAGGGTGACGAAACCGAGGTCGGCGGCCATCAGTCGGTCGCCAAGCGATGGCTGACCGAGGTGCAGAAGGCCGTGGCGGACAAGGAGGTCGTCGCGCTGCCGTTCGGCGACCCCGACCTCGCCTCCCTCGCCCACAACGGCACGTCCGTCACCGGCTCGCTCAGCCACCTCAAGGAAGCCACCGACGTCGCGTCCCGCACCGTGGAGTCGATCCTCCACGTCAAGCCCACCACGGACTTCTCCTGGCCCGTCAACGGGGCCGTCGACCCCTCCATCGTCAAGGTCGCCACGTCCGCCGGAGCCGACAAGGTGATCGCCCGCAGCGACACCTTCGAGGAGACCGGCGGCCTGTCGTACACGCCCTCCGCGCCCCGGCCCATCGGCGGCGGTACCACGGCCGTCGTCGCGGACGCGCGGCTGTCCACGGCGTTCCAGGGCGACATGACCAAGGCCTCCACCTCCACGCTCGCGGTGCAGCGGTTCCTGGCCCAGAGCCTGACCCTCGGCCTGCAGACGGGGCAGCAGCGCAGCGTCGTCGTCGCCCCGCAGCGCACCCCCTCGGCGAGCCAGGCCCAGACCATGGCCGAGGCCCTCACGGTCCTCCAGGACGGAACCTGGTCCGAGGCACAGGGCCTCACGGCGGCCGCCAAGGCCGAACCGGACCCCGCCGCCACCACCAAGGTCCCGTCGGCCTCCTCCTACCCCTCGTCCCTGCGCAAGAACGAGCTGCCGCGGGCGACGTTCGAGCAGATCGCGCGGACTCAGGACAAGCTCGACAGGTTCAAGGTGATCCTCTCCGACCAGTCCCGCGTGGTGACCCCGTTCGGACGCGCCCAGAACCGGTCGATGTCCGTGTCGTGGCGGGGCCGCCAGTCGGAGGCCGCGATCTACCGGAGCGGCGTCGAGTCGTACCTCGACGGGCTCCTCGGCCAGGTCAGGCTGATCGACAAGTCGGAGACGAAGCTCTCCGGCCGCAGTGCCACCATCCCGGTGACGGTCCAGAACAACCTGGTGCAGGGCGTCGAGCACCTGGTACTGCGCCTCACCTCGACCAACCCGACCCGCCTCGAGATCGACGGGGACGCCTACGAGGAGCAGCCCGTCGCGGTCTCCGGCGGCCACAGCCAGTCGGTGAAGTTCACCACGTCCGCCAACGCCAACGGTCGGGCGACGGTGGTCGCCCAGCTGTACACGCAGGACGGCCAGAAGTACGGCGAGGCCGTCACGTTCGACGTGAAGGTCACCGAGATCACCGCCACGGTGATGCTGGTCATCGGCGGGGGTGTGCTCCTGCTCGTCCTCGCCGGCTTCCGGATGTACACCCAGCGCAAGCGGGCCGCGGCCCGCGGCCCGGAGGAGCGGGACCACGAAACGGGCGAGGACGACGACACCCCGCAGAACCCGGAAGCCGCCGAGGAGCGTCTCACCCAGGAGTCCGAAGCGGCCCCGCGGGCAGACGACCCGGAGCAGCCGAGTGACCCGGCACCGGACACCGCACCGGAAAACGCCGACCCGTCGGGTACGGGTGAGAGAGTGGACCGTTGAGGATGTCGTGGCCGTGGGCCCGGGACGATGAGGTGGGGTAACCATGAACGCGCCGTACGACGGTGACCGCGGCCATGCCGCGGGCAACTCGGGCTACCCCGAGTCGGACCCCTCCGTGGGTCCGCCGCCCGGGCACGACCAGGTGCCTCAACCACCCGCCGACATGTACGTCCAGGACGCCTACGACCAGGATCCCTACCGGGCGCAGGACATCGCCGCCCAGGATCCGGTCGCCGAGGCGCTCTACGACCGCGCCGCGCACCCGCCGCCCCCTCCGGGCACGTACGCCCCGCAGCAGCCGCTGTACGGGCAGCCGCCCCAGTCGCCGTACGCTCCCGACCCGCGGGTGTGGGCCCGGACCCCCGCCCCGGAACCGGACGGTCCCACGCAGCACCTGCCGTACGGCGACGATCCGCGCACCACGCAGTACGTGGGCGTGGACGACCTGGTCGGCCAGGCCGGGGAGCAGCGCCACGAACCGGACGCCTTCGCCCATCTCTTCCGCGATCAGCAGCAGAGCGGTGCATTCCCCGACCAGCAGCAGGGCAGCGGGTACCCGTACCCCCAGCAGCACGGCGGCGGACACCAGGGCCACCCGTCGGCGAGCGGCCAACAGCCCTACGCGCCCGCACCGGTGCCGGGCCCGGCGTCCCCGACGCCCGGGCACTACGCGGGATCCACACCTCCCCCCGTCGCTGAGGCTCCGGCACCCGAGCCGGCACCCGCCCCCGCCCCGAAGAAGGGCGGCCGGGCCGGGGGACTGCTGAAGTCGAGCGCCGTGATGGCCGCGGGCACGATGGTGTCCCGTCTCACGGGGTTCATCCGCTCCGCGCTGATCGTCTCGGCGCTGGGCCTCGGCCTCCTCGGCGACTCGTTCCAGGTCGCCTACCAGCTGCCGACCATGATCTACATCCTGACCATCGGCGGCGGTCTCAACTCCGTCTTCGTACCGCAGCTCGTACGGGCGATGAAGGACGACGACGACGGCGGCGAGGCCTACGCCAACCGTCTCCTGACATTGGTGATGGTGGCCCTGGCCGCGCTCACCGCTCTCGCCTGGCTGGCCGCCCCACTCCTGGTGCGCGCGCTGTCTGCCCCCGTCGCCGACGACCCCGCGGCCAACGACGTCGCGGTCACCTTCACCCGCTTCTTCCTGCCCTCGATCTTCTTCATGGGCGTGCATGTGGTGATGGGTCAGATCCTCAACGCGCGCGGCCGGTTCGGCGCGATGATGTGGACCCCGGTCCTGAACAACATCGTCATCATCGTCACCCTCGGCACGTTCATCTGGGTCTACGGCACCGCCGCGGACTCTCAGATGCAGGTCACGAACATTCCGCCGGAGGGCCAGCGGCTCCTCGGCGTCGGCGTCCTGCTCGGCCTCGTCGTCCAGGCCCTGGCGATGATTCCGTACCTGCGTGAGACCGGCTTCCGTATCCGCCTCCGCTTCGACTGGAAGGGCCATGGACTGGGCAAGGCGGCAGTGCTCGCCAAGTGGACCGTCCTGTTCGTGCTCGCCAACCAGGCGGGCGCCCTGGTCGTCACCCAGTTGTCGACGGCCGCGGGCCTGGACTCCGGCGTCGAGGGCACCGGCTTCGCGGCGTACGCCAACGCCCAACTGATCTGGGGCCTGCCCCAGGCCATCATCACCGTCTCCCTGATGGCCGCCCTGCTGCCCCGCATCTCGCGCTCCGCGGCAGAGGACGACGGTGGTGCCGTCCGCGACGACATCTCGCAGGGACTGCGCACCACGGCCGTCGCGATCGTGCCCATCGCCTTCGGCTTCATCTCTCTCGGCATCCCGATGTGCACGCTGATCTTCGGCTCCTCGGGGACCGGAGCGGCCACCAACATGGGCTACATGCTGATGGCCTTCGGCCTCGGTCTGATCCCCTACTCCGTGCAGTACGTCGTCCTGCGCGCCTTCTACGCGTACGAGGACACCCGCACCCCCTTCTACAACACGGTCATCGTGGCCGCGGTCAACGGGATCGCCTCGGCGCTCTGCTTCTTCGTGCTCCCCGCCCGCTGGGCCGTCGTCGGCATGGCCGCCTCGTACGGCGTGGCCTATGTGATCGGCGTCGGCGTCGCCTGGCGGCGGCTGCGCAAGCGGCTCGGCGGGGACCTGGACGGCGCCCGGGTGCTGCGCACCTACGCGCGGCTGTGCATCGCCTCCGTTCCCGCCGCCCTGCTCAGCGGCGCGGCCTGCTACGGGATCGCGCACACGCTCGGCCAGGGCGTCGTGGGCTCGTTCGCGGCACTGCTGGCCGGTGGGGCCGTCCTGTTCGGAGTCTTCTTCGTCGCCGCCCGGCGGATGCGGATCGCCGAAGTCAACTCGCTGGTCGGTATGGTGCGCGGACGCCTTGGACGCTGAGCCAGGGGGTAGGCGCACAACCATCGACAGCCACTGTGTGTCGTGCATAGCGGCGGACTGTGGGCACAATTGGTCTCGGCGTCGAACGGCGCGCGACGGACGCCGGCCGACGCGCATGGGATGGGGAGGCAGGGAACGACGGTGGCGGAACGGAGCACAGCTGCCGTCGACGTGGCAGACAACAGCGGCGAGCAGCCGCTGACCGCACAGGCGGACCAGTCCACGGCCGACGGGGTGGCCAAGAACCGGGAGCGGGACACGGACAACGACGAGGCACAGGAGAGCACCGGGACCGACGGTCCCGGGAAGACCTCGCCACCCGAACTGCACAGCGGTCACAAGCTCGCCAGACGCTACCGCCTCGAGGAGTGCGTCACCCGTCTGGACGGATTCAGCAGTTGGCGTGCCGTGGACGAGAAGCTCCGCCGCGCCGTCGGCGTGCACATCCTGCCCGCGGACCACTCGCGCGCCCGGTCCGTCCTGGCCGCGGCACGGTCCTCCGCCCTGCTGGGCGATCCGCGCTTCGTCCAGGTCCTGGACGCCGTCGAGGAGAACGACGTCGTCTACGTCGTCCACGAATGGCTCCCCGACGCCACCGAACTGACCACTCTCCTGGCGGCAGGCCCGCTGGAGGTGTACGACGCCTACCAGATGGTCAGTCAGGTCTCCGCCGCCATGGCCGCGGCTCACCGTGAGGGCCTCGCCCATCTGCGTCTGAGCCCCAACGCCGTCCTCCGTACCTCGACCGGCCAGTGGCGCATCCGCGGTCTCGCGGTGAACGCGGCGCTGCGCGGCATCAGCTCCGACACCCCCCAGCGCACCGACACCGAGTCCATCGGCGCCCTTCTCTACGCGGCGCTCACCCAGCGCTGGCCGTACGAGAGCGACGCCTACGGCCTGTCCGGCCTGCCGAAGGACATCGGGCTGATTCCGCCCGACCAGGTGCGCGCCGGTGTCCACCGTGGGCTGTCCGAGCTGGCCATGCGCGCGCTCGCCAACGACGGCGCCACCGCCTCGCGCCACGAGTCGGCGTGCACCACGCCCGAGGAACTCGTGAAGGCGATCGGCGAGATGCCCCGCATCCGTCCGCCGGAGCCCGCCTTCACCACTCCGCCCGACTACCAGCGCACCACGTACCAGCAGGGCACCTACGGCCGGCCCGCGCCGCATCCCGGCATCACGCAGCCGACGCCGGTCCCGCCTCCGCCGCTGCAGAGCCGCACGGGCAAGGCGCTGAAGTGGGCCGTCTCGGCCCTGCTGATCGCCGCACTGGGCCTGGGCAGTTGGCAGCTCGCCGACGCTCTCATGGAACAGGGCGGCAAGGCGGACGACACCAACAAGACCCAGACGACGGACGGCGACGACAAGAGCCCCAAGAAGCCGGTCAGCAGGCCGATAGCGATTCAGGGCGCCCAGGACTTCGACCCGTTCGGCAGCGACGGCTCCGAGAAGCCGGCCGACGTCGGCAAGGTGTACGACAGCACACCCGGCACGTACTGGCAGACGGACTACTACCTGAGCACGGACTTCGGCCGGCTCAAGTCCGGCGTCGGGGTGATCCTCGACCTCGGCAAGGTCCAGCAGGTCGGGAAGGTCACGGTCTCCTTCGTGGGGGACACGGCGGTCGAGCTCCGGGCCGCCCCCGGTGACGGAGGGGTGCAGCCCACGTCCTTCGACGGCTACACCAAGGTCGCCGAGGGGTCCGGCTCCAGTGTGACCCTCACGCCCAAGGAATCGGTCAAGTCCCGGTACCTTCTGGTGTGGCTGACGGAACTGCCGCAGACGAGTGACGGCAATTTCCGTGGCCGGGTCGTGGACGTCAAGGTGAGCAGCTAGGCCTTCTGCGACAAGGGGAGGAGGGCCGATGGCGGACGGAGCCGCGTACGACGCGGTGAGTGACCAGGAGCTGCTCTCTCGCCATGTCGAGGGCGATCACGAGGCCTTCGGTGAGCTGGTGCGTCGGCATCGGGACCGGCTCTGGGCCGTCGCCCTGCGGACGCTCGGCGACCGCGAGGAAGCCGCTGACGCCGTCCAGGACGCCCTCGTCTCCGCCTACCGGGCCGCCCACACCTTCCGCGGCCAGTCGGCCGTCACCACATGGCTGCACCGGATCACGGTGAACGCCTGCCTCGACCGCGCCCGCAAGGCGGCCTCCCGGAAGACAGCTCCGGTCGACGACACGGAGCGTCTGGAGCAGCTGCTGGAGCCCCACGAGTCGGCCTCGGCGCCCGCGGAGCGCAATGATCTGCACCGCCAGCTCATCGAGGCCATGGGCACCCTCCCGCCCGATCAGCGGGCCGCGCTCGTCCTCGTGGACATGCAGGGTTATCCGGTCGCCGAAGCCGCCCGCATCCTCGATGTGCCCACCGGCACGGTGAAGAGCCGCTGCGCGCGGGGCAGAGCCAGACTCCTCCCCCTGCTCACCCATCTACGGCCGGACGGCACTGGTGAGAGTGGGAAACGGGGTGAGGGACGGAACCGGACGCAGGGGAGTTCCGTCCCACCCGCAGCGGGTCCGAGGCAAGCGGATCCGACGGACTCAGGATCGAATGACCCGGCTGCAGTGAAGGGCGGAGGTGGGCGAGCGTGACATCGACGACAGACAGGGCGGAGCACCCGGACGTCGCGGAGATCTCCGACCTCACCGAGGGACTCCTCCCGTCCGCCCGGGGCGCCGACGTGCGTCGGCATCTGGACGAGTGCCCGCTCTGCGCGGACGTCCATGCCTCGCTCCAGGAGATCCGGGACCTGCTCGGCACGGTGCCGGGCCCGCCACGTATGCCTGCCGAGGTTGCGGGACGTATCGACGCGGCACTGGCAGCGGAGGCGCTGCTGCATGCCACGGCACCGGGCCCCGGGGCCTCCGACGGATCCATCGCTCCTCCTCCGGCATCCTCCGACGACGAGCACGCGGACGAGCACGCGCATGTTTCACGTGAAACATCGACGCCCCAGGACCGGCCGACCGGGCGCCCCCGCTCCTCCACGACCGGTCCGGGCCGCAAGGGACGCCTGCGCGGCGGGCGCCGACGGGGCGCCGTTCTGGGCGCGGTGTTCACGGTCGCCGCTCTGGGGCTCGGATCGGTGGTGCTGTCGTCCCTGGACAACGACACCGGGCCGGATGAGGGCCGGACGACTGCCTCGGACACCTTCTCCGAGGGCAGGCTGGAAAAGCAGGTCACCGATCTCCTCGCGCAGAGCCAGGGCGAGATGAAGGGCTCCAGCACCGCACACACCTTCGGGACGCAGTCGGAGTCCGGCGCCGTCAACCCCAAGGTCCTCAAGGAGCCCACCGTCCCCGAGTGCGTCCGGAACGGCATCGGCAGCAATGACGCCGCGCTCGCCACCGAGACGGGGGTGTACAAGGGGAAGGAAGCGATGCTCGTCGTGCTTCCCGACGCCTCGGACGCCACCCGGGTGACCGCGTACATCGTCGAGGCGACCTGTGTGGACAACCCGTCCACGGCCGCCACGGCGAAGGTTCTGCTGAAGCACTCGTACACGCGCTCCTGACGATCGCCGTGCGCCCCGACGCCCGGCCCGCACGGCGCTGACGCCCGACGCTTCGTCTCCGGCCCGCGTGGTATCCCGTACGGTGTGTGCTTCTCCGTGGCGACAACGGGCTCTGAGCCCGTGTGCCCGGACACAGCGGGAATGCCCGCCCCTTAGGATCCGTTGGGTGGGGTGAGAGTTCCGAAAGAAGCTCCCACCGGTCGACCGACGCAGACCAGAGACGAGGAAACAAGCCGTGAGCGACGTCCGTAACGTGATCATCATCGGCTCGGGGCCCGCCGGCTACACGGCGGCGCTCTACACCGCCCGTGCGTCGCTGAAGCCCCTGGTGTTCGAGGGCGCTGTCACCGCCGGCGGCGCGCTGATGAACACCACCGAGGTCGAGAACTTCCCCGGCTTCCAGGACGGCATCATGGGCCCCGAGCTCATGGACAACATGCGGGCCCAGGCGGAGCGCTTCGGTGCCGAGCTCGTCCCGGACGACGTGGTCGCCGTCGATCTGGCCGGTGAGATCAAGACCGTCACGGACACCGCCGGCACGGTCCACAGGGCCAAGGCCGTCATCGTCACCACCGGCTCTCAGCACCGCAAGCTCGGCCTGCCGAACGAGGACGCCCTCTCCGGTCGCGGTGTCTCGTGGTGTGCCACCTGTGACGGCTTCTTCTTCAAGGACCAGGACATCGCCGTGATCGGTGGTGGCGACACCGCGATGGAGGAGGCCACCTTCCTCTCCCGCTTCGCCAAGTCCGTGACGATCGTCCACCGCCGTGACACCCTGCGTGCCTCCAAGGCGATGCAGGAGCGCGCCTTCGCCGACCCGAAGATCTCCTTCGTCTGGGACAGCGAGGTCGCCGAGATCCAGGGCGACCAGAAGCTCTCGGGCCTGAAGCTGCGCAACGTCAAGACCGGCGAGCTCTCGGACCTGGGGGCGACCGGCCTGTTCATCGCGATCGGCCACGACCCGCGCACCGAGCTCTTCAAGGGCCAGCTGGAGCTGGACGAAGAGGGCTACCTCAAGGTCGACGCGCCCTCGACGCGCACGAACCTCACCGGTGTCTTCGGCGCCGGCGACGTGGTCGACCACACCTACCGGCAGGCGATCACCGCCGCCGGTACGGGCTGTGCCGCCGCCCTCGACGCCGAGCGCTTCCTCGCCGCTCTCGCGGACGAGGAGAAGGCCGAGCCCGAGAAGACCGCTGTCTGACACCCACCCGCCCCACGCACCAACCAGTTAAGGAGCCCGCAGTGGCCGGCACCCTGAAGAACGTGACCGACGACTCCTTCGAGCAGGACGTCCTGAAGAGCGACAAGCCCGTCCTGGTGGACTTCTGGGCCGCCTGGTGCGGTCCGTGCCGTCAGATCGCTCCGTCCCTCGAGGCGATCGCCTCCGAGTACGGGGACAAGATCGAGGTCGTCAAGCTGAACATCGACGAGAACCCGGGTACGGCCGCCAAGTACGGTGTCATGTCGATCCCGACCCTGAACGTCTACCAGGGTGGCGAGGTCGCCAAGACCATCGTCGGCGCCAAGCCGAAGGCCGCAATCGTCCGCGACCTCGAGGACTTCATCGCCGACTGACGTTTCACGTGAAACACGAATGGGCCGACCCGGAAGGGTCGGCCCATTCGCATGACGGCGTCGGCTTCGGCCGGCTCACTCACAGCGGCCTCAGCGCCGGTTCCTTCTGCACGGCCCCGAGGAGCCGGTCCAGCGCCATCTCCACGTCTTCCTTCCACGAGAGCGTCGTCCGCAGCTCAAGCCTCAGCCGGGGATAGGTGGGGTGCTGGCGGACCGTCTTGAAGCCGACCGCCAGCAGATGGTCGGCGGGCAGAACACACACAGGTTCCTTCCAGCGCGCGTCGCCGAAGGCTTCGATCGCCTTGAAGCCCCGGCGCAGCAGATCCTTCGCGACCGTCTGCACCATCACCCGGCCCAGCCCTTGCCCCTGGTACCCCGGCAGGATGAACGCGGTCATCAGTTGCACCGCGTCGGGCGACACGGGGCTGGTGGGAAACGCCGCGGAGCGCGGCACATAGGCGGGCGGAGCATAGAGAACGAAGCCCACGGGGACGTCATCGACGTAGACGACTCTTCCGCAGGATCCCCAGTCCAGGAGAACGGCCGAGATCCACGACTCCTTCTCGACCGCGGACGTGCCCGCCTTTACCGCTGCCTCGCCGCTGACGGGATCGAGTTCCCAGAAGACGCACGAGCGACAGCGCTGGGGGAGGTCCGGAAGGTTGTCCAGCGTGAGCGGTACGAGCCGACGGCCCATGAAGGCTGTTCCTCGCTTCCTTCGCCCGCTGCCTCGCGGGCGGCTGTCAGAGCGCTCCGTTCCCTGAGCAGGCTGCCGATGAAGCCGCTGACGGCGCCCACCCCCAGCCCCGCGCTCACCAGTCCGGTGCGGCTCGTCATTCGCATGGCCCCTGCCTTGCTCTCCGAGGTACTGCCGGGTGGATGCGCCATATCCGAACGCATCGTATCCATGAAGCGATTCCATCGATACCGCCAAAAAGCAAAGGGCGGACCGTTTTCCGGTACACACCGGACACGATCCGCCCTGATTGCCGGACACCCGTCGGCCGAACGGCCGAAGCTCAGGACTCGGCCTCCGCGGAGTCGTCGTCCACCAGGCTCGTCTGCAGTACGGGGCCCTCACCCGGAGCGAGGGTGCCCAGGATGCGCTCGAGGTCCTCCATGGAGGCGAACTCCACGGTGATCTTGCCCTTCTTCTGTCCCAGGTCGACCTTCACCCGCGTCTCGAAGCGATCCGAGAGACGCGTCGCCAGATCCGTCAGGGCCGGGGAGACAAGAGCCCCGGCGCGCGGCCCCTTGGAGCGCTGAGCCTTCTGGGGCCGAGAACCCATCAGGGTCACGATCTCCTCGACCGCCCGCACCGACAGCCCCTCGGCCACGATGCGGTGGGCCAGCCGGTCCTGCTCCTCGGAGTCCTCGACCGACAGCAGCGCGCGTGCGTGCCCCGCGGACAGCACACCGGCGGCGACCCGGCGCTGGACGGTCGGCGACAGCTTCAGCAGGCGCAGCGTGTTGGACACCTGCGGCCGGGACCGGCCGATGCGGTCCGCCAGCTGGTCATGCGTGCAGTTGAAGTCCTTCAGCAACTGGTCGTAGGCCGCCGCCTCTTCCAGCGGATTCAGCTGAGCACGGTGCAGGTTCTCCAGCAATGCGTCCAGGAGGAGCTTCTCGTCCTCCGTGGCCCGCACGATCGCCGGGATCGCCTCGAGTCCCGCCTCATGACAGGCCCGCCACCGGCGCTCACCCATGATGAGCTCATAGCGCCCGGGACCCACCTGCCGTACGACCACCGGCTGGAGGAGACCGACCTCCTTGATGGAGGTGATGAGCTCGGACAGCGCGTCCTCGTCGAAGACCTCACGCGGCTGCCGGGGGTTCGGCGTGATGGCATCGAGAGGGATCTCGGCGAAGTGGGCACCCATGGGCGGCGCGGGCACGGCCGCCGCACCGGTCCCCGAAGGCTCCTCGGTTTCACGTGAAACAGTCGCCAGGGTCGCGACCTTCGCCGCGGCCACCCCGCGCTCGTTGGGCAGTACCGGCACCGCCGCAGGAGACGTGGACGCCGTGCCTCCCACCGCGGGTGGCGTCACCGTCTTCTCCGTCGGGGCCGCAGGGATCAGTGCGCCGAGACCACGGCCCAGCCCCCTCCGTCGCTCGCTCACTGAATGCCCTCCACCATGCTCGGATCGTGCTGCTGTGCGCCGAGGTGGGCCTGTGATGCGTCATAGCTGACGCCGACGCCCCTCAACGCGATCTCTCGTGCCGCCTCGAAGTAGGAGAGGGCACCGCTTGATCCAGGATCGTAAGTCAGCACCGTCTGCCCGTAGCTCGGCGCCTCCGAGATTCGAACGGAGCGGGGAATGCTCGTCCGCAGTACCTCGTCGCCGAAGTGGGTGCGCACCTCGTCCGCGACCTGCGACGCGAGTCGCGTCCGGCCGTCGTACATGGTGAGCAGGATCGTCGATACATGCAGGGCGGGGTTGAGGTGCCCCCGCACCAGGTCGACATTGCGCAGCAACTGCCCCAGTCCTTCCAGCGCGTAGTACTCGCACTGAATCGGGATCAGGACCTCCTGGCCGGCCACCAACGCGTTGACCGTCAGCAGGCCGAGCGAGGGCGGACAGTCGATGAGGATGTAGTCCAGCGGCTGCTCATAGGCCTGGATCGCCCGCTGTAGCCGGCTTTCCCGCGCCACCAGCGACACCAGCTCGATCTCCGCACCGGCGAGATCGATCGTGGCGGGTGCGCAGAAGAGCCCCTCGACATCGGGGACCGGCTGAACGACTTCCGCGAGCGGCTTGCTCTCCACCAGAACGTCGTAGATGGAGGGGACTTCGGCATGGTGGTCGATGCCCAGGGCCGTGGACGCATTGCCCTGAGGGTCGAGGTCGATCACCAGGACACGGCTCCCATGGAGAGCGAGCGAGGCGGCAAGGTTGACGGTGGTCGTCGTCTTGCCCACGCCGCCCTTCTGGTTGGCGACCACGATGACGCGGGTCTGCTCGGGTCGTGGCAGGCCCTCGCCGGCGCGGCCCAGAGCCTCCACCGCCAGTTGGGCAGCACGACCGATGGGAGTGTCGTCCATCGGAGGCGGTGTTTCACGTGAAACATCCGCCCCCGTCGACTCGGTACGGGGACCGGGGACCGGATCGGTCATCGGTCCCGCGATGTTGGCGTCGGACCGCAAGGATTCACTCTCCTCGACTTCAGGCTCGCTATGAACAGAGCCTCCCATGCCTTCGGGCTCGTGAACCAGTGAGCCCTGACGTTCTGTGGAGAAATCCACCTCTGTGGACAACTCCGTGCCCCCTGAGGAGGCCGAGGTCTCGTCGGGAACAGGATCCTCTCCGAGCGAACCGAGAGGCTTTCGGTCACGGGGTTCGGCCGCGGCGCGGCCCCGACTGATGATGCCGTGCAGCAGTGAGCGACGTTTCACGTGAAACACGATGCACAGCAGCCGAGGCGGCACTGCCGCGACACTCCGGCATGCATGGGTTCGGCAGCTTGTGTGGAGTACGTCCGGCCCAAGAATCGATGACACCCATCGAACGGGGCATCGTCGGGCCGGGCCCGCCCGGCTGTCAGCGCCGGCGCCTGGCCCGCCCCGTACGAGCGGCCTTGGCACGCTTCGCCGCGAACCGCACACCGCCCGGGCTCTCCCCGACCTCGACCCGCACCACCGTGGACATCGGATCCACGACGCCTTCACCCACATGCACGATCGACGTCTCCACGGCACCGAGCTTGCTCAACGCCGTGGACGCGCTCTTCAGCTCCGCCTCGGCGGCGTCCCCCTTGAGCGCCAGCATCTCCCCGTAAGGCCGCAGGAGCGGGATGCCCCACGTCGCGAGACGATCGAGCGGTGCCACGGCACGCGCCGTCACCACGTGCACCGGCGGCAACTTCCCCATGACCTCCTCGGCCCGGCCACGCACCACCGTCACATGGTCCAGCCCGAGCAGCTCCACGACCTCCGTCAGGAACGTGGTGCGCCGCAGCAGCGGCTCCAGCAGTGTGATCTTGAGGTCCTCCCGGACCAGCGCCAGGGGGATGCCCGGAAGGCCCGCACCCGAGCCCACATCGCACACCGTCACGCCGTCGGGCACGACCTCCGAGAGCACCGCGCAGTTCAGCAGATGTCTCTCCCACAGGCGGGGCACCTCGCGCGGCCCGATCAAGCCGCGCTGCACGCCCGCCTCGGCGAGCAGCTCCGCGTACCGGACCGCGTCCGCGAAGCGATCACCGAACACCTCGCGTGCCTGCTCGGGCGCGGGGGGAAGCTCCGCTGCCTCCGTCACGGGGGACCGTCCTTCCGTACGTGCCGACTCGGAGCGCCGGCACCAGAACCACAGAACTATCAGGCTGACAAAGTTCGGCCCCGTCTGCGCAACAGACGGGGCCGGTGGAGCGTGGAGCCGATCAGGCGGGAAGCACGACGACGAAGCGCTGCGGCTCCTCGCCCTCGGACTCGCTGCGCAGGCCGGCTGCCTTGACGGCGTCATGCACGACCTTGCGCTCGAACGGCGTCATCGGGTCCATCTTCACGGCCTTGCCGCTGCTCTTGGCCTCGGCGGCGGCCTTGGCGCCCAGCTCGGACAGCTCGGTCCGCTTCCTGGCCCGGTAGCCGGCGATGTCGAGCATCAGCCGGCTGCGGTCCCCGGTCTCCCGGTGCACGGCCAGACGCGTGAGCTCCTGGAGCGCCTCCAGCACCTCACCCTCACGACCGACCAGCTTCTGCAGGTCACGGCTGCCCGTGTCGCTGATGATCGAGACGGACGCGCGGTCGGCCTCGACGTCCATGTCGATGTCGCCGTCCAGGTCGGCGATGTCGAGCAGACCTTCCAGATAGTCCGCCGCGATCTCGCCCTCCTGCTCCAGGCGGCTCAGGGTGTCTGCGCCCTCGGCAGCAGCGGCGGTGGTGCCTTCCGTCACGGGATGGACTCCTTCTTACTTCTTGGACGGGGACTTGGGCCGCTGCGGACCCTTGCGCTGTCCGGACTGGGCCTTGCTGCGGGTGCTGCCGGCGGGCTTGGCGCCGCCCTTCTTGGCATCGGCAGCGGGCTTGGCGTCCTCGGGCTCGTCGGACTTGGTCAGCGAGGTGGGCTCACCGGCCGCCTTGGCCTGCCCGGACTGGCGCTGCGACTTGCTCTGCCGCTTGGGCTGCTGCCGCTTGGGGGCGGCCCCGGTGGCCGGCGTTCCGTCCTCGGCCTGAGCGGCGGCCGTGCTCTCGCTCTTGATGACCGTGCCGTCGGTCTGAGCCGCGAGGCCCGCCTTGTTCAGACCGTTGATGAACTTCCGCTCGTACTCGTTGCGGTCGCGGCCCTTGGCGACGATGGCCTTGACGATGACGCGCTGGCTGCGGCGACGGACCTTGCCGTGCTGCGTGACGTGCTTGGAGAGGCGCTCCAGGTACGCGGCCTGAGCCTTGGAACCCGGCGTCGGGTTGTTGTGGATGACGTACATCTGCTGGCCCATGGTCCACACGTTGGTGGTCAGCCAGTAGACGAGGACACCGACCGGGAAGTTGATGCCGAAGACGGCGAAGATGATGGGGAAGACGTACATCAGCATCTTCTGCTGCTGCATGAACGGCGTCTTCACCGTGGTGTCGACGTTCTTCGTCATCAGCTGGCGCTGCGTGTAGAACTGCGACAGCGACATCAGAACGATCATGATGGCCGTGACGACGCGGACATCGGTCAGCGAGGAGTTGAGCGCCTCGACCTTGTCCGAGCTGTCCGTGAACTTCGCCGCGAGCGGGGCACCGAAGATGTGGGCCTTCTGGGCGCTCTCCAGCAGTCGCTCGTTGATCACACCGACGGTGTCGTTCGACGCGATGCTGTTGAGCACGTGGTAGAGGGCGAAGAAGAACGGCGACTGGGCCAGGATGGGAAGGCACGAGGAGAGCGGGTTGGTGCCCGTCTCCTTGTACAGCTTCATCATCTCTTCGGACTGGCGCTGCCGGTCGTTCTTGTAGCGCTCCTGGATCTTCTTCATCTCCGGCTGGAGCGTCTGCATCGCGCGCGTCGCCTTGATCTGCTTCACGAAGAGCGGGATCAGGCAGATACGGATCAGAATCACCAGGGACACGATCGACAGGCCCCAGGCCCAGCCGGTGTCGGGGCCGAAGATGGCGCCGTACACGCTGTGGAACTGGACGATGACCCAGGAGACAGGTGTCGTGATGAAGCTGAAGAGGCTGGCAATCGTGTCCACTAATCATGCTCCTTGGGCATGGGACGAGGTCTCTGCGGCCGGGCTCGAGGCTTGCGTCGGACCTGTGGGAGAGGTCCGACCCTCGGTGGCCGGTTCGGCGGCGGAGGTCCCGCCCCTGCGTGCACGCCAGGCGTTACGCAGCATTTCGTGCCACCGCGGACGCTTGCGCGGCGGAACATGGTCCACACCGCCCGGCGACCACGGATTGCACCGCAGGATGCGCCAGGCCGTGAGTGCTGTGCCCTTGACGGCACCGTGCCGGTCGATGGCCGTGTAGCCGTAGTGGGAACACGACGGGTAGTACTTGCACACCGGCCCCAGCAGCGGACTGATCGTCCACTGATAGATCTTGATCAGAGCCAGTAGCGGGTACTTCATCGCGCGCCCCCTCCCAGTAGCCGCCGCAGGGCGGCGTCCAGGTCTCGGGCCAGCTGTGCATGGTCGGCGTCACCCGCACCGGGCAGCGCTCGTACGACTACCAGGCTACCGGGGGGCAACTGGTCGACTCGCCCGCGCATCAGATGGCGAAGCCTGCGCTTCACCTTGTTGCGCACCACCGCACCTCCCACGGCCTTGCTCACGACGAAACCCGCACGCGACGGGGGAGCGCTCTCCCCAGGCGCATGCGGGTCCGTGGCACCGCTACGAAGGTGGACGACGAGATGCCGGCTTCCTGCCCGGCGCCCTCGTCGTACCGCGGTCGCGAAGTCCTCGCGCCGCCTCAGCCGGTTCTCGGTGGGCAGCACGATGTCATGACCTGACCGGGATCAGGCGGACAGACGGGCGCGACCCTTGCTACGGCGGGACGCGAGAATCGCGCGGCCGGCACGGGTGCGCATACGCAGCCGGAAGCCGTGGGTCTTGGCGCGACGACGGTTGTTCGGCTGGAAGGTGCGCTTGCTCACTCGGGGGCTCCAGAAAGACTCGGTGTTTGCGGGGTGCCGTCCTGGCTGTCACCGTGCGCCCACGAGTAGCTCGCGTTACGCCCGAGTGCACCGCTGACCGATCACCTTGCGTGATCTGTGCCCATCGGAGGCAGGCGGCAGCAGCCATCGACAACTCGACCTGGTTACGGTACGCGCGGCTGCGCCATTCGGTCAAACCAGCGGGGACCGGGAGACACTTGTCCACAGCCTGGGGACAACAACTTGAACCGTACCGGCCGCGCTGACTACCGTGACTGGACTCCGATTCGTTCCCTTGACCCTCCACCACCCGATTTACATCCCGACCCGTCCCTCGCATCACACGATCGAGGGACCTGTGAGAGAGCGTGCCCTGTGGCTGACGTACCTGCCGATCTTGCCGCAGTGTGGCCACGCGTACTGGAACAACTCCTGGGTGAGGGCCGGGGGCAGGGGGTCGAGAGCAAGGACGAGCACTGGATCCGGCGCTGCCAGCCACTGGCGCTCGTCGCCGACACCGCCCTGCTCGCCGTGCCCAACGAATTCGCCAAGGGCGTGCTCGAGGGGCGCCTCGCCCCCATCGTCAGCGAGAGCCTGAGCCGCGAGTGCGGCCGTCCGATCCGGATCGCGATCACCGTCGACGACACCGCCGGCGAGCCCGCGCCGGCGCCCCGGCCCCAGCCGCGCTACGAGGAACCCGAGCTCCCGGCCGTCCGCCAGGACCGCCCCGAGCGACCCGAACGACCCGAACGGCAGGATCGCGAGCCGTACGAGGGCTACGACGGCTACGAGGGATACGGCCGCCGTCGTTCCGACCAGCAGCAGGGCCCCTCCGGCGACCAGCTCCCCACCGCACGCCCCGCCTACCCCTCGGAGTACCAGCGCCCGGAGCCCGGCTCCTGGCCGCGGCCGTCGCAGGAGGACTACGGCTGGCAGCAGCAGCGCCTCGGCTTCCCGGAGCGGGACCCGTACGCCTCGCCCCCTCAGGACAGCGGCTACGGCTCGCAGGACTCGTACGGCGCCCAGGACGGCTACGGCGGCGGCTCGCCCTCGCAGGACTACCGCCCGCAGCCCATGGAGCGTCCGTCCTACGACCAGCAGCGCCCCGACTACGACACGCCACGCGGCGACTACGACCAGCGCGACGCCAGGCGCCGGGAACTTCCCGAACCGCCCTCCGGCTCCGGACACGTCCACCGCGGTGGCCCGGTGGGACCGAACCTGCCCACCACCGGCGCGCCCGGCCCGCTGGCCGCACAGCCGGCACCGGCGCCCGGCCCCGGTGAACCGACCGCGCGGCTGAACCCGAAGTACCTCTTCGACACGTTCGTCATCGGCGCGTCCAACCGGTTCGCGCACGCGGCCGCGGTCGCCGTCGCCGAGGCGCCGGCGAAGGCGTACAACCCGCTGTTCATCTACGGGGAGTCGGGACTCGGCAAGACGCACCTGCTGCACGCGATCGGGCACTACGCGCGGAGCCTGTACCCCGGCACCCGCGTGCGGTACGTGAGCTCGGAGGAGTTCACCAACGAGTTCATCAACTCCATCCGCGACGGCAAGGGCGACAGCTTCCGCAAGCGCTACCGCGAGATGGACATCCTGCTCGTCGACGACATCCAGTTCCTGGCGGACAAGGAGTCGACGCAGGAGGAGTTCTTCCACACCTTCAACACGCTCCACAACGCCAACAAGCAGATCGTGCTCTCCAGCGACCGGCCGCCCAAGCAGCTGGTGACGCTGGAGGACCGGCTGCGGAACCGTTTCGAGTGGGGTCTGATCACCGACGTCCAGCCGCCGGAGCTGGAGACGCGCATCGCGATCCTGCGCAAGAAGGCGGTGCAGGAGCAGCTCAACGCCCCGCCGGAGGTACTGGAGTTCATCGCCTCACGGATCTCCCGGAACATCCGTGAGCTGGAGGGCGCGCTGATCCGGGTGACGGCGTTCGCCTCGCTCAACCGGCAGCCGGTGGACCTGGGCCTGACGGAGATCGTCCTCAAGGACCTGATGCCCGGCGGTGACGACTCGACGCCGGAGATCACCTCGACGGCCATCATGGGCGCCACGGCCGACTACTTCGGCCTCACGGTCGAGGACCTGTGCGGCAGCTCCCGGGGCCGCCAGCTGGTCACGGCCCGCCAGATCGCCATGTACCTGTGCCGCGAGCTGACGGACCTGTCGCTGCCGAAGATCGGCGCGCTGTTCGGCGGCCGCGACCACACCACGGTGATGCACGCCGACCGCAAGATCCGCAATCTGATGGCCGAGCGGCGCTCCATCTACAACCAGGTCACCGAGCTCACCAACCGCATCAAGGCCGGCTGAGGCCGCGGCCGGACGACCGCGTCGAGGGCGCCCCCGGATCGCTCCGGGGGCGCCCTTCTTCGTGCCCGGCCACCGCGACCCTTCGTCGAGCCGCCTGGCGCTGTTCGATTCCAAGCCGGGTTACGGCCTTCCTCCACAGATTCGGCGACTTTTTCCCGTCCACATCCTGGGGACCGGGAAGTTGTCCCGATCTTGTCCACAGGGCAGCCTGTTGAGGAGCCATCAGGCCAGGTCAACCGGCTGTGGATACGTGGACGAACGATCTCCACAGACTGTGGACAGAGAGAAGATCCACAGCCTGTGCACCGAGTTGTCCACGGGCAACCCACAGGCCGGGGGCGGTTGTCCCCAGTGATCGGCCACTTCTCCACATGAGTGTCCACTGTTCGGCAACGCGGCGCGCTCTCTCACCGGGGCGAGTGAAAGCCGTCACACCGAGCTGCCGGAGGGGGCTGTGGGAAAGACCCGCAAACCTGGGGACGGAGCTGGGGAGAACTCGCCCCTCCCTGTGCACGGGATGTGCAGAACTTTCTGTTCTCCACAGAGACGCCCGGTTGTCCACGGGTTCCGCCCACAGGCCCCGTGGACAAAATCATGGCGATGACCTGGGAAAACGAGGTTATCCACGGTATCCACAGGCCCTACTACTACTCCCGACTAGAGAGAGCGAGGAATTCGTTTCGAAGAGGGCCCTGTGCACAACTCGCTGTCTCGGCCCCGGCTGCCACTCGTCACGACTTGACCCCGAGGGGCACCTACTGTCAGTGCGGTGCGTCAGACTGTTCCCGGTGTCCTTCCCCGCAGGGGGACCGACGACACCGAGTCAGACGACGAAAGCCAGGCAGGGCGAGAAGCGCCGGCAACAGCAGGAGGCGGCAACAGTGAAGATCCGGGTGGAACGCGACGTACTCGCGGAGGCAGTGGCCTGGGCGGCGCGCAGCCTCCCGGCCCGTCCGCCGGCCCCTGTCCTCGCCGGCCTGCTCCTGAAGGCCGAGGACGGCCAGCTGAGCCTGTCCAGCTTCGACTACGAGGTCTCCGCGAAGGTGTCGGTGGAGGCGGAGGTCGAGGAGGAGGGCACCGTCCTCGTCTCGGGCCGTCTGCTCGCCGACATCTCCCGCGCCCTCCCCAACCGGCCGGTGGAGATCTCCACAGACGGTGTACGGGCGACGGTGGTGTGCGGCTCCTCGCGGTTCACACTCCACACACTGCCTGTGGAGGAGTACCCGGCCCTGCCGCAGATGCCGAACGCGACGGGCACCGTCCCCGGCGAGGTCTTCGCCTCCGCCGTGCAGCAGGTCGCCATCGCGGCCGGCCGTGACGACACGCTGCCCGTCCTCACCGGTGTGCGCATCGAGATCGAGGGCGACACCGTCACGCTGGCCTCCACCGACCGCTACCGCTTCGCGGTCCGCGAGTTCCTGTGGAAGCCCGAGAACCCGGAGGTCTCCGCGGTCGCCCTGGTGCCCGCCAAGACCCTCCAGGACACCGCCAAGGCACTGACCAGCGGCGACCAGGTGATCCTGGCGCTGTCCGGTTCGGGCGCGGGCGAGGGCCTGATCGGTTTCGAGGGCGCCGGCCGGCGTACCACCACGCGGCTGCTGGAGGGCGACCTCCCGAAGTACCGCACGCTGTTCCCGACCGAGTTCAACAGCGTCGCCGTGATCGAGACCGCCCCCTTCGTGGAGGCCGTCAAGCGTGTGGCCCTGGTCGCCGAGCGCAACACCCCGGTGCGGCTGAGCTTCGAGCAGGGCGTGCTCATCCTGGAGGCCGGTTCCAGCGACGACGCACAGGCTGTGGAAAGGGTCGACGCCCAGCTGGAGGGCGACGACATCTCGATCGCCTTCAACCCGACGTTCCTGCTGGACGGCCTGAGCGCCATCGACTCCCCGGTGGCCCAGCTGTCCTTCACCACGTCCACCAAGCCCGCGCTGCTCAGCGGCCGCCCGGCGGTGGACGCGGAGGCGGACGAGGCCTACAAGTACCTGATCATGCCGGTGCGGCTCAGCGGCTGAGGTGCGCCCGCCGCAGGGACTGCTGGGGGTGTGGGGGTCGTCCCCCACAAGACCGCAGTATGCCGGTGCGGCTCAGCGGCTGAGCCTTCGCTCGGCGAAAGCCGCAGGTGAGGGCGTGCGCATGAGCGCGTATGCCCACAGATGTGCGCGAGCGTCCGGGTTTAGGCTCGGACGCCGGCACGTACGTGCCGTCACGCCACGTCGCATACCTAAGGAACACAACTGATGGAGCTCGGTCTCGTCGGCCTCGGCAAGATGGGCGGCAACATGCGCGAGCGGATTCGCCGCGCGGGTCACACCGTCCTCGGATACGACCGCAACCCGGACCTCGCCGATGTCCACAGCCTGCGGGAGCTTGTGGGAAAGCTCACCGGTCCGCGTGTGGTGTGGGTGATGGTCCCGGCCGGCGGGCCGACCCAGTCCACCATCGACGAGCTCGCCGAGCTGCTCGAGCCGGGTGACGTCGTCGTCGACGGCGGCAACTCCCGCTGGACGGACGACGAGAAGCACGCCGAGGAGCTGGCGGCCCGGGGCATCGGCTTCGTCGACTGCGGCGTCTCGGGCGGCGTCTGGGGCCTGGAGAACGGCTACGCGCTGATGTACGGCGGCGACAAGGAGAACGTCGCCAAGGTGCAGCCCATATTCGACGCCCTCAAGCCGGAGGGCGACTTCGGCGCGGTGCACGCGGGCAAGGTCGGCGCGGGCCACTTCGCGAAGATGGTCCACAACGGCATCGAGTACGCGATGATGCAGGCCTACGCCGAGGGCTGGGAGCTCCTGGAGAAGGTCGACTCGGTCACCGACGTCCGGGAGGTGTTCCGCTCCTGGCAGGAGGGCACCGTCATCCGCTCCTGGCTGCTCGACCTCGCGGTCAACGCCCTCGACGAGGACGAGCACCTGGACGGGCTCCGGGGTTATGCACAGGACTCCGGTGAGGGACGCTGGACTGTGGAGGCCGCCATCGACAACGCGGTCCCGCTGCCGGCGATCACCGCCTCGCTGTTCGCGCGGTTCGCCTCCCGTCAGGAGGACTCGCCGCAGATGAAGATGATCGCGGCGCTGCGGAACCAGTTCGGCGGCCACGCGGTCGAGAAGAAGTAATCCACAGGGCACGTCGCACATCCACAGGACCGCGCGGCGGTCCGCAACGCCGGGGGAGGTCGGCGGAACGACCATGCACGTCACGCATCTGTCGCTGGCCGACTTCCGGTCCTATCCCCGGGTCGAGGTCCCGCTCGACCCGGGGGTGACGGCCTTCGTCGGGCCCAATGGGCAGGGCAAGACGAACCTGGTCGAGGCGGTCGGCTATCTCGCCACCCTCGGCAGCCACCGCGTCTCCTCCGACGCGCCCCTGGTCCGCATGGGTGCCGAGCGCGCGATCATCCGGGCCCAGGTCCGTCAGGGCGAGCGGCAGCAGCTGGTGGAGCTGGAGCTGAACCCGGGCCGCGCCAACCGTGCCCGCATCAACAGGTCCTCCCAGGTCAGGCCCCGGGACGTGCTGGGGATCGTCCGCACGGTGCTGTTCGCGCCGGAGGACCTCGCCCTGGTGAAGGGCGACCCCGGGGAGCGGCGCAGGTTCCTGGACGAACTGATCACCGCGCGCTCCCCGCGCATGGCCGGCGTGCGCTCGGACTACGACCGGGTGCTCAAACAGCGCAACACCCTGCTGAAGTCGGCCGCGCTGGCCCGCCGGCACGGTGGCCGCACCCTGGACCTGTCCACCCTCGACGTCTGGGACCAGCACCTGGCCCGCGCGGGCGCCGAGCTGCTGGCGCAGCGGCTGGATCTGATCGGCGCGCTCCAGCCGCTGGCCGACAAGGCCTACGAGCAGCTCGCGCCCGGCGGCGGGCCGGTCGCCCTGGAGTACAAGCCGTCCGCGCCCGGCGAGGCCCATACGCGCGACGATCTGTTCGAACAGCTGATGGCCGCCCTCGCCGAGGCGCGCAAGCAGGAGATCGAGCGGGGGGTCACCCTGGTCGGTCCGCACCGCGACGACCTGCTGCTCAAGCTGGGCCAGTTGCCCGCCAAGGGCTACGCCTCCCACGGCGAGTCCTGGTCGTACGCGCTGGCGTTGCGCCTGGCCTCCTACGACCTGCTCCGGGCGGAGGGCAACGAGCCGGTGCTGGTGCTCGACGACGTCTTCGCCGAGCTGGACGCGCGCCGCCGTGAGCGCCTGGCCGAGCTGGTCGCGCCCGGTGAGCAGGTGCTGGTCACCGCGGCCGTCGACGACGACGTACCCCATGTGCTGGCGGGTGCGCGGTTCGCCGTGGCCGAGGGGGCGGTGGAGCGCGTATGAGCGAGCAGGGCACGCCCGGGAGCGGGAAGGCCCCCGAGCCCTCCGGTGTCGATCTCGCACGCGTGGCGCTGCGCGCGGCCAAGGAGGCGGCACGCGCGCGGGGGGACGCGACGCAGCAGCGGAAGCAGGCACGACGGGGCGGCCTGCGCTCCGGCGCGCGCGCCGACCGGCGCGACCCGATGGCGCTCGGCGCGGCGATCAACCGGCTGCTCACCGAGCGCGGCTGGGAGGCGCCGGCCGCGGTGGGCGGGGTGATGGGCCGCTGGCCGGAGATCGTCGGCGAGGACGTGGCCAAGCACTGCGAGCCGGAGCGGTACGACGAGGACGAGCGGGTGCTGGTCGTGCGCTGCGACTCCACGGCGTGGGCGACGAATCTGCGGCTCCTCGCGCCGACTCTGGTCGCGCGCCTGAACCAGGACCTCGGGCACGGCACCGTACAGCTGATCAAGGTCGTCGGCCCCGGTGGTCCCGCCCGTCGCTTCGGCCCCCTGCGCGCCCCCGGAAGCACGGGCCCGGGGGACACCTACGGGTGACGCGAGGGCCATTTCCGCCCCAGCAGCCACACGTGATGGACATCACATCAGGACTTCTCAACAGGGTCGTCGCATCGTCGGCGACCGTTTCGTGGCGGGACCGCACGCGGTTGCGAATCGCCACCTGACTCCTAAGTAGCCAAGGGTTGACGGCCGGAAGCGCTGAGTGCCCTCGTGGGGCTCTTGGAGCCCCCATCCGCATATCGGGAGTCGGACGAGACCGGTTGAGGGCGGCACATGCGAACCCAGGTACCGGCAAACCCCCATCGATGTCAGTGCTACCGGTAGACTGGAAGACAATCCCGCCCCGAACGTGGGGACCGTCCGGGAAAAGCTGAGCAACGCTGATCAAGGCTTACCAACGCAACATGCCGCAGCCGCTCCGGCAACCCGCCGACGAGCCTGGCTCGTGCTGTGCCAGAAAGGGCGCTTCGTGGCCGATTCCGGCAACCCCAACGAGAACATCCCGTCCACCGACACCGGCGTCAGTGACGCGGCGAGCACCTCGGCCGGCGAGGGCGCCGCGTCGTACGACGCCAGCGCCATCACCGTCCTCGAGGGCCTGGACGCGGTCCGTAAGCGACCCGGTATGTACATCGGGTCGACCGGCGAGCGGGGACTGCACCACCTGGTGCAGGAGGTCGTCGACAACTCGGTCGACGAGGCGCTGGCCGGCCACGCGGACACCATCGACGTCACGATCCTGGCGGACGGCGGCGTCCGCGTCGTCGACAACGGCCGCGGCATCCCGGTGGGCATCGTCCCCTCCGAGGGCAAGCCCGCCCTCGAGGTCGTCCTGACCGTGCTGCACGCGGGCGGCAAGTTCGGCGGCGGCGGCTACGCGGTCTCCGGCGGTCTGCACGGCGTGGGCGTCTCCGTGGTCAACGCGCTGTCGACGCGGGTCGCCGTCGAGGTCAAGACCGACGGCCACCGCTGGACGCAGGACTACAAGCTGGGTGTCCCCACCGCGCCCCTCGCCAAGCACGAGGCCACCGAGGAGACCGGGACGTCGGTCACCTTCTGGGCCGACGGCGACATCTTCGAGACCACCGACTACTCCTTCGAGACGCTCTCGCGGCGCTTCCAGGAGATGGCGTTCCTCAACAAGGGCCTGCGCATCAACCTCACCGACGAGCGCGAGTCGGCGAAGGCCACCGCCGGTGCGGACGAGGCGGGCGAGGACGAGAAGCACGAGGTCAAGGCCGTCTCGTACCACTACGAGGGCGGCATCGTCGACTTCGTGAAGTACCTCAACTCCCGCAAGGGAGACGTGGTGCACCCCACCGTGATCGACCTGGAGGCCGAGGACAAGGACAGGCACCTGTCCCTCGAGGTCGCCATGCAGTGGAACGGCGGCTACACGGAGGGCGTGTACTCCTTCGCCAACATCATCCACACCCACGAGGGCGGTACGCACGAAGAGGGCTTCCGCGCGGCGCTCACCTCGCTCATCAACAAGTACGCGCGGGACAAGAAGCTGCTGCGCGACAAGGACGACAACCTCACCGGTGACGACATCCGCGAGGGTCTGACCGCGATCATCTCGGTCAAGCTGAGCGAGCCGCAGTTCGAGGGCCAGACCAAGACCAAGCTGGGCAACACCGAGGTGAAGACCTTCGTCCAGAAGGTCGTCTACGAGCACCTCAACGACTGGCTGGACCGCAACCCCAACGAGGCCGCGGACATCGTCCGCAAGGGCATCGCGGCGGCCACGGCCCGGGTGGCGGCCCGCAAGGCGCGCGACCTGACCCGGCGCAAGGGCCTGCTGGAGACCGCCTCCCTGCCGGGCAAGCTGTCCGACTGCCAGTCGAACGACCCGACCAAGTGCGAGATCTTCATCGTCGAGGGCGACTCCGCCGGCGGCTCGGCCAAGTCCGGCCGGAACCCGCAGTACCAGGCGATCCTCCCGATCCGCGGCAAGATCCTCAACGTCGAGAAGGCGCGCATCGACCGGATCCTGCAGAACCAGGAGATCCAGGCGATGATCTCCGCGTTCGGCACCGGTGTGCACGAGGACTTCGACATCGAGAAGCTCCGCTATCACAAGATCATCCTGATGGCGGACGCCGACGTCGACGGCCAGCACATCAACACCCTGCTGCTGACGTTCCTGTTCCGCTTCATGCGGCCGCTGGTCGAGGCCGGGCACGTGTTCCTCTCCCGTCCCCCGCTCTACAAGATCAAGTGGGGCAGGGACGACTTCGAGTACGCGTACTCCGACCGCGAGCGCGACGCGCTGATCGAGATGGGCCGTCAGGCCGGCAAGCGCATCCGCGAGGACTCCGTCCAGCGCTTCAAGGGTCTCGGCGAGATGAACGCCGAGGAGCTGCGCATCACCACGATGGACCAGGAGCACCGCGTCCTCGGCCAGGTCACCCTGGACGACGCCGCCCAGGCCGACGACCTGTTCTCGGTCCTGATGGGCGAGGACGTCGAGGCCCGCCGCGCGTTCATCCAGCGCAACGCCAAGGACGTCCGCTTCCTCGACATCTGAGTCGGTCTCAGCTGACCGCACCAGGAAGGACCTTCACCAGCAATGACCGACGAGAACACTCCCGTCACGCCTCTCGAGGACCCGGACGCGGCCGGCATGCGCGTCGAGCCCGTCGGGCTCGAAACGGAGATGCAGCGCTCGTACCTCGACTAC
This sequence comes from Streptomyces sp. NPDC031111, assembly GCF_055570675.1. Classification (NCBI taxonomy): domain Bacteria; kingdom Bacillati; phylum Actinomycetota; class Actinomycetes; order Kitasatosporales; family Streptomycetaceae; genus Streptomyces; species Streptomyces sp. NPDC031111. The sequence goes on from NZ_JBVIGS010000004.1 coordinate 99,063, forward strand.
GCGATGTCCGTCATCGTGTCGCGTGCGCTGCCCGACGTCCGTGACGGCCTCAAGCCCGTCCACCGCCGCGTGCTGTACGCGATGTACGACGGCGGCTACCGCCCCGAGCGCGGCTTCTACAAGTGCGCCCGCGTCGTCGGCGACGTCATGGGCAACTACCACCCGCACGGCGACTCCTCGATCTACGACGCGCTGGTCCGCCTCGCGCAGCCGTGGTCGATGCGGATGCCGCTGGTGGACTCCAACGGCAACTTCGGCTCCCCGGGCAACGACCCGGCGGCGGCGATGCGCTACACCGAGTGCAAGATGGCGCCGCTGTCGATGGAGATGGTCCGTGACATCGACGAGGAGACCGTCGACTTCACGGACAACTACGACGGCCGCTCCCAGGAGCCGACCGTCCTGCCGGCCCGCTTCCCGAACCTGCTGATCAACGGCTCGGCCGGTATCGCGGTCGGCATGGCGACCAACATCCCGCCGCACAACCTGCGCGAGGTCGCCGCCGGCGCCCAGTGGTACCTGGAGAACCCCGAGGCGTCCCACGAGGAGCTGCTCGACGCGCTCATCGAGCGCATCAAGGGCCCCGACTTCCCGACCGGCGCCCTCGTGGTCGGCCGCAAGGGCATCGAGGAGGCGTACCGCACGGGCCGCGGCTCGATCACCATGCGCGCGGTGGTCGAGGTGGAGGAGATCCAGAACCGCCAGTGCCTGGTGGTGACGGAGCTTCCGTACCAGACCAACCCCGACAACCTCGCGCAGAAGATCGCCGACCTGGTGAAGGACGGCAAGATCGGCGGCATCGCCGACGTGCGCGACGAGACGTCCTCGCGCACCGGCCAGCGCCTGGTCATCGTGCTGAAGCGGGACGCGGTCGCCAAGGTCGTCCTGAACAACCTGTACAAGCACACCGACCTGCAGACGAACTTCGGCGCCAACATGCTGGCCCTGGTCGACGGCGTGCCGCGCACGCTGTCCCTGGACGCGTTCATCCGGCACTGGGTGACGCACCAGATCGAGGTCATCGTCCGCCGTACGCGCTTCCGGCTGCGCAAGGCCGAGGAGCGGGCGCACATCCTGCGCGGCCTGCTGAAGGCCCTGGACGCCATCGACGACGTCATCGCGCTGATCCGGCGCAGTGAGACCGTCGAGATCGCCCGCGGGGGCCTGATGGACCTCCTGGAGATCGACGAGATCCAGGCGAACGCCATCCTCGAGATGCAGCTGCGCCGACTGGCCGCCCTGGAGCGCCAGAAGATCGTCCAGGAGCACGACGAACTCCAGGCGAAAATCAACGAGTACAACGAGATCCTCGCCTCCCCGGTCCGCCAGCGCGGCATCGTCAGCCAGGAGCTGGCCTCGATCGTCGAGAAGTACGGCGACGACCGCAAGACGAAGCTGATCCCCTACGACGGCGACATGTCCATCGAGGACCTGATCGCCGAGGAGGACATCGTCGTCACGGTCACGCGGGGCGGCTACATCAAGCGCACCAAGACCGACGACTACCGGGCCCAGAAGCGCGGCGGCAAGGGCGTACGCGGCACGAAGCTCAAGGAAGACGACATCGTCAACCACTTCTTCGTGTCCACCACCCACCACTGGCTGCTGTTCTTCACCAACAAGGGCCGGGTCTACCGGGTGAAGGCCTACGAACTGCCCGACGCCGGCCGGGACGCGCGCGGGCAGCACGTCGCGAACCTGCTGGCCTTCCAGCCGGACGAGACGATCGCCCAGATCCGCGCGATCCGCGACTACGAGGCGGTGCCCTACCTGGTCCTGGCCACCAAGGCGGGCCTGGTGAAGAAGACACCGCTGAAGGACTACGACTCCCCGCGCTCGGGCGGTGTGATCGCCATCAACCTGCGTGAGCAGGAGGACGGTTCCGACGACGAACTGATCGGTGCCGAACTCGTCTCGTCCGACGACGATCTGCTGCTGATCAGCAAGAAGGCGCAGTCGATCAGGTTCACCGCCACGGACGACACACTGCGTCCCATGGGCCGTGCGACCTCGGGTGTCAAGGGCATGAGTTTCCGCGAGGGTGACGAGCTGCTCTCGATGAATGTTGTTCGACCCGGTACGTTCGTGTTCACTGCCACAGACGGTGGGTACGCGAAGCGGACCGCTGTCGACGAGTACCGCGTCCAGGGTCGCGGCGGTCTCGGCATCAAGGCCGCCAAGATCGTCGAGGACCGCGGTTCCCTCGTCGGCGCGCTGGTGGTCGAGGAAACCGACGAAATTCTCGCCATCACGCTGTCGGGTGGTGTGATTCGTACGCGAGTCAACGAGATCAGGGAAACCGGCCGTGACACCATGGGCGTCCAACTGATCAATCTGGGCAAGCGCGATGCCGTGGTCGGCATCGCCCGTAACGCCGAGGCTGGACGCGAGGCGGAGGAAGTCGACGGCGACGTGGCCGTGGACGAGACCGCCGACGGGGCCGCGACCACCGGCACGGACGAGGGTGAGGCGCCCTCGGCCGAGTAGCACGAGGAGTGAGTCAGCGTGAGCGGAGCCACGGGCGCCGGACCGGCCGGTACCAGCAGGGGAACGGACGGCGGCGGCCGTGGCTCCGCCGCGCGGGCGGCGGATCCGCACACGACCAATCTCAAAGCGATCAAGCCGCCCGCCAAGGACGCGTCCTCGTCCGACAGGCAGGGATCCCAGGGGGGAACTGTGACGGACACCCGAGGCCCGCAGCAGGCCGCGCCCACGCACGGCGCCGCCGCTCAGACGGCCTCACCGCTGCCGGGGGAACGGCAGCCGCAGCAGCAGGCGGGCCCGTACCACCCGCCGCAGGCCTACCCGGCGCAGGCCGGTACGGCGGCCGGCCAGACCGGCGCGGTACGACGCCCCCGTACGGGGGCGCGCACCACCCCGCGCGTGCGCAAGGCACGCCTGCGGGTGGCGAAGGCCGACCCGTGGTCGGTGATGAAGGTCAGCTTCCTGCTCTCCATCGCGCTCGGCATCTGCACGATCGTCGCGTCCGCGGTGCTGTGGATGGTCATGGACGCCATGGGCGTGTTCTCGACGGTCGGCGGCACGATCGCCGAGGCGACCGGCTCCAACGAGTCGAACGGCTTCGACCTCCAGTCGTTCCTGTCGCTGCCCAACGTCCTGATGTTCACGACGATCATCGCGGTCATCGACGTCGTCCTGGCGACGGCGCTGGCGACGCTCGGCGCGTTCATCTACAACCTCTCCGCGGGCTTCGTCGGCGGTGTCGAGCTGACCCTCGCCGAGGACGAGTGAGGGCAGCTCACAGCGCTTTCGCGGCCCGCTCCGGCGGTCGCCCGAGAACCGATTTTGGGACTGCCCCGGTCGTGCGCTAATCTTCAGGAGTCAGCGCGCGGAACACACACCGCAGAGCGCGGCGGGGCTATAGCTCAGTTGGTTAGAGCGCATCCCTGATAAGGATGAGGCCACAGGTTCAAATCCTGTTAGCCCCACCAGCGAGAAGACCCCCGGTCCACTTGGGCCGGGGGTCTTTGCCTTCGTGGGCGTGGTGACCGGGGCACTGCTCGTGGCATGGCGAGCGCGGCGGGCCGCTGCCCGGGCCGCGGCCGGGGAAGTGGTCTTCTTCCCGGTCGGGGCCAACCGGCCGGACGAGGGACGCCGATACAGCCTGGGGCGGGTGCGGGCCGGAGGCGGGTTCCGGTGGGAGCCCCGCTGGTCGAGGACGCGGCTGCGGGCACTCCCGGCAGACCTGCGCTATGTGCACGCCATACGACGGTCGGCGAGATGTGGTGGATCCCGGCCGGAGCGCTGGTGATCGAGTGTGAATCGTCCGCGGGGCCGGTACGGCTGTGGGCCCGCGCGCAGCAGGCGGTGCAGGTCGTGGAGATGATCTGGCGGGCGGACGTCCCGGACGGGGCGAAGCCCTAGCAGGGGAGAGCGCTGACCAGCACGAAAAGACCCCCGGGCCGGTACAGGCCGGGGGTCTTCCGGTTCGGCGTGCCGTGTCGCTGTACGCGAGTTCGCCAGTACTTCGGGAGCGGAACGGCACGAGAAGGCTGGAGAGAGGGCCCGCGGTCAGCGTTGCAGGGGGATGCGGCCGGTGGCGGGTTCCGCCCGGGTGGTCGTCGAGTCGTCGGAGCAGTCCGCGGAGTCGGATTCCGTCGTCGTGTCCGAGTGCGGGGAGTGCCGGCAGCCGGGGGACTTTCCGTGGGCCTCGGCGTGGATGCGCTGTTTCATCGTGGGGGGCAGGGCTCTGATCAGTGACCAGGACCAGAGGGCCGCCGACGTCGCGGGCGCCGTCACGGTCCGATTACTGTCGCTGTTGCGTGCCTCGTCGGTCTGCGGTACGGCCGCGGCGGCGGTCGTGGTGACGAGTCCGAGCGCCGTGCACAGCGCGAGGAAGGCGGTGACGACGACGTTCCACAGCTTCATGACCTTGTTCCTGGCCATGGCCCCTCACTTTCGGGTCGGGCGATTTGCGTACTTTCCTCATGATGTGTATGAGGCTCGCGAAGTGGTGGACCGACGCCCGTGGCGCGTGGATGTTCAGATGAACACCACTCGGATGGGGGCATGAAGGGCGAAAAGCTGCTCAGATGGGAGGAAAGGCATCAAAGTGACCGTCCGTGCGGGTGTGGTCACCCTCCGATCGGATCGCCACACTCCGCTCCTACTGCGTGGCGCCGGAAGGCAGTTGGAGTGGCCGACGCAGGTCACCGATCGGTATCGACCGGTGTGTATAGTCGGGCGGCAGAGGTCCCCTACGTCAAGGAAAGACGAGGTCGCGCGGTGAAGAAGCTTCTCCTGGTCGCACTGGCCGCCATCGGCGGGCTCCTCGTGTACCGCCAGATCCAGGCGGATCGCGCCGAGCAGGATCTGTGGACGGAGGCGACTGACTCCGTGCCCACGGGTTCGTGAGTACCTACATCCGACGCTGAACAGACCCCGGCCGCGCTCGCGGTCGGGGTCTTGTGTGTGACGGGTCTTGCCGACGGGCCTCGTCCGCGGGGCAGGATGGGCCGCGGGTGCGACGTCCGGGCGACGACGAGGGGTGGGTGGCGCGTGAGGGGACGGCAGGGTACGGCACGGGGGCGCGGACGGGCCGGGAACGGGCGGCACCCTGCCGCCCGACGGGCGGGTGTGGTGGTGCTCGCGTCCGCGGTGCTGCTGGGGCTCGCGGGTGCGGTGCCGGGGCAGGGGGCCCTGGCCGGCGAGGCCGCCGCCGGGTTCCTCCCGGCCGCTTCCGGTGATGCCGGCGGCTACGCCTTCGCCGAGGACGCGCGGAGGATCGACGGCGCCGCGAGCGTGACGGAGTCCGTGGCACTGGAACCCGGCCGCACCTACCGGAGCACCCTGCCGGCGCGCGGCAAGGTCTACTACCGGCTGGAACTCGACGACTCCACCAACACCTACGCCTCCGCCACCGCCGTGCCCCCGGCCGGGCGTACCGCCTCAGTCATCGACGGCATCAAGGTCTCCGTGGAGGACGGCGAGGGCCGCTCCTGCGATGTGGACACGGAGAGCTTCGGCGCGGCAGGCAGCCCGCATCCGGTCGCCGCCTGGGCCATGAGGGAGATCTCCCCCAGGAGATCCCTCTGCCAGGAGGCCGGTACGTACTACATGACCGTCGAACGCGTCGACCCGGACGGCGACGGCTCCTCCCCCGACCCCTGGGAGATGGAGCTCATGACGGTGGCGGAGCCACCGCTGGAGCAGGCCGGTGCGACGAGCGCGCCGAAGGAGTGGGACTCCGCCACGCCCCAGCCCGTGGCGGGAGAGCCCGAACGGCGCGCGGGCGGCGCGGGCTTCACCCGGGCCACCCCCGTGGGCCACGGAGTCTGGCGGGACGACATCCGCCCCGGGCAGACGCTCTTCTACAAGGTTCCCGTCGACTGGGGCCGCCGGCTCCATGTCACCGCCGAACTGGGCGGTTCGGGCGGGGGCGGCAGCGGTTACGTCGCCGCCGCGCTGGACGTGGACCTCTACAATCCCGTGCGCGGCTACATCGTGGACATGGGCGTCGGCTACGACGGCGGCAGGAAGGCGGAGAGCCTCGCTCCCCTGCCGCCGGTCACGTACCTCAATCGGCACGCCGTCAGCCGTCAGGCCGGGGCGATGCGGTTCGCCGGCTCCTACTACCTCGTCGCGCACCTCTCGGCCGAGGTGGCGGACGGCTTCGGCGACGGGCCCGTGCCGATGACGCTGCGGGTGCGGCTGAGCGGCGCGGCACAGGACGGGCCCGGATACGCGGGCGAGTCCCTGCCGTCGGACGTCTTCACGGTCACGGGGGAGGACCGGGAAGCCGCGGCCGAGGGCGGGACCGCCGACGACGTCGCCGCCTACCGGGCGCTCGCGGTGGGCGGGATCGGCACCGGCACCGCGCTGCTGGCCGGGCTCGGCGTGTGGACGCTGGTGGCACGGCGCCGGGCCGTCACCCGGGCGGCGGCGGACCCCTCGCCGCAGGCGCCGTTCAGATCCGGGTGAGGGCCCAGAAGCCCACGGCGTAGCAGACCAGGGCCAGGAGTACGAGGGGCACGGCGACCCCGGCCGACGGGCCGGGACGGCGGCCGCGGCGGCGGTGGGTCCGAGGGGCGGTGGACCCGTGCCGCGCCGGCGCCTCGCTCGGCGGCGGAATCCGCGAGCCCTGGGCCGTGTACTCGGCGGTCGAGGCGTCGGGACGGACGGCCGGGTGGGGCAGGGGGGCGCGCAGCGGATGAGTGGGGTCGTGGGGGGAGAAGTGGGGGCCGGCGTCGGCCGGCTGGGCAGGTGGTCCGTACGGGGCCGGCGGCGCCTGAGGCGCGTGCCCGGGGGCCGGTGGAGGTGGCACGGGGGCGGATGTGACCGTGGCCCGGGGCGGCGGCAGGGGGAAGCTTCCGGTGTCCGACATGGCGGGTGGCCGCGGAGTGGACCCGGTGCTCCGACGCGGATCGGCTGCTACGACGTCCGCGCTCCCGCCGTACGCCCCCGAGCCGGTTCCGGCGCCCGCCCCTGTGGCCGATCCGGCCGACACGGAGCCGGACGGAACCCCGGAGACGTCCCCGGCGCTCGGGCCCCGGCCGGATCCGGACACGGCGTCGGCTTCCCCGCCGTCGGCCGGAGATCCCCGCTCCTCCTCCCGCGGCGTACGCCCCTCACCCGGCGGGCCCACACCCGAGGCCCGCTTCAGCGGGCCGGACTCGGCGAAACCCGGTGGCAGCGGGCCCAGTTGGTCGAAGATCTCGATCAGTTCGTCGTCGGGGCCGGGCTCCGGCAGCAGCTCCGCGGCCGCCGCGAGGGCCTTCCGCGCCCCCGTGGCCGTCCGGAACCGCGCCAGGGGATCCGGCTGGAGCAGTGAGGCCACCACCTGCCACAGCGGCTCGGGAATGCCCTGGGGCGGTCCGGGGGTCCCGTGGTCCGCGAAGTACTGGATGAGGGCCTTGGCGTCCGGCTTGGCGCCCTCCAGCAGATACAGCGCGACCAGGCCCACGGCGAACAGGTCGGCGGGGAAGTCCGGTTCGGACCCCAACAGCTGCTCGGGTGCGAGATAACCGGGCGTGCCCACCACCAGGTTGGTCTCGGTCAGCCGCGGCTCGCCCAGCCGCATCGCGATGCCGAAGTCGGACAGCCGCAGCCGTGGCCTGCCGGTACCGGTGGCCTCCAGCAGTACGTTGGCGGGCTTGACGTCGCGGTGCACGACGTCCTCCGCGTGCACCGCGGCGAGCCCCGCCAGCAGCTGATCGAGCAGGGTGCAGACGAAGGCGGGCGGCAGCGGACCGTAGTCACCGACCAGGTGGACCAGCGAACCGCCGGTGACCAGGTCCATGGTGAACAGGACCTTGTCGTCGTCCGCGGCCCAGCTGGTGGGCGCGAGGACATGGGGATGGTCGATCCGCAGCGCCTGCTCGCGCACGAAGCGGAGCAGGGAGTGCGCGTCGCTCTGCAACAGGACCTTGGCGGCCACATAGCGGCGGCGGCGGTGGTCCCAGGCACGCCAGACGGCCCCGACGCCCCCGCGCCCGATCGGATCGACCAGTTCGTACCGGCCGGCGAAGACCTCACCCATGGCTGTGCGTCGCTCCTCCCCCTGCGGTGTCCCCCTGTGCCTTCCCCCCGACTCGGCGAGCGATACGCATCCCCCTGCCCCCGTCCCCTGTCTTCGCGCGCATCCCCCGTTCCGCGCGCCCCGGCCGCCGAACCCCCTTCGGTGCCGGGCCGGGAGTCAGTTCTGGTGGGACTGGTAATGCGTGACCGCGTCGGAGGTGCGGCCGGCGCCGTAGACCCGCAGGAACTCCGCCAGTTCGGGGTGGGTGGGGGCGAGGGTGTCGGCGGCCTCGATGATGTCGCCGGCGGCGGCCACCGAGCGCAGCAGGGACTGGATCTCGCGAACCACCCGCTTGACCGTGGGAGCCCCCGAACTGCTCGTCGTCTGCGTGGTGTTGCTGAGCACCGAACCCCCCTGTGACTTCTTGATCTCCTCCATGCGCTCGGTCGCCTCGGCCGCGCTCACACTGCCGTCCGCCACCTGCCCCGCCAGGTCCTGAAGCAGCTGCACGCGCTGCACCACGGCCGGATTTCCGATCTTCGCCCGCTGGCCGCTCATCAGCTGCGACAGCATCGGTGCGGACAGGCCCAGAACCCCCGCGAGACGAGCCTGGTTGAGGCCCAGGTCGTCTATGAGCCTACGGAAGAGCGCCCCCAAAGGCTCCCCGTACCAGTTCCGCTGCAGTTCCCGCGCTCTTGCGGTGGCTTCCTGCTGTGCGGCGTCCATTGCGTCTCCCCATCGCTTCCCCAAGAACCGTGGTTCGCTGTAGCGAACCACGTCCGAGCATCTTACGGAGAGTGGTTGGTCACGGGGACCCCCAATCCTTTTGCGGAATCCCCGGGGGGACCCGGTACTCTGGTTCCGGGCGCCCACCAGGACGCGGTTGTCGCAGGTGGACGCTTTCCCGCGGGGCCTTAGCTCAGTTGGTAGAGCGCTGTCTTTGCATGGCAGATGTCAGGGGTTCGACTCCCCTAGGCTCCACAACAGGACCCCTCCCACCTGCGGAAACGCGGGTGGGAGGGGTCCTTGTTTCACGTGAAACGGCGCGGTGGGGCAGAAGACACCCAAGTCTCCTGCCCCACCGCGCCGTTGATGTCGTCGCGCGTCAGGGCTGATCGTCGCGCCGGGCGGCCTCTTCCTCGGCCTCCTTGGCCTCGACCTCCGGATCCAGCGAGGCTCCCTCGCTGCCGTCCACCGACGTCAGCTTCGTCGAACCGGACACGTCCGTCGCGGCCGGCGGCTCCACCAGCCAGTCCGGGTTGGCCTGCTTGTCCCACCACTTCCAGGCGGCGAAGGCGCCGCCGGTCACGGCGCCCAGGATCAGCACCATCCGCGCGGCACGGCCGGCCCTCGCCCGCCGCTGCTGCTTGCGGACCAGTTTCTGGATCTGCCGCGCCGTGACCTGACCGCGGAGCGCGGCCAGAGCGGCCGCACCACGGGCGGCGGCCTCGTCCCTCGCGGGACCGGCGGCGGCCACCGCCTGTTCGAGCCGGGGACGGGAGTAGTCCGCGGCCTGCCGGGCGGCCTTGCGGGTGCGGTCGGCGGCCTGCTGGGCGGCCAGGTCGACCTTCGGCGGCACATGCGTGCGGGCCTGCTCCAGATACGGCTGGACACGAGCGCCGTACTGGACGCGGGCCTGGCCCGCGGCCTGCGTCACCATGGGCGCGAGCCGTACGCGGGCCTCCTGTGCGTAGTGCGCGGCCCTGACCTTGGCCGTGTCGGCGTAGGGCGCCACCACTTCCGCGGCGTGCAGCACGCTGTCCTTCGCCGAACCGGTCGCGGCGCGCACGCTGTCGATGCGGGTCACGAGTTCCTCCTCCTCGGTGGCGTACGGTATTTCGACTTTCCACCCTTTTACGGATCATGCCTGCCGGGTCGCCGCGCGGCATGCGCGGACGGGCATCCGGGTGCCGATGAAGTTGATCGATCGCGATATCAAGTGCAATAGCGGAAGAATCCGGCAACAGGAGCTTGTCGTCGACAATGCCACGGATCGTCGCCATACGCCCCTGCCAGGGGACCACTCACCCGGATTTCCGCAAGAGGAACGGCCCGGTGGGCCACCTGTGAACGGAGGTCGGGCGACTGTACGTCCCGTCCGTGCGAGGATCAGGGAGTCACGGAAAGACAACGGAAGGCACATCGTGGCTGAGCAGCTCAACGCCACCCTGAAGACCAACCACGGCGACATCCAGGTCCGGCTCTTCCCGAACCAGGCGCCGAAGACGGTCAAGAACTTCGTCGAGCTCGCCAAGGGCGAGCGGGAGTGGACGCACCCGGAGACCGGTAAGAAGTCCACGGACAAGCTCTACGACGGCACGGTCTTCCACCGGGTGATCAGTGGTTTCATGATCCAGGGCGGTGACCCGCTGGGCAACGGCACCGGCGGTCCCGGCTACCAGTTCGAGGACGAGTTCCACCCGGACCTGCGCTTCGACAAGCCCTACCTGCTGGCGATGGCCAACGCCGGCCCGGGCACCAACGGCTCGCAGTTCTTCATCACCGTCGCCCCGACGGCGTGGCTGAACCGCAAGCACACCATCTTCGGTGAGGTCACCGACGCCGCGAGCCAGAAGGTCATCGACACCATCGCGTCGACGCAGACCAACCCGCGCACCGACCGCCCGGTGAACGAGGTGGTCATCGAGTCGGTCGAGATCCGCGAGGGCTGAGTACCTCGTCCCCCGGGGTGCGAAAAGCCTTCGAAGGGAACCAATCGCCCCGCTCATCCGTAAGGATGGGCGGGGCGGGGCTTTTCCACACGACCTAGGGGATCCCATGGACGACCAGGCTGCCGGCAGCCCGCAGGACGCCCAGCGCGTCCCTGTCTGCTATCGCCACCCGGACCGTGAGACCGGTATCCGCTGCACCAGGTGCGAGCGCCCGATCTGCCCCGAGTGCATGGTCGACGCCTCGGTCGGATTCCAGTGCCCCGACTGTGTCCGCGGCGGTTCGGGCACGGGGCACGCGCCCACGGCCTCCATGCCCCGCACGATCGCCGGGGGAGCCGTCGCCGCCGATCCTCGGCTGATCACCAAGATCCTGGTCGGGCTCTGCCTCGCCGTCTTTCTCGTCCAGCTGTCGCTCGGCGACCGCTTCACCGACCAATTCCAGCTGATCGGCCGTGCGTACATCCCCCTCCTCGGATCGGTTGAAGGCGTCACAGAGGGGCAGTGGTACCGGCTGCTGACATCGATGTTCCTGCACGGCAGCTACATCCACATCATCTTCAACATGCTCAGCCTGTGGTGGATCGGCGGACCGCTGGAAGAGGCGCTCGGCCGAGCCCGTTACCTCGCCCTCTACCTGATCTCCGGGCTCGCGGGCAGCGCGCTCACGTACGTGATCGTCGCTCCGAACCAGGGCTCACTCGGCGCGTCCGGCGCGATCTTCGGGCTGTTCGGTGCCACTGCCGTACTGATGCGCCGCCTCAACTACGACATGCGTCCGATCATCGCCCTGCTGGTGATCAACGTGATCATCACGTTCGGCTGGAGCAACATCGCCTGGCAGGCCCATATCGGAGGCCTCGTCGCCGGTGTCGTGATCGGGTACGCCATGGTCCACGCCCCGCGTGAGCGGCGTGCGCTGGTGCAGTACGGCACGTGTGCGCTGGTACTGGCCGCGGTGGTCCTGACGACGCTGCTGAGGACGGCGCAGCTGACCTGACGGCCGGGGGTTGTCCACAGCCCGTGGCGGATCTTGTGCACACTGTGCGGGAACATCTGTGCCTTGGGTAACCGACCAGTGTTTCCGCAGGTCAGCGGCCATGCGAACAGATTTTCGGTTGCCGGTGGTTCTGTCACACCGGCGTCAACCTCCGAAGGGTTATCCACAGATCGTCGTTGTTTTCCCCATGTGGACAAGGCCTGTGGATAACTCAGGGGACAACTCTGCCCAGAGCTGATGGACAGCTCCGGGCAGAGCGTTGCTCACCGTACGACGAGCGCTACTTCCACTGGGTCGAGACGCCGAATCCGGCGGCGATGAACCCGAAGCCCACCACGATGTTCCAGTTGCCCAGGGCGTCGATGGGCAGCGAACCGTCGGTGACGTAGAAGACGACGATCCACGCCAGGCCGATGAGGAACAGGGCCAGCATCACCGGCGCGACCCAGGCGCGGTTGGTCAGCTTGATCGCCGCCGCCTGCTTGGAGGGCGGCGGCGTGTAGTCGGCCTTCTTGCGGATACGTGACTTCGGCACGAGGGTCTCTCCTGTCGATGCGCTGCGTGGCCGCGCAGGGAACTGGGTCGGGCTCGGGGCAGCGTACAAGGGGACTCTGAGCGCTCCCCCGGGCGTCCGTTAGCGTAGTGCTTCCGCGGCGCCGAAGGAGATAAGGGTACGTTGAGCAATTCTGCCGACTTCCCCGGGAAGGAATCCAGTCCTGCCCGCCGGCGCCGTTTCCGGCCCGTGCGGGTGCTGACCGCGGGCGTCTTCGCTCTCGCGGGACTCATCTTCTTCACCAGCTTCGACACGGCCAAGGGCACCAACATCCGCACGGACGCCTCGCTGCTGAAGCTCTCGGACCTGATCCACGAGCGCAGTCTCGAGAACGGCGAGCTGGAGGAGTCCAACGGCGCGTTGCGCGACGACGTGGAGTCCCTCGCCGAGCGGGACGACGGCAGCACCAAGGCGGAGGACGACAAGCTCGCCGACCTGGAGAAACGCGCGGGCACCCAGAAGCTCAAGGGCGAGGCGATCACCGTCACCCTCAACGACGCGCCGCCGGACGCCACCGCCAAGCTCCCCGGTTACCCCGAGCCGCAGCCGGACTATCTGGTCATCCACCAGCAGGACCTCCAGGCCGTGGTGAACGCGATGTGGCAGGGCGGCGCCGAGGGCATCAAGGTCATGGACCAGCGGCTGATCTCCACCAGCGCGGTGCGCTGCGTGGGCAACACCCTGATCCTCCAGGGCCGCGTCTACTCACCGCCGTACAAGATCACGGCGGTCGGCGATCCGGAGAAGCTGAAGAAGGCGCTCTCGGCCTCGCCCGCGATCCAGAACTACATGGTGTACGTCAACGTCTACGGGCTCGGCTGGAACGTCGAGGACAACGGGACGGTGACGCTGCCCGGCTACTCGGGCACGGTGGACCTGCACTACGCGGAGCCCGTGGAGTAGCAGCCGCGCACGGCGGACGTCCCTCGTCGTTGTTTCACGTGGAACATCCCCGGGGATCGAGGCGATCGGCCCCGGGACACGTACGTGTGGGTGCAGCCCGCGGAGGCCCGGAAACCGGAGGCCTCGCGCCGTTAGTCTGTTGGCGTACGGCGTGGGTCTGGTGCCGTGGTACGACGGAAGGGACGGCATGTACAGCTGGATCTGGCGGCATCTGCCGGGCAACGGATGGGTGCGGGCACTCATCTCACTGGTACTGGTCATCGCCGTGGTCTACGTCCTCTTCCAGTACGTCTTTCCGTGGGCCGAGCCGCTGCTGCCCTTCAACGATGTGACGGTGGACAACCAGTGAGCGCGCGCATTCTCGTCGTCGACAACTACGACAGCTTTGTCTTCAACCTGGTCCAGTACCTGTACCAGCTGGGTGCCGAGTGCGAGGTCCTGCGCAACGACGAGGTGTCGACGGCACACGCGCAGGACGGTTTCGACGGCGTCCTGCTGTCGCCCGGCCCCGGCACTCCCGAGGAGGCCGGTGTCTGCGTGGACATGGTGCGGCACTGCGCGTCGACCGGGGTGCCGGTCTTCGGCGTCTGCCTCGGCATGCAGTCGATGCAGGTGGCCTACGGCGGTGTCGTGGGCCGGGCCCCCGAGCTGCTGCACGGCAAGACCTCGCCGGTGGAGCACGGGGGCAAGGGCGTCTTCGCGGGTCTGCCCTCCCCCTTCACGGCGACCCGGTACCACTCGCTGGCCGCCGAGCCGGCCACGGTTCCGCCGGAGCTGGAGGTCACGGCCAGGACGGCGGACGGCATAGTGATGGGTTTGCGGCACCGTGAACTCCGGGTGGAGGGCGTGCAGTTCCATCCCGAGTCGGTGCTCACCGAGCACGGCCACCGGATGCTGGCCAACTGGCTGGTGGAGTGCGGCGACGAGGGCGCGGTGGCGAGGTCGGCGGGGCTCGCCCCGGTGGTGGGCAGGTCCTCGGCGTGACCGCGCTGCGCCCCGAGCGCGAGTCCGGCGCGGACGACTACGGCGGTGCCGGCGGACAGGGCACCTCGTACGGCGGGCAGCCGTACGGGGTTGTGGGTGCGTACGGGGACGGCTGGTACGACAACACGGCGCCCGACCCCTATGGCGGCGCTTCCGACAGCACCGCGTATCTGCCGCCGGTCGACGAGGAGACGGTGGCGCTGCGCATCCCCGAGCCACCGGTGCGCAGGACGCGCGAGGCTCCGGCGCCCGCAGCGGCCTCGGAGGGCCGGGCGGCCCGCAGGAAGGCCGCCAAGAGGCGCCACGGACGCCGTGGCGGCTCCCACAAGGCCGGAGAGGTCTCCGAGGCCGTACAGGGGCGTCACGAGGGCTCTGAGGGGGCGTCACGGGCTCCGCTGTCGCGGGTGGAGGCGCGTCGGCAGGCGCGGGCGCGCAAGGCGAGCCCCGCGGTCGTCGCGAGCCGGGCGATCGGCGAGGTGTTCATCACCTGCGGCGTACTGATGCTGCTGTTCGTCACCTACCAGTTGTGGTGGACGAACGTACGGGCGCAGGCGCAGGCCGGAAAGGAGGTCAGCGACCTCCAGAACGACTGGGCGAACGGCGAGCGCAAGCCGGGGGCGTTCGAGCCGGGCCAGGGCTTCGCGCTGCTGCACATCCCCAGGCTGGACGTGGTGGTGCCGATCGCGGAGGGCATCAGCAGCAAGAAGGTGCTGGACCGGGGCATGGTGGGCCACTACGCCGAGGGGGCCCTGAAGACGGCGATGCCGGACGCGAAGACCGGCAACTTCGGGCTGGCGGGCCACCGCAACACGCACGGGGAGCCGTTCCGGTACATCAACCGGCTGGAGCCGGGCGACGCGATCGTCGTGGAGACGCAGGACGAGTACTTCGTCTACAAGATGGCGTCGATTCTGCCGGTGACGTCGCCGAGCAACGTGAGTGTTCTCGACCCGGTGCCGAAGGGCTCGGGCTTCAAGGGGCCGGGCCGCTACATCACGCTGACCACGTGCACCCCGGAGTTCACCAGCAAGTACCGCTTGATCGTCTGGGGCAAGATGGTCGAGGAACGGCCGCGCAGCAAGGGCAAGCCGGATGCGCTCGTCAGTTAAGGGCAGAGGAAACGTGGCAGCGACCGCCGACGACACCGAAGAACACACCGACGCGCCCGCGTTCTCGCCGCATCGAGCGCGCCGCCGCCGTCTCGGCCCGGTGGCGATGGTGGTCAGCTTCTTCGGGGAACTCCTCATCACCGCGGGCCTGGTGCTCGGCCTGTTCGTCGTCTACTCGCTGTGGTGGACGAACGTCGTCGCCGATGCCGCGGCGGACAAGCAGGCGGACAAGGTCCGTGACTCCTGGGCCGAGGGGTCCGACGGCGGCGGAGGTCCCGTCTCCTTCGACAGCAAGAACGGCATCGGCTTCCTGCACGTGCCCGCGATGAGCGGTGACGAGATCCTCGTCGAGAAGG
The DNA here is from genome assembly GCF_055570675.1 of Streptomyces sp. NPDC031111. Classification (NCBI taxonomy): domain Bacteria; kingdom Bacillati; phylum Actinomycetota; class Actinomycetes; order Kitasatosporales; family Streptomycetaceae; genus Streptomyces; species Streptomyces sp. NPDC031111. The sequence goes on from NZ_JBVIGS010000004.1 coordinate 114,615, forward strand.
GCACGTCGATGAAGGTCCTCAACGACGGCGTCGCCGGCTACTACACCGACCCCGTGAAGGCGACCCTGCCGACCTCCGGCAAGGAGGGCAACTTCTCCCTCGCCGCCCACCGGGACGGCCACGGCGCGAAGTTCCACGGCATCCACAGGATCGAGAAGGGCGACCCGATCGTCTTCGAGACGAAGGACACGTGGTACGTCTACAAGACCTACGCGATCCTCCCCGAGACCTCGAAGTACAACGTCGACGTCCTCGGCAAGATCCCGAAGGAGTCCGGCAAGAAGAAGGCCGGCCACTACATCACCCTGACCACCTGCACGCCGGTGTACACCAGCAAGTACCGCTACATCGTCTGGGGCGAACTGGTCCGCACGGAGAAGGTGAACGACGAGCGCACACCACCGAAGGAACTGCGCTGACACCACGCGGGGCGGCCCGCGAAGGCAAGGAGCCCCGGCCCTCTCGGAAGAGGGCCGGGGCTCCTGTCGTGCGGGGACCGCGGGTCAGTCGTCGTCGCCGTTGGGGCCGCCGAAGATGCCGCCGTCGTTGCCTCCGTTGTTACCGCCCTGATCCGCGGTGATCAGACTGACCGCGGTGCCCTTCTGCACCTGGGTGCCCTGGGGCGGGGTGGAGCCGAGGACGCGGGAGTTGGGGTCCTGCGAACCGACGATGTTACCGACCGCCAGCCCGTTCTCCTGGAGCATCCTCTGGGCGTCCTTGAGGGTCTGGCCGTTCACGTTCGGGACGGCCACCTGCTCGTTCTGCTTGGCCTTGCCGATGACGATCTGTACCTGGGAGTTCTTGTCGACCTGGGTGCTCGCGGTCGGGGTGGTGCGGATGACCTTGCCGACCAGGTTCGGGTCGTCCGTCTCCTCCTCGGTGCAGTTGCCCACGAGTTCGTTGGCCGTCATCTGCGCCTTGGCCTCGTCACAGGTCTTGTTGACGACGTCCGGGACCGTGGACTTGGCCTCCGCCTTGGCGACGGTGAGGGTGATGGTGGTGCCCTTCTCCACCTCCTCGCCGAGCCCCGGGTCCTGCTTGAGGACGGTGCCGGGTTCCTCCGTGGACTCCTCCTGCTCGGTCTCCACGACGAACTCGTACTTGTCGCCCTCCAGCTCGGCCTTGGCGTCCTCGAGGCTGTCGCCGACGACGCTCGGCACCGCCACCTTCGGCGCCCCGGTGGAGACCACCAGGCTGACGGTGGAGTCCTTGTCGACCTTGGTGCCCGCCTCGGGGTTCTGCTCGCAGATCTTGCCCTTGCTCTGGTTCTCGCAGGGCTTCTCCTCGAAGCTGAGCTTCAAGTCGCTGTTGGCGGCGAGTTTCTCGGCGCCGTCTCTCGTCTCGCCGATGAAGGTCGGGGTCGCGACGGTGTCGTTGCCCACGCCTCCGCTGCCGCTGATGGCCCAGCGGCCGATCAGGATCGCGCCGATGAGGACCAGGACACCCGCCACGACCAGCAATATCGTCGAGGTGTTGTTCTTCTTCGGCGGGCGGCGCCGGCTCTGGCGCTCGTCGTAGCCGTAGCCGCCGTCGTCCGGGTTCATGGGCGGCAGCATCGAGGTGGCCGCCCCGGCGCCGGCGTCCGCGCGCAGTGCCGTCGTCGGCTGGTCGTCGGGGTAGCCGCCGTAGCCGACCGCGCCCAGCGCGGCGGTCGCCGCGACCGGCTGGCCGTCGAGGCAGGCCTCGATGTCGGCGCGCATCTCGTCGGCCGACTGGTACCGGTAGTCGGGGTCCTTGACCAGCGCCTTCAGCACGATCGCGTCCATCTCGGGCGTGATCTCGGGGTCGAAGACGCTCGGCGGCTGCGGCTCCTCCCGTACGTGCTGGTAGGCGACCGCGACCGGGGAGTCGCCCACGAAGGGCGGGCGGACGGTCAGCAGCTCGTACAGCAGACAGCCGGTGGAGTACAGGTCGGACCGCGCGTCGACCTGCTCGCCCTTGGCCTGCTCCGGCGAGAGGTACTGCGCGGTGCCGATGACGGCGGCGGTCTGCGTCATCGTCATGCCGGAGTCGCCCATCGCACGGGCGATGCCGAAGTCCATGACCTTGACCTGGCCGTTGCGCGTCAGCATGACGTTGGCGGGCTTGATGTCACGGTGGACGATGCCGGCCCGGTGGGAGTACTCCAGTGCCTGGAGGATGCCGATGGTCATCTCCAGCGTCCGCTCCGGCAGCAGCTTGCGGCCGCTGTGCAGGAGCTCACGGAGCGTGGAGCCGTCGACGTACTCCATGACGATGTACGGGATCGACACGTTGTCGATGTAGTCCTCGCCCGTGTCGTAGACCGCGACGATCGCGGGATGGTTGAGCGAGGCGGCCGACTGGGCCTCCCGGCGGAACCGGGCCTGGAAGGACGGGTCGCGCGCGAGATCGGCGCGCAGCGTCTTCACTGCCACGGTGCGGCCGAGGCGGGTGTCATGCGCGAGGTAGACCTCCGCCATGCCACCGCGACCGAGCACCTGGCCCAGTTCGTACCGGCCGCCGAGGCGACGCGGCTCTTCCATAGCTACCTACCAGCCCTCTCCGTCGGTCCCGGGCGGCACACTCGTGCCGCCGGAGGCTGCCGTCCGGGCCTACCGTACCCGGCTCGATTTGTGTGACCTGGCCAAGTGCGTCAGCCGATACAGGACCGGTACCGCAACGTGCACCGATGTGAAGCAGACGTGACGGGGGTCACTGCTTGCTCTTGATGACCGCCTCCATCACGTTCTTGGCGATCGGTGCCGCGAGGCCACCGCCGGAGATGTCGCCGCGCACGGCGTTCTCGTCCTCGATGACGACCGCGACGGCCACGGGCGAGCTTCCGTCGTCGCTCTTGGCGTAGGAGATGAACCACGCGTAGGGGTTCTTGCTGTTGTTCTCGCCGTGCTGGGCCGTGCCGGTCTTGCCGCCGACCGTGACGCCGGGGATCCGCGCGTTGGAGCCGGTGCCGTCGTTGACGACGGTCTCCATCATCGACTGGAGGATCTGCGCGTTCTTCGCCGACATCGGCTCGCTCAGCTCCTCCGGGTCCGTCTTCTCGATGGTGTCGAGGCCGGGGGACTGGAGCTCGTCGACCATGTACGGCTTCATCAGGGTGCCGTTGTTCGCGACGGCGGCGGAGACCATGGCCATCTGGAGCGGGGTGGCGGCGGTGTTGAACTGGCCGATGGAGGAGAGCGCGACCTGCGAGGGCTCCATGTTGTCGGAGAACACGGAGGCGCTGGAGCGGACCGGGGTGAACTGCTCCTCGGTGAAGCCGAACTTCTTGGCCGTCTCCAGCATCTTGTCGTTGCCGAGGTCGGAGCCGACCTTGCCGAAGACGGTGTTGCAGGACACCCGCAGCGCCTCGCGCAGGGTGGCGTCCTCGCAGGGCAGGTTGCCGTCGTTCTTCAGCTCGGTCGTGGTGCCCGGCATGGTCCACGGCAGCGGCGTCTCGGTCTTCTGTTCCGCGTCCTCGACCAGCCCGTGCTCCAGCGCGGCGGCCGCGGTGACGACCTTGAAGGTCGAGCCGGGCGGGTAGACCTCGCGCAGCGCCCGGTTGAGCATCGGGTCGTCCGGGTTGTTCTTCTTCTGGAGCTTCTGCCAGGCCTTGGTGTCCGTGTCGAGGCTGTTGCCGGCGATCGTGGACGGGTCGTACGACGGGAAGGAGGCCAGCGCGAGGATCTTGCCGGTGGACGGTTCCAGAGCGACGACGGAGCCCTTGCCGCCCTGCTTCTTCAAGCCCTCGTAGGCGGCCTTCTGGGCGGCGCCGTTGAGGGTGGTGACGACGTTGCCGCCCTCCTTGTTCTTGCCCGTCAGCATGTCGAGCGTGTTGCGGAAGAACAGGCGGTCGTCGTTGCCGGTGAGGATGCCGTCCTCGATCGACTCCAGCTGGTTGGCGCCGAAGGCCTGGGAGACGTAGCCGGTGACGGGCGCCCACATGGCGCCGTCCTTGTAGGTGCGCTTGTACGCGAAGTCGCCCTTGGTCGCCTTGTGCCCGGTGATGGGCTCGCCGTCGACGATGATGTCGCCGCGCGGTGAGGAGTACCGCTCGATGGCGACACGGCGGTTGTTCTCGTCGGTCCGCAGCTTGTCGGCCTGGGCGTACTGGATCCAGTTGTTGCGGACGAGCAGAGCGAGCATGAGCAGGCCGCAGAAGATCGCGACCCGGCGCAGGGGCTTGTTCACGGGCGGACCACCTGGGTCATCTCGGCGTCGGGGTTGGCGGCGGGGGCGGGCGCCGGGCGGCGTGCGGTGTCGCTGATCCTGAGCAGGATGCCGATCAGCGCCCAGTTGGCGATGACGGAGGAACCTCCGTACGCCAGGAAGGGCATCGTCATACCGGTCAGCGGGATGAGGCCCATGACGCCGCCGGCGACGACGAAGACCTGGAGCGCGAAGGCGCCGGACAGGCCGATGGCGAGCAGCTTGCCGAACGGGTCACGGGCGGCGAGCGCGGTACGCACACCCCGCTCCACGATCAGCGCGTAGAGCAGGATCAGCGCCATGACGCCGGCCAGGCCGATCTCCTCGCCGAAGGTGGCGAGGATGAAGTCGGAGTTGGAAGCGAAGCCGATGAGGTCGGAGTTGCCCTGGCCCCAGCCGGTGCCGAGGGTTCCGCCGGAGCCGAAGGCCCACAGGGCCTGCATGGCCTGCTCGGAGTGGACGATGCCGTCCTGGACCCCGGCGCGGCTGAGCTCGAACTCGCGCATCGGGTCGAGCCAGGCCTGCACACGCGTCTGGATGTGCGGCTCGAAGCTCGCCACGCCGACGGCGCCGGCCGCGGACATCAGCAGGCCGAACACGATCCAGCTGGTCCGCTCGGTGGCGACGTACAGCATGATCACGAACATGCCGAAGAACAGCAGCGAGGTGCCGAGGTCGGTCTCGAAGACCAGGATCAGGATGGAGATGATCCAGACGACGATGATCGGGCCGAGGTCACGGCCGCGGGGCAGGTAGAGCCCCATGAAGCGGCGGCTGGCGAGGGCCAGGGCGTCGCGTTTGACCATCAGGTAGCCCGCGAAGAAGACCGCGAGGACGATCTTGGCGAACTCGCCCGGCTGAAGGGTTCCGAGACCGGGGATCTTGATCCAGATCCTCGCGCCGAAGACGTTGTGGCCGAGGCCCGGGACCAGTGGCAGGAGCAGCAGCACCAGTGCGCCGGCCATGGAGATGTAGGTGTAGCGCTGGAGGACGCGGTGGTCCTTGAGGAAGAACAGCACGGCCACGAACAGGGCGACGCCGAGCGCCGAGTACATCAGCTGGCGTGGTGCCGCCTCGACGAACGTCCGGCTCGCCTGGAGGCGCTCCGACTGGTCCAGGCGCCAGATGGCGACCAGTCCGATGCCGTTCAGCAGCGTCGCGATGGGCAGCAGCAGGGGATCCGCGTACGGGGCGAACTTCCGTACGGCGAGATGGCCCACGCCCGCCATCAGGCCGAGACCGACGCCGTAGCTCAGCAGCCCGGCGGGCACCTGGTCGTCGAGGGCCAGGCCCACATTGGCGTAGGCGAAGACCGGGATGACGACGGCGAACACCAGGAGCGCCAGCTCGGTGTTGCGGCGGCTGGGCGCGCCGATCGCGCCGATCGTGGACGTGTGCTGCGTCGACGGGTTGGTAGTACTGCTCATCGTGTGACAGGGCCTCTCACGGCTTGCCTACTGCTTACCGCACAGCGAGACGACCTTCTGCTCCTCCTCCGAGAGGCTGGGGCCGGGGCTGGGAGTGGGTGCGGTCGTGGACGGGGGCGTGGACTGCTCCGGGGCCTTCGGCGAGCCCGAGGGGTTCGGCGAAGGCGAAGCCTTGGACGTGAAGGAGGCGGGCGTGGTTCCCGTGGTGCCTCCGGCCTCGCCCTCACCGGTCTTCGCGTTGTTCTCGCTCTCGGCGGCACGCCGCTCGGCCTGCTTCTTGCACGCCGAGGCCTGCACCGACAGTTCCTCGATCTTCGCCCGTGCGCCGTACAGGTCGCCTTCGACGATGGTCGCCTCGACCAGCTTCTGCTGGTAGGGAGGCAGGTACTTGAGTTCGATCTCGGGGTGGTCCTTCTCGACCTCCGAGAGGGAGACCCAGGCCAGGTCCTGGTTGATGCCCCGGTACAGGGCGACGTGCTCGCCGTTGGTGCCGACGTAGTACTGGGTCTGGGTCCAGCGCCAGCCGCCGTACAGGCCGCCGCCGAGGACGGCGAGCGCGAGCAGCCCGTACACGGACCTCTTGAGCCACCGGCGGTTCTTGGCGGGCTTGACGAAGTCGTCGTCGCCGTAGCCGAAGCCGTCGGTGGGGATGAAGCCGGTGACGTCGCCGCTGCCGGGCGGGCCGAACTCGCCGCCGCCCTCCTTGCGCCGGCGGCCGAGACCGGAGGCGCGGCCGGCCGGGGTCTGCATGATGCCGTTGTCGTGCAGCTGGTTCTGGTTCTCGGCGACGGCGCCGACCACGACGGGGGTGTCGGACAGCTGCCCGGCGAGGGTGTCACCGGTGTCGAGGTCCAGGACGTCGGCGACGATCACGGTGATGTTGTCGGGGCCGCCGCCGCGCAGTGCCAGCTCGATCAGGTTCTGGACGGTCTCCTCGGGGCCCTGGTAGCTGGCCAGGGCGTCCTCGAGGGTCTGGTGGGAGACCACGCCGGACAGGCCGTCGGAGCAGATCAGATAGCGGTCGCCGGCCCGGACCTCGCGGATCGACAGGTCGGGTTCGACGTGTTCGCCGCTGCCGAGGGCCCGCATCAGCAGGGACCGCTGCGGGTGGGTGGTGGCCTCCTCCTCGGTGATCCGGCCCTCGTCGACCAGCCGCTGCACCCAGGTGTGGTCCTGGGTGATCTGGGTGAGGACGCCGTCGCGCAGGAGGTAGGCGCGGGAGTCGCCGACGTGCACCATGCCGAGGCGCTGGCCGGTCCACAGGAGGGCGGTCAGGGTGGTGCCCATGCCCTCGAGCTGGGGGTCCTCCTCGACCATCATGCGCAGCTGGTCGTTGGCCCGCTGGACGGCCGCGCCGAGCGAGGTGAGCAGGTCGGACCCGGGGACGTCGTCGTCGAGGGCGACGATGGTGGAGATCGCCTCGGAGGAGGCGACCTCGCCGGCGGCGGCGCCGCCCATGCCGTCGGCGATGGCGAGCAGGCGCGGACCGGCGTAACCGGAGTCCTCGTTGCCCTCCCGGATCATCCCCTTGTGCGATCCGGCGGCGAAGCGCAGGGACAGACTCATGCGCACCTCGCCTGTCGGCTCCGGGTACAGCCGGTCGTGTCGAGCCACACTGCCCACCCTCCGGTCGGGAGCGCGCCGGGCCCCTGGGTGGGGACCCCCACTGCGTGCTCGCTCCGCTCGCACTCATTCATGACGTGGCACTACTTCCGCAGCTCGATGACGGTCTTGCCGATGCGGATCGGTGCGCCCAGCGAAATCGGTGTGGGGGTCGTCAGCCGGGTCCGGTCCAGGTAGGTGCCGTTGGTGGAGCCCAGGTCCTCGACGATCCACTGGCCGTCGCGGTCCGGGTAGATCCTGGCATGGCGGCTGGAGGCGTAGTCGTCGTCCAGCACGATCGTGCTGTCGTGCGCCCGGCCCAGGGTGATGGTCTGGCCCTGGAGGGCGACGGTGGTACCGGTGAGGGTGCCTTCGGTCACGACCAGCTTGGTGGGGGTGTTGCGGCCGCGGCGGCCGCCGGCGGGCTGCTGGCGCTGCTGCGGCGGTGCCTGGCGGGCGGCCTGCTGCGCCCGGCCGGAGTCCCGCCGGGATCCGCGCTGGGTGACGCGGGTTCCGAACAGGTCACTCCGGATGACCTGCACGGCCACGATCACGAACAGCCACAGTACGGCCAGGAACCCCAGCCGCATGACCGTGAGGGTCAGCTCTGACATTGCCCCCGCTTCACCCTTCGGCTTGCCTATAGATAACGGTGGTGCTGCCCACGACGATCCGCGAGCCGTCGCGGAGCGTAGCGCGGGTGGTGTGCTGTCCGTCCACCACGATGCCGTTGGTGGATCCGAGATCCTGGATCGTCGAGGGCGTTCCGGTCCGGATCTCGCAGTGCCGGCGGGAGACGCCGGGATCGTCGATCCGCACGTCGGCCTCGGTGCTGCGGCCCATCACGAGGGTGGCGCGGGAGATCTGGTGGCGGGTGCCGTTGATCTCGATCCAGTAGCGGGTGCGTCCGCCGGGCGCGGGGGTGGCGGGGGGCCGCTGGCCGCCGGCGGGCTGCGGGTAGCCGTAACCGCCGCCGGGCCTGCCGGGGGGCGGCGCGGACGGCATGGGCGGGGCGGCGACGGGACCGGCGGGCGGGTAGCCGTAGCCGCCGGGGCGGCCGGCCGGCGGGGCGCCGCCGGGGCCCGCGGCTCCGGGGGCCTGGCTGGCGGAGGAGGCGAGCGTGCGGCTGCGCACCCGGTACAGGCCGGTGTCGAGGTCGTCGGCCTTCTCCAGGTGCACCTTGATGGGGCCCATGAAGGTGTAGCGCTGCTGCTTGGCGTAGTCGCGCACCATGCCGGCGAGCTCGTCGCCGAGCTGCCCGGAGTAGGGGCTGAGCCGCTCGAAGTCCGGGGTGCTCAGTTCGACGATGAAGTCGTTGGGTACGACGGTGCGGTCGCGGTTCCAGATGGTGGCGTTGTTGTCGCACTCCCGCTGGAGCGCTCCCGCGATCTCCACGGGCTGCACCTCGGACTTGAACACTTTGGCGAAGGTGCCGTTGACCAAACCTTCGAGACGCTGCTCGAACTTCTTCAGGACTCCCATGGGGCACCTCCTCCGTCGCCGTTGTCCTGTGTACTGCCCGGTGCGCCGTTTCGTGCACCGCTTACCTGGTACTGCTTACTGATCGTATCCACGCGCCGGTCGATCGGCTGGTTCCCCCTGTCCGCCCGGTCGACGGGTGTCGACGCCTGACGAAGTTCCCTCCGGGGCTCCTCTTCGAACTCCTTCGGCGAACTCCTTCGGCCGTGCTCGTGCGCGTCGTTCCGCCATGGATCGTAGAGGGGGCCGCAGACCAGTGTCCCGCACCCGGCTGTGGACTCCGTCCGGCTCCTGGGGAGACGGGGACTACCGGTACGAGGTTGATACGTGAACCGGTCATGGCCGCGACACGATCGGCCGCGGCAGGCCGGCCGGGAGGTGTGCGGACGGGATCGGCGCCGGTCGGGGCGGTCGCGGGGAAAGGGATGTGAATCCACCCCGACCAGCGTGCTAATGTTCTGGATGTCGGAAGGCGCGGGGCCCCAAGGGGCCGGGGCCGGAAGACACACCCAATGCGCGGGTGGCGGAATAGGCAGACGCGCTGGATTCAGGTTCCAGTGCCCGCAAGGGCGTGGGGGTTCAACTCCCCCCTCGCGCACACCGTCGAACGGGCGGCATCCATCGGATGCCGCCCGTTTCGCATGTCTCAGGGCGGTGCGGGGGCGGGGTGGCGTGTGAGGAACATCTCATGATCCTTTTCGCTGTGAAGTGGCGTGATGTTCACCCGTGGCGGCCCCGGGCGGCCGGTCCCGAGCCGGTCCCGAAGGGCGTCACTCGCGGGTGCCCGCCGGTTCCAGTGCGGGCCGGCGCAGGGCGAGCGCGGCGGACACGACGGCGGGGGCCGTGGCGAGCAGGGCGCAGGCGGCCGTGACCGCGGCGAGGGCCGTCCAGGGAAGGACGAGCGGGGCGGGGGCCGACTGGAGGCGCAGGGCGGCCCACATCCCGCCCAGGTTGAGCGCGGCCACGGTCAGGCCCAGTACGGCGCCGGCCACGACCACCGTCAGCGACTCCGCGCCCACCAGCCGCAGCACCTGCCACCGCGTGGCCCCGGCCAGCCGCAGCACCGCCAGATCGCGCACCCGCTCCGAGGTCGCCATGACCGTGGTGTTGGCCAGGGAGATGCCCGTGTAGAGCAGGGCGATGCCGAGGACCAGCAGGAGGCCGTAACGGGTGGTGCGTTCCGTCCCCGGAGCCGTGGCCGCCGGCCACTCGTCCCCGGTGAGGACCCGACCGCCGGCGGGCCGCGCCGCCCGCTCCAGGGCGGCGGCCACCACGCGCGCGTCGGCGCCGTCCGCGAGGGCGACGTCCACCCGGTCGACGCGGGCGCCCGGCGCGTTGGCCGGGGTCACGAGGACGCCGTTGTCCCCGGTGCCGGTGGTCATCACCGCGGCGATCCGCAGCGTCCGCTCCGTGCCGTCCCCGAGCCACACCCGCACGCGCTCCCCGACCGTGTGCCGCTCCCACTCCTCGTTGACGACGATCGAGTCGTCGTCCAGGTCCGTGACCTTCCCCGCGGCGAGCGGCAGCCGCGCGGTGGCCGCCAGCGCCCCGGGGTCGGCGGCACGGGCGTCGGACCTGATCAGGGCCACGCCCTCCTCCAGGACGTACACCGCGCTCGGCGCGCTCGCCGACACCCGGGCGCCGGGAACCGCGCGCAGCCGCTCCAGCGTCCGCGCGTCGAAGGCGCCGTCGCCCGCGGCCGTGACGACGAACGCGGCGGTGGTCCGCTCCCGCGCCTCGGCGGCCCTGGCCCGGTCCAGGGTGGCGGTGGCGCCGAGCAACGAGCCCGCGAGGGCGACCGTGACCAGCACGGGCGCGGCGACGGCGGCCGTACGGCGCACCCCGGCGGCCGCGTTCTCCCGCACCAGCATGCCGACCGCCCCCGGGAGCCGGTGCGGCAGCCGGACGAGCGGCCGCACGGCGAGCGGGGCGAGCACCGCGGCCGCGGTGATCAGCAGCATGGGCCGGCTGACGTAGGTCTTGCGGTGCAGCAGGTCGCCGGGATCGCCGAGCAGGGAGACGACGAGCATCACCACGGCGGTGAGCAGCAGACCCGCGCCGCACAGCCACCGCCCCGGGGTCATCGCCCGGGTGTCGGCGGACGCCTCGCGCAGCGCCTCGACGGGCCCCGTCCGCCCCGCCCGCCAGGAGGCCGCGACGACACCGCACAGGGCCACGAGGAGCCCCGTCCAGAACGCCACGTGGTACGGCCAGCCCGCGTCGCCGACGGTGAACCAGGGCGGCGCCAGCTCCACGTCCACCATCCACGCGACGAGCCGCGGCGCCGCCCATCCGCCGAGCGCGCAGCCGGTGGCCGAGGCGAGCACCCCGACCAGCAGGGCCTCCAGGACCACCATGCGCCGTATCCGTCCCGGGGTGGCCCCCGCGGTGCGCAGCAGCCCGAACTCCCGGCGCCGCTGGGCGACCGCGAAGGCGAAGGTGGAGGCCACCACGAACACCGAGACGAAGGCGGAGACGCCGCCCGCCGTGCCGAACAGGGCGTTCAGCGCGGTCAGTGCCTCGCGGTCGCGCTCGGGCCCGGTGTCGGCGTACCGGCGGTCGTCGCCGGTGAGGACCCGGACGCCCGCGGCGCCGCGCACCGCCTCCCGTACGGCCTCCGGGTCGGCGTCGACGGCCAGCTGATGGACGGCCGGGGACAGGGCGGCGGCGCGGGCGTCGGTGTGGAAGACGGCGTGCTCGAAGCCGCGGTCGGCCACGGTGCCCACGACCCGCACCATGCCGTGGTCCGTGCGCACCCGCTCGCCGGGCCGTGCCCAGTCGCCGCCGACGACGACCTCGTCGTCCGCGCGGGGCGCGCGGCCCGCCGTCAGCTCGTACGGGGCGAGCGCGGCGGTGGACCACGGGTGGCCGGTCAGCCCGGCGGGCCCGCCCTCCGCGCGGACGGGGTAGGAGCGGTCCGCGACGACGGCGCCGAGCCGGCGCAGCTTCGCCACGGTCGCGTCCGGCACCGCGCGCGGGTGCGCCAGCCGCTCGGTCCGGTCGCCGTTCGGCGTCGGTACGCGCAGCGTGTCCGCGCCCTGGACCACGACGGGGGCGGCGGCGAACCGCTCCGGTCCCCGCGCGGGGGCGTCCAGGGAGGAGGCGAGGCCGAGTCCCATGACGGTGAGCAGGGCCACGCCCAGGGCGAGGGCGGTGAAACTCCCGGCGAAGGTGTACCACCGGGCGCGCAGGGTGCGCAGGGCGAGGCTCAGCACGGCACGGCCTCCAGACCGGTCATCCGCGCGGCGACGGCCTCGGCGTCCGCCCCGGCCAGCTCGCCGTGGACGCGGCCGTCGACCAGGAACACCACGCGGTCCGCGCGGGCGGCGGCCACCGGGTCGTGGGTCACCATGACGACCGTCTGGCCCTCCCGGTCGGCCATCCCGCGCAGCAGTGCGAGGACCTCGCGTCCGGTGCGGGAGTCCAGCGCCCCGGTCGGCTCGTCGGCGAACAGCACATCGGGACGGGTGATCAGGGCACGGGCCAGCGCGACCCGTTGCTGCTGGCCGCCGGAGAGCTCGGCGGGCCGGTGCCGGGCGCGGTCACCGAGTCCGACCTGGCGCAGCGCCTCACGGATCCGGGCCCGCGGCACGCGCCGTCCGGCCAGCCGCAGCGGGAGGGCGACGTTCTGCTCGGCGGTCAGGGCCGGCAGCAGGTTGAACGCCTGGAACACGAACCCGATGCGCTCGCGGCGCAGTAGGGTCAGCCGTCGCTCACCGAGCCCGGTCAGCTCGGTGCCGCCGACGGTGACCGAGCCCGAGGTGGGCCGGTCCAGGCCGGCGGCGCACTGGAGCAGCGTCGACTTGCCGGAGCCGGAGGGCCCCATCACGGCGGTGAAGCTCCCGCGCGGGAAGGTGAGGGAGACGTCGTCCAGCGCGCTCACCGCGCTGTCGCCCGCCCCGTACCGGCGGCTCACCCGCCGCAAGGTGACGGCGTCCGTGTGCAACTGGCTCATGTGTCCCCCGTTTCCTGTGGGGCCCGGCTGTTCCGGGCCGGCCGAACAGGGGGAACGAAACCGTCCGGGGGCGGGTCGGCGCAGTGCGGCAGGGGCGAGAAACGGGGTAGGGCCAGGCATACCCCTAGGGCTCCGCCCAGGCCGATGGCTCCGCGCGGTGGCGGCTTCTACGGTGATCCCCATGCAGCCTCGAAACCTCTGGCGGGCCATGTCCCGTCCCGGCTACGCGCTGTCGCCGTGGCCGTGGCGCTCGGCCGGGTACCTGCTCACCGGCGCGGTGAGCGGTGCGGCCCTCCTCGTGGGCCTCGTGGTGTCGGTGGTGGCCGGAGGGGTCCTCGCGCTCGTCCTGGTGGGCCTGCCGCTGCTCCTCGGCACCGCCCTCGCGGGCATACCGGTGGCCCGGCTGGAGCGCCGGCGGCTGCGGCTGGTCGACCGGGACCCGGCGCCCGACCCGCATCTGCCGCCCCCGGCTCCCGGCCTGCGCCCCTGGCTGGCCCGGCGGCTGCGGGAGCGGGCCACCTGGCGGGAGCTCGGGCACGCCCTGCTGTTCGCGGGCCTGCTGTGGCCGGTCGACGCCCTCGCGCTCACGGCCGGCCTGCTCGCCCCGGCCGCCGTGACCGCGACCCCGCTGCTGATGGCCACGGTGGGGGACGGCCGGGAGGCCAAGGTGCTCAAGCTGTGGACGGTCACCAGTTGGCCGGCGGCGGCCGCAGTCGCCGTGCTCGGCGTCGTCCTGCTCGTCGTGGGCGCCTATCTGCTGGGCGTCGCGGCCGGCGCCCGCGCGGGGCTGACCCGGCTGCTGATCGCGACGCGCGAGGCGGGCCTGGACGCCCGCGTGGCCGAACTGACCCGGTCCCGGGCGCGGTTGGTGGACGCCTTCGAGGCGGAACGACGGCGCATCGAACGCGACCTGCACGACGGGGCGCAGCAGCGCCTGGTCGCCCTGTCGATGACGCTCGGCCTGGCCCGCCTGGACGCGCCGCCCGGACCGCTCGCCGACCAGCTCGCCAAGGCCCACGACGAGGCGGGCCGGGCGCTGCGGGAACTGCGGGAGCTCATCCACGGCATCCACCCCCAGGTCCTCGCCGACTACGGACTCGCGGCCGCGGTCGCCGACGCCGCCGACCGGTCCGCCGTCCCCGTCGACGTGGACCTGGAGCTGACCGGCCGGCTGCCCACGTCGGTGGAGGCCGCCGCGTACTTCGTGGTGTGCGAGGCCCTCGCCAACGTCGCCCGGCACAGCGGGGCGAGCCGCGCGCGGGTGGGCGGCGGACACCGCGACGGACGGCTGCTGCTGGAGGTGCGCGACGACGGCCGGGGCGGCGCGCGGGCCGGGGCGGGCAGCGGGCTGACCGGACTCGCCGACCGGGTGTCGGTGCTGGATGGCAGACTCACCCTGTCCAGCCCGGAAGGCGGACCGACCCTGCTGCGTGTGGAGATTCCTTGCGCCCCCTGCTCCCCCTGAGACAAGGCCGAGCGCTCCGCGTGGTGCTCGCCGAGGACAGCGTGCTGCTGCGCGAGGGCCTGATCGGCCTGCTCCAGCGGTGCGGGCACGAGGTCGTCGCGGCGGTCGGTGACGCCGAGGCGCTGGTCGCCGCCGTCGGGGAGCACAAGCCCGACATCGTGGTGACGGACGTGCGGATGCCTCCCGGGTTCCAGGACGAGGGCCTGCACGCCGCCGTGCGCCTGCGCACCGAACTGCCCACGCTGCCCGTCCTCGTGCTCAGCCAGTACGTGCAGCGCCGGTACGCCTCCGACCTGCTCGACTCGGGCGACGGCACGGGCATCGGCTATCTGCTGAAGGACCGGGTCGGCCGGATCGAGGAGTTCGTGACCGCGCTGGGCGAGGTCGCGGACGGCGGCACGGTGGTCGACCCCGAGGTGGTACGGCAGTTGCTGCGCCGCCGCCGGGATCCGCTGGAGCGGCTGTCACCGCGGGAGCGGGAGGTGCTGGCGCTGGTCGCGGAGGGCAGGTCCAACGGCGCGATCGCCCGTGAACTGGTGGTGTCCGAGGCCGCCGTCGGCAAGCACATCGGCAGCATCTTCACCAAGCTGGACCTGCCGCTCACGGACGAGACGCATCGGCGGGTGCTGGCGGTGCTGGCGTTCTTGCGCGACTGACCAAAAGACCGACCGGGCGGTTTTTTAATCCTCTTAGCGTGCCGTCGTGATGTACGACCGGTACCAGGGCGCCGAGCGGGTGAACGTACGGGCGAAGCCCTCGCCCGGTGAGCAGTCCAGGTCCTTCCAGAAGCCGTCGTCCGCGAACCAGTGGTCGACGGTGAGCATGTCGAGGTGATGCAGCGCGCGCGGGGAGCCGGCGGCCCGCGCGCGGGCGGTGGCGACGTCCACCGCCGCGCCTCCGCCGGGCCGCTCCACTCCTTCGCACACGGCCGCGAGCAGCTCCGAGGCGGGGACGGGGTCCGGGTGGCCGACGTAGTGGGTGCCGGGGCCGTGGTGCGGGGAGAGCGCCGCGGCGACGACCGCCCGGCCCAGGGTGTCGACGTCGATCATCGACTGGAGGGCCTCGCAGCCCGACACCGTCGCGGACAACTCCCGCAGCAGGCCCACCAGTCCGGGGATCATCCAGCGGTCGCCCGCGCCGTGCACCAGGTGCGGTCGCAGCACCAGGCCGCCCGCGTCGAGGACATGCCGTTCGGCCGCCGCTCGGGTGCGGCTGGTGGCGGAGACGGGGGCGATCGGTGCCTCGCCGGGCCGTACGCCGCGGAAGGGGCCCCGGCCGTGGACGGCGGCGGTGCTCACGTACACGATCCGGCGCACCCCGCTCCGTACGGCCTCCTCCACCAGGGCCTTCGTGCCGTGGTCGTTGACCGCGGCGACGGACTCCGGGTCGCCGGTCACGCGGGAGGCGCAGTGGACGAGGACGTCGACGCCGGTGCAACTGCCGTGCAGGGTGCGGGGGACCGCGAGGTCGCCGGGCACCGTCCCGCCGGTCGGCGGTCCGGACGGCGTACGGCGGGACAGGGAGCGGACGCGGACCCCGGGGCGCGCGTGGGCCGCTGCCGCGACCCGGCCGCCGATGAAGCCCGTCGCGCCGGTGATCAGGAGGTCGACGGTCATGCCGGCGACCGTACCGGGGCCGTGGGCGCGCAGGAGAGGGTGGCGGCGAAGACGGGATCGTCCTCCTGCCGGCCCGACACCCGTACCGTCACCTCGTCCTCGCCCTTGACGAGCACTTCGGTGTCGATCAGGCAGGGGCTGTCCAGTTCGGCGTAGCGGCTGAAGGAGACGGCGAGTTCGGACGGCAGGAAGGGCCGTCGGCCCGAAGCCGCGGTCGCGGCCTGGCGGG
Organism: Streptomyces sp. NPDC031111; assembly: GCF_055570675.1. Taxonomy (NCBI): domain Bacteria; kingdom Bacillati; phylum Actinomycetota; class Actinomycetes; order Kitasatosporales; family Streptomycetaceae; genus Streptomyces; species Streptomyces sp. NPDC031111. Next base: position 130,555 of record NZ_JBVIGS010000004.1, read on the forward strand.
CCGCCTCGAACAGGACCATGCCGGGGACGTGGTCGTTGGGGCGCGGGAAGAGGACCGGGTGCCCGGTGTGCACCCGCAGCAGCCAGCTGCCGGGCCGGTCGGCGGGCGCGAGGACGACGTCCTCCGCGCGGTGACGGCCCACCAGTTCGGGTGACACCGGTTCCGGCAGCGGTATTCGGGCGTCCCAGGCGGCCAGTCGCCCCTCGCGCAGACGGCGGTAGGCGGCCGGTGAGGTGCAGCCGGTGCTGCCGGTGCCCCGCGCGACGAGGTGTCCCGCGCGGTGGAACTCCATCGTGGTGCGCATGCCGTTCAGGCCGCGGCCCCGGCGGCGGACCTCGGAGCAGACGACGTCGACGGTGACCGGCTCGTCCGCGTCCGCGAGCAGCAGCCGCTCCGGGTCGGTGCAGATCTCCAGGTCACGCATGACGAAATGGGTGTCGGCGGGGGCGCCGAACTCCGCGTGGGCGAGGGCCATCGAGGTCTGACGCAACGTTTCGCCGACGATCATCGGATCCTGGTGGCGGTCGTCGGCGGGGGCGAAGAAGGCGTGGTCGGCGGGCCAGTGGGCGGTGACCCGGAAGCGGACGTCCGACTGCCGGACCCATGCGACCGGGAAGACGTCCGCGGCGCGGGGGCGGTGGGCGAGTTCGGCCGTGACGGTGCGGGCGCCGGGCCCCCCGGCCGTGTTTGCGGGCGAGCCCCGCTGTCCGGTCTGATCCTCCATGGGTGCGCTCGCGGTCTCCGGCTGCGGCATGGGAACCCCCGGGATCGACAATCAGGCTCCGGTCGGTTCGCACTAAGATACGGACGAGTTGGTTTTTTTCCAAGGGTGATCCACATCGCCGGACCGGCCCACGCGCCCCGCACAACACGGCAGTCCGCACGGCGGCCTCACGGCGGCTGCACGGCAGCCTGACGGTGACCGCACGGTGCGACCCACGAGATCCATGAGATCCACGCAGATCAGGAGGCACCCGATGGCGCGACAGGAGCGCGCGATCCGTACCCGGAGGACCATTCTGGAGGCGGCCGCGGCCGTCTTCGACGAACGCGGCTACACCTCGGCGACCATCGGGGAGATCCTGGAGCGGGCCGGGGTCACCAAGGGCGCGCTGTACTTCCACTTCGGTTCCAAGGAGGAACTGGCGCTCGGCGTGTTCGAGGAGCAGCTGGCGATCTCCCTGCCGCCGCAGTCCAGCAAGCTCCAGGAACTCGTCGACTCCGGTCTGGTGCTGGCGCTGCGGCTGCGGACCGAGCCGCTGGTGCGGGCCAGCGTCGGACTGGCCCTGGACCAGGGGGCGCTGGGCCTGGACCGCACTCCGGCGTTCGGCATGTGGATCGACCAGACCACCAGGACGCTGACCGAGGCGAAGGCGGGAGGCGAGCTGCTGCCGCACGTCGACCCCACGGAGACGGCGGAACTGCTGGTCGCGGGCTTCTCGGGGGTGCAGCTCCTGTCGCAGTTGCGCTGCCAGCGGCAGGACCTGGAGCACCGGGTCGTGGTGCTGTTCCACCACATGCTGCCGGGCGTGGCCGTGCCGGCGGTGCTGGCCCGGCTGGACATCTCGCAGGACCGTGCGGGGCGGCTGCTCGCCGAGGGGAGCCTGCTGCCGATGGCGGGCGAGGTGGCCGAGGCGGGGTAGGCGCGGGCACGGACTTGTCCACACCGCGGGAGTTGTCCACAGGGGTCTGACGCGTTTCGGCCGCCGCCTGTACGGTCGGCACGATCGATGTCAGCACGTGTGTACGGCACGTAGGGGTACGGGGGGAGGCGGTTTCCGTGGCGGAGGTCGTTGCGGGGGGTCCGGGGGTTTCGGGGGTTTCCGGGGCTCATGGCTTCGCGGAGATGACTGCCGGGGCCGGCGGTGAGGGCCGGGCGCGCCGGCTGCCGAGGGTGCCGGGATTCGCCCAGTGGCCGGCCGGGGACAGCCCCAAGGACGAGGGCAAGGCCCTGCGCGAGCGGGTCCCGCGCTCCGCGCACGCCACCCTCGACCTGGACGCCTCCCGCCCCGACGCCGTGAGCGCCGTCGAGGAGTCCAGCCGCGGCCGGCTGCCCGAGCTCGCCCCGATCCGGGTGGGCAGGATGGCGGCGACACCGTTCGCCTTCCTGCGCGGTGCGGCGGGCCTCATGGCCTACGACCTGGCCCGCACGCCCATGACCCGGATCGGTGCCCAGATCTGCGGCGACGCCCACGCGGCGAACTTCGGCCTCTACGGCGACGCGCGCGGCGGACTGGTCATCGACCTGAACGACTTCGACGAGACCGTGCACGGCCCCTGGGAGTGGGACCTCAAGCGGCTCGCCGCCTCCCTCGTGCTCGCCGGGCGCGAGGCCGGAGCGGACGAGGACACCTGTCGGGCGGCGGCCCACGACACCGTGGGTGCCTACCGCCGCACGATGCGGCTGCTGGCCAAGCTGCCGGCGCTGGACGCCTGGAACGCCATCGCGGACGAGGAACTGGTCTCCCACACCGACGCCCACGACCTGCTGGGCACGCTGGAGCGGGTCTCCGAGAAGGCCCGCGCCAACACCAGCGGGCGGTTCGCGGCCAAGTCGACCGAGGCGACCGAGGACGGCGGACGCCGCTTCGTCGACGCGCCGCCGGTCCTGCGCCGGATACCGGACGGCGAGGCCGCCGCGGTGGCCGCCGCGCTGGAGGAGTACCTCGGCACGCTCCCGCCCGACCGCCATCCGCTGCTGGCCCGGCACGCCGTGCACGACGTGGCGTTCCGCGTGGTCGGCACGGGCAGCGTGGGCACCCGCTCCTACGTCGTGCTGCTCCTCGACCACCGGGGCGAGCCCCTGGTCCTCCAGGTCAAGGAGGCCCGGCCCTCGGCCCTGGTGCCGCATCTGTCGACGGCCGGCTTCGACGCCCCCGAGGCCGGTCACGAGGGCCGGCGGGTGGTCCACGGCCAGAAGCGGATGCAGGTGATATCGGACAATCTGCTGGGCTGGACGACGGTCGACGGCCGGCCGTTCCAGGTGCGCCAGTTCCGCAACCGCAAGGGCAGCGTCGACCCGGCCGCGCTGGCCGCCGACCAGATCGACGACTACGGCCGGATGACCGGCGCCCTGCTGGCCCGCGCCCACTCCCACAGCGCCGACCCCCGCAGGATCGCCGGCTACTGCGGCAAGAACGACGAACTGGACGAGGCGGTGGCGGCCTTCGCCGTCGCCTACGCCGACCGCACCGAGGCGGACCACACGGACCTGGTGACCGCGATCCGGTCGGGACGAATAGCCGCGGAGACGGGGGTCTGAGCGGCCCGCCGGGCCAGGTCGGAGGGTGTGCCGCCGCGGCGGGCGGTGGCGCCCGTGCGGGTGGCCTACGCTGTCCGGGTGACGACCTCGGAAGGTGAGCAGGGTGGCGGCGGCGCCGGTGCGGAGCGGACGCCCGGCGGTGGTGGTGCGACGCGGCCCGAGGAGCGGCTGGAGCAGGCCGTACGCGCGGCCGAGCAGGCGCTGATCGAGTTCGAGATCGCCGTGGAGACCTTCCGCGTCGAGGTCGAGAACTTCTCCCGGCTGCACGAACAGAAGCTCGGCCCGATGTACGCCCGCCTGGAGGAGCTGGACGCCCGGATCCTGGAGGCCAGGGCCGCCCGCAGCGACGACCCCGAGGACCGGCGCCGGGCCGACGAGGCGCGTGCCCGGCTGCTGCCGATCCCCGGTGTCGAGGAGCTGCTGGGTGGCTGGATGGACGGCGAGGGCCTGTTCCCCGAGGCCACCGCCATGCTCACGGACCAGCCGGTCCGGCCCCCGCAGCGGGTGCGGCCCAGCGAGGAGGCCCGCAAGCTCTACCGCGACCTCGCCCGCAGGGCCCACCCGGACCTGGCGCAGGAGGACAAGGAACGCGAGCGCCGCGAGGAGTTCATCACCCGCGTCAACGCCGCCTACGCCCGCGGCAGTGAGGACGAGCTGCGCGAACTAGCCGAGGAGTGGGCCGCCGGCCCGGAGCCGAAGCGGGCCCCGAGCGCGAGCGAGGAGCTCTACGCCCGTCTCGAATGGCTCGCCCGCCGCAAGGAACTGCTCACGCTGGTCGCCCGGGAACTGGAGGAGGGAGCCATCGGCTCGATGCTCCGGCTCGCCCCGGACGATCCCGACAAGCTCCTGGAGGAGATCGCCGAGCAGCTGCGGGCCCAGGTCGCCGAGCGCGAGGCGGAGCTGGCGTCGCTGCTGGCCTGAGGCGGGGGTCCGCCCGCCCGGTCGGGTAGCGTCGGAGGCATGAGTTTTGGAGCTGGGGTGCCCACGGTCCGGGTCGCGGACCTCGAGGACGGCGACTTCCTGCTGGACGTCCGCGAGGACGACGAGTGGAAGGCCGGTCATGCCGAGGGGGCGCTGCACATCCCCATCAGTGAGTTCGTGGCCCGCTACGGCGAGCTGACCGAGGCCGCCCCGCAGGACGGCCGGATCCATGTGATCTGCCGTTCCGGCGGACGGTCGGCCCAGGTGACCATGTATCTGGCCCAGCAGGGCATCGACGCGGTGAACGTCGACGGCGGCATGCAGGTGTGGGAGGCCGCCGGACGTCCCGTCGTCACGGACGACGGGACGCCGGGGCACGTGCTGTAGCGCCGTACCCGCGGACGCCCGCGGAAGCCCGCAGCCACCCGCGTCCGGGCTACCGGTCGAAGTCCAGCTCCACCTTCTCCGTCGCCGGATGGGACTGGCAGGCCAGGACATAGCCCGCCTCGGTCTCCTCCGACTCCAGGGCGAAGTTGCGGTCCATCCGCACCTCGCCCGAGACGAGGAACGCCCTGCACGTCCCGCACACCCCGCCCTTGCAGGCGTAGGGCGCGTCGGGCCGGTTGCGCAGCACCGTGTCCAGCAGGGACTCGCCGTCCTGGACGGGCCAGGTCCCGCCGCGTCCGTCGAGCCGGGCGGTGACCGTGCTGTGCGCGGGGGCCGGCGCCGCGGTGACGGGCGCCGTACCGGCGTCGACGTGGAAGATCTCCTGGTGGATGCGGGAGCGGGCGACACCCAGCCCGCGCAGTGCCCGCTCGGCCCCCTCGACCAGGCCGTAGGGCCCGCAGAGGAACCAGCCGTCCACCTGGTCCACGGGCAGCAGGGCCGGCAGCAGCCCGGTCAGCCGCTCCCGGTCGAGCCGCCCGGAGGGCAGCCCCGCCTGCTGTTCCTCCCGGGAGAGCACCGTGACCAGCTGGAACCGCTCGGGGTAGCGGTCCTTCAGGTCGGCGACCTCCTCCAGGAACATCGTCGAGGCGGCCGTCCGGTCGCTGCGGATCAGGCAGAACCGGGCCTGGGGCTCGCGGGCGAGGAGGGTCGAGACGATCGACAGCACCGGCGTGATGCCGCTGCCGCCGACGATCGCCGCGTACCGGCCGGGTGCCGGGGGGAGCGTGAAGCGGCCGGCCGGGGTCATGACCTCCAGCTCGTCGCCGAGGTCGATCTCCTTGAGCGCGTAGGTGGAGAAGGCGCCGCCGTCGACCAGCCGCACGCCCACCCGCAGCGAGGTCGGGGCCTCGCCGTCGGGGGCGGGGGAGCAGATGGAGTAGGTGCGGCGTATCTCCTCGCCGTCCGCGACGCGCCGCAGGGCCAGATGCTGGCCGGGGGCGTAGCGGTACTCCTCGGCGAGGTGCGGGGGGACGGTGAGGGTGAGGGCGACGGAGTCGTCGGTGAGCCGGTCGACCGCGGCCACCCGGAGCCGGTGGAAGCGGGCCATCACAACTCCTTGAAGTGGTCGAACGGTTCACGGCAGGCCAGGCAGCGGCGCAGGGCCTTGCACGCGGTGGACGAGAAGCGGCTGAGCAGTTCGGTCTCGGTGGACCCGCAGTGCGGGCAGGGCACGGGGTCGGGGTTCGTCTCCCCCGCGGCGTCCCGGGCGCGGGTCGGTCCCAGCTCCACCGCGACCGGCCCGGAGGCCGACCGCACGCGGGGCGGGGCGATGCCGAACTCGCGCAGCTTGCGCCGCCCCTCGTCGGTGATGTCGTCGGTCGACCAGGCGGGCGCGAGCACCTTGCGCACGGTGACCTCGCGCACCCCGTGCTCGCGCAGGACGCGCTCTATGTCCAGGCTCATCGCCTCGACGGCCGGGCAGCCGGTGTATGTCGGGGTCAGCTCGACCTCGACGGTGTCCGTCCCGTGTGCGTGCACCGCGCGCACGACACCGAGCTCGCGCAGGGTCAGCACGGGCAGCTCGGGGTCGGGCACCGAACCGGCGAGCTCCAGGAGTTCCGCCTCCAGCGGGGTGGTGGTCACCATGCCGCCCCCGGGTGGCTGCGATGCAGGTGCTGCATCTCGGCGAGCATGCGGCCGAACGGCTCGGTGTGCAGGCCCTGACGGCCCGCGCCGGCCGCCCAGGCGCCCGTGCGCGGCCCCTCGGGCACCGTGAGCGTGGCCCGGCGGAGCGTCTCCGACACCCGCTCCAGCCAGGCGGTCTCCAGGCCGGTCCAGTCGACGTCCAGGCCCTCGACCGGCTGGAACATCTCGCCGGTGTAGCGCCACAGGGCGTCCACGGCCCGCTGCGTCCGCGCGTGGCTCTCGTCCGTGCCGTCGCCGAGCCGGAGCGTCCACTGCTCGGCGTGGTCGCGGTGGTAGTCGGTCTCCTTGACGGCCTTGGCGGCCAGCGGCGCGAACGGGCCGTTGCCGGTGGCCAGTTCGCCGTAGAGGAGGTACTGGTGGGTGGAGAAGTACAGCTGGCGGGCGATGGTGTGGGCGAAGTCGCCGTTCGGCTGCTCCACCAGCTGAAGGTTGCGGAAGGCGCGCTCCTCGCGGAGATACGCCAGTTCGTCCTCGTCGCCCACCATCGACAGCAGCACCCGTGCCTGGCCCAGCAGGTCCAGCGCGATGTTGGCGAGGGCGACCTCCTCCTCCAGCACGGGGGCGTGTCCGGCCCACTCGCCGAGACGGTGGGAGAGCACGAGGGCGTCGTCACCGAGGGCGAGCGCGGCCGCCGTGGGGGCGGTGTCCTTGGCGGGGGTGGTCGTCACAGGTGCCGCACCCCCTCGGGGATCTCGTAGAACGTCGGGTGCCGGTAGGGCTTGTCGGCGGACGGTTCGAAGAACGGGTCCTTCTCGTCGGGCGAGGAGGCGGTGATCGCGGAGGACGGGACGACCCAGATCGAGACGCCCTCGCCGCGCCGGGTGTACAGGTCGCGGGCGTTGCGCAGGGCGAGCTCCGCGTCCGGCGCGTGCAGGCTGCCGGCGTGGGTGTGGGACAGGCCCCGGCGCGAGCGCACGAAGACCTCCCACAGGGGCCAGTCGGTGTGGGTCATGCTCGCGTCGCTCCTGTCTCGCCGGTCCTGCCGGTCTCGCAGTTCCTGTGCTTGGCCGCGTGGGCCGCCGCGGCCTCCCTGACCCAGGCGCCCTCCTCGTGGGCCTGCCTGCGCCGGGTCAGCCGCTGTTCGTTGCAGGGGCCGTTGCCCTTGAGGACGTCCCAGAACTCGGTCCAGTCGATCGCCCCGAAGTCGTGGTGACCGCGCTCCTCGTTCCACTTCAGGTCCGGGTCGGGCAGGGTGAGGCCGAGCGATTCGGCCTGGGGGACGCAGATGTCGACGAAGCGCTGGCGCAGTTCGTCGTTGGAGTGCCGCTTGATCTTCCAGGCCATCGACTGCGCGGAGTGCTGGGACTCGTCGTCGGGCGGGCCGAACATCATCAGCGAGGGCCACCACCAGCGGTCCACGGCGTCCTGCGCCATCGCGTGCTGCTCCGGGGTGCCCCGGCTGAGGGCGAGCAGCAGCTCGTACCCCTGGCGCTGGTGGAAGGACTCCTCCTTGCAGATGCGGACCATCGCGCGTGCGTACGGGCCGTAGGAGCAGCGGCACAGGGGCACCTGGTTGGTGATCGCGGCGCCGTCCACGAGCCAGCCGATGGCGCCGACGTCCGCCCAGGTCAGGGTGGGGTAGTTGAAGATCGAGGAGTACTTCTGGCGGCCGGAGTGCAGCTTGTCGAGCAGCTCGTCGCGGCTGGTGCCGAGGGTCTCGGCGGCGCTGTAGAGGTACAGGCCGTGCCCGGCCTCGTCCTGCACCTTGGCCATGAGGATCGCCTTGCGGCGCAGTGAGGGCGCGCGGGTGATCCAGTTGGCCTCCGGCTGCATGCCGATGATCTCGGAGTGCGCGTGCTGGGCGATCTGCCGGACGAGCGTGGCCCGGTAGGCGTCCGGCATCCAGTCGCGCGGCTCGATCCGCTCGTCGGCGGCGACGGCCGCGTCGAAGGCGCGCTCGTGACCGGCGGTGTCGTCCGCGTCGGGCGGTGCGTCGTACGCCCGGCCGGCGGCCGTATCGCGGGCGGCTGCTGTCGCCATGAGGTCCCCCTCGACCTGGATGCTTTCCGGAGCACGCTCCCGACCGATCGTTCGGTTCGTGCGATTCCATGGTGAGACGGGTGCCGCCGGGTGTCAACCGCTGTGGATAACCTGCGGGTGCCGCCTGGCGAAGAGGCTCGGGGCGCGGTGTGGTGACGGCCACGGAGCGGGTTCCCGACCGGACTGGGCCCGGAGGGCCGGTGCTGAGTACCGTTCCGTGCGACACGGCGGAGCGGTCGTGCGGGGCGTGACGAGGTCTCGTGGCCGGGCGGGCGCGGCGACGGACCGGGATCGGGGAGCGGGGCGGAATGGACGCGTACGACAAGGGCTCGAACGCCCGGCACGGCCCTGTGGGGCCGTCCGCCGGGCCGGGCGGGCCGGACCCGCGCCCTCCCCTGCCCGATCAGGTCCCCGTGACCGGCCCACCGCCGCCCCCGACCTTCCCGCCCGACCCCGCCGCCCCGGCCGGCCCTTCCGTCCCCGGCCCGCCCGCCGAGCCCCGTACCGGAGTGGCCGCCCTCTCCCTGCGCTATCAGATCGGCGCCGCGCTGGCGCTCGCTGTCGTCGCGGTCGGGGTCTGCGTGCATCTCGGCATGACGTTCCTGCATGTCGCGCCCGCGAACACGGTCAGCAAGAAGCACAGCGAGACGATCGGGAACTGGATCTATCCGGAGTTCGAGCAGAACTGGAAGCTGTTCGCGCCGAACCCCTTGCAGCAGAACGTCGCCGTCCAGGTGCGCGCGGAGATCACCACGGCGGACGGGGACACCCGGACCACCGGCTGGTACGACCTGTCCGCGCAGGACGGCCGCGCCATCGACGGCAACCTGCTGCCCAGCCACACCCAGCAGAACGAACTGCGCCGGGCCTGGGACTTCTTCGTCGCCACGCACGACAACGACAACCGCCCGGTGGGCCTGCGCGGGGCCCTGTCCGAGACATATCTGCGGCGGATCACGGTGCTGCGCCTCGACCGGGCGGACGCGGCCGGTCCCGGCGGTACCGTGGCGCGCGTCCAGGTCCGCTCGCGGACCGCCAATGTGCCGCCGCCCGAGTGGAGCTCGGAGGAGGTCTCCACCACGCCCGTGTACCGCACGCTGCCCTGGTGGTCCCTGCCCGAGGACGAGGCCCGGGGAGGCGTCGGGTGAACCGCTGCTCGCTGGCGCTGTCCCGGGTGATCGCCCGCGTCACCGACTCCGCTCTGGGCCCCCACCAGACCGCCGTGATCCGCATCGGCTTCAGCCTGACCTGGCTGCTGTTCCTGCTGCGCGAGTTCCCCCACCGCCAGGAGCTCTACGGCCCCGACGGCCCCTGGAGCTGGGACCTCGCCGACCAGCTGGTCGCGACCAACGGCGCCTTCACCCCGCTGCTGTGGTGGGACAGCGCGGGATGGTTCGAGGCCGTCTACGCGCTCGCCGTGCTGTGCAGCCTCCTGCTGCTGCTGGGCTGGCGCACTCGCACCATGTCGGTGCTGTTCATGGTGGGCGTGCTGGCGCTGCAGAACCGCAGCGTCTTCATGGGGGACGGCGGCGACAACGTCCTGCACCTGATGTCGATCTACCTGGTCTTCACGCGCTGCGGCCAGGTCTGGTCCCTGGACGCGCGGCGCGCACGGCGTACGGCCGAGGCGCGCGCGCGTGGGGAGCGGCCCCACGACCGGGTCGGGCCGGCGCTGTGGTGCGTGCTCGGGTTCCTGCTGCTCCTGGCGACGCTGGCGGGCCGGATGGACGGCGGTCACCTGTTCATACCGGTGCTGCTGTGGACCGTATGGGTCGCTCAGGCGCTGTGGTGGCTGGTCGGACGCCGGGCGAGGACCGGACAGCCGCGGATCCTGCTGGACGTCGTCGGCAACATCGTGCACAACGGCGCGCTCCTCGTGATCATGGCCGAGGCGTGTCTGATCTACGCCACGGCGGGCTGGTACAAGGTGCAGGGCTCCCGCTGGCAGGACGGCACCGCCGTCTACTACCCGCTGCACCTGGAGTACTTCTCCCCCTGGCCGGCCCTCGCGGACCTGCTGTCGGCCAGCGGCACGATGGTGATGCTGGTGACCTACGCGACGGTCGCCGTGCAGGTCGCCTTCCCGTTCACGCTGTTCAACCGGCGGGTCAAGAACGTCCTGCTGACCTTCATGATCATCGAGCACGCGGTGATCGCCGTGGTGCTCGGGCTGCCCTTCTTCTCGCTGGCGATGATCGCGGCTGACGCGGTCTTCCTGCCGACGTCCTTCCTGCGCCGGCTGGGCGACCTGGCGGCACGCGTGCGCGGTCGGCCGCGCCCGCGCGGCGGGCCGTCCGTCCCGGAGCAGCGGACCCCGGGCGACCGCCCGGCCGGAGAGGATCCGGCGGAGGCGGCTCCGGCGCCGCGCGGAGTGCCGGGCCCGCGCACGTAGGCTGCACGGCATGACCGACCCCGCCCGCGGCACCGCGCCGGAGACCCCGGCCGATCCCGTGTCCGCCTGGCGCCGTCTGGCCGACGGCGCCGTCCTCCTCGACGGCTTCCACGCCCTCAAGCACGCCGTGCGCTTCGGGGCCGAGGTGCGGCTCGCGCTGACCGCAGACCGGTCCGGCGCGCTCGCCCTCGCCGACGAGCTGGCCGAGGACGTACGGGAGGCGCTGGCGGCGCTGCTGACCGAGGTGCCCCACGAGACGTACGCCGCGCTGGTGCCGCGCCCGCACCCCACCGCCGTGGCCGCCCTGGCCGTGCGCCCCTCCCGCGCGGGCAACGTCGAGAGGCTGGCGCACCTCCCGCGCACCGCTCCCGTGGTGGTCCTCGACAACCCGCGCAACCTCGGCAACGCAGGGGCGGTGATCCGGCTGGCCGCCGGATTCGGGGCCACCGGCGTCGTCACCACCGGCACGCTCGACCCCTGGCACCCCACCGTCGTGCGCGGCGGGGCGGGGTTGCACTTCGCCACCGCCGTGGAGCGGCTGCCCGTGGCGGAGCTGCCGCCCGGACCGGTCTTCGCGCTCGACCCGGAGGGCGAGGACATCCGCGGACTGAAGCTGCCGGACGACGCGCTGCTGGCCTTCGGCTCCGAGCGCAGCGGACTGTCGCCCGAGCTGCGCGCGCGGGCCGACCATCTGGTGGCGCTGCCGATGCGCCCCCAGGTGTCCAGCTACAACCTCGCGACCAGTGTGGCCATGACGCTGTACCACTGGAGCGCCACCGGGGACGCACCTCACGCCTCCTAGGCCTCCCGGCGCACCTCGACCACCCGGAACCGGTTGGCCACGAACGCGCCGTCGGTGAGGGCCGCGTTGGCGGCCGGGTTGCCGCCGGAGCCGTGGAAGTCGGAGAAAGCGGCCGTCTGGTTGACGTACACCCCGCCGGTGAGGTTCAGGGAGAGCTGGGCGGCCTCCTCCAGGCAGACCTCCTGCACCGTCTCCTCGACCTCGGGGGAGGTCGTGTAGGCGCCGACCGTCATGGCGCCCTTCTCGCGGATGGTGCGCCGCAGCAGCTCCGCCGCGTCGTCGGCCGAGTCGACCGCGACGGCGAAGGAGACCGGGCCGAAGCACTCGCTCATGTAGGCGGCCTCGGCGTCCGGCTTGGCGCCGTCCAGCTTCACGATCACCGGCGTGCGCACCACCGCGCCCGGGAACTCCGGGTTGGTGATCTCACGGGAGGCGAGGGCGACCTCGCCGAGGCCGGCGGCCGCCTCCAGGCGGGCCTTCACGTCCGGGTTGACGATCGCGCCCAGCAGCGCGTTGGCGCGCGCGTCGTCGCCGAGCAGGCCGTCGACCGCCTTCGCCAGGTCGGCAGTGACCTCGTCGAAGGACTTGGGGCCCTGGTCGGTGGTGATGCCCTCGCGCGGGATGAGCAGGTTCTGCGGGGTGGTGCACATCTGGCCGCTGTACAGCGACAGGGAGAACGCCAGGTTGGCCAGCATCCCCTTGTAGTCGCCGGTCGACTCCACGAGCACCGTGTTGACGCCGGCCTTCTCGGTGTACACCTGCGCCTGGCGGGCGTTGTTCTCCAGCCATTCGCCGAACTCCGTGGAGCCGGTGTAGTCGATGATCCGGATCTCCGGGCGCGTCGCGAGGGTCTTGGCGATGCCCTCGCCGGGCCGCTCGGCGGCCAGGGCGACCAGGTTCGGGTCGAAGCCGGCCTCGGTGAGCACCTGGCGGGCCACCTGGACGGTGAGCGCGAGGGGCAGCACCGCGCGGGGGTGCGGCTTGACCAGCACCGCGTTGCCGGTGGCCAGGGAGGCGAACAGGCCCGGGTAGCCGTTCCACGTCGGGAAGGTGTTGCAGCCGATGACCAGGCCGATGCCGCGCGGGACCGGGGTGAACCGCTTGGTGAGCGCGAGCGGGTCGCGCTTGCCCTGCGGCTTGGTCCACTCCGCGGTGTCCGGCGTGCGGATCTGCTCCACGTACGCGTAGGCCACCGCCTCCATGCCGCGGTCCTGCGCGTGCGGGCCGCCCGCCTGGAACGCCATCATGAACGCCTGGCCGGAGGTGTGCATGACCGCCTGGGCGAACTCCGTCGTCCGGTCGCTGATCCGCTTGAGGATCTCCAGACAGACCACCGCGCGGGCCTCGGCGCCCGCGTCCCGCCAGGCCCGCATTCCCGCCTTCATGGCGGGCAGCAGTTCGTCGAGGTCCGCGTGCGGATAGCCGACGCCCAGCTCGATGCCGTACGGCGAGGTCTCGCCCTCCACCCAGCCGTCCGTGCCGGGCTGGCCGAGGTCGAGGCGGGTGCCGAGCAGGGCGTCGAAGGCGGCCTTGCCCGCCGCCATGTCCAGGCTGCCGTCCTCCCCGTAGGCCTTGGGGTGCTCGGGGTGGGGCGACCAGTACGCGCGCGTGCGGATCGCTTCCAGCGCCTGGTCCAGGGTGGGACGGTGCCGGGCGATCAGCTCGTGCGCGGTGAGTTCGGCGGCCATGCGGGACCAACTCCTCGTCTCAGGAACTCTTCGTCGAGCTCATGGACCTGTGCGGAAACGTAGTCAGGTACGGGCGGTCAGAGTTAGAGTAACCGAACGATCGGTCGGGACAAGGGGGTCCGCCGCATCTGTGGACAACCCCGTGCGGGAGGATCGCGCACATGACAGCACTCGACCTCAGCAGTCCCGTGGCCGTGGTCGGCACCGGCACCATGGGCCAGGGAATCGCCCAGGTCGCGCTGGTCGCGGGCCATCCCGTGCGGTTGTACGACGCCGCCCCCGGCCGGGCCCGTGAGGCGGCCGACGCGATCGGCGCCCGGCTCGACCGGCTGGTGGAGAAGGAGCGCCTCACCGCCGACGAGCGGGACGCGGCGCGCGCCCGGCTGCGACCCGCCGACGAGCTCACCGGGCTGGCCGACTGCGCGCTGGTCGTCGAGGCCGTCCTGGAGCGCCTCGACGTCAAGCAGGAGCTGTTCCGCGCGCTGGAGGACATCGTCTCCGACGACTGTCTGCTCGCCACCAACACCTCCTCCCTGTCGGTCACCGCGATCGGCGGCGCCCTGCGCGTGCCCGGCCGCTTCGTGGGCCTGCACTTCTTCAACCCCGCGCCGCTGCTGCCGCTCGTCGAGGTCGTCTCCGGCTTCGCCACCGAAGTCACCTGCGCCACGCGCGCGTACGAGACGGCCCGCGCCTGGGGCAAGACGCCGGTCGCCTGTGCCGACACCCCCGGCTTCATCGTCAACCGCGTCGCCCGGCCCTTCTACGCCGAGGCCTTCGCGGTGTACGAGTCCCAGGGCGCCGACCCGGCCACCATCGACGCGGTCCTGCGCGAGTCCGGGGGTTTCCGGATGGGCGCCTTCGAGCTGACTGACCTGATCGGGCAGGACGTCAACGAGGCCGTCACCCACTCGGTGTGGCAGTCCTTGTTCCAGGACGTGCGCTTCACCCCCTCGCTCGTCCAGCGCCGGCTGGTCGAGTCGGGCCGCCTGGGCCGCAAGACCGGCCAGGGCTGGTACGACCACCGGGACGGTGCCGAGCGCCCCGAGCCGCACACCGCCGAGCCCGCCGGGCCGCCCGCGTACGTGGTCGCCGAGGGCGATCTGGGGCCCGCCTCGGAGCTGCTCGCGCTGATCCGCGAGGCGGGCATCGAGGTGCGCGAGGAGGACGAGGACAACGGCACCCGTCTGGTGCTGCCCGGCGGCGGACAGCTGGTGCTCGCCGACGGCCAGACCTCCGTCGAGTTCCGCGACGTCGTGTATTTCGACCTCGCCCTCGACTACCGCAAGGCCACGCGCGTCGCGCTGTCCCACGCGCGGAACACCTCCCCGGTGACCGTCGCCGAGGCCACCGGGCTGTTCCAGGCGCTCGGCAAGAAGGTCAGCGTCATCGGGGACGTGCCCGGAATGATCGTCGCGCGGACGGTGGCCCGGATCATCGACCTCGCGGTCGACGCCGTCGCCAAGGGCGTGGCCACCGAGGACGACATCGACACGGCGATGCGCCTGGGCGTGAACTACCCGCTGGGGCCGCTGGAGTGGAGCCGGCGGTTGGGCGGCGGGTGGGCCTGCTCCGTGCTGGACAACCTGCACCAGTGCGATCCGTCCGGCCGCTACGCCCCGTCCCTCGCCCTGTACCGCCACGCCTACGCCTCCGACAAGCGGGAGGACACCCCATGACCACCGCCAGGCGCGACACGTACACCCCGGAGACGCTGCTGTCCGTCGCCGTCCAGGTGTTCAACGAGCGCGGCTACGACGGCACCTCCATGGAGCACCTCTCCAAGGCCGCCGGCATCTCCAAGTCGTCGATCTACCACCACGTGGCCGGCAAGGAGGAACTGCTGCGCCGCGCGGTGAGCCGGGCGCTGGACGGGCTCTTCGGCATCCTCGACGAGGAGCCCGCGCGCGTGGGGCGCGCCGCCGAGCGCCTGGAGTACGTCGTACGGCGCATGGTCGAGGTGCTGATGGCCGAGCTGCCGTACGTGACGCTGCTGCTGCGGGTGCGCGGCAACACGGACACCGAGCGGTGGGCGCTGGAGCGGCGGCGGGAGTTCGACCACCGGGTGGCCGAGCTGCTCAAGGCCGCGGCCGCCGACGGGGACGTGCGCGGCGACATAGAGGTGCGGCTGGTGACCCGGCTGGTCTTCGGCATGATCAACTCGATAGTCGAGTGGTACCGGCCGGACGGGCGCGGCATGAGCGAGGGCGAGGTCGCCGACGCCGTGGCGCAGCTGGCCTTCGGGGGACTGCGCAAGGCGTCCTGAGAGCGGCCCCGGCCGCCGTCGGGCCGGGCACGCTCACCCCTGTGGTTCCAGGTCCTCCTCCTCGAAGACCAGCAGCGTGCGCGTGCTCAGCACCTCGGGGATCGCCTGGAGCCGGGTGAGCACCAACTCGCGCAGTGCCCGGTTGTCGGGCGTGTGCACCAGCAGCAGGACGTCGAAGTCCCCGCCCACCAGCGCGATGTGCGAGGCACCCGGGAGCTGTCTGAGCTGCTCGCGGACCGTGCGCCAGGTGTTCTGGACGATCTTCAGGGTGATGTAGGCGGACGTCCCGTGACCGGCCCGCTCGTGGTCGACGCGGGCCCCGAAGCCGCGGATGACGCCGTCCTCGACCAGCCGGTTGATGCGCGCGTAGGCGTTCGCGCGGGAGACGTGGACCCGTTCGGCGACCGAGCGTATGGACGCGCGGCCGTCCGACTGGAGCATGCGCAGGATGTCCTGGTCGATGGCGTCCAGGGGCCGCGCGGGCGGAAGCGGCCCGGTCTCCTCCTGGCCCTCGGCCATTTGTTCAGATGCCACCCGCCCCCACCTTCCCGCCGTGGACGTCCTGCATCCATCTCAGGTTGTGGAGAACCGTTTGTCCACAGCCTGGTGCCACCCGTAGCCAAAATGTGCCGGCGACCGAACAATCGGTTGGTGAGGCGCGTCACAGACGCCGCGCCTCCGACATCCCACGAGGAGGTGCCGTCATGACGGTCATGGAGCAGCGGGGGGCCTACCGGCCGACCCCGCCGCCCGCCTGGCAGCCCCGTACCGACCCCGCGCCGCTGCTGCCGGACGCGGAGCCGTACCGCGTCCTCGGCACCGAGGCGGCCGCCGAGGCCGACCCGGGCCTGCTGCGCCGCCTGTACGCGGAGCTGGTGAAGGGCCGCCGCTACAACGCGCAGGCCACCGCCCTCACCAAGCAGGGCCGTCTCGCGGTCTACCCCTCCAGCACCGGCCAGGAGGCCTGCGAGGTCGCCGCCGCGCTCGTCCTCGAGGAGCGCGACTGGCTCTTCCCGAGCTACCGCGACACCCTCGCCGTCGTCGCCCGCGGCGTGGACCCCGTGGAGGCCCTCACCCTGCTGCGCGGCGACTGGCACACCGGCTACGACCCCCACGAGCACCGCGTGGCCCCGCTGAGCACCCCCCTGGCCACCCAGCTGCCGCACGCCGTCGGTCTCGCGCACGCCGCCCGCCTCAAGGGCGACGACGTGGTGGCCCTCGCCATGGTCGGCGACGGCGGCACCAGCGAGGGCGACTTCCACGAGGCGCTGAACTTCGCCGCCGTCTGGCAGGCCCCGGTCGTCTTCCTCGTCCAGAACAACGGCTTCGCGATCTCCGTACCGCTCGCCAAGCAGACCGCGGCGCCGTCGCTGGCCCACAAGGCCGTCGGCTACGGCATGCCCGGCCGCCTGGTCGACGGCAACGACGCCGCCGCCGTCCACGAGGTCCTCGCCGACGCCGTACGGCACGCCCGCGCGGGCGGCGGGCCGACCCTGGTCGAGGCGATCACGTACCGCGTGGAGGCGCACACCAACGCCGACGACGCGACCCGCTACCGCGGTGACGCCGAGGTCGAGACCTGGAAGCGGCACGACCCCATCACCCTGCTGGAGCAGGAGCTGACCGCGCGCGGTGCGCTCGACGAGGCCGCCGTGGAAACCGCCCGCCAGGACGCCGAGGCCATGGCCGCGGACCTGCGTGCCCGCATGAACCAGGACCCGGCGCTCGACCCCATGGACCTCTTCGCCCACGTCTACGCCGAGCCCACCCCCCAGCTGCTGGAGCAGCGGGAGCAGCTGCGCGCCGAGCTGGCGGCCGAGGCCGAGCCGGAAGGGGCGCAGCGATGACCACCGTCGCCGTCAAGCCGGCCACCATGGCGCAGGCCCTCACCCGCGCGCTGCGCGACGCGATGGCCGCCGACCCGTCCGTGCACGTCATGGGCGAGGACGTCGGCACCCTCGGCGGTGTCTTCCGGGTCACCGACGGACTCGCCAAGGAGTTCGGGGAGGACCGCTGCACCGACACGCCGCTGGCCGAGGCGGGCATCCTCGGCACGGCCGTGGGCATGGCCATGTACGGGCTGCGCCCGGTCGTGGAGATGCAGTTCGACGCGTTCGCCTACCCGGCGTTCGAGCAGCTCGTCTCGCACGTCGCGAAGATGCGCAACCGCACGCGCGGGAAGATGCCCCTGCCGCTCACCATCCGTGTCCCCTACGGCGGCGGCATCGGCGGGGTCGAGCACCACAGCGACTCCTCCGAGGCGTACTACATGGCGACTCCGGGGCTCCATGTCGTCATGCCCGCGACCGTCGCCGACGCCTACGGGCTGCTGCGCGCCGCCATCGCCTCCGACGACCCGGTCGTCCTCCTGGAACCCAAGCGGCTCTACTGGTCCAAGGACACCTGGAACCCGGACGAGCCGACGGCCGTTGAACCGATAGGCCGTGCGGTGGTGCGGCGCTCAGGGCGGAGCGCCACGCTCATCACGTACGGGCCGTCGCTGCCCGTCTGCATGGAGGCGGCCGAGGCGGCCCGGGCCGAGGGCTGGGACCTCGAAGTCGTCGATCTGCGCTCCCTGGTGCCGTTCGACGACGAGACGGTGTGCGCCTCGGTACGGCGGACGGGACGCGCGGTCGTCGTCCACGAGTCGGGTGGCTACGGCGGCCCGGGCGGGGAGATCGCGGCCCGGGTCACGGAGCGCTGCTTCCACCACCTGGAGGCGCCGGTGCTGCGTGTGGCCGGGTTCGACCTGCCGTATCCGCCGCCGATGCTGGAGCGCCACCACCTGCCCGGAGTGGACCGGATCCTGGACGCCGTGGGGCGTCTTCAGTGGGAGGCCGAGAGCTGATGGCACAGGTGCTGGAGTTCAAGCTGCCCGACCTCGGTGAGGGGCTCACCGAGGCGGAGATCGTGCGCTGGCTGGTCGAGGTCGGCGACGTCGTCGCCGTGGACCAGCCGGTCGTCGAGGTCGAGACGGCCAAGGCGATGGTGGACGTGCCCTGCCCCTACGGCGGTGTGGTCACGGCCCGCTTCGGCGCGGAGGGGACGGAACTGCCCGTCGGCGCTCCGCTGCTGACGGTGGCGGTGGGCGAGCCCGCCGAGCACCGCCCGGCCGGGGGCGCGAGCCCGGACGGCGCCGAGGCCCAGGACGCCGAGGGCTCCGGCAACGTGCTGGTCGGCTACGGCACCTCCGAGGCACCGGCCCGGCGCCGCCGGGTCCGTCCGCCGGAGCCCGCGCCGGCGACACCCGCCGCACCCGCGGCGACCCCCACGGCGAACGGGCGGCCCCGGACCGCCGAGCCGGCCGCGGCGGGGGCCCGCACCCCGGGCGCGGCGGACGGTCCCGTCCCCGTGATCTCGCCCCTGGTGCGCAGGCTGGCCCGGCAGCACGGCCTGGACCTGCGGGAGATGACCGGTTCCGGCCCCGACGGACTGATCCTGCGCGCGGACGTGGAGTACGCGCTGCGCGCCGCCGGCACCCGGACCCCCACGGACACGACGGCCGGCGAACCGCGCCCGCGGGCCGCCGGGGACACCGCGCCGGCAGCGGCCGCGGCCACCCCGGGTGTCACCCGGGTCCCGCTCAAGGGCATCCGGGGCGCCGTCGCCGACAAGCTCTCCCGCAGCCGCACGGAGATCCCGGACGCGACCTGCTGGGTGGACGCCGACGCGACCGAACTGATGCGGACCCGGGCGGCGATGAACGCGGCCGGTGGCCCGAAGATCTCGGTCCTCGCCCTGCTGGCCCGGATCTGCACCGCCGCCCTGGCCCGCTTCCCCGAGCTCAACTCCTCGGTGGACACCGAGGCCAGGGAGATCGTCCAGTACGCCGACGTGCACCTCGGCTTCGCCGCGCAGACCGACCGGGGCCTGGTCGTCCCCGTCGTCCGGGACGCGCACGCGCGGGACGCGGAATCGCTCACGGCGGAGTTCGCCCGGCTGACCGAGGCGGCCCGGACGGGCACGCTGACGCCCGCCGAACTCACGGGCGGCACCTTCACGCTGAACAACTACGGCGTCTTCGGCGTCGACGGCTCCACCCCGATCGTCAACCACCCCGAGGCCGCCATGCTCGGCGTCGGCCGCATCGTCCCCAAGCCGTGGGTGCACGAGGGCGAGCTGGCGGTACGGCAGGTCGTGCAGCTGTCGCTCACCTTCGACCACCGGGTCTGCGACGGCGGCACCGCAGGGGGCTTCCTGCGGTACGTGGCGGACTGCGTCGAACAACCGGCGGTGCTGCTGCGGACGCTGTGAGTCCGCTCCGCGCTCCACCGGGTCCCCCCGCCCGTGCGTGCCCCCCGCGTTCCGTCCGGTCGCGGGGGGCACGCATACTCGGAGGGTGACCGAGCATCAGCCACCCCATGGTCCCCTGGGTGGGGCCTCCGGTGGCTCCGACACCGCGTACGACGCCGTCGTGCTCGCCGGTGGCGCCGCCCGGCGGCTCGGTGGCGCGGACAAGCCCGGGGTGCGCGTGGGCGGGCGGGCGCTGCTCGACCGGGTGCTCAGCGCCTGCGCCGGAGCCCGCACCACGGTGGTCGTCGCCGACCCCCGCCCCACCGCACGACCCGTGATCTGGGCCCGCGAGGAACCCCCGGGCGGCGGCCCGCTGGCCGCGCTCGCCGCCGGACTGAGACACACCACGGCCGACCATGTCCTCCTGCTCTCCGCCGATCTGCCGTTCCTCGCCCCCCGCACGGTGCGGGGACTGTTGGCGCCCCTGCGCCGGGGCACCGCCGACGGCGTGCTGCTGACCGACTCCGACGGCCGTGACCAGCCGCTGGTCGCCGCGTACCGGACCGGGTCCCTGCGCCGCGAACTGGCCGTCCTCACCGACCGGCACGGCGAACTGGCCGGGCTGCCCCTGCGCCGGCTGACCGGCTCGCTCGACCTCACCCGCATCTCCGACCCGGTGGCGTCCTTCGACTGCGACACCTGGGACGACATCGCCACCGCCAGGGCACGCATCAGGGAGCATGGACACGTGTTGGATGAATGGATCTCCGCAGTCAAGGACGAACTGGGCATCGACCTGGACGTCGACACCGGCGTGCTGCTCGATCTCGCCCGCGACGCAGCCCACGGCGTGGCCAGGCCGGCCGCGCCGCTGACCACCTTCCTCGTCGGCTACGCCGCGGCCCGGGCGGGAGGCGACCGGGAGGCCGTCGCCGAGGCGGCCCGCAAGGCCGCCGCGCTGGCGCTGCGCTGGGCCGACGAGGACACCACCGGCCCCGCGTCCTCCGAGGCCGAGACCGGTGACGCGGCCCCCGACGCCACCCCCGACACCCGCCCGGACGCCGGATGACACCGCGCGCCACCCGGGCCGACGAGAACGCCGACGACCTCGACGTCGAGGAGGCGCTCGCCCTCGTGAAGGAACACCCCGGCGGCACCACGGGCACCCCCCGCCACCCGCACCACCACGCCACCGACTGGACGGACGCCCGCGCCGTCGCCGCACGCGCCCCCCGTCACGGCGGTGGCAGCCGCACCGGCCATCTGACCCCGGTGGCCGTCCCCCTCGCCTCCGCGCTGGGTCTCACCCTGGCCGCCCCCCTCACCGCCCTCACCGATCTGCCCTCCTTCGACACCTCCGCGATGGACGGCTGGGCGGTCTCCGGTCCGGGCCCCTGGGCCGTCCGGGACGAGGGCGTCCTCGCCGGGCACACGGAGCACGCGCCGCTCAGTGACGGCGAGGCCGTCCGTATCGCCACCGGTGCCCGCATCCCCCCGGACACCACCGCCGTACTCCGCAGCGAGCACGGCCGCACCGACGACATGGGCCGGCTGCACGTCACGGCCGCCACCCGGCCGCCGCACACCGTCACCCACGGCCAGGACATCCGGCCCCGCGGCCAGGAGTGCCGCAGCGGCGACCAGTTGCTGCCCGTGGGCACCCTGATCACCCCGCCCGTCCTGGGCATGGCCGCCGCCGCCGGATACGACACGCTCACCGCGGTCCCCCGCCCGCGTGCCGACGTCTTCGTCCTCGGCGACGAGCTGCTCGGCGAGGGACTGCCGCACGACGGGCTGATCCGGGACGCGCTCGGCCCGCTGCTGCCGCCCTGGCTGCGCGCGCTCGGCGCGGAGGTCACCGCCGTACGCCGGATCGGCGACACCGAGCAGGCGCTGTACGAGGCGATCACGGAATCCGACGCCGATGTCGTCATCACCACCGGAGGCACCGCAGCCGGCCCGGTCGACCATGTGCACCCCGCGCTCCGCCGCATCGGCGCCGAACTCCTCGTGGACGGCGTCAAGGTGCGCCCCGGCCACCCCATGCTGCTGGCCCGCACCAAGGAGAACCAGCACCTCGTCGGGCTGCCCGGCAACCCCCTCGCCGCCGTCTCCGGCCTGCTCACCCTCGCCGAGCCACTGCTGCGCACCCTCGCCGCCCGTCCCGCCCCCGAGTCCTACTCACTGCCGCTGCGGGACGCCGTGCAGGGACACCCGTACGACACACGGCTGATCCCCGTGGCCCTGCGGGGCGACCGGGCGCTGCCGCTGCTCTACAACGGCCCGGCCATGCTGCGCGGCATCGCGGCGGCCGACGCGCTCGCCGTCGTACCCCCCGGCGGAGCACGGCCCGGCCGGGAGACGGAACTGCTCGACCTGCCCTGGGCGTCCGGGGGAATCGGGGTGTGTTTCACGTGAAACTTCCGGGCCAGGACGCCATCGCTCGCCAGGCGGACGAACATCTGGTGACCCATCGGGTGAAACTCCCGAGGAAGATGGTGGAGCATCCGATCCGCCAGGTCGCCAAACGACTGTCGATGGCTCTCGTGGTGCTGGTGGTGACGGCGTTGATCGTGTACGCCGACCGCGGGGGCTACAACGACAACGCCGACGGCCCCATCGATCTCCTCGACGCCTTCTACTACGCGACCGTCACCCTCTCCACCACCGGGTACGGCGACATCACGCCGGTGAGTGACGGCGCCCGCCTCACCAACATCTTCGTCATCACGCCGTTGCGCGTGCTGTTCCTGATCATTCTGGTCGGTACCACCCTCGAAGCCCTCACCGAACGCACCCGGGAGGAGTGGCGACTGACTCGCTGGAGGTCCACGTTGCGCGATCACACCGTCGTCGTCGGTTTCGGCACCAAGGGCCGGTCCGCGATCAAGACCGTCTGTGCGACCGGGCTCAGGAAGGAGCAGGTCGTGGTCATCGACCCCAGTGCGAAGGCGATCGACGCGGCCACGGCGGACGGTTACGCGGGTGTCATAGGGGACGCCACCCGCAGCGAGGTGCTGAAGCGGGCCGAGGTGCAGCGGGCGCGGCAGATCATCATCGCCACGCAGCGCGACGACACGGCCGTGCTGGTGACGCTGACGGCACGGCAGCTCAACCGGGGCGCGAAGATCGTGGCCGCGGTGCGCGAGGAGGAGAACGCCCCGCTGCTGAAGCAGTCGGGTGCCGACGCGGTCATCACCAGCGCCAGCGCGGCCGGGCGGCTGCTCGGGCTCTCCGTGCTCAGCCCGTCCGCCGGCATGGTGATGGAGGACCTCATCCAGCAGGGCTCCGGTCTCGACATCGTCGAGCGGCCGGTCATAAAGGCCGAGGTGGGCAAGACGCCCCGGGAGCTCGGCGATCTGGTGGTGAGCGTCGTCCGCGGGCACCGGCTGCTCGGCTACGACGATCAGCACGTCGGGACGCTGGAGCTGACGGACCGGCTGATCACGATCGTGCGGGCGACGCCGGCCACACAGATCGCGCCCGACATCCGCCCGCTCCCCCGGAACCAATGACCCGGAACCGCCGGGCTACTTCCGGTTGTACAGCCGCATCGTGATGGGCCCGAACACCGCCAGGAGCAGACCGGCCCAGCCCAGCGTCCATGCGATCTCGCCGCCCGGCCAGTCGCCGGCCATCAGCCCGCGCACCGCGGACGCGAGATGGGTGATGGGGCTGTTGTTGACGAACGCCTGAAGCCAGCCCGGCATGGTCTTCGGGTCGACGAAGACATTGGACAGGAAGGTGAGCGGGAAGATCACCATCATGCTGACGCTCATGACCGACTTCTCGGTGCGCAGCATGAGCCCGAACATCGTCCAGATCCAGGAGAAGGCGAACGAGAACACCAGCAGCAGCGCGATCCCCGCGACGACCCCTCCGACCCCGCCGTCCGGCCGGTAGCCGAGGACGAGGCCCACGGTGAGCATGACGACGGACGCGATGGTGTAGCGCAGCGCGTCGCCCAGCAGATAGCCGACCATCGCCGACGGCCGCCAGATCGGCAGCGAGCGGAAGCGGTCGAAGACGCCCTTCTCGATGTCGATGTTCACCGAGACCCCGGTGTACATCGTGATCATCACGACCGACATCACGAGGATGCCGGGCAGGACGAACTGGATGTAGTCACTGGGCGAACCCGCCAGCGCACCGCCGAAGAGGTACGTGAACATCAGCAGGTTCATGATCGGGAAGGCGGTGACGTCGAAGAGCTGCTCGGGCACGTGCTTGATCTTGAGGATCGCGCGCCAGCCGAACGTCAGGGAGGTGGACAGGGAGCTGGGGCGCGGCGGCCGCTCCTTCGCCACGAGCAGCGCGGCCAGCGACTCGGTGCTGACCGGGGCGAGTTCCTTGCTCTCGGTGCTTGTGGCCGTGCTCATGCCGCCACCTCGTCCTTCGTCTCGGGGCCGGTGCCCTGACCCGTGTCGTGCCCGGTCAGCGCCAGGAAGACCTCGTCGAGGCTGGGCTGACCCAGGGAGAAGTTGTCGACCGTGATGCCGGCGCGGGCCAGTTCCCCGAGGGCGCGTGCGGCCTGGTCGGCCGCGGTGTCGCTCGCCGCCACGCCGAGGCGCGCGGTCAGCGCGACCGGATCGGGCTCCAGCTGCACTTCGGCGGTCAGCAGGTCCCGCAGCACCCGCACCGCCCCGTCGCGCTGCTCCGGGTCCCGCAGCCGCAGATGGACGGATCCGGCGCCGACGGACGCCTTCAGCTCGCCCTTGGTGCCCTCGGCGATCACCTTGCCGCGGTCGATGACGGCGATCCGGGACGCCAGCTGGTCGGCCTCGTCCAGGTACTGCGTGGTCAGCAGCACGGTCGTGCCCTGGGCGACGACCGCGCGCACGATGTCCCACACCTGGTTGCGGCTGCGCGGGTCCAGGCCGGTGGTCGGCTCGTCGAGGAAGAGCAGGTCGGGTGTGTTGAGGATGGAGGCGGCGATGTCGATGCGGCGCCGCATGCCCCCGGAGTAGTGCTTGACCTGCTTCCCGGCCGCCTCCGTGAGGCCGAAGGCCTCCAGCAGCTGGGCGGCGCGGGTCCGGGCGGCGGGCTTGTGGTGGCCGAGCAGCCGGCCCAGCAGGACCAGGTTCTCGGTGCCGGTCAGGTCCTCGTCCACGGACGCGTACTGGCCGGTGAGGCTCACCCGGCCGCGCACCTCGTCGGCCTCGCGCACGATGTCGTGACCGAAGACATGGGCTTCACCGCCGTCGGGCCGCAGGAGGGTGGCGAGCATCTTCACGGTGGTGGTCTTGCCGGCGCCGTTCGGTCCGAGGACTCCGTAGACGGTGCCGGTCGGCACGGCGAGATCGACTCCGTCGACGGCCCGCGTCTCACCGAAGGTCTTGACCAGGCCGGCGGTCTCGATCGCCAGGTCGGACGTCTGCGTGCTCATGCTTCGGGTCCTTCCGCGTGCTTGGGCTACGCATGGACAGACCTTTACCGTCGCGCAAACTCATCGCTCGCGCACACGGGTTTCCGGAGAACCGTTCCTACGACCGAGGGCGGGCCGCCCCCCGACCTAGGACGGATGACGGGGCCGGCCGCGCCCCAGGAGTACCGTCCCCCTCATGTATGCGATCACGATTCCCGAACCCGGTGGGCCCGAGGCGCTGGTGTGGGACGAGGTCCCCGACCCCGTGGCCGGTCCCGGCGAGGTCCTGGTCGAGGTGGTGGCCGGTGCCGTCAACCGGGCCGACATCCTCCAGCGGCAGGGCTTCTACAACCCGCCGCCCGGCGCCTCCCCCTACCCCGGTCTCGAATGCTCCGGCAGGATCGCCGCGCTCGGCGACGGGGTGAGCGGATGGGCCGTCGGCGACGAGGTCTGCGCGCTGCTCGCCGGCGGCGGCTACGCCGAGAGGGTCGCCGTCCCCGTCGGTCAGCTGCTGCCGGTCCCGGAGGGGCTCACCGTCGACCGGGCCGCGGCGCTCCCGGAGGTCGTCTGCACCGTCTGGTCCAACGTGTTCATGGTCGCCCATCTGCGCCCCGGCGAGACCCTCCTGGTGCACGGGGGCTCCAGCGGCATCGGCACGATGGCGATCCAGCTCGCCAAGGCCGTCGGCGCGAGGGTCGCCGTCACCGCGGGCACCCCGGAGAAGCTGGAGCGGTGCGCCGAGCTCGGCGCGGACATCCTGATCAACTACCGCGAGCAGGACTTCGTCGCCGAGCTGAAGCGGGCCACCGACGGCCACGGCGCCGACGTCGTCCTGGACAACATGGGCGCCAAGTACCTCGACCGCAACGTCCAGGCCCTCGCCGTCAACGGCCGGCTCGCCATCATCGGCATGCAGGGTGGCGTCAAGGGCGAGCTGAACATCGGGGCCCTCCTAGCCAAGCGGGCCGCGATCAGCGCGACCTCGCTGCGGGCCCGGCCCTTGGAGGAGAAGGCGGCGATCGTGGCGGCCGTACGGGAACACGTCTGGCCGCTCGTCGCGGCCGGCCACGTCCGTCCCGTCGTCGACCGCGAGATCCCGATGCCGGACGCGGCCGCCGCCCACCGGGTCGTGGAGGACAGCGGCCACATCGGCAAGGTCCTGCTGATCAGTCCGGCCTGACACCGGGACGGGTCAGTTCCCGGGCTGCCAGGGCGGGGTCTGGCCCCACTTCCAGACCGGTACGTCCGCCGCGTCCACCGGGGGCGGGTTCTCGCCCGAGTACAGCACCGCCATGCGGGTGCCCCACTCGATGTAGTAGAGGAAGACGGCGCGGAACTCGGGGTCGGCCGGCAGGCCGACCTCGTCCATCGTGTCCTGGAGGAGCTCCACCCAGCGGCGGCGCTGCCGCTCGGTGATGTGGCGGCCCAGGTGCTGGGTGGCCATGTGCGGGTGGCCGCCGCGGCCGGAGGTGTACGCCTTGGGACCGCCGAAGACCTCCCCGAGCCACTTCGCCACGTGCCGCGGGTGCTCGCCGTCCATGCCGGCGAAGACCGGCGCGAGGACGGGGTCCTTGAGGACATGGCCGTAGAAGACGTCGGTGAGGCGGTTCAGGGCCTCGCTGCCGCCCGCCCACTCGTACAGGGTGGGCGTGCCGGGGCTGTCGGGGGCGTGCTTGGCGTCCGTCACGGGCGCCGCTCCTGTCCCGCCGCCTTGCCGGTGCCGGTGACGTCGGTGGTGAGGTAGTGCTGCATCTCCTCGATCGACGACACGTAGGGCCGGATCGCGGCGAAGAACGCGGGGAAGTGCTCGCCCCGGCGGAAGCCCTGGAGGTGGTCCTCGACGGACGTCCAGCGGATCCGCAGGATGTACCGCTCGGCCTCCTCCTGGCAGTGGGACAGCTCGTAGTCGATGCACTCCGGTGACGCGGCGAGCGACTCGGCGGCCTTGGTGTACGCGCTCTCGAAGGCCTTCTGGTCGTCTAACGCGATCCGGTAACGGATGTACTCGACGGTCGTGGACATGCTGTGAATCTCCCTGTCGTCGGGTCTGCGCAACAAGCTTGCCCGGTTTGTCGTGGCCTGTCAGGCGGACCCGGCAGCCGTCCGAAACCTCCCGGCGGACGGCTGCCACCGTGTCCCCCCGGTCAGCCCATCGACCGGTACCGGTGGATCAGCGAGATCGCCATCGCGCCCTCCCCGACCCCGGACGCGACCCGCTTCACCGAGTGCGCCCGCACGTCACCCGCCGCGAAGACGCCGGGCACGCTGGTCTCGAGGGGGTAGGGCGCCCGTTCCAGGGGCCATTCCGTCGGCAGCTCACCGCCGTTGGTGACCAGGTCGGAGCCGGTGAGGACGAAGCCGTGGTCGTCGCGCTCGACGACGCCGTCCAGCCAGTCCGTGTGCGGCCGGGCGCCGATGAACGTGAACATGAAGCGGCAGGGCACCTCGGTGTCCTCACCGGTCCCGGCGTCGTGCAGCACGGCCCGTTCCAGATGCTCGCCGCCCCTCAGCTCCTTCACCGTCGTCCGTGCCCGCACCTCGATGTTGGGCGTCGTGCCGATCTCGTCGACCAGGTACTGCGACATGGCCGCGGACAGCGACTCCGCGCGGACCAGGATCGTCACCTGCTGGGCGTACTTGGCGAAGTGCACGGCCGCCTGGCCCGCCGAGTTGGCGCCGCCGACGATGAACACGTGCTGCGAGATGCACGCCGAGCTCTCGGTCGTGGCGGCGCCGTAGTACAGCCCCGCGCCCTCGAACCGTTCGGCGCCCGGCGCCTGGAGCCGGTTGTAGGAGACGCCGGTGGAGAGCAGCACGGACTCGGCGCTGATCTCCGTGCCGTCGAGCAGGGTGAGGATCTTCGCCGGGTCGGCCCGGGTCAGCCCGACCACCTCGACGGGGTGCAGGAGTTCCGCGCCGAACCGCTGGGCCTGGATGGTCGCCCGCCGGGTGAGGTCGCCGCCGGACAGCCCGGACGGGAAGCCCAGGTAGTTCTCGATCAGCGAGGAGGTGCCCGCCTGGCCGCCGGGCGACCGGGAGTCCACCAGCAGGGTGCTCAGCCCCTCGGACGCGGAGTACACGCCCGCGGCGAGCCCGGCCGGCCCGGCGCCCACGATCACGCACTCGTAGTGCGGCCGGGAGGCGGTGGTGGTCAGCCCCAGGTGCCGGGCGAGTTCGGCGTCGGTCGGCGCGGACAGCAGGGTGCCGTCCGGGAACCGCACCAGCGGCAGCACGGCACCGGGCCGCTCGGCCAGCAGTCCGAGGGCCTCCGGGTCGCGCTCGATGTTGAGGAACTTGAAGGGCTGCCCGTTGCGGGTGAAGAAGTCGCGCACCGCGTGGGTGCCCGGCGACACCAGATGGCCGGCGACCAGGATGCCGTCGTAGGCCGGGCGGTACGCGGCCAGCCAGTCCGACAGCAGGTCGTCCAGGACCGGGAAGAGCCGCTCGTGCGGCGGGTCCCAGGGCTTCATCAGGTAGTAGTCGAGACGCACCTGGTTGATCGCGGTGATCGCCGCCTCGGTCTCCGCGTACGCCGTGAGCAGCACCCGGCGGGCGTCCGGGAAGCGGCTGACCGCCTCCAGCAGGAACTCCACCCCCGTGACCTCCGGCATCCGCTGGTCGACGAGGAACAGCGCCGGGTCGTGGCCCCGCTCGTCCAGCGAGTCGAGGATCTTCAGGGCGTCGGCGGCGGAGGAGGCGCCGAGGATGCGGTAGCGGTCGCCGTAGGCGGCGCGCAGGTCGCGGCGGACGGCCCGCAGCACCTGGGGGTCGTCGTCGACGGCGAGGATCACCGGTTTGCGGCCCTCGTCCGGGGCGCCGCGGCTGTGCTCGGGGGCGCCGCGGCCGTGTTCGGCGGGGTTCGCCGCGGAGTGCCGGGTCCGGGTGGACCGGGCGGCTCCGGTTCCGTCGGCGGTCATGGTCACACCGGGGCGGTGGCCGGCGCTGCCGTTGTTTCCCCTGTTCATGCCAGCTCCCTCATGAATCGGTCCACTCAGCACCGGGCCCACGACGCGCCGGGCTCGTGCGAGGCGGCGGTCGGACGGACTGAGGCCCGCGGGTGCGGGGTGATGAGGCGGTTCTCGGAGGAGTCGCAGCGGCCGACGTGTCCGCAATCGAGGCACATCCCCGGGCGGACCCGGACGTGAACCGGCGCCCGCCGTCCCGCGCGGCCCAGGACGCGGGCCGGTACGGGACGGGCGGCTTCCGGACGCGTGCACCTGGAGGTCATCGCGGTTCCTTCGGATCGGGGGATGGGTGGGGGGAGGACGATCGGGGACAGGACGATTCGTTTGCGGGTGGGACGGGTGCGACAACATCAACGCTGCCCCGCCGCCATTCGGCGGGCCCGTGAAGTCATGAATTCCCGTCGCTACTACCTGAGGTCGGGTCCCTACTTCCTGAGGTCCGCACCCGACTCCCTGAAGTCCGGGCCGCCTTCACGCCGACACCTCACGAAGTCGGGACGCCTCGCTTGGACGCCGGGCCGCGCTCCTCCAGGGTGGGACGAGCCACCAACGGCAGCCCGGGAGGGGATCCATGAGCCGGAAAATTCTGGTCATCGTCTCCGAACACGGATATTGGGCCGAGGAACTCATCGGACCCGTGTCCACGTTCGACGCACAGGGATATGAGGTCGTATTCGCGACCCCCACCGGAAAGCGGGCGCACGCCCTTCCGCCGAGCCTCGACGAGAACTACGTCGACCCGCCGCTCGGCCGCAGTGTCACCACCGCCGAGAACGCCCGGCTGGGCCGGGAGTTCGACGAGGGCGGCCGGCTCGACAAGGCCGTCGACATCTCGGCCTGGGTCCCGGAACGCCCGTACACCAGCAGCGGCACCTATCTGCGCGAGCTGGAGCAGTACCACCGGGACCTCGACCGGCTCGCCGAGGACATCGAGGAGTACGACGCGATCCTGATCGTCGGCGGCAGCGGTCCCATCGCGGACCTCGCCAACAACGAGCGGGTGCACGCCCTGATCCTGGCCTTCAAGGAGGCGGGCAAGGTCGTCGCGGCCGAGTGCTACGGCGTGGCCTGCCTCGCCTTCGCCCGCGACTGGGGCGACCGGCGGTCGATCATCTGGGGCAAGCACGTCACCGGTCACTGCAAGGAGTACGACTACAAGGACGGCACCGGGTTCCTCGGCACCGACTTCAACATGGGCCCGCCGCCGTACCCGCTGGAGTACATCCTGCGTGACGCGACCGGCCCCGACGGCGCCTACCACGGCAATTTCGGCCACCCGCTCTCGGTCATCGTCGACTTCCCGTTCGTCACGGGCCGTTCGACCCCGGACTCCTATCTCACGGGGCAGAAGATCGTGGAGGTCCTGGAAAACGGTCTCACCCGATACGGCTGGTAATCCGGAGGACATTCATGTCGGTTCAGCCGGGCAAGACCAAAATCATCGAACAGTTCAAGGCGGACGGCCTGGACATCATGTTCGGAAATCCCGGGACGGTGGAACAGGGATTTCTCGACGCGGCCGACAACGCCGACGACTTCCGCTATGTTCTCGCCCTCCAGGAAACGGTGGCGGCGGGAATCGCCGACGGATACGCCCGGGCCACGGGCGGCGCCGCGCTGCTCCAGCTGCACTCCGGGGTCGGGCTCGGCAACGGCATCGGGATGCTCTACCAGTCGATGCGCGGGCACACCCCGCTCGTCGCGGTCGCCGGTGACGCCGGGGTCCGGTACGACGCCATGGACGCCCAGATGGCGGCCGACCTCGTCGCGATGGCCCGCCCCGTCACCAAGTACGCCACCCGCGTCACCGATCCCGCCTCGTTGCTGCGCACGGTCCGCCGGGCGGTGAAGATCGCGCTGACGCCGCCGCGCGGCCCGGTCTTCGTGGCGCTGCCGATGGACGTCCTGGACGCGCCCAACCACGAGCCCGTCCTGCCCACGGTCGTCCCGCGCACCGACGGTCCGC
The DNA here is from genome assembly GCF_055570675.1 of Streptomyces sp. NPDC031111. Lineage (NCBI taxonomy): Bacteria > Bacillati > Actinomycetota > Actinomycetes > Kitasatosporales > Streptomycetaceae > Streptomyces > Streptomyces sp. NPDC031111. The sequence goes on from NZ_JBVIGS010000004.1 coordinate 161,486, forward strand.
CCGCCGAGGCGGCCGTCGGCGAGGCGGCCGCGCTGCTCGCCGCCGCCCGCCGCCCGCTGATCCTGGCCGGGGACGGCGTCAGCCTCGCCGGGGCGCAGGCCGAACTCACCGCCGTCGCCGAACTGCTCGGCGCCGACGTGTGGGACGTCGACTTCTCCGAGGTCACCATGGCGGCCTCGCACCCGCTGCACCGCGGGGCGACCGGCCACATGTTCGGCGGGCACAGCAGGGAGCTGGTCGAGGACGCGGACGTGGTCCTGATCGTGGGCACCTACGCGTTCCCGGAGGTGTTCCCCGAGCTGGCGAGCCCCTTCGCGGCCGGCGCCAAGGTCGTCCACATCGACCTCAACGCCTACGAGATCGCCAAGAACCACCCGGTCGACCTCGGCATCGTCGCCGACCCGCGGGAGGCCCTGCGCTCCCTCGCCGCCGTCCTGGACCGGCGGCTGCCCGAGAGCCGGCGCGCGGCCGCCGCCGCGCGGCTGGCCGAGCGGACGGCCGAACGCGACCGCCGGCGGTCCGCGTTCACCGCCGGCGCCCACGACGGCACCCCCGCCGAGGCCTTCCTGCACGCGCTGGCCGGCGAGACCGGCGGCGACCTGATCGTCTTCGACGAGGCCCTGACCAGCTCCCCGCTGGTGACCTCCTACCTCCCGCCGGACCGTCCCGGCGACTACCACCTGACCCGCGGCGGCTCCCTCGGCGTGGGGATCCCCGGCGCGGTCGGCGCCAAGCTGGCGCACCCGGACCGCACGGTCGTCGGGTTCACCGGCGACGGCGGCTCCATGTACACCTTCCAGGCGCTGTGGACGGCCGCCCGGTACGGCATCGCCGCGAAGTTCGTGGTCTGCAACAACCACAAGTACCGGCTGCTCGACGACAACATCGCGCAGTACTGGAGGGAGCGGGACATCCCGGAGCACCCCTTCCCGCGCTCCTTCGACCTCGCCCGGCCGGAGATCGACTTCGCCGGTCTCGCCCGCTCCCTCGGGGCCGACGGCGTCCGCGTGGAGAAGCCCGGACAGGCCGCCGACGCGGTGCGGCGGATGCTCGGCCACCCCGGCCCGTTCCTGGTCGACCTCCAGATCTGACCCACCCACCCCCTGATCCGTAAGGAGGCCTGCGCGCATGCCGCAGCAGCTGACCGAGGACGCCATCCGTACGTTCGCCGCAGACTGGTACGCGGCGCTGGACGAGCACATCCCGCTCGCCGAGGTGCTGCCCTTCCTCACCGGGGACATGGAACTGAAGGTCCCGGAGGACACCTTCACCGGGCACGACGGCTTCGCCCGCTGGTACGACGCCGTGACCCACCGCTTCTTCGACGAGGTGCACACGGTCACCAAGGTCGAGCCGGTGATCGAGGGCGACCGGGCGGTCGTCCGGGTGCTCGTCAACTGGCAGGCGAAGATCTGGGACGCGCCGGCCGCGAAGAGCGAGTGGCTGGGCTTCGACGCCGACCAGACGTGGACGGTCGTGGCCGGGGAGAACGGCCCGCAGATCAAGACGTACGTCGTCAACGCCCTGGACCCGATGCCGGGTTCGGCGGGCCTCTGAGACCGGGGAGGCGACGACGATGGCGATGGTGACACGGGAACAGGTCGAGGCCGCCTACCGGGCCCTCGGCTCCGGCGACCGCGCCCGGATCCTGGAGCACTACAGCGAGGACCTGCGCTGGCTGGTCCCGGGCAACCACCCGCTGGCCGGCTGGTACGAGTCGCTGGACGCGTTCCTGGACCTGATGGCCCGCACCGGCAAGCTCACCGGCGGCACGTTCCGCATGGAGCGCGAGGTGGTCCTCGTCGGCGAGGACTGCTCGGCCGACGTGTGCCGCAACACCGGGCTGCGCGCCGGGGCGCCAGAGGACAGCACGTCCCCGTACGAGCGGATGGACTACCCGGTCTTCCACTTCCTGCGCTGGCGCGACGGCCGCGTGGTCGAGGGCCACGACGGCCTGTTCGGCGACGACGCCACGGCCTTCAGCCAGTTCTGGGCGCCGTTCGGCCCCGGCGGCCTGCGCACCACCGACTGACCCCGCAAGCGGTAGCGAGACGACAGGAGGGGGAGCACTCCATGGACGCCCATGAGGTGATCACCAAGTACTACGACTACGCCAACGCCGGTGACTGGCAGCGCTGGTGCGACCTGTTCGCCGACGACCAGGTCATGGACGAACAGCTCGCCGGACACATCGAGGGGCTGGCCAAACTCCGCTCGATGATGACCGGCATGGGGGACATGTACGAGAAGTTCAGCAACCGGCCGCTGCACGTCGTCGTGGACGCCGACGGCGAGCGGGCCGCGGTGGTCTCCCACATCAGCGCCGTGGCCAGGGCCTCCGGCAAGGGCATCGAGGCCGAGGTCATGAACTTCTTCCGGATCACCGACGGAAAGATCGCGTACATGGCGAACTTCCACGACACGGTCCCGTTCCACGTCCTGTCGCAGGCCGCCTGAGGGGGCACGCCATGACCGAGCGCGAGCGCGCACCCGAGTCGTACGACTACATCGTGATCGGCGCCGGAGCGGCGGGCGGCGTCCTGGCGAACCGGCTCTCCGAGGACCCCGACACCACGGTGCTGGTGCTGGAGGCGGGCGGCGACCGCATCCCGCCGGAGGTGGACGACCCGTCGTCCTGGTACAAGCTGCTCGGCGGCCCCATCGACTGGGGCTACACCGGTGTCCCGCAGCCCGGACTCGACGGGCGCAGCGTGTACGAGCCCCGCGGCAAGGCCCCGGGCGGCAGCAGCAACCTGTACATCATGATGCACATCCGGGGCCATGCCTCGGACTTCGACAACTGGGCCTACCAGGGCGCCGCGGGCTGGGCGTACGAGGACGTGCTGCCGTACTTCGCGCTGCTGGAGGCGCAGGAGGACGTCACCGCGCAGACCACCGGCACCAAGGGCCCGCAGCGCGTCACCAACGCCGGCGGGCACCGGCCCAACCCGGTCTCGCGGGTCTTCATCGACGCCTGTGTGGAGCTCGGTCACCAGGAGATCGCCGACTTCAACACCGACGGCCCCCGGCGGGGCCTGTTCGGCACCGGCTGGCACCACATCGACGTGGCGGACGGCAGGCGGCAGGGCACCCTGGCCGCCTATCTCGAGCCGGCCCTGGAGCGGCCCAACCTGAGCCTGCGCACCAGCGCGCAGACCACCCGGCTGCTGTTCGACGGCGACACCTGTATCGGCGCCGAGTACGTGCAGAGCGCCCCGCCCGCCGACGTGCCCGGCCGCACCCTGCCCAGCGACACCGTCGCCCCCGGCACGCACACCGTACGGGCCCGGCGCGAGGTGATCGTGGCCGCCGGGGCGATCGAGTCGCCCAAGCTGCTGCTGCTGTCCGGCATCGGACACCCCGGCCGGCTGCGGGAGTTCGGCATCCCGGTGACGGCCGAGGTGCCGGGCGTGGGCGAGAACTTCCACAACCACGTGCTGACCGGCCTGATGGCCGAGGTCTCCCAGGAACTGCCGCCTCCCGAGCAGAACCTCTCGGAGTCCGCCCTGTTCCTGTCCTCCCGGCCCGGACTGCCCGCGCCCGACCTCCAGATCGCCTTCGTGCACGTGCCGTTCGACGTGATCGTGGGCCAGGACCACCCCAACACGGTGAGCATCCTGCCCGGCGTCGTACGGCCCGCCTCGCGCGGCTGGATCCGGCTCGCCGACCGCGACCCGCTGTCCAAGCCGCTGATCAATCCGAACTACCTGGGCGACCGCTGGGACCTGGAGCGGATGGTGCAGGGCGTGAAGCTGGCCCGGGAGATCTTCGGGACCTCCGCCTTCAAGCCCTGGTACAAGCGGGAACTCCAGCCGGGCCCCGGCGCGGTGACCGACGACGAGCTGCGCTCCTTCGTGAAGCGGAAGGCGGAGAGCTACCACCACCAGGCCGGCTCCTGCCGCATGGGCGTGGACGACCTGTCGGTCGTCGACCCCGAGCTGCGCGTGCACGGTGTGCGCAACCTGCGCGTGGTGGACGCGAGCGTGATGCCCGCGGTGCCGTCCGGCAACTGCCACACCGCGATCGTGATGATCGCCGAGCGGGCCGCCGACCTGGTGCGGGGGGTGTCCCGTGTCTGACGTGGTGCTGCGCGAGGGCGTGCTGAGCGGGCTGCGGCTCGCCGTGCTGATCGAGAGCGACTTCTTCGAGCCGGAGATCGCCTACTACCAGCGCCGGTTTGCCGAGGAGGGCGCCGAGACCGACTTCCTCACCCGGCTGTGGGGCAACGACTCCATCACCTTCCAGGGGCACGAGTACCGGGCCCCGTTCACCGCCGACAAGAGCTTCGAGGGGCTGACCGACGACCAACTGCGCGGCTATGCCGCCGTGATCGTGCCCTCCGGCATGGTCTCCGACCGGCTCCGCTACACCGAGGACGTGGACCGGCTCGCCCCGGCGGCCGACTTCCTGCGCCGGGCCTTCGAGGAGCCGTCCGTGCTCAAGGGCATCATCTGCCACGGCATGTGGCTGGCCGCCCCGATCCCCGAGAAGGTCCGCGGCCGCAAGGTGGTCTGCCACAACAACCTGGTCGCCGACGTCCGCAACATGGGCGCCGAGTACGTCGACGAGGACGTGGTCGTCGACGGCGACCTGGTCACCGGGCGCACCGGGGGGCACCACCATCTGTTCGCGCGGCGGCTCATCGAACTGCTCGCGGCCCGCGCCGGCCGGGGCGGTGGGGCCTGATGCGCTGGTCGCACGTGGGGCTCAACTGCCGGGACCAGAAGACCACCGAGGAGTTCTACACCCGCTGGTTCGGCTTCACCCGGGCCCGGGTGGTGGACCTCGGGGACTCGGAGATCGTCTTCCTGCGCCGGGGGGACGCCTATCTGGAGCTGTTCCCCGCGGCGGCCGGCCCGGCCGCCGAGGCGACGGGGGACGGACCCGGCCGGCCGGGCGCGATGCGGCACCTGGCCTTCCAGACCGACAGCGTCGACGCCTTCCTGTCCGAGCTGGGCGACGGGGCCGAGATCACCCTGGGCCCGCTGGACTTCGACGACTTCATCCACGGCTGGCGCACGGTCTGGGTGCGCGACCCGGACGGCGTGATCGTCGAGGTGAGCCAGGGATTCCAGGACGACACGGACGCAACGGATGCAACGGACTCCTCTAAGGACGGTGCCCGACATGGCTGAGGCCGTGACCTTCTCCTTCTCCGACACGATCGCCGGGTACGTCGACCACTTCGACTCCGGCGCCCGGCGGCTCACCCTGCACACCGCCGACGGCCGCGACTTCGCGGTCTCGCTGAACGGCGACCCCAGCGCGGAGCTGGTGCGCAACCTCGACGAGCCGTACATCGACGCCTCCGGCCACATCGACGAGATGCTCTCGCCCGGCCGGTTCCTGTTCGTCTACGGCATCCACTACCCGGAGAACGGCGGGGTCTTCGAGGCGAAGCGGCTGGTGTTCCTGGGCCGCGGCGCCGAGGACTACCGGTTCGAGGAGGGCAGCTGGTGGATCAAGCAGATCGAGTCCCTCGCCGCCTTCTACCGCCGGGCGCAGTTCGGCGAGGGGCCGGTCGACTTCGCCGAGTACCGCACCGAGATCCGGCTCGGCGGCGACAAGACCGCGAGCCACATCCAGGAGACCGACACCATCTCCCGGCTGGTCTACGGCATGGCGTCGGCGTACCTGCTGACCGGCAAGGACGAGTACCTGGAGGTCGCCGAGCGCGGCACCGAGTACCTGCGCAAGCACATGCGGGTGGTCGACGCCGAGGAGGACGTCGTCTACTGGTACCACGGCATCAAGGTCGACGGTGACTCCGAACGCAAGCTGTTCACCTCGGAGTTCGGCGACGACTACGACGCCATCCCGATGTACGAGCAGATCTACGCGCTGGCCGGCCCGGTGCAGACCTACCGCGTCACCGGCGACGCCCGCATCAAGCAGGACGCGGACGCCACCATCCGGCTCTTCGACAAGTTCTTCCTGGACCGGGAGCAGGGCGGCTACTTCTCGCACATCGACCCGATCCTGTTCGCCCCCGACCACGAGTCGCTGGGCGAGAACCGCAGCCGCAAGAACTGGAACTCGGTCGGCGACCACGCGCCCGCGTATCTGATCAACCTGTACCTGGCGACGGGCGAGCAGCGCTACGCCGACTTCCTCGAGTACACCTTCGACACCATCGCGGACCGCTTCCCGGACTACAAGCAGAGCCCCTTCGTCCAGGAGCGCTTCCACCGGGACTGGTCGCACGACACCGCGCACAGCTGGCAGCAGAACCGCGCCGTGGTCGGCCACAACCTCAAGATCGCCTGGAACCTGATGCGGATGAACTCGCTGAAGGCCAAGCCGGCGTACCAGGAACTCGCCCGGCAGATCGGTCAGCTGATGCCCGAGGTGGGCAGCGACCGGCAGCGCGGCGGCTGGTACGACGTGGTCGAGCGGATCAAGGGCGACGGCGAGGAGCAGTACCGTTTCGCCTGGCACGACCGCAAGGCCTGGTGGCAGCAGGAGCAGTCCATCCTGGCCTATCTGATCCTGCACGGCACGGCCGGCGGCGAGGACTTCCTGCGCGAGGCGCGGCTGGCGGAGGCGTTCTACAACACCTTCTTCCTCGACCACGACGAGGGAGCGGTCTACTTCAACGTGCTGGCCTCCGGCACCCCGTACCTGCTGGGCACCGAGCGGCTCAAGGGCAGCCACTCGATGTCGATGTACCACTCGGCCGAGCTGTGCTACCTGGCCGCGGTGTACAACAACCTGCTGATCAACGGGCGGGAGATGGACTTCCACTTCAAGCCCGACCCCTCCGACCTGCCCGGCCGTGTGCTGCGGGTCTCGCCCGACCTGCTGCCCGCCGGGTCCATCACCATCGCGTCCGTCGAGATCGACGGCCAGGAGTACGACAACTACGACGCCGACGCCCTCACCGTGACGCTTCCCGACGCGCAGGAGCGGGTCCGGGTCAAGGTGCGGCTGCGTCCGGTGTCCACGGGGAAGGACACACCATGACTCTCGCTCTCAAGCAGCGCCGCACCAAGTCGGGCACGGTCGTCACCCTGACCGGTGAGATCAACAGCGAGACCTCCGGCACGCTGCTGGAGTCGCTGCGCCCGCTGGTGCGCTCGGGGGAGACGCTCCGCATCGACCTCAAGAACGTCTCGTACGTCTCCAGCGCCGGACTGCGCACCCTGCTCGTCGTCTACCGGGAGGCCCAGCACTCCGGGGCCCGGGTGACGCTGACCGGGGTGGGCGAGGAGGTCCGGTTCGTGATGTCGGCGACCGGGTTCCTGGACTACTTCGTCGCCGGCGAGGGCGGCCGCGAGGCGCAGGCGGGGCAGGTCGCGACATGACGGAGTACCTGGAGCTTCAGCGCATCGACGCCTACCCCACGCACCGCATCGCCGGGTACGGGGTCCGCGCCGCCAAGCCCTACCCGTTCGGCGCGTACGTCGTGCCGGGCGGGGTCAGCTTCGCGGTCTACTCGGACCGGGCGACCAGCATGACCCTGGTGCTGTTCAAGCGCGGTGAACCCCAGCCGATGGCCGAACTGGAGTTCCCCCCGGAGTTCCGCACCGGCAGCGTGTTCGCGATGACCGTCTTCGGCCTGGACCACGAGGACATCGAGTACGGCTTCCGGGCCGACGGACCCTTCGACCCGGTCGAGGGCCATCGCTTCGACCCGGAGCGGATCCTCAGCGACCCCTACGCCCGGCTGGTCTCCGGCCGGGACGTGTGGGGCGTGGAGCCGGACTGGGACAACGTCTACCCCTACCGGTCACGGGTCTGCCTCCAGGACTTCGACTGGGGCGACGACGTCCCGCTCGGCATCCCCTCCGAGGACCTGGTGATCTACGAGGCCCATGTGCGCGGCATGACCCGGCACCCCTCGTCCGGGGTGGCGGCGCCGGGCACCTTCGCGGGACTGCGGGAGAAGGTCCCGTACCTGAAGGAACTGGGCGTCAACTGCATCGAGCTGCTGCCCGTGTTCGAGTTCGACGAGACGGACAACCCGCGCACCGACCCCGAGACCGGGAAGCGGCTGCACGACTACTGGGGCTACAACACCGTCTCCTTCTTCGCCCCGAAGGCCGGCTTCGCGGCGACGGGCCGCTACGGCATGCAGGGCGACGAGTTCCGCACGCTGGTCAAGGACCTGCACGCGGCGGGCATCGAGGTCATCCTCGACGTCGTCTTCAACCACACCGCCGAGGGCAACGAGCACGGCCCCACGATCTCCTTCAAGGGCCTCGACAACGCCACGTACTACATGCTCACGCCCGAGGGCTACTACTTCAACTTCAGCGGCACCGGCAACACCGTCAACTGCAACCACCCCGTCGTCCGGCAGTTCGTCCTGGACTGCCTGCGGCACTGGGTCGCCGACTACCACGTCGACGGCTTCCGCTTCGACCTCGCCGCCATCCTCGGCCGCGCGCTGGACGGCACCCCGCTGCCCAACCCGCCGCTGCTGGAACTGCTCGCCCACGACCCGGTGCTGCGCCACACCAAGCTGATCGCCGAGGCATGGGACGCGGCCGGCCTGTACGAGGTCGGCAACTTCCCGGCGTACGGGCGCTGGGCGGAGTGGAACGGCCGCTACCGGGACACCGTGCGCCGCTTCATCAAGGGCGACGAGGGCGTGGTGGGCGACCTGGCGACCCGCGTCGCCGGCTCCCCCGACATGTACTCCGGCCGCGGCACCGGGGCGTCGGTGAACTTCCTCACCGCGCACGACGGCTTCACCCTCGCCGACCTGGTCTCCTACAACGACAAGCACAACGAGGCCAACGGCGAGGGCAACCGGGACGGCGCCAACGACAACAACAGCTGGAACCACGGCGCCGAGGGCCCCACCGACGACCCGGAGATCAACGCGCTGCGGATGCGGCAGATGAAGAACGCCATGGCGATCCTGCTCACCAGCCAGGGCGTTCCGATGATCCTCGCCGGCGACGAGTTCGGCCGCACCCAGCAGGGCAACAACAACACCTACTGCCAGGACAACGAACTGTCCTGGGTGGACTGGGAACAGGCCGAGACCAACGCCGAACTCCTGCGCTTCACCAAGGCGATGATCGCCTTCCGCCACGCCCACGGGCAGCTGCGCACCCACCGGCACACCACCGGACTGCCGGTGCCGGAGACCGGGCTGCCCGACATCAGCTGGCACGGGGTCACGGCCTGGGAGCCCGACTGGTCGCCCGGCAGCCGGCTGCTCGCGGTGATGCGCGGCGGGTCCGGCGACGAGGACGTCGTCTACATCGCCATGAACGCGCACTGGGAGGCGCACGACCTCGAGCTGCCCCATCTGCCCGGCGGACGCGCCTGGCACCTGTTCGCCGACACGGGGGCCGAGGCGCCCCACGATCTGCACGAGCCGGGTGCGGAACCCGTCCTGGACAACCCCGGCAGCTATCTGATCGGGCCGCGCAGCGTCGTGGTCCTCGTCGGCCGGACGCCCTCGACCGAAGGAGCCTGACATGCCGTTGTCCGTATCCCTGTCCGTCGACGGAGACGTCGCCGTGATCGAGCTGAGCGGTGAACTGGACGCCCGTACGGCGCCCGACTTCCACCAGACGATCGAGAAGGCCGCGGCGCACGGCACCACCGTCGTCGAGATCCGCATGCACCGCCTCGGCTACATGGCCAGCGCCGGACTGCGCTCGCTGGTCTTCGCCCAGCAGAAGGTGTCCGACGACGTCAGCATCCGGGTGGTCGGCGCCAGCGAGCCGGTCGCCCGGACGATCCGGACCGCCGGCCTGGACCGCACGATCACGCTGGCCGATGAGTGAGGGGATCCGATTGGCGCAGCGGGCATCCGGGTTACGGGTGCCCGCCACGCTCGCCGCGCTGAGCGACATCGCCGGGTTCGTCCTGGCCCTGGCGGGGCGGGCCCGCCTCGACGAGTCCGCCGCCTACCGGCTGCGGCTCGCCGTGGACGAACTCGCCACCAATGTCGTGACGCACGGATACGGCGAGGCGGGCGTCCCGGCCGGCGAGATCCTGGTGACCGGCGGCTTCGACGCCGACCGGCTGTGGGTGCGCATCGAGGACACCGCGCCGCCCTTCGATCCGCGCGACGGCTGCCGCGCACCGACCACGGACGTACCGCTGGAGCGGCGGCGCGTCGGCGGACTCGGCATCCACCTGGCCCTGACCAGCGTGGACGAGTTCGCCTACGACCGGCAGGGCGGCCGCAACGTCAGCACGCTGACGATGCGCACCCGGCCGGTACGGCCTTGAGGAGACGCTTCATGCCCACCACCACGGTGCTCGTCGTGGACGAGGACCCGCCCGTTCCCGGGGCCCTGCTCGACGCCCTGGAACAGGTGGCGCCCTCGGTCACCCTGCGGTCCCTCGTCCGGCTCGGGAACGAACCGTCCGCCGCGCTGCCCGCGGCGGACGTGCTCCTGGCCCCGGCCCGGTGCGCACCCGGCGCGGTGCGGGACGTGGTCCGGCGGCTGCGCCGGCGCGGGGCGGACCCCGTCGTCGTGGTGTACGCGGTGGACGGCTTCGAGGAGCTCGAGCCGCATGTGCGGGCCGGGCACGACTATCTGGTCCCGCCGTTCCTGCCCGCCCTGGTCGGCGCCCGGCTGACCGGGTCCGCGGACCGGTCCGGGCGGGACCGCGCGGCCGGCGCGGCCGAGGCGCGCACGGAACTGATCCGCTACGAGCGGGAGCTGGAGATCGGCCGGGAGATCCAGGCCGGTTTCCTGCCCGAGGACCTGCCGGTGCCCCGGGGCTGGGAGATCGACGTCCGGTTCCGGCCGGCCCGGCAGGTCGCCGGGGACTTCTACGACGTGTTCGAGCTGGTGCACCGCAGGAGGCTGGCGATCGTGGTGGCCGACGTCTGCGACAAGGGCGTCGGCTCCGCGCTCTTCATGGCGCTGATCCGCAGCCTGCTGCGGCACACCGCGGAGAACAGCGGCCTCCAGCACCTGGTGGCCACCTCCCCGGCCGCGAACCGCGCCGGGGTGCCCGTCGTGGGCGCCACGTCGCTGCTGACGGCGGTCAGCGCCACCAACGGCTACCTCACCCGCAACCATCTGCGCCAGGGCTACTTCGCCACCCTGTTCTTCGGCGTCCTGGACCCGGTCACCGGCAGCCTCGTCTACATCAACGGCGGTCACAACCCGCCGCTGCTGCTGGACGCGGACGGCGGGGACCCGACCCCGCTGGAGGCCACCGGCCCCGCCGTGGGGGTGCTGCCGGACTCCTCCTTCACCCTGGGGTACGCGCAACTCGACCCGGGGGACACGCTGTTCGTCTACACCGACGGTGTGCCCGAGGCCCGCTGCCCCAACGGGCGGTTCCTCGGCGAGGAGCGGATGCTGCGGCTGCTCGCCGGGCCCGCGCCGCGCGGCCGGGACCTGGTGGAACGGCTCGACTCGGCGGTCCGCGCGCACACCGCGGACGGGGAGCAGCACGACGACGTCACCATGCTCGCCCTGCACCGGCCGCGCGCCGGCGGACCGCCACCGGCCGCCCTGGCGGTGGCGTGATGGCGCGCACCGTGGTGATGCACTCGCACCGGGGCGGCACCGGGAAGTCGACGCTGCTCGCCAACATGGCGTATCTGATCGCCGGTGAGGGGCGGCGCGTGGCCCTGGTCGACACGGACATCCAGTCGCCGACCCTGGACGTCCTGTTCGGACTGGGTCCGGGCGACTGCTCGCTCACCGACTATCTGCTGGGCCGCTGCGAGATCGAGGACGCGGTCCACCAGGTGGGCCCCGAGGGGCTGTACGTGGTGCCGGCCCGTACGGAGCCCGGATCGCTCGCGGAGATCATGTCGGCCGGATACGACGTGGGCCTGCTGCCGGAGGCGTTCGGCCGGCTCGTGGCCTCCTACGACCTGGACGTCCTGCTGCTGGACACGCACGCGGGCCTCAACAACGAGACGGTCACCGCCATGGCCAGCGCCGATCTGCTGGTGATCGCCCTGCGGGCGGACCGCATCGACCTGGCGGGCGCCGACGAGCTCGCCCCGCTCGCCGGGCGGCTCGCCTGCCGGCGGGCCCTGGTGATCAGCATGGCGCCCGAGGGCGTCGAGGCGGCCGCCGTCCGGGCGCGGGCCGAGCACGCCTACGGCGCCGAGACGGCCGGAATCCTCCCTTACGTCGCGGAACTCGCGGCGCTCGGCGGGGACCGCATATTCGCCGACGCCCGCCCCGGCCATCCGGTGATCGCGGAACTCCGCAGGATCATCGGCGTACTAGCTCCGGCGGACCGGAGGAAAAGGGCGACGGAAGCGGATTCCTGAAGTTCAGGAAGTTCCCGAAGTTCCTGAATTTCCGGAGGAAAGGAATACCGAAAGCGAAAGCGGCGGGAGAACCGCAAAAGGCGCGAGAAATTGCGGGAAGGCTCACCGAGCGCGACACAACGCGCGGAAAACGGGGGTGCGGATGGAAAGCGTACCGGCAATGGCCCTGGCGGGCGGCCGGGGGGTGCGGGCCCGCCCGATCACCCTCAACTCCGCCGACCACCTGCGCAGCAAGGCGGCCATGCGGGTGGCCGGGCGGCCGTTGATCGAGTGGGCGGTCGGCGCGCTCCGGGACCAGGGCGTGGGGCGGTACTACGTCGTCGCCAACGGCGGGGAGAACCGGGCCCAGACCCAGGCGATCCTGGGCCACGGCGACCGGCTCGGCGTCACCGTCCGGTACTCCCGGACCCGCTTCGACCGCGACAACACGGGCAGCGGGGAGGCCACCCTGCGCTGCCTGGAGTACTGGGACCTGACCGGGCTCGCCCTGGTCTTCCCCACGGACTCCCTGTTCGACTTCGACCTCGGCGACATGGTCCGGGCCCACCGCGCGGCCCGCGCCGACGTCACCGTGGCCACCGTACGGCGCCCGGCGGCCACGGCGGCCGGCAAGTACGGGGTGCTGCGGCTCGGGCGGGACGGGCTGGTCGACGGCTTCCTGGAGAAGCCGGACCTCGCCGCCGTGCGGGCGCTGACCCGCGGGGGCGGCGACGATCCGGTGCACACCAACGCCGGGATGTACCTGATCGACTGCGAACGGCTGCGCATGGCCGCCCGCGACCCGGAACTCGCCGCGCTGACCCGGTGCCGGCTCGACTGGGGCGGCGATCTGCTGCCGTACCTGGTGCGGCGGGGGCACCGGGTGCTGGCCCGCCCGATCGCCCGGTTCGGCGACCTGGGCAGCCCGCGGGACTATCTGGACACCCTCCGGGACCTGCTCCTCGGCCGCTATCCCCGGCTCAGCGAGGGGCTCGGCGAACCGGCGGGCCCCGGCGGGCACCGGGTCCATCCCTCCAGCCTGGAGATGAAGGACCGGGTCAGCGGACGCACCCTGGCGGAGAAGATCGAGGACGGCAGCGTCCGGATCGGCCCCGGGGTGCGCATCGGGCGGGACGTGGAGATCGCGCCCGGTGTGGCGCTGGCCGAGTCCGACATCGGCGACGGGGTGGACATCGGCGCGGACAGCACCCTGCGCGGGGTGGCGTGCGGCGACCACAGCGTCATCGGCCCCGGCGCCCGGCTCACCGACGTCTTCCTCGGCTGCATGGCCGACGTCCGCTCCACCCTGAGCGAGCCCGTGGTCCTGGACGACTACTGCGCCCTCGGCGACGAGGTCCGGGTGCGGCCGGGAACACGGCTGCGCGGGGTGAGCGCCTTTCCCCGGCTGGAGATCGGCGGGGGCATTCCGAGCGGCACGAGTCTGTCCGGCGTCCGCGATGTGCTGCGGTGCCTGTGAGGAGTCCGGAATTCACCCTTGTACGGCTGTGGAAGGGCCGGAATATCGGCACGGCCGCAGGGCGTGTGAATCTTTGACCAGTTTATACCTGACGAAGTATCGAGTGACTGAGCAATTCCTCTCGAAAAGCGCCGGGCGGCGTGGTCACATCGAGAACGCCGGACCCTGGCAGCGTCACCGGAATTCACGAAGGAGAGATCGGCCATGAGGATCCTCGTCGTCATGACGGCCAAGGCAACGCTCCATCTCCTGGACGGTGAGCGGCACCCGTCCGGCTTCTGGGCCGAGGAGTTCGTCGTCCCGTACCAGATCTTCACGGACGCCGGACACGTCGTGGACGTCGCCACCATCGGCGGCCAGTCCCCGACCGTCGACCGGACCAGCATCGACCCGCAGTTCCTCCAGTACGTCCGCCCGCAGGGCTCCGCGGACGACGACGCGGCCAACGCCGCCGAGTACGTCCGTGTCATCGAGAGTGTGCCGCAGCTGAAGAAGCCGCTGGTCCTGGAGAACCTCACCGAGCAGGACATCGCCGGCTACGACGGCCTGTACGTCAGCGGCGGCCACGGCGCCATCGGCGACCTGCCCAAGTCCGACGAGCTGGCGCAGATCCTGCGCTGGTGGCTCGCGGGCGGCAAGCCGCTCGCGACCGTCTGCCACGGCCACACCTCCCTGCTCGCCCTGCGGGACGGCGAGGGCCGCTGGCCGTTCGAGGGCTACCGCATGACCGCGTTCTCGCACTCCGAGGAACTGGTCACCAACATGGCCGGCCGGCTGCCGTTCATCCTCGAGGTGGAACTGTCCCGGCTCGGCGCCAAGTACGAGAAGGCCGACGTCATCTGGGACTCGCACGTCGTGGTGGACCGCAACCTGACGACCGGCCAGAACCCGTACTCGTCCAAGGCGCTCGCCGAGACGTTCCTGGAGCGGCTCGGCTCAGCGTGAACCCGTCCGCTCCGTCCGCCCCCACCGGAGGCAACCATGTCCAAGCGCGATCTGCCCGACCGCCCCTTGGCCCACCCCGGCACGCTCTACGTCGACGGGAAGTGGACACCGGCCCGTGACGGGGACACGGTGCCGGACGTCTCTCCCGTGGACGGACGGGACATCGTGCCCGTCGCCCAGGCCGGCGCCGCCGACGTCGACAGCGCGGTCGGGGCCGCGCGCCGGGCGTACGAGGAGGGACCCTGGGGCCGGCTGCCCGATCAGGAACGGGCCCGGCTGCTCACCCGCGTCGGAGAGCTGATCGAGCGCGACAACGACGAGATCGCCCTGCTGGAGACGGTGGACATGGGCAAGCCGTTCGCCTTCTCCAGCACGGTCGACGTGCCCATGGCCGCCCGGCTGATGCACTACTACGCCGGCCTGTGCACCCAGGTGGACGGCGCCACCCGCAACCCGGCGGGCGACAGGTTCGCCTACACCCGGCGGGAGCCGCTGGGCGTCGTCGCGGCGATCACCCCGTTCAACTTCCCGCTGCTGCTGTCCATGACCAAGATCGGCCCGGCCCTCGCGGCCGGCAACACGGTCGTGCACAAGCCGTCCCCGGCCACCCCGCTCACCGCGCTGAAGATCGCGGAGCTGTTCGAGGAGGCCGGTGTTCCCGACGGCGTGCTCAACGTCGTCACCGGACCGGGCGTCGCCCTCGGCGAGGCACTGGTCGAGCACCCCGGCATCGACAAGATCGCCTTCACCGGCTCCACCTCGGTGGGCCAGGGCATCATCCGCAAGGCGGCGGCGACCCTGAAGAAGGTGACGATGGAGCTGGGCGGCAAGTCCGCGAACATCGTCTTCGAGGACGCCGACCTGGACGCCGCCGAGGAACTCGCGTTCTTCGGCATCTTCTACAACAAGGGCGAGATCTGCACCGCCGGCTCCCGGCTGCTGCTGCACCGCTCCGTGCACGACGAGATGGTGGAGCGGCTCGTGGCGCGTGCCGCGGCCCTGATCCCCGGGGACCCGCGCGAGGAGTCGACCCTGTTCGGGCCGCTGGCCCACCGCGGCCAGTTCGACAAGGTCTCCTCCTATGTCGAGCTGGGCCAGAAGGAGGGCGCCGAACTGCGCGTCGGCGGCGGACCGTTCACTCCCGAGGGGACGTCCGGCGAGGGGCTGTACTTCCTGCCGACGATCTTCACCGGCGTGGACAACGGCATGCGCATCGCCCAGGAGGAGATCTTCGGCCCGGTGCTCTGCGTGATCCCCTTCGACACCGAGGAGGAGGCCGTACGGATCGCCAACGACAGCGCCTACGGCCTCGCGGCCGGCGTGCACACCCGGGACCTGCGCCGGGCGCACCGGGTGGCCGCGCGGATCAACGCGGGCACGGTGTGGGTGAACTGCTACAACCAGTACGACCCCGCCGTCCCGTACGGCGGCTACCGGGCCTCCGGGTTCGGCCGCGAGTGCGGTCCGGAGTCCCTGGAGAGCTACACCCAGACGAAGTCGGTCTGGATCGGCATGGACTGAGACCGTCCACCGGATGGACCGGGACGGTCCACCGGATGATCGAGGCCCCCCGCCGGACCGGCCCCGTGCCGCGGCGGGGGACCGCCGTATGCCCGGAGAAAGCGACTTCACCAAGTAATTTCAGACCTGACCAAGTGCGGCCGGAATACCCCGCCCCTCTGGCTCGCGTCGTAATTGCTCGGACAGGATGTGCGGACGGAACGAAAAGCGGCAAGTGACCGTAATTCCGAGGCCGGAACGAGCGAGGTGCTGTACCGATGAAGACGTGCGTCCTGGGGGCCGGCCGTATCGGCGCCACGCTCGCCCGGCTGCTGGTCGCGGCCGGGCACGAGGTGCGGATCGCCAACGCGAGCGGCCCCGCCCGGCTGGCCCCGCTGCTGGCCGAACTCGGCCCCGCCGCGACCGTCGGCTCCCCCGCCGAAGCCGTCCGGGACGCGGACCTCGCGGTGCTGATGGTCCCCTTCGGCAGCGCCCGGACCCTGCTCCCGCCGGCGTCCTTGGCCGGAAAGGTGCTGGTCGACGCCATGAACGCGTTCGGCGAGGACCTGGGCGAGCGCGGGTCCAGCGAGCTGGTGGCCGAGTGGTACCCGGCGGCCCGCCCGGTGAAGTCGCTCAACACCATGCACTTCGAGACGCTCGCCACCGCCGGGCGCCCCGGCGCGGACCTGGCCGAGCGGCTCGCGCACTACGTCGCGGGCGACGACCCGGACGCCAACGCGACGGTCTCCGCGCTGATCCGGGAATTGGGATTCGCGCCGGTGGAAACCGGTTCGCTGCGTACCGGCGGACTGCTTCAGCAGCCCGGCGGGCCACTTTTCGACAAACCGCTCACCGAACGCCAGGCGCGTATTGTCCTCGGATTCTGAAAGACCCCTCGAAGGTCGGAAAAGGGCGTGGTCATGAAGGTATCCCTCACTGTGAACGGGGCGCCGCGGGAAATGGACGCCGACCCATCTGAACTCCTCGTGGAACGGCTCAGGGACGGCCTGGGCCTGACCGGCACCAAGGTCGGCTGCGACACCGGCCAGTGCGGCAGTTGCGTGGTCCGGCTGGACGGACGGTCCGTCAAGAGCTGTCTGCTGCTCACCGTCCAGGCGGCCGACTGCGAGGTCACCACCATCGAGGGGGTCGGGACCGGCGGCGAGCCGACCGGTCTCCAGGAGGCGCTGCGGGCCGAGCACGGCACCCAGTGCGGCTTCTGCACCCCGGGCATGGTCATGGCGCTCGGCGAGCTGGTCGAGGGGGCGGACACCGAGCCGGCCGAGGGCGAGATCAGGGAGTGGCTCACCGGCAACCTCTGCCGGTGCACCGGTTATCACGGCGTGGTGCGCGGAGTGCAGCGTGCCTGCGCCGCCGGGCCCGTCGGCCACGCGGTGAAGGAGTGAACCCGTCATGACCACAGCGGAGGAACGTTCCACCACGGCCGGATCCGAGACCGGCCCCGCCCCGTCCGGCGGCAGCGGCCTGCTCGGCACCCCGCTCGACGTCCGCGAGGACGAGGAACTGCTGCGCGGCACCGCCACCTTCATCGCGGACGTGCGGCTGCCCGGCACCGCCCACATGGCGATCCTCGGCAGCGACCACGCGCACGCCCGGATCCGCGGCATCGACACCGCGGCGGCCGAGGCCATGCCCGGCGTCCTCGCCGTCGCCACCGCCGCCGACTTCCAGGACGTCATGCCGCTGCCCTGCATCTGGGTCCCCGGCGGCGTCGAGAGCCACTTCCCGCCGCACCCCTACGGCCTGCCCGGCGCCCGCCCGGTGCTCTCCGGGGACGTGGTGCGGCACGTCGGCGACCCGATCGCCGTCGTCGTCGCCGAGACCGACAAGCAGGCGGCCGCGGCCGCCCGCGCCCTCGTCGTCGACTACGAGCCGCTGCCGGTCGTCCTGCGCGCCGACCACGCCCTGGAGGACGGCGCCCCGCAGCTGCACGAGGCCGTGCCGCACAACCTCAACGCCCACTGGACGTGCGGCGACCGGGAGCGCACCGACCGCGCCGTCGCCGACGCCGAGATCGTCGTCGAGCTCGACCTGGTCAACCAGCGCACCGTCAACAGCCCCATCGAGCCGCGCGGCGCCGTCGGCCACTACGACCCGGACACCGGCGACTACACCCTCTACGCCTCCACCCAGGGCCCGCACAACCACCGCTTCCTGCTGTCCGCGCTGGTCCTCGGCATCCCCTTCAACAGATTGCGCGTCGTGGCCCCCACGGTCGGCGGCAGCTTCGGCACCAAGGGCTACCTCTACCCCGACATGGCGCTCGTGCTGCTGATGTCGAAGCGGCTGGGCCGGCCCGTGCAATGGGTCGACACCCGCACCGGGCTGATGAACTCCACCGTGCAGGGCCGCGACCACCGCCAGCACGCGGTCCTCGCCGGCACCCGAGACGGCCGGATCACCGCCGTCCGCTGCACCAGCTACGCCAACCTCGGCGCCTACCCGTCCACCATCGGACCCGGCGTCGCCACCGCCCTGATGGGCCGCAGCATCACCGGCATGTACGCGATCGACGCGGCCTTCTGCGAGGTCTACGCGGCCTTCACCAACACCGTCCCGCTCGGCGCCCAGCGCGGCAGCGGACGCGCCGAGGCCGCCTTCCTGATGGAGCGGCTGGTCGACCGGTACGCCCGCGAGATCGGCATGGACCCCGCCGAGGTGCGCCGCCGCAACCTCGTACCGGCCGACGCCTTCCCGTACGACAACGGCCTGGGCTGGACCTACGACTCCGGCAACTACCCGGAGAACTTCGACAAGGCCCTCGCGCTCGCCGGGTACGACGGCCTGGACGCCCGGCGGGCCGAGGCCGCCCGGCGCGGCAAGCGGCTCGGCGTCGGCATCGCCACGTACGTCGCCGTCTGCGGTGTGGGCCCATCGACCCGCATGTCGCAGGAGGGCATGCTCGGCGGTACCTGGGAGAGCGCCAACATCCGGGTGCACCCGACCGGCGAGGTCACCGTCACGGTGGGCTCCGCCTCCACGGGCCAGAGCCACCACACGATCTTCGCGCAGGTGGCCGCCGACCAGCTCGGCATCGACCCGGCCGCCGTGCAGGTGCTGGAGGCCGACACCCTCAAGGCCCCCTACGGGCAGGGCACGTACGGCAGCCGTTCCTACAGCATGGCCGGGCCCGCGGTCGCGCTGACCGCGCAGAAGATCAAGGACAAGATGCGCTGCGTGGCGGCGGCCATGTTCCAGGTCTCCGAGGACAAGGTCGTCCACGCGGGCGGCAAGGTGTTCGTCCCGGGGGACGAGGACAACGGCAAGACGTTCGCCGACCTGGCCATGGCGCTCTGGTACGGCTGGAACCTGCCGCCCGGGATCGAGCCCGGCCTCGACGAGACCACCCACTTCGACCCGCCGGACTTCAACTACCCCTTCGGCACGCATGTCGCGGTCGTGGAGATCGACGAACTCACCGGTGAGACCGAGGTCGTGAGCTACACGGCCGTGGACGACGCCGGGAACATCGGCAACCCGACGATCGTGCGGGGCCAGATCGAGGGCAGCATCGTCCACGGCCTGGGGCAGGCGCTGATGGAGGCCGCCGAGTACGCCGACGACGGCCGCCTGGTCACCCGCGACCTGCGCACCTACGCCCTGCCGCGGGCCACCGACGCCCCGTTCTTCGCCCTGGACCGGACGGTCACGCCCAGCCCGCACAACCCGCTGGGCGCCAAGGGCGCGGGCGAGATCGCCACGGTGCCGCCGGCCGCCGCGGTCACCAACGCAGTCGTCGACGCGCTGTCCGACGTGGGTGTCACGCACATCGACATGCCGCTCACCCCCGAGAAGGTGTGGCGGGCGATGCGCGGGGAGCCGGGGGCGGCGCCGTGACGGCCGCCGCGCCCGCGACCCACGCCCCTGTTGACCACCGCACCTGGGGAGCCGACCTGTGATACTCAGCGACTTCGACTACGTCCGGGCCGCCACCCTCGACGAGGCCACCGCCCTGCTCGCGGAGCCCGGCAGCCGTGCCCTGGCGGGCGGGCAGTCCCTGCTGGTCGACCTGAAGACCGGTGAGGGCACCGCCGGCCGGCTGGTCGACCTGCGGGGCGTCGCCGGCCTGCGCGGCATCCACGGCACCGGCGACGGCGGGCTGCGCGTCGGCGCCCTCACCACGCTCGCGGAGCTGGCCCGGGACCCGCGGGTGCGGGCCGTGTCCCCCGCCCTGGCGCAGGCCGCGCGGGCGGGCGGCGACCCGCAGGTCCGCAACCTCGGCACGCTCGGCGGCAACCTGGCCGCCGCCACGGAGGACCGGGGCGGTGCCACCGACCTGCCGGTCGCCGTGCTCGCCGCCGACGCGACGCTGCTTCTCGCCGGGGCCGGCGGACCGGACACCATGACGGCCGACGACTTCGCGCGCGACGGGCTCCCCGAGGGCGGCCTGATCACCGCGATCGAACTGCCCGCGCCCGGCCCGGGCGAGAGCAGCGCCTTCGAGAAGACGGCGGACCGCGCCTCCCGCTACCCGGTCTGCGCCGTGGCCGTACGCGTCACCCGGGGCCCCGGGGGCCTGACCGGCCTGCGCGTCGCGGTCACCGGTGCCACACCCCGCGCGACCCGGCTGCCCGCCGTCGAACAGCTCCTGACGGGCACCGCACCCGACACCGCCGGGATCCTCGCGGCCTTCCACGCCCAGCCGGAACACCTCTTCGTGCCCGGCCGGGGCACGTCGGCGGAGTATCTGCGCCATCTGTCCGGCGTCCTCACGACCCGCGCCCTGACCAGGGCGACGACCACCTGAACCGGCGGCGGTCCGCCCGACGCGGACCGCCGCCGGACGAACGGGGGAACCACCGTGCCGAACCAGACAGCCACCACCCGCCCTTCCGATCCGCGGCCGGCACCGCGTACCGAGGAGCCCTTCCGGTGATGTCATCGCCTCGCACCGCCCGCGCAGCCGGCCCGGGCCGTCCCGCCGGGGGTCTCGGCGGCGGCTTCCTGCTGGTCGGCGCCGTGCTGGTGCTGCTGATGCTCTCGTCCTCCGCGCCCTCCGCCCTCTACGTGCTGTACCAGGAGAAGTGGGACCTGTCGGCCGGAATGATCACGGTGGTCTACGGCGTCTACGCCGTCACCGTGCTGGCCGCGCTCCTGCTGTTCGGCGCGCTGTCCGACACCCTCGGCCGGCGCCCCGTTCTCATGGTCTCCCTGGTGCTGGTGATCCTCTCCATGGCGCTGTTCGCCTCCGCGCAGGGTCTCGGCTGGCTGCTCGCCGCCCGTGCCGTGCAGGGACTGGCGGTGGGTCTCGCCACCGGGGCGACCGGCGCGGCGCTGCTCGAACTCGCCCCGGCGTCCCGGCCAGGGCTGGGCGCCCTGGTGAACAGCGCGGGCCCGCCCGTCGGCATCGGCCTGGGCGCGTTCGGCGCCGGTCTGCTCGTGGAGTTCGCGCCCGCGCCCACCGCGCTCACCTATCTCGTGCTGGCCGGTGCCTTCGCGCTCGCCCTGCTCCTGCTGCCGAGGCTGCCGGAGACGGCGCCCGGCGCGGACGGCGGGTTGCGGTTCGCCCCGCACCGGGTCCGGGTCCCGGCCGCCGTGCGCCGCCGGTTCCTGATCCTCGTGCTCACCGTCGTCGCCGTGTGGACCGTCGGCGGCTTCTACCTCGCGCTCGGCCCGAAACTCGTCCTGGTCCTGCTGGGCAGCACCAACTACCTGGTCGGCGGCGCCACCGTCGGCCTGCTCGCCGGCACGGCCACCGTCACCCAGCTGCTGATCGGCCGCGTGCCGCCGCTGCGCGCCGCGATGCTCGGACTGACCCTGATGATCGCGGGCCTGGGCCTGGTGCTGCTGTCCCTGGGCATGGAGTCGCCGGTGCTGTTCCTGCTGGCGACGGCCGTGCTGGGCAGTGGCTGGGGGGCCGCGTTCCTGGGCGCCTTCCGGGCGCTGATGGGGCTGGCCGCTCCGCAGGGGCGGGGTGAACTCACCGCCGCGGTCTATGTGTTCGGCTATCTGGCGATGAGCGTGCCCGCCGTGCTCGCCGGCATGCTCAGCAACCGCTACGGCCTGCGCACCGCCTCGGTCGGCTTCATGGCCGCGGTGGCCGCGATCTGCGCCCTGGCCCTCGTCGCCACGGCCCTGCTCTCCCGCCGCCCCGCCCCCACGGCCCCACCGGCGGGCACCGCGACCCTGGGCACCCCCTCCTCGGGCCCCTCCGGTCCTGCGGCTTCCGGTCCTGCGGCCGGCTCGCCGTCCGGCGGTTCCGCGACGCCCGGCGCCCCGGCGTCCGGTTCCGCCGCGCTCCGTGGCTCCGGGGCCGGTGATGCGGTGGCCGGGCGGGACGCGGCCGAGAGGAGCGCCGCTCCCTCGGCCCCACGGACGGGCACGGCGGCCCTGGGCCCCGCCGATCCAGTCGCCCCGGCGGCTTCCGGTCCTGCGGGCGGCTCGCCGTCCGGCGGTTCCGCGACGCCCGGCGCCCCGGCGTCCGGTTCCGCCGCGCTCCGTGGCTCCGGGGCCGGTGAGACCCCGGCGGCGGTGCGGGACGCCGCCGAGAGGAGTGCCCAGTGACGGGTCCGGCGGAGTTGCGTGCGGTGCTCCGGGGTCTGGAGCTCTTCGCGCGGGTCACCGAGGAGCAGCTGGACTGGCTCGCCTCGGTCTCCCGGCCCACCGTCCACCAGGACGGCGAGATCCTCTTCCGCGACGGGGACGAGGCCACGCACTTCTACGTCCTCCTGGACGGCGGACTCGTCGTCTCCAAGGTCGTCGACGGCCGCGAGGAGATCCTCACCCGGCACTTCGCCCACGACGTGCCGGCCGAGCGGCACGACAACAAGCCCTCCGCCGCCCACCGCTTCACCGGCGAACTGCCGCTGCTCACCGAGGGCGGCTACGTGGCGACGGTCGCCGCCTCCGGCACCACCACCGTCCTGGCGTACCCCAAGGACGTGTTCCTGGACATGCTCGCCCGCTGTCAGGGCGTCGCCGCCGTGCTGCTGCCGGTGCTCGCCTGGCGCATCAAGTCCTCCGAGGTGCAGGCCCGCAACCGGGCCACCGTGGAGGCGCTGGGCACGCTGGCCGCGGGGCTCGCGCACGAACTCAACAACCCCGCGGCGGCCGTGGCGCGCGCCGCCGAGGACCTCGGCGCGGCCATCGACCCGCTCACCGCCACCGCGCGGGACTGGGGCGCGGCCGCCGACCCCGGGGAGCGTGCCGTGTTCGACCGGCTCACCGCCGAGCTGGCACGGACGCCCGACCCCCTGGACAGCGACCCGTTCGCCCAGGCCGACGCCCTCGACGACATCGAGGAGTGGGCCGAGGACGCCGGCGCGAGCCGGCCCGGGCTGCTCGCGTCGGGCGTCGCAGACCTCGGCCTCGACCTCGACTGGCTGCGCACCCGCCTGTCCGGGGTGGGCGAGGAGGCGCTGCCGGCCGCGCTGGACCACCTGGCGGCCGTACTGGAGACCCGGGCGCTCACCGCACAGCTGAGGGCGGCCGGACCGCGCATCTCCCAACTGGTCGCGGCCACCCGCGACTACGCCAACCTCGACCGGGCCCCCGAGCAGCAGTTCTCGGTCACCGAGGGCATCGACACCACGCTGACCATGCTGCGCGCCAAGCTCGCCCGGGTGAAGGTGGTCCGCGAGTACGCCCCCGGCCTGCCCCGCCTGACCGGCTACCCGAGCGAGCTGAACCAGGTGTGGACCAACCTCGTCGACAACGCCGTCGACGCCATGGGCGGCGAGGGCACGCTCCGGCTCGGTGCCCGGGTCGAGGGGGGCTGTCTGGTGGTCGAGGTGGCCGACACCGGACAGGGGATCCCCGAGGAGACCCTGCCGCGCATCTTCGAGCCCTTCTACACCACCAAGGACGTCGGCAAGGGCACCGGACTCGGCCTGCACCTCACCTACCGGATCGTGACCCAGCGCCACCGGGGCTCGATCACCGCCCGGTCCCTGCCCGGCGACACCCGTATGACCGTCCGGCTTCCGCTGGGCGGCACCGCCGACGGCACCGTCTGCGCGGTCCCCGGTGCCTGACCGGCACCCCACAGCCACCACGGCACCACGGCACCACCGTCACCCACCACACCGATGAGGGAGCTGCTCATGCCCACGTACGACCTCTCCACGCTGCACCCCGTCTTCCAGCGGCAGATGGAGGCGCTCGCCGCGCTCGACATCGACGCGCTGATGAAGAACTACACCGACGACGCCGTCCTGCTCCGCTTCGAGGGCGTCTCGGAGGGAATCGACGCGGTCCGGGAGACCTTCACCGGATATCTCACGCTCAAGCCGTCCCTGGTGGAACTCCAGGAGTACGTCGAGACCGACGACACGATCTTCTATCGCGCGATCATGAATCTCAACGGTGAGCCGGAGCACGCCTTCGGAACCATCGTCGTCAAGGATGGCCGAATCTGGCGGCAGGCGGCCGGATTCGGTAGCTGACTCGATTCAGTCGGCACGAAAGCTGGCCTTGTCCGCCGAGAGGACCGTAGGTTCTCCGGTATTCTGCGCGGAGAGGCCCGACCCCGGGCCTCTCCGCGTCTACAGGTGATTTAAAAGGAAACCTGGGGGGAAGAGCGTGGAACAGGAAACCGGCCGGGTCGAGGCGTTCAGCGACGGCGTATTCGCCATCGTCATCACCATTCTCGTCCTGGAGATCAAGGTACCCGAGGACGAGGGCTCGCACCTCTGGGACGGGCTCGCCGAACAGTGGCCGCACTACGCGGCGTACGTGGTCAGCTTTCTGGTGATCGGCGTCATGTGGGTCAACCATCACACGATCTTCAGTCATCTGAAAAAGGTGAACCGCCCCCTCCTCTTTCTGAACCTCCTGGTCCTGATGGTCGTCTCGGTGATTCCCTGGACCACCGCCGTGCTCGCCGAGCACCTGAAGGACTCCGAGTCGGCCGAGATCGCGGCCATCCTCTACAGCGGCTGGACCGTGGTCTACGCGGTGGCCTTCATGGGCTTCTGGTGGTACATCACCCACGTCGGACACCTCTTCCACGACCGCGTCGACCGCGAGGGCGCCCGCGCCACCCGGCTCCGCTTCGGCCTCGGCAGCATCGCCTACCCGGTCACGCTGCTGATCTCCTTCTTCTCCGCCCCCCTCGCCCTGATCGCGCACGGCGTCATCGCCCTCTACTACGCGGCGAACCAGATCCCCATTCCGGTGACCAACGACGACAACGGCGGGGAGAAGGGGAACGACGGGGAAGCGGGGGCGGACGGCAATAGCGGGGCGCAGGGCGACGCACGGGGCACCGCTGCCCCGTCCCCCAGCACCACCTGACATCCGGCCCGCGTTTTCCTCATTCCCCGGACCCCACCGGTTTCGGTCATCGTGTCGAATATCTTCGGACACGCTGCCGTGATATGCCCCCAGCGCTCCTGCCGTTCTCGACGCGGCGCGTACCGCCGGCGCCGTCGTCGGGCCTGGCCAGCGCTATTCGGCAAGATCGGAAAAGGCTTTCCCGTGCCGTCCCCCGTCCGCGCTCCGAGCGCAGAATTTTACTTTCTTTGGGGTGACAAACCGGCCGGGGGGCGACCTCAGGAAGTCGATGCGGCCCCCTACGGCTGCGGCTTTCGGTCAAGTAGGGTCACACGTCAAGCAGTTCACGGGGGAGGCGTAGATGCAGAGCAATACGCTCCGTACAAACTCGAAGAGAGATGTTTCCGCGCTGCTGGACGAAGTGATATCTCTGCTCTTCGAATCACTGCCCAGGCGTGATCAGCGGAAATGGGCTCGGGTCTATTTGAACGGCCTCATGTCGACCTCCGGCAAGAAGACCATCCGCAACATCGCCGGAGCCGACGCCGGCTCGGTGGAGCAGAGCCTCCAGCAGTTCATCAGCAAGTCGCCCTGGGACTGGACGCCGGTGCGCCGCTCCCTGGCCCAGCACATAGAGCGCGGGGTGCAGCGTCCGCTGGCCTGGGTGGTGCAGCCGGTCGTGATCGAGAAGGCCGGGGACTGCTCGGTGGGCGTGGGCCGGCAGTTCGTCCCGCAGCTGGGCCGAATGGCCAACTGCCAGCAGGCGGCCGGGGTCTGGCTGGTGTCCAGCGAGGCGGGGTTCCCTGTCGAGTGGAGCCTGACGCTGCCCGGCCCCTGGACGACGGAACTGCTGCGCCGGCGCAGCGCCGGCATCCCGGACGCGGTGCGCTCGCGCACCCCCGCGCAGGACGCCGTCCACACGGTGCTGCGGATGGCGGACACCTGGCAACTCCAGTTGCGCCCGGTCGTCATGGAGGTCTCCAACGCCGATCTGGCGGAGACGATGGACACGTTCACCTCGTCCGGCATCCCCTGTGTGCTGAAGGTCGACGGCTCGCTGCCCGTCGTCCTCGCCACGGCGGCACGCCGCAAGCCGAGCCTGTACGCCACGTCCGCGCGCGAGCTGATCGACTCCCTGCGCTCGCAGCGCCGGCTCGTCGAATGGCCGAGGCACGGGAGGTCCGACGACCTCGTCACACCGCTCGCCTCCGCGCTGGTGCTCGCGCCGCCGGGCGAGGAGCAGACGACCGCAGCGTCGGTGCCGATGACGTTGTTCGGGGCGTGGGCCGAGGTGGGCAGTCCGTTGCCGTCGGAGTTCTGGGCCACCAACATCCAGGATCTGCCGCTGGCCCAGCTGTTCCTGCTGGCGAGGCTGACCGACCGGGTCGCGCTCGACTTCGACGAGGTGTGCGAGGGGGTGGGCATCCGGGACTTCGAGGGCCGGTCCTTCCGGGGCTGGCACCACCACATGACCCTCTCCAGCGTGGCCCATGCGGCCACGCTGCTCGCGTTACGGGGGCAGAAGTTCGCCGAACCGCCGCCGAACAGGCCCGACCCCGTCGGCGGGACCCGCCGTGCGGGCCGGGTCAACGGCGCGCGGATGGCGGCTCCGGTCGCCGACGACACGGCGGACGGCCACCCGGTGGGGCCCGTGGGCCAGACGCGGCGGCCCGCCCCGCTGAGCGTCCCGGCCCCGGCGCCCTTCCCGCGGGCCCACCGGCTGCGCGAGTTCACCTCCTGAAGGAAGGGCAGGTCGAGCCATGCTGGACATAGCAGCCGAGCTGCGTGAATGGTGCGCGGACGGGCGGGACTTCGCCCTCGCCACGGTCGTCTCGGTGACCGGCAGCGCCCCCAGACTCCCCGGCGCGGCGCTGGCCGTGGACGACACGGGCACGGCGCTCGGCAGCGTCTCGGGCGGCTGCGTCGAGGGCGCGGTGTACGAACTGTGCCTGGACGCCATGGAGAGCGGCGGGGCGGTGCGCCACCGCTTCGGCTACAGCGACGACGACGCCTTCGCCGTGGGGCTCACCTGCGGTGGCGTGCTCGACGTCCTGGTCGTGCCGGTGCCGCGCGGACACGCCGCGCGCCCGGCCCTCGCCGCCGCCGTGGACGCCGTGGCCGGCGGGCGGCCCGTCGCCCTCGCGAGAGTCTCCGACGGGCCCGGCGAACTCCTCGGCCGCGGCGCCCTCGCGGTCCGGCCCGACGGGACGTACGACGGCACCCTGGGCGGTACCGCCGCCCTGGACGCCACCGCGGCGGGCGAGGCGGCGGCGCTGCTCGCGCAGGGGCGTACGGCCGCAGTGGTCGTCGGCACGGAGGGCGGGGTGTGCGGAGAGCCGGTCACGTTGTTCGTGGAGTCGGCGGCGGCGCCACCGCGGCTGCTCGTCTTCGGCGCCGTCGACTTCGCCGCCGCGCTGGTGCGGGCCGGCCGGTTCCTGGGCTTCCACGTCACCGTGTGCGACGCCCGCCCCGTCTTCACCACGGCGGAGCGTTTCCCGGGGGCCCACGAGATCGTCACGGAGTGGCCGCACCGCTATCTGGACGCCGAGGCGCGGGCCGGCCGCGTCGACGCGCGCACGGCGCTGTGCGTCCTGACCCACGACGCGAAGTTCGACGTACCGCTGCTGGAGCTGGCGCTGCGGCTGCCGGTCGGCTACGTCGGTGCGATGGGCTCGCGGCGCACGCATCGGGACCGGGTGGCCCGGCTGCGTGAGGCGGGCGTGCCCGAGGGCGGCCTCGCCCGGCTGTGCTCGCCGATCGGCCTCGATCTGGGCGCGCGGACGCCTGAGGAGACGGCGCTGTCCATCGCGGCGGAGATCGTCTCCGTGCGCCACGGCGGCACGGGTACGGCGCTGTCTCGAACGCGGGACCCCATCCACCGCACTCCAGGGGGCTCCGCCCCCCGGACCCCCGTTCGGCCCTGAACGGGCCTCGTCCTCAAACGCCGGACGGGCTGTCTGCCCCGAGGGCGCTTGAAGGGCTCCGCGCCTTGGACCCCTGTTCGGCCCTGGACGGGCCTTGTCCTCAAGCGCCGGACGGGCTGTCTGCCCCGAGGACGCTTGAAGGGCTCCGCGCCTTGGACCCCTGTTCGGCCCTGGACGGGCCTTGTCCTCAAACGCCGGACGGGCTGATTGGGCGCGCCCGGGGCTGGAGTACGTGCGGTCAGCTCGGGGTTTGGCGCATGCGTAGGGCGACGAAGGCCAGGCCGAAGCCCAGGCCGATGAGGACCAGGCCGCTGCCGAGGGGCAGGATGCGCAGGACGGGCTCGGTGCTCGCGGCCGTGTCCGGTGCCGCCGCCCGCGAGGTCGCGGAGGGTACCGGGACGGCCGCCTGGGACGCCGGTGTCCGGGGCGCGGTGTCGTTCCCGCCGGGTGGCCGGGACACGGCCCCCTCGTCACCCGGGCGCGGCATGTCGTGCCGGGCGTCGGCGTCCGGCCGTCCGGGCCGGTCACCGGCGCCGGTGTGCCCCGGCCGGTGCGGCAGGTCACCCCTGTCGTCCCGCTCACGCTCCCTCTCGTGCCGCCCCGGCCGGTCCCGGCCCTCACCCGGTCGGCTCCCGGCCCGCGACGGCTCCCCGGTGTGCGGCGACGGCGAGGAGGAGGAAGAGGAAGAAGGGGAGGACGAGGGGGAGGGGGACCGGGACGACGGATCGGCGCCGACCCCCGCCGCGCCGTACGCCACCCCCGTACCGAAGGGCGGCGCGACAGGGCCGTACGGCATCACCGCCGCCCCCGCCACCAGAACAACCGTCGCCCCCACTGCACGCAGCCATGAAGTCACGACCGTGACCTCCCGCGCCGTCCGGTGCTCGGTCGCACCGTCGGCAAGATGGGCCGGATGGACGCCAACAGCCTCGCATTGCGTCACACTCCCGGCATGTCGGATACACCCGTCGGGTGGACCCGTCCACGTCGGCCACTTCCGGGGGCACCGCCGAAGGGGACCACGGGTGTGCGCGACAATGGCGGCATGGAGATGCCGAGGAACGAACGGTCGCCGGAGAATCCGCAGATCCTGGTCGTCGGCCAGGACGGCATGGCACTCGGCGGCGGCACCGGGGACGAGGACTCCCGCGAGACACCGGTGACGGAGCAGGTGGAGCAGCCGGCGAAGGTCATGCGGATCGGCAGCATGATCAAGCAGCTGCTGGAGGAGGTGCGCGCGGCTCCCCTCGACGAGGCCAGCCGGGCCCGGCTCAAGGAGATCCACGCCAGTTCGGTGAAGGAACTGGAGGACGGTCTGGCCCCGGAGCTGGTGGAGGAGCTGGAGCGGCTCTCCCTGCCCTTCACGGACGAGGCCACCCCCAGCGATGCCGAACTGCGGATCGCGCAGGCCCAGCTGGTCGGCTGGCTGGAGGGCCTGTTCCACGGCATCCAGACCACGCTCTTCGCCCAGCAGATGGCCGCCCGCGCCCAGCTGGAGCAGATGCGCCGCGCCCTCCCGCCGGGCGCCGGCGACGGTCAGGAGGACCCCCACATGGGCGGCCGCTCGGGCGGCCCGTACCTGTAGACAGCCTGTCCGTCCACCCTCCCGCCCGAACGAACCGAAGGGGCCCGGCATCCGCGATGCCGGGCCCCTTCGTCGTGCCGCGTGCGGCCGGGATCGGGACGAGGATCAGGACGGGGGGTTGCCCGTCGAGACCTTCAGCGTGATCTCGGGCATGTCCTCGGGGTCGACGTCCGTGCCCGCCGGCGGGAACTGCTCCCGGATCGAGCCGTCGCCGTAGGTGTTCTCGTCCACCTTGACGATCTTGAAGTCGCCCCAGCCGGCGGCCTGGAGGCACTCCTTTACCGAGCCGATGTACTTGAACTTGAAGTTCGGCAGCCGGATCTTCTCGGGGTCGTTGTACGACTCCTGAGGCTCGGTGCACTCCTCCTTGTCGATCTTCTTCGACGTGTCCGGCCCGCGGTAGCCCGCGGCCTTGGTCGCCGAGGCCGACGGGGAGGCGCTGCCGCCCCCGCCGCCCTGCGGGTCCTCGTCGCCGCCGTTCATCATCAGCGCCGTGATCAGGGCGCCGACGGCGACGAGGGAGACGACGACCGACCCGATGATCACCGGCTTGTTCCGGCCGCCCCGGCCCGAGCCGCCCGAGCCGGAGCCCTGGGGCGTGATGTTGTACGGCGGCGGGGTCGACGGCCCCTGCTGCGGCGCGTACGCCGAGGGACCGGGCGTCTGGTAGCCGCCCTGCTGCGGATATCCGTACGCGGACGACGGCGCCGGAGTGCCGTACGGGTTCGGAGCCGGCGTCGGCTGGTACGGCGTCTGGACGTTGCCCGTGGGCGCCGGGGTCCCCTGGCCGACCGGCGGGAACACCGCGGAACCGACGCCCGCGCCGCTCTGCGCCTGCGAGCCGGGGACGATGCTCGGCGGGGCCGCCTGGAAGGACTGCGCCACCCGCAGGCACTCCCCGCGCATGGCCTCCGCGCTGGGGAAACGCTCGTTCGGATTCTTCTTCAGCGCACGGGCGATCAGCGCGTCCACCGCGGGCGGCAGCGAACGGTTGATCGAGGACGCCGTCGGCGGCTCCTCCTGCACATGCGCGTACGCGATGGCCAGCGGCGAGTCCGCGTCGAACGGCAGCCGCCCGGTGACCAGCTGGAACAGCATGATGCCGACCGAGTACAGGTCCGAGCGGGCGTCCACGCCCCGGCCGAGCGCCTGCTCCGGGGAGAGGTACTGCGGGGTGCCGACGACCATGCCGGTCTGCGTCATCGACGTCACACCGGACTGCATGGCGCGGGCGATGCCGAAGTCCATCACCTTGACCACGCCGCGCTTGGTCATCATCACGTTGCCCGGCTTGATGTCGCGGTGGACCAGCCCCATCTCGTGGCTGATCTCCAGCGCCGCCAGCACGTCCGCGGTGATCTTCAGCGCCTTGTCGGCGGGCATCGCGCCCTGCTGCCGTACGTCCTCGTCGAGCACGGAGCCGAGCGGGCGGCCCTCCACGTACTCCATGACGATGTACGGCGTCGTCATCCCGTCGACGTCGTCCTCGCCGGTGTCGAAGACCGACACGATGTTGGTGTGCGTGAGCTTCGCCACGGACTGGGCCTCGCGGCGGAAGCGCTCACGGAACGCCTGCTCCCGGCCGAGTTCCGTGTGCAACGTCTTGATGGCGACCTGGCGGTCGAGCACGCTGTCGTAGGCGAGGTGCACCGAGGCCATGCCGCCCTGGCCGAGCAGGTCCCGCAGTTGGTACCGCCCGCCGGCGAGTGCCCGCCCCGCGCCCCGGCCCTGTGCGCCGTCCTGGCTCATGTTCCGCTTCCCCCGTAGCCTCTCCGGCGCCGCCGTCGGTGACCGATCGTCGTAGATCCCATGTGCTATTCCCGGCCAAGTCTGCCCCAGGGCACTGACACGTCAAGCGCGGTGCCCGTTCCGTGACCGTACGCGAAAGAAGCGTCGCGGAAGCGTTACAGCGGTCGTACTACCGGTACACGGAATTTGCACGACAGTACGGAGTACGGGTTTCATGGCCGGTCCGTCTCGTGCCGGTCCAGGGGGCCCGTCCCGGACCGGAGGCACACGCGGAGGCTGTAGCGTGGCCGACGGAGACCGTAACAACACCGCGCGCACCGCGGGCAGAAACGACGGCGAGGACTGATGGCACAGCAGCAGCGCGCTCAGGGCCCGTCCGACCCCGAGGCGACTGGCGGCGGCATCTCGGACGCGCCGGACAACTGGGGCAACGGCGGGCTTGTCGGCGACGGCCGGTACCGGTTGACCCACAGGCTCGGCCGGGGCGGCATGGCCGAGGTCTTCGCCGCCGAGGACGTACGCCTCGGCCGCACGGTCGCCGTCAAGCTGCTGCGCGCCGACCTCGCCGAGGACCCGGTCTCCAAGGCGCGCTTCACGCGCGAGGCCCAGTCCGTGGCCGGCCTCAACCACCACGCCATCGTCGCCGTGTACGACTCCGGTGAGGACGTCGTCGGCGGCCAGTCGGTGCCGTACATCGTGATGGAGCTGGTCGAGGGCCGCACCATCCGCGACCTGCTGATGAACGCCGAGGCCCCGGGCCCCGAGCAGGCGCTGATCATCGTCTCCGGTGTCCTGGAGGCGCTCGCCTACTCGCACCAGCACGGCATCGTGCACCGCGACATCAAGCCGGCCAACGTCATCATCACGCACAACGGCGCCGTGAAGGTGATGGACTTCGGCATCGCCCGCGCGCTGCACGGCGCGTCCACGACGATGACCCAGACCGGCATGGTCATGGGCACCCCTCAGTACCTCTCCCCGGAGCAGGCGCTCGGCAAGGCCGTCGACCACCGGTCCGACCTGTACGCGACCGGCTGCCTGATGTACGAGCTGCTGGCGCTGCGTCCCCCCTTCACCGGTGAGACGCCGCTGTCGGTGGTGTACCAGCACGTCCAGGACATCCCCACGCCCCCGTCGGAGGCCTCGGACGCCTCCCCGCCGGAGCTGGACGGCCTGGTCATGCGCTCCCTCGCCAAGGAGCCCGACGACCGTTTCCAGACCGCCGAGGAGATGCGCGGGCTGGTCCAGTACGCGCTCCAGATGCTCTACGACCACGGCGGTCACACCGGTACCTGGAACACCGGCCCGGTGGACATGCACGAGGGCCCCCGCACCCCGGCGGCCGGCTTCGCGGGCACGACCGCGATGCCGCACCCGGACGTCTCCGGCACGGCCGCGATCCCCCAGCCGATCCTGCCCGCCGGGTACGGCGGCGGATACGGCGGGGACGACGGCGGCTTCGAGGGCCACGGCAACAAGGGCAGCGGACGCGGCAAGCTGTGGATCCTCGCGGTCCTCGCCGTGATCGCCGTCGCGGCGGGCGTCGCGCTGGCGCTGAACAACGGCGGCGGGGGCGGCGGCGGAGGCAACCCCGACACGTCGCCGACCACCTCGCAGACCACCGAGGACGAGAAGGCCAGCGAGAGCCCGAGCGACGAGGCGACCGAGGAGACGACCGACCCGGGCACCGACACCGAGACCGACCCGGGCACCGGCACCGGCGGCAACTGGGACCAGACGTACACACCGTCCGAGACGCCGACGCACACGGAGACGCAGGACCCGACGGGCGACCCGACGGACGACCCGACGTCGTCGGAGCCCACGGACACTGAGACGGAGGAGCCGCCCGCGTCGCCGCCCGTGACACCGCCCACGGGTGGCAGCGACGGCGGGGACAACGGTGGCACGGAGGGCAGCATCGAAGGCGTGACCGGCGACTGAAGCGTGGTGGCCCGCCGCCCCCGCATCGCGTCGTACCCCCGGTTACTCCACTCGGCCCACCACCCCCGGTCACGAAACTCGGCTCTTCCCGTGCCCGGGGTGGCCGGGATAACGTGCCGTTGCTCCGGCCTCCTGCAAGGCTGTGACCAGCGCGCCTTCGGGACCTTCCCCGATTTACTTGGAAATCCAAGCAAAATCGCAGGTCAGATGGGGTTTCACAGAAATGTGGGGCTCTGGGTAACGTGCCTGTTGCAGGGCGCTCGCCGGGGCACCTGTCACGCCTGTTCCCGGTCGAGTGGCACCCACCCCGTGCCCGGTGGTCGAGAAACAGGTGAGCCGCACTGGCCTACCGGCAACCCCGGGGGCCGGACCGACGGAGGAGCACACGTGACCGTGGAGAGCACTGCCGCGCGCACACCGCGACGCAGCGCCGGAAGCAAGGCCGGCACCACCGGCACCAAGCGCACCACCAGCACCAAGAAGGCCACCGGCGCCGGGAAGAGCGCCGAGCCCGCCCTCGTCCAGCTGCTGACGCCCGAGGGCAAGCGCGTCAAGAACGCCGAGTTCGACAAGTACGTCGCCGACATCACCGCCGAGGACCTGCGCGGTCTGTACCGCGACATGGTGCTGACCCGTCGCTTCGACGCCGAGGCCACCTCCCTCCAGCGCCAGGGCGAGCTGGGCCTGTGGGCTTCGCTGCTCGGCCAGGAGGCGGCGCAGATCGGCTCCGGCCGGGCGCTGCGCGACGACGACTACGTCTTCCCCACCTACCGCGAGCACGGCGTCGCCTGGTGTCGCGGGGTGGACCCGACCAATCTGCTCGGCATGTTCCGCGGCGTGAACAACGGCGGCTGGGACCCGAACGGCAACAACTTCCACCTGTACACGATCGTCATCGGCTCGCAGACCCTGCACGCCACGGGCTACGCGATGGGCATCACCAAGGACGGCGCGGACAGCGCGGTCATCGCCTACTTCGGCGACGGCGCGTCCAGCCAGGGCGACGTGGCCGAGGCCTTCACCTTCTCCGCGGTCTACAACGCCCCGGTGGTGTTCTTCTGCCAGAACAACCAGTGGGCGATCTCCGAGCCGACCGAGAAGCAGTCCCGCGTGCCGCTGTACCAGCGCGCACAGGGCTTCGGCTTCCCGGGCGTCCGCGTGGACGGCAACGACGTGCTGGCGAACCTGGCCGTCACCAAGTGGGCCCTGGAGCGGGCCCGCGCCGGTGAGGGCCCGACGCTGGTCGAGGCGTTCACGTACCGCATGGGCGCGCACACCACCTCCGACGACCCGACCCGCTACCGGGGTGACGAGGAGCGGCTGGCCTGGGAGGCCAAGGACCCGATCCTGCGTCTTCGCCGCCATCTGGAGTCCGCAAACCACGCGGACGAGGGATTCTTCGCGGAACTGGAGGCCGAGAGCGAGGCGTTGGGCAAACGAGTGCGCGAAGCGGTCCGCGCCATGCCGGACCCGGACCACTTCGCCATCTTCGAGAACGTGTACGCGGACGGACACGCGCTCGTGGACGAGGAGCGGGCGCAGTTCGCCGCCTACCAGGCCTCGTTCGCGGACGCGGACGGGGGTAAGTGAGATGGCGGAGACCGTGACTTCCAAGAACATGGCCCTGGCCAAGGCGATCAACGAGTCGCTGCGGCGTGCCCTGGACACGGACCCGAAGGTCGTCGTCATGGGCGAGGACGTCGGCAAGCTCGGCGGCGTGTTCCGGGTGACGGACGGCCTTCAGAAGGACTTCGGCGAGAGCCGTGTCATCGACACCCCGCTCGCCGAGTCGGGCATCGTCGGCACGGCGATCGGCCTGGCCCTGCGCGGCTACCGCCCGGTGGTGGAGATCCAGTTCGACGGATTCGTCTTCCCGGCCTACGACCAGATCGTCACGCAGCTCGCGAAGATGCACGCCCGTGCGCTGGGCAAGGTCAAGATGCCCGTCGTCGTGCGCATCCCCTACGGCGGCGGCATCGGCGCGGTGGAGCACCACTCCGAGTCCCCGGAGGCGCTGTTCGCGCATGTGGCGGGCCTGAAGATCGTGTCGCCGTCGAACGCGTCGGACGCGTACTGGATGATGCAGCAGGCCATCCAGAGCGACGACCCGGTGATCTTCTTCGAGCCCAAGCGGCGCTACTGGGACAAGGGCGAGGTCGACACCGAGGCGATCCCGGGCCCGCTGCACACCGCGCGCGTGGTGCGCGAGGGCACGGACCTGACGCTCGCGGCGTACGGCCCGATGGTGAAGCTCTGCCAGGAGGCCGCGGACGCGGCCGCAGAGGAGGGCCGCTCCCTGGAGGTCCTCGACCTGCGCTCGGTCTCCCCGATCGACTTCGACTCCATCCAGGCGTCGGTGGAGAAGACCCGCCGGCTGGTCGTCGTCCACGAGGCACCGGTGTTCTTCGGGTCCGGCGCGGAGATCGCCGCGCGGATCACGGAGCGCTGCTTCTACCACCTGGAGGCCCCGGTGCTGCGGGTGGGCGGCTACCACGCCCCGTACCCGCCGGCCCGGCTGGAGGAGTCCTACCTCCCGGACCTGGACCGGGTGCTCGATGCCGTCGACCGCTCGCTGGCGTACTGAGGAGAGGGTCGTGACGACGATGACGAACGCGTCCGTACGCGAGTTCAAGATGCCGGACGTGGGCGAGGGCCTCACCGAGGCCGAGATCCTCAAGTGGTACGTCCAGCCGGGTGACACGGTCACCGACGGCCAGGTGGTCTGCGAGGTCGAGACGGCGAAGGCGGCCGTCGAACTGCCCATCCCCTACGACGGCGTGGTCCGCGAACTGCACTTCCCCGAGGGCACCACGGTCGACGTGGGCACGTCGATCATCGCGGTGGACGTGTCGGGCGGCGCGGCGGCCGAGCCGGAGGCACCTGCCCCGGCCCCCGCCGAGGAAGCCGAGGAGAAGCCGGCGGCCCGCCAGCCCGTCCTGGTCGGCTACGGCGTGTCGACGTCCTCGACGCGCCGCCGCCCCCGCAGGACGGCGACCCCGGACGCCGCGGCCGAGCAGGCGGCGGCTGCCGTCCAGCAGGAGCTGAACGGGCACGGCGCCCCCGCCGTTCCCCGGGAACGCCCGCTGGCCAAGCCCCCGGTGCGCAAGCTGGCGAAGGACCTGGGCGTCGACCTGGCGACGGTCACCCCGACCGGCCCGGACGGCATCATCACCCGTGAGGACGTCCACGCGGCGGTGGCCGCTCCGGCGGAGGCCGCCCCGGAGGCCCCGGCGGCGGTGGCCGCTCCCGCCCCGGTGTCGTACGACACCACCCGCGAGACGCGCATCCCGGTCAAGGGGGTCCGCAAGGCCACGGCGGCGGCGATGGTCGGCTCGGCGTTCACGGCACCGCATGTCACGGAGTTCGTGACGGTCGACGTGACCCGCACGCTCAAACTGGTCGAGGAGCTCAAGCAGGACAAGGAGTTCACGGGCCTGCGCGTGAACCCCCTCCTGCTGATCGCCAAGGCCCTGCTGGTCGCGATCAAGCGCAACCCCGACATCAACGCGTCGTGGGACGAGGCGGCCCAGGAGATCGTGGTCAAGCACTACGTCAACCTGGGCATCGCGGCGGCCACCCCGCGGGGTCTGATCGTCCCGAACATCAAGGACGCCCACGCCAAGACGCTGCCGCAGCTGGCCGAGTCGCTGGGCGAGCTGGTGTCCACGGCCCGCGAGGGCAGGACCTCGCCGGCCGCGATGCAGGCGGGCACGGTGACGATCACCAACGTCGGCGTCTTCGGCGTCGACACGGGCACCCCGATCCTCAACCCCGGTGAGTCCGCGATCCTCGCGGTCGGGGCGATCAAGCCCCAGCCGTGGGTCCACAAGGGCAAGGTGAAGCCCCGCCAGGTCACCACCCTGGCCCTCTCCTTCGACCACCGCCTGGTCGACGGCGAACTGGGCTCGAAGGTCCTGGCCGACGTGGCGGCGATCATGGAACAGCCGAAGCGGCTGATCACCTGGGCGTGACCGTGTGACACGGCGGCGGCCCCCACCCCTTGGTGGGGGCCCCGTCGTTTCGTACCGTCAGATCTTGCCGAAGCCGTAGCCCAGCAGCTTCTTCGCGTCCGTCTCGCGCTGGGTGGCGGAGGACGACGCGAGGACCGTGCCGATGACGGTCTTGCCGTTCCTCGTCGCGGCGAAGACCAGGCAGTACTTGGCCTCCGGGCCCGAGCCGGTCTTCACGCCGATCGCGCCGCTGTAGTTGCTGAGCAGCGTGTTCGTGTTGGTCCACGGCGCCATCGTGCGGGTGCTGCCCGTCTTGGTCCTGGTCTTCGCCGTGTACTTCTTCGTCTTCACGATCGAGCGGAACGTGGAGTTCTTCATCGCGCTGCTCGCGATCTTCGTCAGATCGCGGGGCGTCGAGTAGTTCTTGCCGTTCCCGATGCCGTCGAACGAGTCGAAGTGGGTGTTCTTCAGGCCCAGCTTCTTCGCCTCGGCGTTCATCTTGCCGATGAACGACTTCACCCGCGCCGAGCGCGTGCTGCCCGAGCCGAACTTGTCCGCGAGCGCGTACGCCGCGTCGCAGCCGGACGGCAGCATCAGCCCGTAGAGCAGCTGGCGCACGGTGACCTTGTCACCGACGATCAGCCGCGCCGACGAGGCGTTGTTCTTCACGATGTAGTCGCTGTACGCCATCTGGATCGTGACCTTGGCGTCCAGGTTCAGATTCTTCTGCGCCAGCACGACCTTCGCGGTCATGATCTTCGTGGTGGAGCCGGTCGATCTGCGAGTGTCCGCCGACTTCGTGTACAGCGACTTGCCGTTCGCGTTGTTCATCACATAGCCGCCCTTGGCGACGATGGACGGTGCGGCGGCGGCCTGCGCGGGCGCCGCGTGGAGCGCCCCGGAGGCGAGCACGGCGCCGGTGGTCATGGCGACGCCGACGGCTCTGCGGAGCCGGATGCCCTGAATGTCGATCTTCAAGTCGAATACCCCGATTACCTGGAATGGCCCTACCGTGCGGCCAGTTGAGGCGCGGCCGCGCGTAAAGGGGCCGCACATGACTGACTCGTACGCGGAATGGATGGTTGTGCGGGAGATGGGGCAACTTTTCCGGGACTCCCGGGTCCGCATCGTGGACGGAATCTTCCACGCGTACGTGTTGTATCTATCCTGTCCGCATGAGCCTGGCCTCCGTGAAGCAACCCCCCGCCGCCGACCGCGTCTACACCCACGTCAAGCAGGGCGTGCTGGACCGCCGCTACGAGGGAGGGACGCTGCTCACCGAGGGTGAGCTGGCCGAGGCCACCGGGGTCTCGCGGACCCCGGTGCGCGAGGCGCTGCTCCGGCTCGAGGTCGAAGGGCTGATCAAGCTCTACCCGAAGAAGGGCGCCCTCGTACTGCCGGTCTCCGCGCAGGAGATCGCCGACGTCGTCGAGACCCGGCTGCTCGTCGAGGAGCACGCCGCCAGGAAGGCCGTACCCGCGCCGCCTGTGCTCATCGAGCGTCTCCAGGAGCTGCTCGACCGGCAGCGGGAGCAGGCCGCCGCCGGGGACTTCGCCGCGGCCTCCGTCACCGACCGCTGCTTCCACGCCGAGATCGTCCGCAGCGGCGGCAACGAGATCCTCTCCCGCCTCTACGACCAGCTCCGCGACCGTCAGCTGCGGATGGGTGTGGCCGTGATGCACTCCCACCCCGACCGCATCGCCAAGACCCTCGCCGAGCACGGGGAGATCCTCGAAGCGCTGCGCTCCGGCGACGCGGAGGCGGCCGTCGAGGTCGTCCACCGGCATGTCGGCTGGTTCTCCCACCTGGCCCGGGGTGAGGTGCGATGAGCGGCACGCTGCCCGGGGACCCTCCCGGCGGACGACGCGCCCTCCTCGTGTGGGGGATCGGTGTCTCCGTCTACTTCGTCGCCGTCATCTTCCGTACGTCGCTGGGTGTGGCCGGCCTCGACGCCGCCGACCGCTTCCACGTCAACGCCTCCGCCCTGGCCACCTTCTCCATCCTCCAGCTGCTGGTCTACGCGGGCATGCAGATACCCGTGGGGCTGCTGGTCGACCGGCTCGGTACCAAGAGGGTGCTGGGCATCGGCGTCGTGCTGTTCACGGCCGGGCAACTGGGCTTCGCGCTCTCACCGTCGTACGGCATGGCGCTCGCCTCGCGGGCGCTGCTCGGCTGCGGTGACGCGATGACGTTCATCAGCGTGCTGCGGCTGGGCACCCGGTGGTTCCCGGCCCGGCGCGGGCCGCTGGTGGCGCAGATGGCGGGGCTGGTCGGCATGGCGGGCAACCTCGTCTCCACGCTGGTGCTGTCCAGGCTGCTGCACGGTATCGGCTGGACGCCGGCGTTCGCGGGCAGCGCGCTCGCGGGGGTCGTGGCCTTCGTGCTGCTGGTGATGTTCCTCAAGGACCACCCCGAGGGGTACGAACCGGAGCCCGTCCCGCACCAGGGCGCCGCCTATGTACGCCGTCAGATCGCCGCCTCCTGGCGGGAGCCGGGGACGCGGCTCGGGCTGTGGGTGCACTTCACCACCCAGTTCCCGGCGATGGTGTTCCTGCTGCTGTGGGGCATGCCGTTCCTGGTCGAGGCACAGGGGCTGTCCCGCGCGACCGCCGGTGAGCTGCTGACGCTCGTCGTGCTGTCCAACATGCTCGTCGGGCTCGTCTACGGCCAGATCATCGCCCGGCACCACGCGGCGCGGCTGCCGCTGGCGCTGGGGACGGTGGGGGCGACGGCGCTGCTGTGGGCCGTGACCCTGGCCTATCCGGCGGATACGGCGCCGATGTGGCTGCTGGTGGTGCTGTGCGCGGTGCTGGGGGCGTGCGGGCCGGCGTCGATGATCGGGTTCGACTTCGCGCGGCCGGCGAATCCGCCGGAGCGGCAGGGGACGGCGTCCGGGATCACGAACATGGGGGGCTTCGTCGCCTCCATGACGACGCTGTTCGCGGTCGGGGTGCTGCTGGACGCGACCGGGGACGACTATGGCGTCGCGTTCTCGTCGGTGTTCGTGCTTCAGGTTCTGGGTGTCACCCAGATCTTGCGGTTGCGGAAGCGGGCGGCGCGGGCGGAGCGGGAGCGGTTGGTTGCGAGTCGGGTGACTTCGGTGCACGTGCCCGTGTAGCTGCGGGGTGTGTGGGCTGGGCGGGGGTGGGGCGCGCTGCGCGGCGCTTGCCGGGGTCCCGCCTGCGCCCACCCGTGCCGCCCCAGCGGCACGACTGCCCGCAGCTGGGCGGCCGGGCGGGGTGCCGTCGCGCCCACCCGTGCCGCCCCGCGGCACGATTGCCCGCGGATACGCGGGGCGCGGTTATGGCGTCACCGCGAAGTGGCGGAGGATCGCTGTCGCCAGGTCCAGGTCGCCCTCCGTCTTCACCCTGTCCGCCACCGACTCCGGTGTCACCCGGCCGCAGGCCAGGCGGACATAGGTTTCCCAGTCGAGGGTGAGGGTGGCGGCCGGGCCGAGGGCCGGGGCCGTTTCCAGGGTGCCGCGGCCCTGGATGTCGACGCGGATCGTGCGCAGGAACTCCACCGGCCCGTGGACGTCGATGACCACGGCCGAGCTGCGCGGCGCCTGCGCGTCCTCGGCGACCACGCGCGGCAGCTCGGCGAGCAGCACGTCCCGCGCGATGTGCGCGCCCGGGGAGTCGAGGTTGCCGGGGCGGCCGAGGGCGGCGCGCAGGTCCTGCTCGTGCGCCCACACGGCGAAGGCGTGCCGGCGCATCGACTCCTCCAGCGTGAGTTCCGTGCCGAGCGGGCCCCGTACCGTGGTTCCCGGTTCGCGCGTCTCGTTCCGCAGCTGGCGGTTGCGGCGGATGATCATGAGCTCCAGCTCGGAGGTCATCTCCGGCGCCGTGTGGTGGCGGCGCACGTCGACCTGCATCTCCATGTAACGCTGGTGGTCGTTGGTGACGTGGAACAGGTCGCGCGGCAGCGTGTGGATGGGGCGGGGGTCGCCGTACATCTCCGAGTCCAGCCCGATGACATGCGAGACCACGTCACGGACCGACCATCCCGGGCAGGGCGTCCGCCGGTTCCAGTCGGCCTCCGGGAGATGCTGCACCAGCTCGGATATCGCCTCGACGGAGTGGGACCAGGCGTCGGCGTAGGGCTGGAGGGTGGGATGCAGACTCACGGAACGGGACCCCTCGGCGGTCGGTACACGGGCAGGTGGTGGCGGCGGTGCCAGTGGGCGATGGCTGCACCAGGTGGGTGTCTCGGGTCGCTAAGTTACGCTGCTGTGAGGCACCCCGGCAGTGCTTTCGTGTGACGATCGTAGGCCCGTGAGCGCGGGTCGAATGCCAGGACGGTGGTAGTGTGCGCGCTTCCTTGCTCCAAGTCGCCGTGAACGAGGGCGAATCGGTCGAATCGCGTCGGCGTCGCGTCGCCGGGCTGGTACGGGATCAGGCCGGAGCCGATCTCGTCGTGCTGCCGGAGCTGTGGACCACGGGAGCGTTCGCGTACGAGGAGTTCGCCGGCGAGGCGGAACCACTCGAAGGGCCGACGTACGAAGCGATGGCCAAGGCGGCGAGCGACGCGGGCGTGTGGCTGCACGCGGGCTCCGTCCCGGAGCGCGCCCCGGACGGCCCCCTCTACAACACCTCGCTCATCTTCTCCCCCTCCGGTGACCTGGCCGCCGCCTACCGCAAGATCCACCGCTTCGGCTTCGACAAGGGCGAGGCCGTGCTGATGGGAGCGGGCGACGAACTCGTGACGGTCCGTCTGCCGCACACCGTCCTCGGTGTGGCGACCTGCTACGACCTCCGTTTCCCCGAACTCTTCCGCGGTCTCGTCGACGCCGGCGCCGAGACCCTCGTCGTCCCGGCGGGCTGGCCGGAGCGCCGCCGGTCCCACTGGACGCTGCTGGCTCAGGCGCGGGCGGTGGAGAACCAGTCGTTCGTCCTCGCGTGTGGAACGGCCGGGACGCACGCCGGAGTTCCGCAGGCGGGTCACTCGATCGTGGTGGATCCCTGGGGCGAGGTCCTGGCGGAGGCGGGCCCCGACGAACAGGTCCTGACGGTCGACTTCGACCCGACCACGGTGGCGGCCACCCGCGACCGCTTCCCGGCCCTCAAGGACCGCGTCCTGGGCCTGGCACCCCCCGGCCGCACTCCCTAGTCGCCCTCCCGCTCCTTCTCCGCCAGGTGGATCACACACACCGCCACCGCGATCAGCAGCGCCGGGTCCGCGTCCTCCCGTACGACGTCGACGCCGTACGTGTCCCGGACGTGCAGCCACCGCCGTGAGACGACGGCGAGCAGCTCACCGTCGTACTCGACGGCGAACTCGCGGTCCAGGATCCGGCCGCTGACGTCCAGCTCCGTGCTGCCGTCCGCCAGGGCCACCCGGTAGTGGTTGCGCAGCAGCGACAGCCGCTTCCGCCGGACGGTCGCGAGCGCCTCCCCGCCCCGCTCGATCACCATCGTGTCCCGCAGG
This sequence comes from Streptomyces sp. NPDC031111, assembly GCF_055570675.1. Taxonomy (NCBI): domain Bacteria; kingdom Bacillati; phylum Actinomycetota; class Actinomycetes; order Kitasatosporales; family Streptomycetaceae; genus Streptomyces; species Streptomyces sp. NPDC031111. Next base: position 204,417 of record NZ_JBVIGS010000004.1, read on the forward strand.
GCGAACATCTTCTGCCGGATGTGGACGAGCACCCGCCCCCCGGTGTCCTTCAGTTCGAAGGTGTCCCGCAGCCGCATCGCCTTGCCGTCGACGAGGAAGACCTTGTTCCCATGGTCGTCCTCGATCCAGTAGTCGTCCCCGATCCCGAGGATCCGCTCCCGCACAAGAAATCTCATGCGTCCAGGGCTTCCCCGCCTCGCGTTCCGAAACGCCGCCGGTAGGCCGACGGGCTGAGTCCCGTCTCGCGCCGCAGCAGCACCCGCAGGTTCGCCGCCGTCCCCAGACCGCTGCGCGCGGCCACCACGTCCAGCCGCTGCTCCCCCCGCTCGATGAGCCGGCACGCCAGCGCCACGCGCTCACCGGTCAGCCACGCGAGCGGTGTCGTGCCGAGCTGCGCGCGGAACCGCCGGTGCAGGGTGGCCGGGCTCACCGCCGCGCGGGACGCGAGGCCCGCCACCGTCAGCGGCTGGTCCAGGTGCTCCTGCGTCCAGGCCAGCAGCGGGCCCAGCGACTCGTCCGGCACGGGAGGGACCGGACGCTCCACGAACTGCCGCTGCCCGCCGTCCCGGTGCGCGGCGAACACCAGGCGCCGGGAGACCGCGTTGGCGACCTCGGCCCCGTGGTCCCGGCGCCACAGGTGCAGTCCCAGGTCGAGCGCGGCGGAGCTGCCCGCGGCGGTGAGGACGTCCCCGTCGTCCACGAACAGCACGTCCGGCTCCAGCAGCACCTTCGGATGCAGCTCCCGGAAGGAGTCCACCCACATCCAGTGCGTCGTGGCGGGGCGCCCGTCGAGCAGGCCCGCCTCGGCGAGGGCGAAGGTGCCGGTGCAGAAGCTGACGACACGGGCGCCCCGCGCGTGGGTGCGCCGGATCGCGTCGAGGACCGCCTCCCCGCGCGGTACGACGTTGTCCGGCCGACCGGGCACGACGAGGGTGTCCGCCTCGTCCACGGCGTCCAGCCCCGCCACGCCGGTCATGGTGAAGAACCGGTGGTTCATGGGCACTTCGGGCGTGGGGGTGCACAGGGCCACCCGGTACGGCGCGCACGGCATTCCCAGTTCGGGCCGGGGCAGCCCGAACAGCTCGGTGGCCACCCCGAGCTCGAACGGGTTGGTGCCCTCGTCGACGATCACGGCTACGCGGTGGGTGCGCGAGGGCTGAGAGGATCCTTGCGGCATGCGCGATTTCTAGCACTGGCACGGGGTCGGCGCATCACCGACGCTGACGGCATGGCACAGGAACCCATCTCCCTCGACCGGGCCCTCGCCTCCTTCACGGAGCAGTGGAGCCCCCGCATCGTCACCGCCGTCAACGACTACGACGTACGCGTCGCCAAGGTGGAGGGCGAGCACGTCTGGCACGCGCACGACCACACCGACGAGTTCTTCCTCGTCCTCGACGGCGAACTGCACATCGCCCTGCGCGAGCCGTCCGGAGAGCGCACGGTCGTCCTCCCGAAGGGCTCCGTGTTCACGGTCCCCCGCGGCACCGAGCACAAGCCGTACGCGCCCGTCCCCACGGCCATCCTGGTCCTAGAACCGACCGGCACCCTGACCGTCGGCGACCGGCACGACGAGGTGCCGGACCATGTGGACGCGACGACGGGCCACGCGCTCGGCTGACCGGCGACGCGGGCTTGCTCCGCCGAACCAGTACCTCCCGGCCTTCCCAGGTCGGACGGCCCGGGGTGCGGGCCCTGGTGGCCCTACACCCCGTACCCGTCGCTGTAGCCGTCGCGGGTGTGGTGGTGCGGGCGGGTGGTGTCGTCGACGACCGGGGTGGCGGGGGGTACCACGACCCGCCTGCGCCGGGCGATGCTGCTGAAGACCGCGACGCCGATCAGACCGACGATCATGAAGATGATGCCGACCAGGTCCAGGTTGACTCCCTGCATGTCCCAGTCGGTCGCGAACGTGAGGATTGCTCCCGCGGCGATGAGGATGATGCATCCGCCGAGGCCCATGAGTGTCGCCTCCCTGTCCGGTGGTTCCGGTCGGAGCCGGGTACCCGGGCGGGCCGCACTCACTCATGCGCCCTCGGCGCACGGCTCCTGACTAGTCCTCAAGGAATGCCGTGAGGGCGTTCGCCAGCAGGAACGGGTCCTTCGCGCCGCAGAGTTCGCGGGCGCTGTGCATCGACAGGATGGCCACGCCGATGTCGACGGTCCGGATGCCGTGCCGGGCCGCGGTGATCGGGCCGATGGTGGTGCCGCACGGCATCGCGTTGTTGGAGACGAAGGACTGGAAGGGGACGTCCGCCTTCTCGCAGGCCGCCGCGAAGACCGCCCGGCCGGAACCGTCCGTGGCGTAGCGGTTGTTGACGTTGACCTTGAGGATGGGGCCGCCGTCGACGCGCGGGTGGTGCGTCGGGTCGTGCCGCTCCGCGTAGTTGGGATGGACGGCGTGGCCGGTGTCGGAGGAGAGGCAGACGGTGCCGGCGAACGCGCGGGCCCGGTCCTCGTACGACCCTCCGCGCGCGAACACCGAACGCTCCAGGACGCCGCCGAGCAGCGGGCCGTCCGCGCCCGTGTCGGACTGGGAGCCGTTCTCCTCGTGGTCGAAGGCGGCGAGGACGGGGATGTGGGAGAGGCCGGAGCCCCGGCCCGCCGCGGCGGCGAGCGCGGCCGTACCGGCGTGCACGGAGAGCAGGTTGTCCATGCGCGGACCGGCCACCAGCTCGCGGTCGCGGCCCAGGTAGGCGGGCGGCTCGACGGAGTGCGTCATCAGGTCCCAGCCGGTGACCTCCCCGGCGGGGAGACCGGCGGTCTCCTCCAGGAAGGCGATCAGGTCGCCGTCGCGGATCTCGTCGCCCAGGCCCCAGACCGGCTGCATGTGCCGCTGCTTGTCGAGCTTGAGGCCGTCGGAGTTGACCGCGCGGTCCAGGTGGATGGCGAGCTGGGGGACCCGCAGCAGCGGCCGGTCGACGTTGACCAGACGGGTGGAGCCGTCCCGCAGGGAGAGCCGGCCGGCCAGGCCCAGGTCGCGGTCGAGCCAGGAGTTGAGCAGCGGTCCGCCGTAGATCTCCACGGCCACCTGGCGCCAGCCGTGCGCCCCGCTGTCCGGGCGGGGCTTCACGCGCAGGTTGGGGGAGTCGGTGTGGGCGCCGACGATACGGAAGGGGGTGTGCCGGTCCGCGCCCTCGGGGACGTACCAGGCGACGATCGCGCCGCCGCGCAGCACGTACTTGCCGCCCGACGACCCGTCCCAGGCGTCCGTCTCCGCGACCTGCCGGAAGCCGGCCTTCTCCAGCCGCTCGGCGGCGTTCGCCACGGCGTGGTACGGCGTGGGGCTCGCCGCCAGGAAGGACATCAGGTCTTCGGTGTGGCCGCGATCGAAGCGGGAGGGTGCGCTCATGGGTTCACCTTAACGAGCGCGAGGGCCCGCCTCCCTGTGCGGGAGCGGGCCCTCGCGGGGGTCCGGCCGGGTCTCGTGGCGTTCTGTACCGGTTACGTACAGCGAGGTCCCGGAAGGGTCAGAACGCCGCCTCGTCCAGTTCCATCAGGTCCAGCTCGACGCCCTCGGCGACCTTGCGGGCCAGGGTGACGCCGGGCAGCACGTTGGCCGCGAAGAACTTCGCCGCGGCGATCTTGCCGGTGTAGAAGGCCTTGTCCTTGGCGGAGGCCGTCGGGAGCTTCTCGGCGGCGATCGCGGCGCCCTTGAGGAGCAGGTGGCCGACGATCACGTCACCGGAGGCCATCAGCAGGCGGGTGGTGTTCAGGCCCACCTTGTAGATGTTCTTGACGTCCTGCTCGGTGGCCGCGAGGTCGGTGAGCATCAGGCCGACGATGGCCTCCAGCTCGACGGCCGCCTTGGCCAGGTGCTCGCGGGCGCCGGCCAGCTCCTCGCCGCCCTCGCCGAGCGCCAGGAACTTCTTGATGTCCTCGGCGAGCGAGTTCAGCGCCGCGCCCTGGTTGCGGACGATCTTCCGGAAGAAGAAGTCCTGGCCCTGGATCGCGGTCGTGCCCTCGTACAGGGTGTCGATCTTGGAGTCCCGGATGTACTGCTCGATCGGGTACTCCTGGAGGAAGCCGGAGCCGCCGAAGGTCTGGAGCGACTGCGCGAGCTGCTCGTAGCCCTTCTCGGAGCCGTAGCCCTTCACGATCGGCAGGAGGAGGTCGTTGAGGGCGTGCTCGGCCTTCGCGTCCTCGCCCGCCGCCTCCTTCACCGCGATCGTGTCCTGCACCGACGCCGTGTACAGCACCAGCGCGCGCATGCCCTCCGCGTACGCCTTCTGCGTCATCAGCGAGCGGCGCACGTCGGGGTGGTGGGTGATGGTGACCTTGGGCGCGGTCTTGTCCATGAAGTTCGCCAGGTCGGGGCCCTGGACGCGCTCCTTGGCGTACTCCAGCGCGTTGAGGTAGCCCGTCGACAGCGTGGAGATCGCCTTCGTGCCGACCATCATGCGGGCGAACTCGATGATGCGGAACATCTGGCGGATGCCGTCGTGCTTGTCGCCGATCAGCCAGCCCTTGGCGGGGTGCTGGTCGCCGAAGGTCATCTCGCAGGTGTTGGAGGCCTTCAGGCCCATCTTGTGCTCGACGTTGGTGGCGTAGACGCCGTTGCGCTCGCCCAGCTCGCCGGTCTCGAAGTCGAAGAGGTACTTCGGGACGAGGAAGAGGGACAGGCCCTTGGTGCCGGGGCCGGCGCCCTCGGGGCGGGCCAGCACGTAGTGGAGGATGTTCTCCGACATGTCGTGCTCACCGGACGTGATGAACCGCTTCACGCCCTCGATGTGCCAGGAGCCGTCCTCCTGCTGCACGGCCTTGGTGCGGCCGGCGCCCACGTCCGAGCCGGCGTCCGGCTCGGTGAGGACCATGGTCGAGCCCCACTGCTTCTCGACGGCGATCCGCGCGATCCTCTTCTGCTCCTCGTTGCCCTCGTCGTGCAGGATCCCGGCGAAGGCCGGCCCGGAGGAGTACATCCACACGGCCGGGTTGGCGCCCAGGATCAGCTCGGCGTACGCCCAGATCAGCGACGGGGGAGCCGTCGTGCCGCCGATGCCCTCGGGCAGGCCCAGGCGCCAGTACTCGGAGTCCATGAAGGCCTGGTAGCTCTTCTTGAAGGACGCCGGGACCGGCGCGGTGTTGGTCTCCGGGTCGAAGACCGGCGGGTTGCGGTCGGCGTCGGTGAAGGACTCGGCCAGCTCGTTCTCCGCGAGCCGGGTCAGCTCGTCGAGGATGCTCTTCGCGGTGTCGACGTCCATCTCCTCGAACGGACCCGTGCCGTACAGCTTGTCGCGCCCGAGTACTTCGAAGAGGTTGAACTCGATGTCGCGGAGATTCGACTTGTAGTGCCCCATGGCGACGGCTCCGTTAGAGAGGTATCGGCGAGGCACTGACTCCTCGCAACTGATTCACGTACCGACAAGTAGCTACGATGATGCTACCCGTCGGTAATAAGAAGCAACCCCGATCCGGACATCTGTGACCCAGCCCTCCCGCCGGGTCAGTAGTCTGTGCGGCATGTACGGCTACGACCAGAGCACGGGGGCACAGCAGGGTTACGTCCCGCCGCAGCAGCAGATGCCGGGCGGGTACGGGCAGCAGGCGCCGCTGTATCCGGAGCCGTCCGCGCCCTCGCTCGCCGACGCGGTGCGCGCGTTCACCACCGGCCAGATGGCGGCCGAGGACTTCCAGCAGGTCTTCGCCACCTCCAAGGTCTACTGCCCGCGCGGCGACAACCCGGGATTCCTCGCCCTGCACAACACCCAGCAGCCGGTGATCCCGATGTTCACCTCGCTCAAGGAGCTGCGGCGGTACGCGGGCAAGGAGTCCAAGTACTTCGTGATCACCGGCGCCGAGGTGATCGACCTGCTGCCCACGGGCTACGGCTTCGTGCTCGACATGGAGGGCGAGCACCGGATGGTGTTCGACGCCAAGGCCGTGGAGCAGATGGTCGAGTTCGCGATGCGCCGCATGTATGGCTGATCCGTGTCGCTCGCGCGAGCCCGGAGGGAATTCCCTCCGGGCTTTCTCTGTTCCGGGTGGCAGGAAGTTCAATGCTCAACTAAAATGGGTGTAACCGAGGAGGTACCGACATGCCTGCAGTGACCGTCGAGAACCCGTTGACGCTGCCCCGCGTGACCGCGCCCGCCGATGCCACGGCACGTCCCGTGCTCACCGTCACGACCGCGCCGAGCGGTTTCGAGGGCGAGGGCTTCCCGGTGCGCCGGGCGTTCGCCGGGATCAACTACCGCCATCTCGACCCGTTCATCATGATGGACCAGATGGGTGAGGTGGACTACGCGCCGGGAGAGCCGAAGGGCACCCCCTGGCACCCGCACCGCGGCTTCGAGACCGTCACCTACATCATCGACGGCGTCTTCGACCACCAGGACTCCCACGGCGGTGGCGGCACCATCACCAACGGCGACACCCAGTGGATGACGGCGGGCTCCGGACTGCTGCACATCGAGGCGCCGCCGGAGCAGCTCGTCATGTCCGGCGGTCTCTTCCACGGCCTCCAGCTGTGGGTGAACCTCCCGGCCAAGGACAAGATGATGGCGCCGCGCTACCAGGACATCCGGGGCGGCAGCGTCCAGCTGCTCACCTCCCCCGACGGCGGCGCGCTGCTGCGCGTCATCGCCGGCGAGCTGGACGGCCACCAGGGTCCCGGCATCACGCACACGCCGATCACGATGGTGCACGCGACGCTGGCACCGGGCGCGGAGATCAACCTGCCCTGGCGCGAGGACTTCAACGGCCTCGCGTACGTCCTCGCGGGCAAGGGCTCCGTGGGCGCGGAGCGCCGCCCGGTCCAGCTCGGCCAGACCGCCGTCTTCGGCGCGGGTTCCTCGCTGACCGTCCGCGCGGACGAGAAGCAGGACTCGCACACGCCGGACCTGGAGGTCGTGCTGCTGGGCGGTCGGCCGATCCGTGAGCCGATGGCCCACTACGGCCCGTTCGTGATGAACACCCGTGACGAGCTCCAGCAGGCCTTCGAGGACTTCCAGAAGGGCCGGCTCGGAACGGTTCCGGCGGTGCACGGCATGTCCGAGGGCGGACCCGCCGTCGGCAGCAACGGCGCCTGAAAGACTGCCTGCTCCCGGCAGTGAACCCGGCCGCGTACGGACACGATGATGTGTCCGTGCGCGGCCGGACGGCCGCCTGGCCGGGGTGAGGGGGCGGGGCGACGATGAGCGAGCGCCGGGTACGGAGGATGCTGCGGCGGATGGAGAGCGGGGAGCCCGTCCGGGTCACCGGCGCCCTCGCGACCACGACGAAGCTCGCCCGGCTCGCCGCCATGGCCCAGCAGTTCGGCTACGAGTACGCGGACGTGCGGCAGAACGGCGGGCCGCAGGGCAACCAGTACGTGATCGTCATCGTGCCCGACCCCACTCCCGAGGCCCGCGCGCGGGCCGCGCGGAACCGGGAGCGCTACCCGAGGGCCGCCCACGGCGGCGAGCTGCCGCGCATCGCGCCCGAAGCGGTCGAGCTGCTCAAGGCCCGCATCACGTTCGACATCAGCACGATGTACACCGACAAGCAGCTGGTCCTGCTCGCCGGCATCGGCACCGTCCCGCTGGCCCTGCCGCTCGGCCTCCTGCTCGGCTCGGGCGCCGGGGCCGTCGTCCTCACCGTCGTCCTCTGGGCGGCGTTGATGGCCGTCGTCCCCGTCGGACTCGCCTTCACCCGTCGCCACCGCACCAGGTACGCCGCCCTCCTGCGGGCCGCGGGGTTCACACCGGTGACCGACCCGACGGGCCGGCTGCGGTACGTGCCGCCGGGCGGCCGGCTGCCCGGGCACGGCAATCCCGTGGTCGGCTGAGCACCGGCCCGCCCGGCCCGCTCAGTCGGCCCCGGTCTCCTCCGTCTCGTACAGCTCGAACCAGATGCTCTTGCCCTCGCCGCGCGGGGCGACGCCCCAGGTGTGGGCGAGGAGTTCGATCAGGACCAGTCCGCGTCCGGAGGACGCCAGCTCGCCGGGCCTGCGCACATGCGGCAGATCGTCGCCCGCGTCCGTGACCTCGATGCGCATCCGCCGGCCGTCGCCGCCGCCGGTGACCTCGGCGAGCAGCAGCGCGTCGGTGTCGGTGTGCACGAGGACGTTGGTGAGCACCTCGGACAGCAGCAGCACCGCCGAGTCCACCTGGTCCGGCGAGGACCAGTCGTGCAGCAGCTCGCGCAGTTGCTGACGGGCCACCGCGATCCGTTCGGGCTCGGCCTGCGCCACCGTCAGCATGGTGCGGCGCACCGGGGGCCGTACCGTGTCCGCCTCCGCCCCGCAGCCGCAGCCCTCGCCCTGCCGGGACAGCAGCATCAGGGCGATGTCGTCCTCGCGGCGGTCGGCGAGCGGGCCGGTGGTGTGGTGGGAGGACGGCCCGTGCACCGCCTGGACCAGGGCGTCGGCCAGTTCCTCCTGGTTGCCCTTGTGCTCCTCGAGGATGTCGCGCAGCCGCTGCCAGCCGGTCTCCAGGTCGTGGCCGCCGGTCTCGATCAACCCGTCCGTGCAGATCAGCATGGTCTCGCCGGACTCCAGCACGATCCGGGTGGTGGGGTAGTCGGCGTCCGGGTCGATGCCCAGCGGCAGTCCCCCCGCCGTCGGCCGGGTCAGCACCGTCCCGTCGGCCATGCGGATCACCGGATCCGGATGTCCGGCGCGGCCCACCTCCAGTACTCCGCTCGCCGGGTCGACCTCGACGTACAGACAGGTCGCGAAGCGCAGCTCGACCGGGTCCGCCTCGTTGATCCCGTGCAGAAAGCGGGAGGCGCGGGAGAGCACGGCGTCGGGGCGGTGTCCCTCGGAGGAGTAGGCCCGCAGGGCTATCCGCAGCTGGCCCATCAGCCCGGCCGCCCGTACGTCATGGCCCTGGACGTCCCCGATGACCATCGCGAAACGGCCGCTCGGCAGCGGGATGACGTCGTACCAGTCGCCGCCCACCTGGAGTCCGCCGCCGGTGGGAACGTAGCGGGCGGCGATGCTCATGCCCGGGATGCCGGGCCCGAGCTTCGGCATCATCGTGCGCTGGAGGCCCTCGCTCAGCTCCCGCTCGCTCTCCGCCGTGCCCGCGCGGGACAGCGCCTGCGCCAGCATCCGGGCCACCGTGGTCAGCACGGAACGCTCGTCGGGCGTGAACGCGACCGGGTAGGCGAAGGCCGCCAGCCAGGCACCCATCGTGCGGCCGGACGCGGTCAGCGGCAGAAAGGCCCAGGACTGGCGTCCGAAGCGCTGCGCGAGGGGCCAGGTGAGCGGGTAGCGGGCCTTGTACTGCTCCGGGGAGGAGAGGTAGACGGCGCGTCCCGTGCGCACCACCTCGGCGGCCGGGTAGTCCGTGTCCAGCGGCATGTAGGTGAACGGGTTGTCGGCGCCGGGCTCGTGTCCGTGGTGGCCGATGATCGTGAGGCGGTCGCCCTCCACCCCGAACACGGCCAGTCCGTCCGGTGAGAAGCCCGGCATCGACAGATTGGCCGCGACCCGCAGCACCTCCTGCGTCGACCGCGCCTCCGCCAGCGCGCGGCCCGCGTCCAGCAGGAACGCCTCCCGGGAGCGTCGCCAGTCGCCGGTGACCGCGCTGCGCCCGGCGGGCGTGCCCGGCATGGGCTCGGTGACCTCCTGGAGGCTGCCGGTCAGGACATACGCCTTGCGGGCGCGGTCGAAGGAGGGTTTGGAGCGGCTGCGCACCACGCGGACGACCCGGTTCTGGTCGTCCATGATCCGGACCCGTACCTCGGCGAGGGTGCCCTCGGCCACGGCGAGCTGGATCACCCCGGTGATCTCGTTCCAGTCGACGGGGTGCAGACGGGCCCGGACCTGTGCCTCGGTGAGCGTGACCTGCTCGGCGGGCAGTCCGAGCAGCCGTGCCGCCACGGCGTCTACCGTGACCAGCCCGGCGGCGGTGTCCCAGTGCCACAGACCGGTGTCGAGGGCGGCGAGGACGTCCCCCAGGGCGGGCAGGGGCTCACCAGTGCGCATTGCACCACTTTATGAAGATGGTGTCGAAAACTTCCACAGGGGGCGCGGGAGCGCTCGCTGAAGAATGGCGGCGAAGCGATCTTGGGTCGGCCGGTAGGCTTGGGGGAGTTTCACGTGAAACAAAGACCCCGATCCGCGAAGGCTGGATGAACGACGATGCATCGGTACAGGTCCCACACCTGCGGCGAGCTCCGCGCCTCTGACGTCGGCACCGACGTCCGGCTGAGTGGCTGGCTGCACAATCGGCGCGACCTGGGCGGCATCCTCTTCATCGATCTGCGCGATCACTACGGCATCACGCAGCTCGTGGCCCGCCCGGGCACGGAGGCGTACGAGGCGCTGGACAAGCTCTCCAAGGAGACCGTGGTCCGCGTCGACGGCAAGGTCGTCTCGCGCGGCGCGGAGAACATCAACCCCGAGCTGCCGACCGGTGAGGTCGAGGTCGAGGTCGGCACGGTCGAGGTGCTGGGCGCGGCCGCCCCGCTCCCCTTCACGATCAACGCCGAGGACGGCGTCAACGAGGAGCGGCGCCTGGAGTACCGCTTCCTGGACCTGCGCCGCGAGCGCATGCACCGCAACATCATGCTGCGTACGCAGGTCATCTCGGCGATCCGCCACAAGATGACCGCGCTGGGCTTCAACGAGATGGCGACGCCGATCCTGTCCGCGACCTCCCCCGAGGGCGCCCGCGACTTCGTCGTCCCGTCCCGCCTGAACCCGGGCAAGTTCTACGCCCTCCCCCAGGCGCCGCAGCAGTTCAAGCAGCTGCTGATGATCTCCGGCTTCGACCGCTACTTCCAGATCGCGCCCTGCTTCCGCGACGAGGACGCCCGCGCCGACCGTTCGCCGGGCGAGTTCTACCAGCTCGACGTGGAGATGAGCTTCGTCGAGCAGGAGGACGTCTTCCAGCCGATCGAGAAGCTCATGACCGAGTTGTTCGAGGAGTTCGGCAACGGCCGTCATGTGACGTCGCCGTTCCCGCGGATCCCGTTCCGCGAGGCGATGCTGAAGTACGGCTCCGACAAGCCGGACCTGCGGGCCAAGCTGGAGCTCGTCGACATCACCGACATCTTTGAGGGCTCGGAGTTCAAGGCCTTCGCCGGCAAGCACGTGCGCGCGCTGCCGGTTCCGGACGTCTCCGGCCAGCCCCGCAAGTTCTTCGACCAGCTCGGCGACTTCGCGGTCACGCTGGGCGCGAAGGGTCTGGCCTGGGTGCGGGTCGGCGAGGACGGCTCGCTGGCCGGCCCGATCGCGAAGTTCCTCACCGAGGAGAACGTCGCCGAGCTGACCAAGCGGCTCTCCCTGGCCCCCGGCCACGCGGTGTTCTTCGGCGCGGGCGAGTTCGACGAGGTCTCGAAGATCATGGGCGCGGTGCGGGTCGAGGCCGCCAAGCGCGCCGGGCACTTCGAGGAGGACGTCTTCCGCTTCTGCTGGATCGTCGACTTCCCGATGTACGAGAAGGACGAGGAGACCGGCGCGATCGACTTCTCGCACAACCCGTTCTCGATGCCGCAGGGCGGTCTGGAGGCCCTGGAGACCCAGGACCCGCTGGACATCCTGGGCTGGCAGTACGACATCGTCTGCAACGGCGTCGAGCTGTCCTCCGGCGCGATCCGGAACCACGAGCCGGAGATCATGCTCAAGGCGTTCGAGATCGCGGGCTACGACCGCGAGACGGTCGAGGAGAAGTTCGCCGGCATGCTCCGCGCGTTCCGCTTCGGCGCCCCGCCGCACGGCGGCATCGCGCCCGGCGTCGACCGCATCGTCATGCTCCTCGCCGACGAGCCCAACATCCGCGAGACCATCTCCTTCCCGCTCAACGGCAACGCCCAGGACCTGATGATGGGCGCGCCGACGGAGCTGGAGGAGCCCCGCCTGAAGGAACTCCACCTCTCCATCCGCAAGCCCCAGCCGAAGTAGCCCCGGCGCAGGCAGAGGGGCCTGGAACTGGTACCGGTTCCAGGCCCCTTCGCCGTGTTCGGGTCTAGGAAGCCGGATCCTCGTCGGCGAAGAGCTCCTCCGCCCGCGTCACCGTGCCGGCGCGGTCGAGCCAGTCATTGAGCCGGTCGAGATCCGTACAGCCGGAGACCCGGCGACGCACGTCATCGGAGACGACGAGTCCACGCACCTCCAGCACCCGAAGGACCCCCTTGGCCTCACCTCGGGCCTCACCTTCATGGAAGGCCTTCTCGAGAACGGTGCCCCTGCCCGGGAAGTAGTTGACGAACGTCAAGATGTGCCTCCATTTGTCTCCGGCTGGGGTCTTGCCCAGGGTGACATCCAGGAACTGGTAGAAGTAGTCGGCGGCGTTCTCGCCCATCCCGTGCAGGGCAAGGCCCAGCGCATCCAGTATGGCGTCGATGTCGGGGCTCTGGGCGTGTGCCAGGGCGGAAAAGGCGGCCATCGCGGGCTTTTCGGCGGCGGTTCTGTCATCTGTGATGACCGGGAGGTTGTCGGGTCCGATGACCAGGGGGCAGGTCCGCTGAGCGGTCCACCCTCGTGTTCCGCAGTCGAAGGGACCGGTCGCCCATTTCGCCGTGGTTCGGTCACGGCAGACGACGAGGAGCAGGACAGGCAGACCGTATCTCGCCTGGAGGTACGCGATGTAGTACGCCCAGCTCGATGCCTTTCCGGGGTCCTTTCGCTCCTGCGCCTCCACGGCGAGCAGGAAGTCCTCCCCGTCGGACGGTCCGATGCGCAGCAGCGTGTCGATGCGGCGCTCCATCGGCCGCGTCTCCGTCACATCGGTGGTGACGGCGTCCACGGTCGCCTTCTCCGGTAACGGGACGCCGAGCACCTGGAAGACGGGAGCGAGGATCTCGGGTCGCTCCTGAAAGATGCGGTGCATTCCCTCATGGGCTGATGTGACCATGCGCCGAACGTACGGTGGCCGGGTGCCATGAACCCGGCCGATGAAGTGCGTTCACCCGTTCGTGAATCGGGGAAACGTTCATGTCCAGCCGCGGGACCCGGGATGACGGAGCCCGGGTCCCGCTGGGATCAGCGGGCCACGAACTGGGTGAGGATGGCCTGGACCTCGTAGATGTCGACGCCCTTGGTGAAGGTCTTCTCGACCGGGGTGGGGGAGCCGGAGATCCAGATCTTCAGTTCCGCGTCGAGGTCGAAGGTGCCCGCGGTCTCCACCGCGAAGTGGGTGATGCTGCGGTACGGGATGGAGTGGTACTCCACCTTCTTGCCGGTGATGCCCTGCTTGTCGACCAGGATCAGTCGGCGGTCGGTGAACAGGATGGTGTCGCGGATCAGCAGGAACGCGGCGTGCACCTGCTCGCCGTGGCCCAGCAGACGGGCGTAGTCCTGCTGCGCCTTGGCCGGGTCGACGGTGTGCGCGTTGCCGAAGAGTGCCATGGATGAGTCCCCCCACGGGATGCCGACGGCCGGATCTCGGCCGCCTTCACATGATCTTCGCAAAGCGAGGGGCCCAGGAGAAGGTTCTGCTTCTCCTGGGCCCCTGCTGTTGCGAGCGCGTTACGCGGTCGGCTTCTCCTCGAGACGCGGGAACAGCACCGCGCCCTTGGTGACCGTGGAGCCGGGGGGCAGGGCGCCCCAGGTGCCGGCTTCCTGGACCTTCTGGTCGGCGAGCGCGCCGAGGCCGGCCTCCGCGCCGAGGGAGTCCCAGAGCTTCTGGGAAGTCTCGGGCATGACCGGGTTGAGGAGGACCGCCACCGCGCGGAGGGACTCCGCGGCCGTGTAGAGGATCGTCGCCAGGCGGGCCTTGCCCTCCGGCGAGTCGTCCTTCGCGACCTTCCAGGGCTCCTGCTCCGTGATGTAGCCGTTGACCTGCTTCACGAAGTCGAACACCGCCAGGATGCCGCCCTGGAAGTCCAGCTCCTCGCCGATGCGGCGGTCCGCCTCCGTGACCGCCTTCGCCAGGCCCTCGTGGATCGCCCGCTCCGCCTCGCCGTCGGCCGTCGACGCCGGCAGTTCGCCGCCGAAGTACTTGCCGACCATCGCGGCGACGCGGGACGCCAGGTTGCCGTAGTCGTTCGCCAGCTCGCTGGTGTAGCGGGCGGAGAAGTCCTCCCAGGAGAAGCTGCCGTCCTGGCCGAAGGCGATCGCCCGCAGGAAGTACCAGCGGTACGCGTCCACGCCGAAGTGCGAGGTCAGGTCCTGCGGCTTGATACCGGTCAGGTTGGACTTCGACATCTTCTCGCCGCCGACCATCAGCCAGCCGTTCGCGGCGATCTTCCCGGGGAGGGGCAGGCCCTGCGCCATCAGCATCGCCGGCCAGATGATCGCGTGGAAGCGGAGGATGTCCTTACCGACCAGGTGGACGTCGGCCGGGAACGTCGACTCGAACTTCTCCGGGTTCTCGTTGTACCCGACCGCCGTGGCGTAGTTCAGCAGCGCGTCGACCCACACGTAGATCACGTGCTTGTCGTCCCACGGGACCGGCACGCCCCAGTCGAACGTCGAGCGGGAGATGGAGAGGTCCTGGAGGCCCTGGCGGACGAAGTTCACGACCTCGTTGCGCGCGGACTCCGGCTGGATGAAGCCCGGGTTGGCCTCGTAGTGGGCGAGCAGCTTCTCGCTGTACTCGCTCAGCTTGAAGAAGTAGTTCTCCTCGCTGAGGATCTCCACCGGCTTCTTGTGGATCGGGCACAGCTTCTGGCCCGCGTACTCGCCCTCGCCGTCGAGCAGCTCACCGGGGAGCTTGTACTCCTCGCAGCCCACGCAGTACGGGCCCTCGTAGCCGCCCTTGTAGATCTCGCCCTTGTCGTACAGGTCCTGCACGAACTCCTGGACGCGGTCGGTGTGCCGCTTCTGCGTGGTGCGGATGAAGTCGTCGTTCGCGATGTCGAGGTGCTCCCACAGGGGCTTCCAGGCCTCCGTGACGAGCTTGTCGGCCCAGGCCTGGGGTGTGACCCCGTTCGCCTCGGCCGTGCGCATGATCTTCTGACCGTGCTCGTCCGTGCCGGTGAGGTACCACACCTTCTCACCGCGCTGGCGGTGCCAGCGGGTGAGCACGTCGCCTGCGACGGTCGTATAGGCGTGGCCCAGGTGAGGAGCGTCGTTGACGTAGTAGATGGGGGTCGAGACGTAGTACGCCTTCGCCCCCTGCTTCTCGGATCCAGTGGCCGCCATGGTCGAAATCCTACTGGCCTCGTGGAGATCGACTCACACGCGTTTCGCGGGGCGGACGGGCGTGCCGTCCGCCCCGCGGAAGAGGGCTACGGGCGCCAGGACGCCAGTACCCCCTCGTACAGCTCCTTGTCCGTGAGCTCGCGGGGGGCCGGGCCCGCGTGGAAGAACGAGGTGTTCTCCGTCTTCAGCTTGCGGAGGTAGTCGAAGGCCTTGTTGTCGTGCTCACCGAAGGCGACGAAGGAGAAGAACACGGTGGGGTGGTTCTTCGCCGCGTCGGTGAGGGCCTGGGTGGCGGGGGTCTTGGCGTCGGGGGCGCCGTCCGTCTGGAAGACCACCAGGGCGGGGGTGCCGTCCGCTTCCTTGGCGTGCTGGGCGAGGACGGCCTCGACGGCGACGTGGTAGCTGGTGCGGCCCATGCGGCCGAGGCCGGCGTGCAGCTCGTCGATCTTGTTCTCGTGGTCGGCGAGGGTCAGCTCGCCGGTGCCGTCGAGTTCGGTGGAGAAGAACGTGACGTGGAGGGTGGCCTCGGTGTCCAGGTGGGCGGCGAGGGCGAGGGTCTGCTCGCCGAGGGCCTGGGCGGAGCCGTCCTTGTAGTACGGGCGCATGGACGCGGAGCGGTCGAGTACGAGGTAGACCTTGGCGCGGGCGCCGGTGAGGTTGTGCTTCTTGAGGGCGGTGCCGGCTGCCTTGTAGGCGGTGGTGAGGGTGGTGTTGCGGAGCTTGGCGGCGGGGGTGGCGGGTTTGGCCTCCGGCTCCGGGGTGGGCTGGGGGTCGGCATCGGCCTCCGGCTCGGCCTCCGGCTCGGGCTGCGGTTCGGCCTCGGCTTCGCCTTCGGCCGGGGATTCGTTCCCACCCGCACCGCCCGTGCGGGTTTCGTTGTCGGGTGCGGGTGGCCCCTGTGGGGCGTCCTCGCCGTCGGCGGCTGCGGGCTCGGCTTCGGCCTTCGGCGCGGCGGCCGCGGGTTCGGCCTCGGCTTCGCCTTCGGCGGGGGATTCGTTCCCACCCGCACCGCCCGTGCGGGTTTCGTTGTCGGGTGCGGGTGGCCCCTGTGGGGCGTCCTCGCCGTCGGCGGCTGCGGGCTCTAC
>NZ_JBVIGS010000004.1:220611-281129 GCF_055570675.1 Streptomyces sp. NPDC031111
GGCTTCGGCCTTCGGCGCGGCGGCCGCGGGCTCGGCGGCGGCTTCGGGCTGCGGCTCGGCGGTCGCGGGGTCGGCGTCGGTCGCAGCTTCCGGCTCCGGGGTGGTCTC
The DNA here is from genome assembly GCF_055570675.1 of Streptomyces sp. NPDC031111. Taxonomy (NCBI): domain Bacteria; kingdom Bacillati; phylum Actinomycetota; class Actinomycetes; order Kitasatosporales; family Streptomycetaceae; genus Streptomyces; species Streptomyces sp. NPDC031111. Next base: position 220,720 of record NZ_JBVIGS010000004.1, read on the forward strand.
CGGTTCGGGCTCGGGGGTGGCCTCGACCTTCGCCTCGGGGGCGGCTTCCGGTTCGGGGTCGGGGGCGGCCTCGGCCTTCGCCTCGGGGGCGGCTTCCGGCTCCGGGGCGGCCTCGGGCTTCGGCTCCGGGGTGGTCTCCGGCTCGGGGGCGGTGGGGGCCTCGGGCTTCGGCTCGGGGCGGGGGGACGTGACCTTGTCGAAGGCCGCTGAGACCAGGTCGTGCTCCTCGCGGGGCTCCGGTACGGAGACCGTGCGGGGCGGCGGGGTGGGCTCGGGGGACGGGGACGGAACCTTCGGGGTCGCCGGCGCTTCCGCGGCGGGCTCCGGGGCGGGCGAGGACGGTGACGTACTCGCCGGCTCGGCGGCGTCCACCGCACCCCCCGCTTCGGCGGACCTCGCTTTGCGTGACCGGCCGAACGCGTTCCGCAGGAGAGTGAGAATGCCCATGTGCGCAACCCTTCGCGTGAGTTGATGCCCGTCAATCCCTGGCCAGGACGGACACGTAAGGTTAGCGGCCCGCGAGGGCGATCTTGGGCAGGGTTGGGTTTGCGGAATCGTATCTGTCAAGAGGGCGATTCGGCCCGGCGGCAACTTCCTTAACGCTGACGCAGGTTCACTCACCGTTCACCCAGGCGCCCGGCTACCGCACGTATGTGCCCCTACGGTCGCGCTGACACCACGGGTACCCAAGGAGAGAAAACGTGCGAAAGCTGCTGCCGTTGATCGGAACGCCGTCCGGTTCCCACCCCGGCGGCCGGTCCGCCATGACCTGTCGTTTCCGGTGTGGTGACGCCTGCTTCCACGAGGTGCCCAACACCAGCTCCAACGAGTACGTCGGCGACGTCATCGCCGGAGCCCTCAGCCGCCGGTCCATGATGCGCGCCGCCGCCGTCGTGACCGTCGCCGCGGCCGGTGCCGGGGCCGTCGGTGTCGCCGCCGCTCCTGAGGCGCAGGCCGCCGCGGCCACGAAGGGCCGCCACCACGACCACAAACCCAACGGCGCCCGCGGTCTGCGGTTCGCCCCCGTCGCGCCGAACACGAACGACGCCGTGACCGTGCCGGAGGGCTACCGGCAGAACGTCGTCATCCGCTGGGGCGAGCCCATCCTGCGCGGCGCGCCCGCCTTCGACCCGGAGCGGCAGAGCGCCAAGGCGCAGGCCGGGCAGTTCGGGTACAACTGCGACTTCCTCGCGCTGCTGCCCCTGCGCGGCGAGCGCGACCGGCAGCTGCTCGTCGCCAACCACGAGTACACCGACGAGATCCTCATGTTCCGGGACTACGACCCCGAGAACCCCACGCGCGAGCAGGTGGAGATCGCCTGGGCCGCGCACGGCCTCGCCGTGGTCGCGGTGGACGAGGACCGCAGGAGCGGCGAGCTGACGGCCGTCGGCCGGCACCACCTCAACCGGCGGCTCACCGCCACCTCCGAGTTCCGGCTCACCGGGCCCGTCGCCGGGTCCGACCTGGTGAAGACCTCCGCCGACCCGAGCGGCCGCAAGGTGCTCGGCACCCTCAACAACTGCGCCGGCGGCACCACCCCGTGGGGCACCACCCTGCACGGCGAGGAGAACTTCAACCAGTACTTCGCCAACGGCAGCAGCGCCACCGACAAGCGGTACGGCATCGGCACCGGCGCCACCGAGCGCAAGTGGGAGCGGTTCGACAAGCGGTTCGACCTCGCCCAGGAGCCCAATGAGGCGCACCGCTTCGGCTACGTCGTCGAGCTGGACCCGTACGACCCCGACTCCACGCCCCGCAAGCACACCGCTCTCGGCCGGTTCAAGCACGAGGGCGCGACCGTGCGGCTGACGCACGACGGGCGCCCGGTCGTCTACACCGGCGACGACGAGCGGTTCGACTACTTCTACAAGTTCGTCGGCAGCAAGCGGATGCGGCACGGCAACAGCCGCTGGGCGCGCGAGCACAACCTCACGCTGCTCGACGAGGGCACGCTGTACGTCGCCAAGGTGACCGGTGACTCGCCCGCCATCGAGATCGACGGCACGGGCAAGCTGCCGAAGGACGGCGAGTTCGACGGCAGCGGCGAGTGGATCCCGCTGGCCACCGCCACCGCCGACGGTGCCGTCTCGCACGTCGAGGGCATGACCGCCGAGGAGGTCTTCGTCTTCACGCGGCTCGCCGGTGACAAGGTGGGCGCCACCAAGATGGACCGGCCCGAGGACATCGAGCCCAACCCGGTCACCGGCAAGGTGTACGTCGCCCTCACCAACAACTCCAACCGCGGCAAGACCGGTTACGCCGCCGCCGACGAGGCCAACCCGCGCAACCTCAACAAGCACGGTCACGTCCTGGAGCTGACCGAGCGCTGGAACCGGCCGGAGAGCACCCGCTTCGCCTGGTCGCTGTTCCTGGTGGCGGGCGACCCGGAGGACCCGGCGACGTACTTCGCCGGTTTCCCGAAGGACTCCGTCAGCCCGATCTCCTGCCCGGACAACGTCGCCTTCGACGACCACGGCAACCTGTGGATCTCCACCGACGGCGCCGCCCTCGGCTCCCACGACGGCCTCTTCGGTGTCGCCACGCGCGGCGACCGGCGCGGTGAGCTGAAGCAGTTCCTGACCGTGCCGAAGGGCGCGGAGACCTGTGGCCCGGTCATCCAGGACCGGCGGGTGCTGGTCGCCGTGCAGCACCCGGGCGAGCTGGACGGGGCGACGGTGGACCAGCCGGCCAGCACCTGGCCCGACGGGCCCGGCACGTACGTCCGCCCCGCCGTGGTCGCGGTGTGGCGCGCGGACGGGCGGGACATCGGCGTCTGACGCCGGATTCCGGGAGGGCCGGGTCAGGGCCCGGGCACCAGGTCCTGATCCAGCCACTCCCGGTACGCCGGTGCCTGCCGCGCCACCTCCCGGTACGCCTCGGCCAGATCGGGATAGACGCCCTCCAGCTCCGCCTCCGTACGCGCCGCCAGCAGCAGCCGTACGCCCAGCGGGTCGCCGTGCAGCCGGCGGACCGCCGTCTCGGGGCGGGAGGGCGAGGTCGGCTGGCACACGGTGACGACCTCGCCGATGGCCACCAGGGACGCGGCGGTGTGGTAGTCGCCGTGCAGTACGGGCGGGCTGATACCGGCGGCGCGCAGCACCCGGCGTACGGCGTCCCACTCGCCGTCGACCGCCGGGTCGATCATCCAGCGGTCGCCGGCCAGGTCGGACAGGTGGACGACCGGGTGCGCGGCGGCCGGATGGTCGGCCGGCAGGGAGACGCACTGCGGCTCCCGCTCGACGAGGACCCGGGTGCGCAGGCCCTCGGGGAAGCGCAGCGGGAAGCCCTCGACCTCGTGCACGAAGGCGACGTCGAGATGGCCGTCGGCGACCATGCGCAGCAGCGTGTTGGCGGAGACGTCCATGTGCAGGGTGGGCTCCTGCCAGTGCCGGCGCAGTCGGCGCAGCCAGCCGGCCAGGGCCCGGCTGGCGGTGGAGCCGATGCGCAGTTGACGGCCGTCGACGGCGGCGGCGCGGGCCTCGGTCACCAGGGAGCGCAGTTCGGCCACGAGCGGGCGGGCGCGGCTGAGCACCAGCCTGCCCAGCGGCGTGGGCCGGCAGCCGGTACGCGCGCGAACGAACAGCGCGCCGCCCAGCTCCTGTTCGATGCGCCGCAGCTGCGTACTCAGCGAGGGCTGGGCAACGCCGAGTTGGCGAGCGGCTCGATGCAGACTGCCGGTGTCGGCGATCGCGCACAGCGCCCTGAGGTGCCTGACCTCAAGCTCCATGCCCTGGGAGCGTAAGGCGGAAGTTCAGGTTTCACCAGACATACAAATCCCGCTTGTTCAGGCGGAGTCGGGCGCGTGCGCAGGGGTGGCCGGAGTCGGGCGATAGGGCGGTCCTATCAGCGGTTGCCATCATCACAGCCGCGGCAGGGGCCCACACACTCACCGATGACATGTGACTCACCCCCACCTCAAGGAGTCATCGATGCGCATGCGCATGCCCATGTCCGTCCTCGCCGCCGCCGGTCTGAGCCTCACGGCGCTCGGTCTCGGCACGGCCCCGGCGACGGCGGCCCCCGCGCCCGTCGACGCCGGTTCGGCCGCCTCGTACGCCTCGTACGCCGCGTACGCCGGTTCGTCGGAGGAAGCGGCCGCGAACCGGGCCTTCTTCGAGGCCGTGCTGAAGTCGGCGGCCGAGAAGCGGGCCGCGAACCCGACGAGCACCGCCGCCGTCACCGTCGTCTACAACGCCTCCCGGGCGCCCTCGTTCGCCACGCAGATAGCCCGCAGCACGCAGATCTGGAACAGCTCGGTGTCCAACGTGAGACTCCAGGCCGGCACGTCGGGCGCCGACTTCTCGTACTACGAGGGGAACGACTCGCGCGGGTCCTACGCCTCCACCGACGGTCATGGGCGGGGGTACATCTTCCTCGACTACCGGCAGAACCAGATCTACAACTCCACGCGGGTGACCGCGCACGAGACCGGGCACGTGCTCGGGCTGCCGGACCACTACTCGGGGCCGTGCAGTGAGCTGATGTCGGGGGGTGGGCCGGGGCCGTCCTGCACGAACGCGTATCCGAACTCGGCGGAGCGGTCGCGGGTGAACCAGTTGTGGGCGAATGGGTTCGCTGCGGCGTTGGATGAGGCGGAGAAGGCGTTGCAGAAGTCTGCGCGGTAGCCGGTAGCCGCACGTTGTGGGTGGCCGGGGGGTGTGTCGGCTCGCGGCGCTTGCCGGTGCCGCTGCGCCCACCCGTGCCGCCCCAGCGGCACGACTGCCCGCAGCTAGGGCTACGTGGCATGCAGGGTCAGGTCGGCCAGGACTGTGCGGTGGTCGGTGTTCGGGAGGTTGAGGAAGCGGGTTCGGGTTGTGGTGAACTCCTCCGAGACCAGGACGTGGTCGATCTGGGTGCCGAAGGCCGGGGCCGTGCGGGACGGCCAGGTCGGGGTGCGGTCGGCGCCGTCGAGGCGGGCGGCGTCGCGCAGACCGGTGTCGAGGATGCGGCGGAAGGCCGCGTGGTCCTGGGAGGCGTTGAAGTCGCCGGCCAGCACGGTCGGGGTGTCCCGGGCGGCGGCGGCCGCGTCGCGCAGCCGGCCGAGCTCCCGCTTCCACAGGCCCACCTGGTCGGGGAGGGGCGGCATGGGGTGGGCGAGCTGGAGCCGTACGGTGTGACCGTCGACGTCCGCGACCGCGCCGGGCATGCCCATGGTGCCGGTGACGCCCTCGGTGGGCCGCAGCGCGAAACGGCTGAGGATCACGGAGCCCGCCGACCCGCCGCCCTCCACGGCCTCCCGGTGCGGGTGGGTGTCCGCCAGCTCCCGCTTCAGGGACGCGCCGCAGGTGTACTCGCACTCCTGGACGAACACGACGTCCGGGTTCTCGCGGCGCACCGCGTCGATCAGGGCGTCGGTCGCCCGGCCGAACTCCACGTTGGAGGTCAGCACCCGCAGCTCGGCCACGGGCGGCCCGGTCGGCTCGCCGGTCTTCCCGTACGGCTCGATGAACCAGGCGAGCAGACCGAGCAGGATCACGCCCCACACGGCGCCCGTCCACCAGCGGGCGAGCACTGTGAACAGCAGCCCGGCGGCCGTGGGCACGAGGAGCCAGGGCAGGAACGCGAGGAGCTGGGGCACGGGGGTGATGCCGTCGGTGTCGGCGGTGCGGCAGCCGACGACCACGCTCACCCCGGCGAACAGCAGGGCCGCGCATCCGGCGCCGAACCGCCGGCGTCCTCGTCCCGGCTTTTCGCCGCCGTCGCCGTCCCCGTCCCCGGTGACCGTCGGGTCGGCAGTCGCAGTGTCCAACGTCCCGGCCTTCCGCTCGCGGGTGGGATGCCCGAATCCTCCCTCAAAGACGACCATCGACGGCGGCGGGTTGCCGAATCAGGCCCGGGCTTTCGGTGACGGTCGGGGCGGGGCGGCCGGGGTGGGGGCAGCCGGGCGTTTGCGGCGGGTGCCGACGCGGCCGGTCAGCCAGGAGGCCAGGGCGACCGTCAGACCGAGCGCGAGGAGGAGCCAGGAGGCCGTGCGCAGGGTGGCGGTGAGGGCGTCGTAGACCGCGGCCGCCGCCGGGCGGTGGAGGCGGTCGGGCAGGTCGGCCAGGGTGAGCCGGCGGCCGACGGAGATCGCGACGGCGAGCAGGGCGCCGCCCAGGGCCGTGCCCAGACCGATGGCGGTGAGCGCGCGCCGGCGGCAGGCGGCGACGGCGATCCCCGCGACGGCGAGGGAGACGGTGGCGAGCGGCAGCCAGAAGGCGGCGGCGTCCAGCACGTGATACCCCTTCCGGAGTCCGGCCACCTCCCCGGCCGGCACCACCGCGACCTCGGTGTGTGCGACGGGGATGCGGTGGGCGAAGGGCATGTGGTCGGCGGCGAGCCGCTGTTTCACCTGCTCGGTGACGGGCGCGAGGTCGACGGTGACCGGGCCGGGGGCGGCGGTCTTGTCACGCAGGGCGTGCAGGACCGCGGCGTGGACGGCTCTGTTGCCCGCCTCCCACGCGGTGCGGAAGGCGGCGGTGTGGGTGAAGGAGCGGGCCGCGTCCCGTACGAACGGGCCCGCGGCGGCTGTCGCCTCGGCGTCCAGTTTGCGTACGACCTCGTCCCCGAGGGTGTCGGCGACGGCGTCGCGTACGGCCGGGTCGGTGGCGAGGGGGGTCATGGTGCGGACGTAGTGGGTGGTGTCGGCGAGTTTGTAGGTCGCCCAGGTGGCCAGGGCGGTGCAGGGGGTGAGGAGGCAGGCCAGGGCGAGCAGGGCTGCGGAGATGGCGGTGCGGGGGGCCACGTGTTCAGTGAAGGTGGGGGGTGGCGGGGGCGCGAGTGCGGGTGGGCCGAATGGGGGCGTCCGCGTGGGTGTGGGCCGGGGGTGGGTCGCGCGGCCCGGCGCTTACGGGGTGCCGCTGCGCCCACCCGTGCCGCCCCAGCGGCACGACTGCCCGCAGCCGGGCGGACTATCGCAGGCGGTGGCCTGTGGCGTCCTCGTGGGTGTAGAAGCGGTAGAACATGACCGCGAAGACGCCTGCCGCGGTCAGTAGGGCCAGGCCGGTGGAGCGCAGTACGCTCCAGTCCGCCTGGTTGATCAGGAAGCCGATCGCGATGCCGCTGAAGGCGGCCCACAGCACCGCGTGCAGTTCGCGCCGCAGTTTCGGGGCCAGGGTGAGGAGCGCCATGAGGACCACGGCGAACACCAGCGCGGTGAGGAACCCGAACAGCAGGTTCCAGCCGGTGATGGGCCCGGCGTCGCGCCGGTTGGCCGCCGCCCAGTAGCCGTACACCAGGCCGAGGAGGACCGGTACCGCGACCTTCGCGGCCCGGTGGGTCCGTGCGCTGAAGATGTCGGGAGTCGTCGTGCCGGCCCGCTCGATCGTGCCCCGGGGCCGGGGTGCCGCGTGCGCCATGGGGTACTCCTCTCTCCTCGCCCCACCAGGGCACACCTTCCCGGGCCGACCGGCAAGTGGAGAACGGATGCGGGCGGCACCGCCCCGTGTTTCGCTGGGGCCGTGAGTCCGGGCAACGGGGGACACGGCCTGCACGACCGGTACCCGCGGGCCGGCCGGCGGGACGTCGTGCACCGGCACGAGATGCTCCGGGTCAGGGGCCGCAGCGTCGCCTGGGTGCCGCCGTTGCTGCTGCTCACCGCCATCGCGGTGGCCGACTACAACACCACCGGCGAGTTCCGGATCATCTCCTGGATCGTGCTGGTGCCGGGCACCGCCGCCGCGATCTGCGGAGTGTGGGGCACGGCCCTCTACGCCGTGCTCGCGATGGCCGTCTACACCCTCGTGGACAACGCCTGGCCGCACCAGTTCCAGGCGGGGCTGCCCGACTTCATCCTCGTCGCCGCCGGTGGCATCCTCGCCACGCTGGCCTGCGTGGTGCGGGTGCGCGGTGAACGCCGGGCGCTGCACATGCGGGACGTCACCGAGACCGTACGGCGCACCGTGCTGCGCCCCCTGCCACCGCACTGGGGCGGCCTGGAACACGCCGGGATCTATCTCACGGCGGACGCCGAGGCCCGCGTCGGCGGCGACTTCTACGACATCCAGCCGGGCCCGCACGGCACGCGGGTGTTCGTCGGTGACGTCCAGGGCAAGGGGCTGGGCGCGGTGGAGACGGCGGCGGTGCTGCTCGGCACGTTCCGCGAGGCCGGCTACCACGAGGCCGACCTGACGGTCGTCGCCGACCACCTCGAGGAACGGATACTGCGGCACCGCGCGTACACCACGGCGCTCGGCCGGGGCGACCGCGACCGGTTCGCCACCGCCGTACTGCTCGGCTTCCCCGCGGACCGGACCGATGTCGTGGACGCCGTCGTCTTCGGGCACGAACCCCCGCTGGCCGTCGGCCCCGAGGGCGTACGGACCCTGCCGGCCCGTGGCGGTCTCCCGCTCGGCTGCCGCGACCTGGCGCCCGGCCCGCTGCCGGTGTGCCGGGTCCCGGTCGCCGCCGACGAGACGCTGCTGGTGGTCACCGACGGGGTGACCGAGGCCCGGGACGGCCACGGGGACTTCTACCGGCTCGCCGACGACCTGTCCCGGGCGGTGTCGGCGGACCCCCGGGTCGTCGCGCCGGGCCGGCTGGTCGCCGCCGTACGGGACGGGACGCTGCGGCACAGCCGGGGGCATCTGGTGGACGACACCACCGCCTTCGCGGTGCGGCGGAGTCGGGCGTCCGGGGGCGAAGACCCCGAAGGGGGACGTTCACCGCGGTGACACCACCCTTTGCAGCCGCAGCGGTTACCGTGCTGCCGTAGATGATCGACAGGGGGAGGGGACCATGCCCGGAACCGTGCTGCTGCTGGCGGCCTCGCCGCTGGGCCGCGGGCGGCTGGTGGACGCGGCGTCCGTGCTCCCGGTCCTCGCGGCGGTGCCGCCCGCCGTGCTGTCCGGCACGGACACCGCGAACGTCGTCGAGCTCGCCGACCCGCTGGAGCCGCAGGCCGTGCTGACCCGGCTGCGCGCTGCCGCCGCCGCCCCGGGGCCGCTGACGGTGTACGTCACCGGCCAGCTCCAGCTCGACCGCCGGCAACGGCTGCCCCATCTGGCGCTGGCCCGCACGACCGCGTCCACGGTGCGGTACACCGCGCTGCCGTGGCACTGGTTCCGCGAGGAGCTGCGGCTGCGTCCGGCGGCGGCGACGACGCTGTTCCTCGACCTGCACGCCGACGCCGAGACGTGGCAGGCGCTGTGCGCGCAGCGCCCGCCGGGCCCGTCCCCGCTCGACTGCGGCCGGGACAACGCCGTGTACGGCCGTGTCGCGCCGCCGCCGTCCCGGCGCGGGGTCGCGGCGCCGTCGTACATGAAGGCGGTCGCGACGATTCTGCGCAGCGGGTTCCGTCCGCCGGAGGAGGACCTGCACCAGCAGGCGCTGGCGCGGATCGCGCCGGAGAGCGCGGGCACGGACCTGCTGCTGGCGCAGCGGGGGCCGCTGCCGGGCGATCCGCACGCGGCCGTCACCGCAGCCGTGCGCGCCGGCCGGCACGCGGACGCCGACGCGCTCGCGGCGCGGCTGGAGCAGGCCGCCGGTCTCGCGCACGGGCCCGCCTCCGAGGAGGCGCTGCACTGGACGGAGGTCCGGGCGGACCTGGCCATGCTGGCCGGGGACGCGGCGCGCAGCTGCCGGGCGTGGATGGCGGTCGCGGGCGCTCGTCTGACGGCCGGTCAGCCGGCGGACGCGCCCGCGGTCGAGGCGGCCGTGGACCGGGCGCACCACCAGTGGGGCCGGATCGGCGACCCGGCCCGGGCCCGCGAACTCGGCGTGGCGCTCGCGGAGCTGCGCGGCCGGGTGCCGGGGCGGCGCGAGGGCGCCCTGGACCATGTGCGACGGCAGCTGCGGCAGTTGCAGACGCAGGGCTGACGGACCCTCCCCAGCGGGCAACCGTGGTGCCATGATGGTGAGTTATGGCTGAGGGGGACGGTGTGGCCAACCAGGGCATTCGGGTACGGCTGGACGGGAGCGCGACCGAGAGCGACATCGGGGCGCTGCGCAAGTGGCTGGAGCGGGAGAAACCGCTCGACGAGCGGGTGCGCGCGGGCGAGTTGCGGATCCACGAGCGACCCCGGACGGACGAGACCGGCGCCCCGATGGGCGTCGGCATGGACATCGTCCTCGTCGTCACCGGAGCGGCCGCGAGCGTGTTCTTCCAGGAGCTCCTCGACCAGGTCAAGCGGGCGGTGTCGGCCTGGCAGGCCAACCGGCGCGACGTCGAGGACGGCGACCCGCCGGAGGACAGAGTCGAACCGGTGCACCTCGACGACAGGTAGACCGGTGATCCCTCTCGACCCGCGCGGGCTGGTGAACAGGGCGCTGCTGGTCGGCGTGTCCGAGTACGACCTCACGGAGCCGCCGCACGGCGTGCCCGGCGACCTCCCGGCGGTCAAGCACAACCTGAACCGGATGCGCGAGGTGCTGGCGCGCGGGCGGGTGTTCGGCGAGCGGGAGATCAGGGTCGCCCACTCGCCGTCCCTGGACGACTTCGGGCGGGCGCTGCGCTCGGCGGCCGAGGAGGCCGAGGGGGTGCTGCTGTTCTACTTCGCCGGGCACGGCGCCATTCCCAGCGCGGGCGACGAGCTGTTCCTCCAGATGCGCAACGCCAGTGTGGTCGCGGGCGGGCACGCGGTGTTCCCCGGCGCGGAGATGTTCACGACCGTGCTGACGGTGCTGGCGACCAGCCCCGCCCAGCGGATCGTGGTGATCCTCGACTGCTGCTTCGCCGGCAACGCGGCGTGGATCTGGGAGACCTTCCGCGACAAGCGGCGCGTGCTGCTGCTGATGAGCGTGCAGGCCAACCACCGTATCGACGCGGGCGATCCGGGGACGCCGACGCCGTTCACCGCGGAGCTGGCGGCGCTGCTCGACGAGGGCGGCGGGAGGGGTGGCGGGGCGGGTCTGCCGGCCCTCGCCGACCGGCTGCGGGAACGGATGACGGAGCTCGGCCACCGCACGGTGCGCGGCGAACCGTGGGAACCGCAGTTGCGGGCGGAGCCCGACGCGGACGTGCTGCTGGCACCGGGCGCCGGGGAGGGCGTACCGAGGGAGGGCCCGCCGAGGGAGGGCCCGCCGGGGGAGGGGCCTTCGGGGGAGGGGCCGCCGGGGGAGGGGCCTTCGGGGGAGGGCCCTCCGGGCCCCTCCCCCGGCCCTCCGGAGCCCGTCCCGGCTCCCTGGTCCCTCCGTGCCCGTCTGACCGCGCTCCTCGCCCCGTCGCGCGCCCTGTTCGGCGCGCTGACGGACCGCTTACGCGGGGTCCGTCCGCCGCGCCCGTCCCGGCGGACCGTGACCCGGGTCGTCCTCCCGGCGTTCCTCGTCGCCGGGCTGCTCGGCCTCGGCGTCCACGTCCTGTCGGCCCTCGTCCGTGGTGACGACCCCGTCTGCGCGCCGCCGGTCGAGCTGCGGGTGCTGACCGACCCGGACCTGGAACCGACGGTGCGGGCCGCCGCCGACACCTATCTCACCTCCGACGAGAACACCACCGGCGACGGCTGCCGGCGCACCGGGATCACCGTGTACAGCGCGGGCTCCTCCGACGTGGTCGCCGCGCTGCGCGGGCGGACCGTCGCCTGGCAGGAGCCCGAGGACGAGGACGTCAACCCGCAGCGGGACATCGGCCCGCAGCCGGACATCTGGATCCCCGCCTCCCGGGCCGACGCCGACCGGGTCGAGGACGGCCAGGACACGGACGCCGTCGCCACCCTGGAGCCGGCCGAGGACCCCCTCGCCTACTCGCCGGTCGTGCTCGCCGTCCCGCAGGCCATCGGCTCCGACGCGCTGGACGACCGTACCGGCCACTCCCTGGGCGAGATGATCGACGATCTGACCGCGCGGGACGAGGACGCCGCGGTGCACCGCCCGGACCCGGAGTTCACGGACGTGGGACTGCTCGCCTCGGTCGGCCTGTACGGCGAGGGCGCGACGGCCGTCGCCCGCGGCGAGCGCATGGTCGCCCAGCCCGGGTCGCCCTCCCCCACCGCCGCCGACCTGCTGTGCACGCTGCCCGACGACGACGCCGTCGACCGCCGCACCGCCGCCCTGGTCCCGGAGTTCCTGCTGCGCAGCGGCGTCGGCTGCGACCGCACCACGCGCACCCCGCGCTACGCCCTGTACCCGGAGGACGTCCCCGGTGTGGAGCCGGTGTTCGTGCGGGTCCGCTGGCGGGACGCCGACCGCGACGAGCAGGCCCGGGACGCGTCGGCCGCCGGGTTCGCCGACTGGCTGGCCGGTGAGCGGGGCCGCGCGGTGTTCGCCCGGGACGGTTTCCGCTCCGCGTACGACCGGGAGCTGCTGGACACGGGCGAGGTCGCCGCGGGCGTGCTGCGCGCTCCCACTCCGCTCGACGAGTCGGCCGGCCGGGACGCGATGGAGCGGGCGCTGCGGGCCTACCAGGAAGCGGGCGGCCCGGGGCGGGTGCTGTACCTGCTGGACAGCTCGGGTTCGATGGCCGGTTTGTGGAAGGGCCCGAGCGGTGGCCCCGGTCTGCTACGGCAGTCGCTGGGCGGACTCGGCGGCCGGGACGAGTACGGCGTGTGGGCGGTGGCGGGCACCGGCGACCGCCGGCACCGTACGCTCCTGCCCCTCGACGCGCACGGCCGCGCCGACGCCGAGCGCGTCCTCGCCACCGGCGCCCGGGTCGAGGACGCCGAGGCCGATCCGCACGCGGCGCTGCTCGCCGCGCTGGAGGAGATGAGGAACCGCGGGGAGGACCGGCGGCCCCAGCTGATCGTGCACATCACCGACGGCGAGGACAACGACGTGCTGACCGATGAGCGGCTCGGCGACGTCCTGACCGAGGCGCGTACGTCCGGCGTCCCGGTGACGGTGGTGTCCCTCCAGAGCGGCGGCTGCGACCCGGACCGGCCGGACCGCCGGATCGCCGACGCGAGCGGCGGCCGCTGCCTGGACGCGGGCGACGACCTCGGCGCGTCCCTCCACGACGAGGTCGCCCGTACGGGGACGGGGGAGGGCTGATGACACGAGGGTTCACCGTGCCGCCGACGGCTGTAACGGCGTCCGGCGCCCGCACCGGGGCGGGGGAGAGGGCGATGGTGCGAGGGTTCGCCGCGCCGCGGGCGGCGCGCACGGGCACGGGCGGCGGGGGCGGTGACCTCGGCGGGGCGCTGCACGACGGTCGCGGCGCGGCCCCGCGCGACAGGGGCGCCCGCACCGCGACGGTGGAGCGGGCGATGGTGCGAGGGTTCGCCGTGCCGCGGGCGGCGCTGGTGGTGGCGGGCCGCACGGTTACGGGCGGTGGGGGCGGTGACCTCGGCGGGGCGCTGCACGACGGTCGCGGCGCGGCCCCGCGCGACAGGGGCGCCCGGACCGGGGCGGGGGAGAGGGCGATGGTGCGAGGGTTCGCCGTGCCGCGGGCGGCGCTGGTGGCGGGCCGCACGGGCACGGGCGGCGGGGGCGACGGTCGCGGTGCGGCTCCGCACGGCGGGGTCGCCCGGACCGGGACGGGGGAGGGCCGATGATGCGACGGCTTGCCGTGCTGCTGGCCGCGCTGCTGGTGTTGGCCGGCTGCACCGGCGGTGGGGACGGTGACGGGAAGCCGGCCGTGTCGTCGGCCGGGGACGTGCCCGGCACCATCGTCGTGGCCAGTGGCCGTGACGTCACCGGCAAGAACGGTGTGCGCCAGCAGCTCATCGACGCCTGGAACCTGCGCCAGCAGCGGGCGGGCTCGCACTTCCGGGCCCGGCTGGTGGAGCTCCCGGGCAGCGCCGACGAGCAGCGCAGCCAGCTGCTCGGCGCGCTCCAGTCGCGCAGCGCCGAGTACGACGTGGTCAACCTGGACGTCACCTGGGTGCCGGAGTTCGCCGCGGCGGGGCTGATCCGGGTGCTGCCGGACGACCTGGTCGACGACGACGTCATCCCGTCCGTGGCCGACACGGCCCGGTGGGACGGGAAGGTGTACGCGGCGCCGTTCAACAGCGACGTCGGCCTGCTGTACTACCGGCGCGACTACCTGGCGCGGGCCGGTGTCGAGCGGCCCGACCTCGGCGACGGCCTCACCTGGGAGGGGCTGCGGGACCTCGTCGACACCCTCGACGCCCAGCCCGCGCAGGGCTCCTACAGCAAGGGCTGGACCACCCAGCTCGCCGCGTACGAGGGCCGTACGGTCAACGCGGTGGAGGCGTTCGCGTCCGCCGTGGAGGACTTCGCGCTGGTCGACGCAGAGGGCCGGTACACGGGGACCGTCGAGGACCTGGCCGCGGGGATCGCGGAGCTGCGCCGGCGCACCGAGACGGCGTACACGCTCCAGGACGCCGCCGGCTCCGACGAGGCCGCCTCGCTGAGCGACTTCGCCGAGGGCCGTACGGCCTTCCTGCGGCACTGGCCGTACGTGTACCCCACGCTGTACCGGACCTTCACGCGGGAGCAGCTCGGGGTGGCCCCGCTGCCGGGGCGGGCGGTGCTCGGCGGGCAGAACCTGGCGGTGACCAGCGCGTCGCAGCGGTCGGCGAAGGCGGCCGACCTGATCCGGTTCCTCACCGGGCGGGAGAGCGAGCGCTGTCTCCTGGACGCCGGGTTCGCGGCGACGCGGATCTCGGCGTACGGGGACGGCGTGCGCTGCCCCACGGCCGCCGCGGCGCCGTCCGCGTCCCCCACGGGCGAGGGCGCCGACCCGGTGCCGCGGGACGGGGGCGGCCGTCCGGCCTACGCCCGCACCATCCTGCTGCCGGCGCTGCGGGACGCGGTGCACCGGCCCAGGACCCCGCTGTACGGGGCGTTCACCCAGACGTTCACCGCCCAGCTCGGCCCGCTGCTCGGCGACGACCCGCCGCGCGACGAGTCCCTGGCCGAACGGCTGGACGAGGCCCTGCGCAAGGCCCTCCCCGACTGATGGGGCGCGTGACAGGAGCTACCGGACCGCCGCTTCCACCGGTGCCGTGGTCTGCCGGTCCGGCTCGGGGTCGACGGCCTTGGCCGGACCCGCGTTGGCCGCCAGAATCAGTGCCGCGACCGCCGCGACGGCCGCGGCGAAGCCTCGGGCGTAACGCTCGGTGGTGCGTGTGCGTTCCAGCACGGCGACCTCGCAACAGCAATGGGTTAAGCAGGTTTAATTCGCGGTTTAACCTAGGGGCTGTCGGTCGCGAACGGCAAGAGGGGCTGGGGGAGTTGGCGTGGGGGAGCGGGACGAGCCGGGAACCATCGGGCGGCGGGTGCAGCAGTTACGGGTGGAGCGCGGGCTGACCCAGAGACAGCTGGCCGAGCCGGTGTACACCCCCGCGTACATCTCCACGCTGGAGGCGGGGCGGGTGCGGCCCTCCGACGACGCGCTGCGGCATCTCGCCGCCCGGCTCGGAGTCGCGTTCGACGAACTGGCCACCGGGCGGCCCGCCCGGCTCGTGACCGAGCTGCACCTGCGGCTCACGGAGGCGCAGCGCACGCTCGCCGTCGGTGAGACGGAGGCCGCGGTGGAGCAGTACGCCGGACTGCTCGCCGAGGCGGAGGCGCACGGCCTGGCCGAGGAACAGGCCGCCGCGCTCCTCGGACTCGGCGAGTGCGCCCTGGAGACCGGTGAACTCGTCGAGGGACGCCAGTACTTCGAGCGGGCCGAGACCCGGCTCGCCGACGCCCCGCTGCCCGCCCGGGTGCCGGCGCTGCGTGGCCGGGCCGTCGCCCACTACCTGGCGGGCGAACTGCGGTACGCGGTCTACCTCCTCGAATCCACGATCGACGAGCTGAACCGGGGCGGTCTGCACGACCCGGACGCGCTGCTGCTGCTCTACGCCAGCGCGATCGGCCCGTACATGGACATGGGCGCGCACGCGCGGGCCGCGCAGGCGGCGGAGCTCGCGCTGGCGCTCGCGCCGCGGTCCGGCGACCCGGCGCTGGTGGCGCGCATGCACCGGTCGGTGGCGCGCACGCTGCTCGCCGAGGGCCGCCTCGCCGAGGCGGACGCCTCACTGGCGAAGGCGGCGGAGCTGTACCGCGGGCTGCAACTGCGCACCGAGCTGGCCAACTGTCACTGGATGCGCGGGTACGTGTACGCGCAGAACGGCGAACTGGAGCGCGCCGAGACGGAGATGCGCGAGGCGCTGGCGATGCTGTCGGCCAAGCGGGCCTCCCTCTACATCAGTCAGGTGACCGTCGAGCTGGCCGACGTACTGCGCCGGCGCGGCAGCTCCGAGGAGGCGGCGGCGCTGCTGGAGGACGTGCTCGGCGGGCTCTCCCCCGAGCGGGGCGCGGTGCACGCGGCGGCCGCGCACCGGCTGCTCGGCATCATCGCCGAGGACGCCCGCGACGCCGAGCGGGCCGAGGAGCACTACGTACGCGCGATGAGCCTGCTGGAACGCGCGGGTGCCGCCGGTGACCTGGCCGACCTGTGCCGTCTCCTCGGCGACCTGCTCCGCCGTACCGGCCGGGTCGAGGCGGCCCTGGACGCCTACCGGACCGGCCTCGGCCACCGGACGGCCCCTGGCACGACCACTCTGGGCCCGGCGCCCGCCCAGCCTCCGCTCTGACCGTTTCGGACGGGTCCCGCCGGGTAGTCGGGGCTCGGTTCTGCGGGAGAGCGGCGAAGGAGGCGGTGGGCGTGCGGCCCGGGGACGGCCCTGGGGGCGAGGGCCGGCGGAACGAGCGGGCGGTCGCGGCGATCGCCGCGGGACTGCGCGGTGCCGAGCCGGCCGCCGTACCCGGGAGGCTGTGCGCGGTCGCCGTCGAGCTGCTGCCGGTCGACGGCGCGTCCGTGTCGCTGCGCGGTGACGGCATGCCCGTACAGCTGGGCGCGTCCGGGGTGCGCGCCGCGTACCTCGCCCAGATCCAGGCCACCTTGGGAGACGGCCCCTGCCGGCATGTCCTGCGGACCGGCGCCCCCGTGCTCGCCCGCGACCTCTCCGCCCCCGTCTGCGCCGGCCGCTGGCCCGTCTTCGCCCAGCAGGCGCTCGGCGCCGGCGTGCGCGCCGTGTACGCGCTGCCGCTCGGCACCGGCGCGGTCTGCGTCGGCACCCTCGACCTCTACCGCGGCACCCCCGGCGGACTCACCGACGGGGAGCTGGACGTCGCCCGGCTGGTCGCCGGTGTCATGACGGCGGCGGTGATGGATCTGCCACACGGCGAGGAGCACGACCTCCGGGACGGCGGAGAACCCTGGCTGAGCGGACTGGCCGCCGACCACGACCGCGTCCACCAGGCCGTCGGCATGATCATGGCCCAGCTGGGCGTCGGCGCCGACGAGGCCCTGGCCCGGCTGCGCGGAGACGCCTTCGCGCACGGCCGCACGGCCCTGGACGTCGCGCTGGACGTGGTCGCCCACCGTCGCCGCTTCGACACCCCCTGACGCGATTCCCTACCCTTTTGGTCATGGACACAGCCGTACTCTTCCTCACCTGCGTCGTGATCCTGGGCATCGCGACCCTCCAGGGCAGCCTCTCCCGGACCGAACGCCGCGCGGCCCGCGTCGAACGCAAACTGGACCTGGTCATGGACCACTTGGGCCTGCGCGAGGAGATACCTGGGCGGGACGAGATCGTCGCGCTCGCCCGGGACGGCAGGACGGTCCAGGCGATCAAGCTGTACCGCGAGTCCACGGGCACCGGCCTCGCCGAGGCCAAGCAGGCCGTGGACCGCCTGACCGACGACGCCGGAAGGACCTCCTGACGGTCGTTCGACGGCGGGCGCTCAGCGGGTCGCTCCCGGCAGGTCCTGGGTGCCGATGACGGACAGCAGGCCGAGCAGTTCCGCGCTGTCGGTGCCGACCGCCGGGGTGAACCAGAGGAGCCGCTGCCGGCCGTCCTCGCTGAACAGGTTGAGGCAGTTGACCTCGATCACGCCGAGGGCGGGGTGGACGATGCGCTTGCGGTCGTCGCGGCGGAACGCCACGTCGTGCTCGGCCCACAGCGCGGCGAACTCGGCGGAGCCGTCGAGCAGCGCGCCGATCAGCGCGCGTACCTCCGCGTCCTTGGCGCTCCGCCGCGCGGCGGCCGCGCGCAGGTCGGCGACGAAGGCGCGGGACTGGGCCGCGTGATCGGCCCCCGGGTACAGCCGCCGGGCGTCGGGCTCGGTGAACCACCGGTGGACGAAGCTGGCCCGGGTACCCCGGTATCCGGACTGGTCCCCGAGCAGCGCCACGGCGAGCGGATTCTGTACGAGGGTGACGTGCAGGTCCGTGATGACCTGCGCCGGTGTCGACGTCAGCCGGGTGAGCAGGTCGAGCATCCCGGGGTGCACGTGCGAGGCGGCTCCGCCCTGCACCGGAACCGGACGGTTCGCCAGGTGGAAGAGGTGGTCGCGCTCGTCGGCGGTCAGCCGCAGTGCCCTGGCCAGCGCGGCGAGCATCTGCTCCGACGGCTGCGAGCCGGCCCCGCGCTCCAGCTCGTTGTAGTAGTCCACCGACGCCCCGGCGAGCTGTGCGACCTCGTCGCGGCGCAACCCGGGCACCCGGCGCCGGGGCCCGGAGGGCAGCCCGACGTCGGCCGGGCGGATCCGCTGCCGCCGCGACCGCAGGAAGGCGCCCAGCTCGGCGTGTTTCACAGAACCCATGCCCCCCATGCTCCGTCCGACCGGGCCGTCGGCACAGGGGATGACATCCCCTGGTTCCGCCGGCGGGCGGCGGGCACCGTTGAGGACATGACCACGAACCACACTTCCGAGGCGGCGGCGGTACGGGCCGCCGTCGTCACCGGCGGATCACGCGGCATCGGCCGCGCGGTCGCCCTGCGGCTCGCCGAGGACGGCCTCGCCGTCGTGGTGAACTACGCCAGGGACGAGGCCGCGGCCGAGGAGACGACGACGGCGATCACCGCCGCGGGCGGCCAGGCCGTCGCCGTGCGGGCGGACGTGGCCGACGAGGAGGCGGTCACCGCGCTGTTCGACCGGGCGGAGCGGGAGTTCGGCGGCGTGGACGTCGTCGTGAACTGCGCCGGCCGGGCCGCCACGTCCACCGTCGCCGACCTGGACCTCGCGCAGTTCGACGCCATCCACCGCACCAACGTCCGCGGCACGTTCGTGGTGGCCCGGGAGGCGGCACGGCGCCTGCGCGCGGGCGGCTCCTTCGTCGGGTTCTCCACTTCCGTGGTCGGTACGGCGTTCCCCGCCTACGGCGCGTACGCGGCGAGCAAGGCCGCCGTGGAGGCGATGACGCTGATCCTCGCCCGCGAGCTGCGCGGCCGGGACATCACCGTGAACACCGTCGCCCCCGGGCCCACGGCCACGGACCTGTTCCTGGAGGGCAAGACCCCGGAGCAGGTCGACCGGCTCGCGAAGACCCCACCGCTGGAGCGGCTGGGCACCCCGGAGGACATCGCCCGGGTGGTCGCCTTCCTCACCGGCCCCGAGGGGCACTGGGTCAACGGCCAGGTCCTGCGGGCCAACGGCGGCATGGTCTGAGCGGCGTCCACGAACACCTTTCACCCCTGGATCGAAAAGGAGCAACAACCATGCCTTTCGCCAACTTCAAGGTCCCCGCGGGAACCCTCACCGCCGAGGACAAGAAGAAGATCGTCGAACGCACCACCGACCTGTACGCGGAGATCTACGGTGAGCGGGCCCGGC
Source organism: Streptomyces sp. NPDC031111 (assembly GCF_055570675.1). Classification (NCBI taxonomy): domain Bacteria; kingdom Bacillati; phylum Actinomycetota; class Actinomycetes; order Kitasatosporales; family Streptomycetaceae; genus Streptomyces; species Streptomyces sp. NPDC031111. The sequence goes on from NZ_JBVIGS010000004.1 coordinate 240,145, forward strand.
CCACCACCGTCGTCCTCGTCGACGAAGTCGTCGACGGAGGCTGGGGCGTGGCCGGCGACGTCCTGACCGCCGCCATGCTCAACGGCGACGCATGACCTCCGCCGGCAGGGGGCCGGCCGTCAGACCCGTACCCGCGCCTGCCGGCCGACGTCCGCCAGGCGGTCCGCGCCGAGCTGGGTCATCGCCTGGGTGACCTCGGGGAGGACCGCGCCGAGGCCGCCGTTGGTGAGGGTGATCGTGTCCTCGCCGACGCGGGCCGCGGCGAGGTTCACGGTGAGGTACGTCGGGGCTCCGTCGGACGCCTCTCCGGTCATCGTCAGCCGCAGTCCCGCCCGCGCGTCGCCGGCCTCCGGGAGCGGGAGCTCCGCCACCTCGACGAGCTGGGCGCCTGCCCGGGTGGTCGTCGCCTCGAACCGTTCGCACTTCTCCGGGAGCGTGGCCATCCACTCCAGGACACGGTCCACGTCGGCGGGCGGGTGCGCGGCGACCTGGTACCGCAGCTGGCTGTCGTTGTAGGCGTCGTCGAGCGTGACCGTGGCGCTCGGTCCGGACGGCGGGCCGAACAGCTCCTCCGTGTAGAGGGCGTCGAGCAGCCGGTGGCAGTCGGCGTCGTCCGTCTTCGCCTTGAGCATCCCGTCCCGCCAGGTCGCCGCGCCCCGGCTCGCCATCCACGGCTCGCCCAGGTCCGTCTCGGTGATCAGCGCGGCCCGCAGCTGCTCCTCGTTCAACGCCTGCGCGGAGGGCGAGGGCCGGGCGGCGGGGGACGCCCCGGCGGACGCGGAGGCCGCCGGCGCCTCGGGCACTCCCTCGGGCAGCGCGCGGGGCACGTCCCGGGTGACCGAGGTGCAGGCCGCCGTGGTCAGCAGGGCCGTCACCGACAGCGCCGAGGCGAGGAGGACGCGGGCGGCGGCCAGGGCATGGGTCATCGAGGTGCCTCCTGGGGGAACCGGGCCGTCCACGGTCGGACGTGCTCTTACGGCACCACCGCCCCGACCACCCCACCAGCGCGGCGAGCCGTCCGGGTGAGACGAGCCCACCGTGCGGGGCCATCGCCGCCTCGTCCGCGAGCGCGGCCCGTGCGACGCCGGCCGTCCGGGTGGGCCGAGCCCGCTGTGCGGGGCCATCGTCGCCTTGGCCGCGAGCGCGGCCTGTGTGACGTCGGCCGTCCGGGTGGGCCGAGCCTGCTGTGCGGGGCCTTCGTTGCTTCGGCTGTGAGGGCGGTCTGTGTGATGTCGGCCGCCGGGGTGGGATGGGCCTGCTGTGCGGGGCCATCGTCTCCTCGGCCGTGAGCGCGGCCTGCTCGACGCCGATCCGCCGATGGGCGCGCGGGCCTGCCGTACCGGCTCCCGAGGGCGCCCTCGTACGGCACACCTGGAGCCGCGGGCACGGCGCGGCGCCCTGCCCGCGGAGGAGCCGGTGCGGCATCGCGGGCCGGGGGCCCGCGTAGGGTCGCAGGCACGTGCCCAGGCGGAAGGAGTCCTCGTCGTGACCCACGGTCGGCCCATCCCGGTGATCATCGACTGCGACACCGGTGTCGACGACGCCCTGGCCCTGCTGTTCGCCGTACGCCACCCGGGGATCGACCTGCGCGCGGTGACCTGCGTGGCCGGGAACACCGACGTGGACGGCGTCGTCCGCAACACGCTGACCGTGCTGGAGCGGGCGGGCGCGCCGGACGTCCCGGTGGCGCGGGGTGCCGAGCGCCCGCTGATCGAGGCGGCGCGCTCCGCCCGCCATGTCCACGGCCACGACGGCATGGGCGACCTCGGCCTGCCCGCCCCGCGCCGCCGCCCCGTCGACGTCGACGCGGTGACCCTGCTGCGCCGGGAGATCCTCGCCTCCCCGCGCCCGGTCACCCTCGTGCCCACGGCCCCGCTCACCAACATCGCCCTGCTGCTGCGGACCCACCCGGAGGTCACCCGCAACATCGAGCGGATCGTGTTCATGGGCGGCGCGGCGGCCGTCGGGAACGCCACCCCGGTCGCCGAGTTCAACGTGTGGCACGACCCGGAGGCCGCCGCGATCCTGCTCACCGCGGGGGTGCCGATCACCATGTACGGCCTGGACGTGTTCACCCGGGTCGTCGTCCCGGCGGCGGACGTGCGAAGACTGCGCGCGAGCGGCGAACCGGGCACGCGGCTGGCCGGTGAACTGCTCGCCCATCGGCCCGCCACCCCGGGCAGCCGCCCCGACGACCCCGCCGAGGACGCCGGCGGCCTCGGCGACGCGGGCGCGCTGTGCGCCGTCGCCGACCCGGAGGGCCTGACGACCCACCGCCTCCCGGTCGAGGTGTCCCTGGCCCCCGGCCCCACGCGCGGCCAGACCGTGGTCGACCGCCGTCCCTGGGTCGGCGAGTCCGAGATCCACGAGGGCACCCGCGAGCAGCCCCTGGTGGACGTCGGTCTGGACGTGGACGTCGCCCGCTACGTGGGGCTGTACCTGGCCACGGTCGAACGCGCGGTGGTGTAGTCGGTCGCGGATTCGATTCCGGTATGTGGGACGAACGTGCCGCGCGCCACACCCGCAGGGAATGGCTCCACGCTGCCGGTGTGTTCGCTTTTACGGTGTTCTGGACAGATTCTCTGCCGGTACCCCGCACGCACCCAGAGGAGACCGCGTGACCGATCGCATCACCACGCCCGACCCCCGGCCGCCGCACCCCGCCCCCGCCGCCACGCCCGACCTCTCCTCCAAGAACCCGGACTGGTGGCGGCAGGCCGTCGTCTACCAGGTCTACCCCCGCAGCTTCGCCGACGCCGACGGCGACGGACTCGGTGACCTGCGCGGCATCACCCGGCGCCTCACCCATCTCGCCGCGCTGGGCGTCGACGCCCTGTGGATGAGCCCCTTCTACCCGTCCGAGCTCGCCGACGGCGGCTACGACGTCGCCGACCCGCGCGACGTCGACCCCCGGCTGGGCACCCTCGACGACTTCGACGCGCTCGTCGCCGAGGCCCACCGGCTCGGCCTGAAGGTGATCGTCGACATCGTCCCCAACCACAGCTCCGACCAGCACGTCTGGTTCCAGGAGGCGCTCCGCGCCGGCCCCGGCTCCCCGGCCCGCGACCGCTACGTCTTCCGGGACGGCCGGGGCGCGCGGGGCGAGCTGCCGCCCACCGACTGGCAGTCCGTGTTCGGCGGCAGCGCCTGGCAGCGGGTGCCCGACGGACAGTGGTACCTGCACCTGTTCGCCGCCGAGCAGCCCGACCTCAACTGGGGCCACCCGGACGTCCGCGCCGACGTCCGCACCACCCTGCGGTTCTGGTCCGACCGGGGTGTGGACGGCTTCCGCGTGGACGTCGCGCACGCCCTGGCCAAGGACCTCGACGAGCCGCTGCGCGACCTCGGCGCGCCCGAGCTGAGCCGCGAGAGCGCCCTCGCGGACTTCCCGCCCGGCACCCACCCCTTCTACGACCGGGACGAGGTGCACGAGATCTACCGCGACTGGCGCAAGATCCTCGACGCCTACTCCCCGCCCCGGATGGCCGTCGCCGAGGCCTGGGTCCCGGGCGCCCGGCGCGCCCTGTACGCCCGTCCCGACGAACTGGGCCAGGCGTTCAACTTCGAGTATCTCCAGGCCGCGTGGGACGCGGAGGAGCTGCGCCGGGTCATCACCGAGTCGCTGGAGACCGCGCACGCCGCCGGTGCCTCGGCGACCTGGGTGCTCTCCAACCACGACGTCGTCCGGCACGCCTCCCGTCTGATGCTGCCGCCGGGCACGGACGAGAACGCCTGGCTGCTGTCGGGCGGTCACGCCCCCGCCGTCGACCCGGACGCCGGACTGCGCCGGGCCCGCGCCGCCACCCTGCTGATGCTGGCCCTCCCCGGCTCGGCCTACGTCTACCAGGGCGAGGAACTCGGCCTGCCCGAGGTCGCCGACCTGCCCACCGAGGTCCTCCAGGACCCGATCTGGGAGCAGACCGGGCACGTCCGCAAGGGCCGCGACGGCTGCCGGGTGCCGCTGCCGTGGACGACGACCGGACCGTCGTACGGCTTCGGCGCGGCCGGTGCCTGGCTGCCGCAGCCGCCCTCCTTCGCCGCGTACGCCGTCGAGGCGCAGGACGGGGTCGAGGGCTCGACGCTGGAGCTGTACCGCACGGCGCTGCGGCTGCGCCGCAAGCTGATCGACGGCGAGGGGATGACCTGGGCGGAGGAGACCCCGGCGGGGGTCCTCCAGTTCGACCGGGGTGACGGCTGGCGCTGTGTGGCCAACCTGTCCGCCGCACCGGTCTCCCTCCCGGCGGGCGAGCTGCTGCTGACCAGCGCACCCCTGGAGGACGGCCGGCTCGGCCCGGACAGCACGGCCTGGCTCAGCCGCTGAGTGCGATCGGCGCCCCGTTCCCGGCCGTCCGGGAGCGGGGCGCCGGCCTCAGGACGGGCCCCCGGCCCGCCGGTACGCCGGGGGTTCCCTGGGTGGCTGCGGGTGCCCGTCGGCCTTCAGCAGGGGCACCCGATGGCGCTCGGGACGGTGCAGGCCGTCCGGCGGGACCCGGCTGCGCGGCGCGTCGGACACACCGGGCAGCGGTATCGGGCGGCGCGCGACGAGGTGCCCGACCCAGTGGTGTCCGCAGCGCGCGCAGGACCGGGCGCCGTCGGGGGTGTACGGGGACGGGACCGCGGTGTTGTCCCGGTAGAAGTACTCCCACTCCTCCCCGCGGCCGTCCATGTTGCGCTGGACGTCGTAGTCCACGCTCCAGTGGTGCCAGCACGTGCCGCACGTGAACTCGACCCGCTCGACGGCAAGCTCGGTGATCACATCGGAACACCTCCCGCGCCCGTTCCGCTGCCTCTTGTTCCACCTTGCCCCTTATGTCGACCCCGTGGCCACACTCACCTGCCGTCCCGGCCACCCGTCCGGCCGTTCAGCGCGGGCGGCCCGCGCCGGCACCCGGCCAGAATCGGTCCGGGGGTGTCCGTGACCGCCGTACAGGGAGCCCGCCGACGATGAACAGGTCCAGCAAGACAGCGGCCGCCGCCGCGCTGACGGCGGCCGGGATCCTGGCGGGCCTGTGGCCGCCGGCCGCGGCGTCCGCCGCCGAGGGCGCCCGCTCACCCGCCGCGCACGACCGGGTGCTCTGGGGCTCCGTGACCATTCCGCCCGGCCGGGACGGCATCATCGAGGCCGCCGGGTTCACCGGACCCGCCCTCGGCACCGGTTCCACGCTGACCCTGACCGCCCCCGCCGGGACCCGGGTGTCGGGTGTCCCCCTCGAATCCCCCGGTTACCGCGGCGCGGTCGCCGCCGACGGCCGTACCGCCCGCTACACCGCGACCTCGGCGGAGCGGCCCTGGCGGGCGGGGACCTTCCCCTTCGTACTGGCGGTGCCCGCGGACGCGGTGCCCGGGACCCGGCTGGACGGATGCGCCCTGCGGCTCGCCGACGCGGACGGCGCGTCCCGGGCGGCCGGCGGCTGTCAGGTGACCGTGGGGCTGGCGGAGCCGGTCCTGACCGGCCCGGAGTCCGGAGTGCCGCTGGGCGCACGGCCGGCGATCGCCGGCACCGCCCATCCGGGCGCGCAGATCACCGTCTCCGACAAGGACGGCCACGAGGTGTGCGCCGACACCGCCGGGGCCGACGGCCGCTGGGGCTGCACCCCCGGGGCCGCCCTTCCCGACGGCCCCAACCGGCTCCAGGCCACCGCCGCCCTGAACGGCGTGAGCGCGTCCAGCGAGCAGATCCAGATCACCGTGGGGGACGCCGACCCGCTCCGGTGACCCTGCCCGGTTCAGACGTGCCCCGGGCCCCCACTGCCGAAGGCGCCGCTGGATCCGGGCAGCCAGCGCCTGCGCTTCTGGTCCTTGCCGGTCCTGGTCGCGGCGTGATGGAGCTCGTAGGGCATGAGCCGTGAGCCGCTCTTCGACATGTCCGGCATCTCGTCCGGCTCCCGCATCTCCCGCATCTCGCGGACCGCACCGCCGTCCGGCAGCTTCGGCTGGTCCTCGGCGGTGGGACGGGGCTCCTCCTGGTCCATGTACCGCATTCCGACACGTACGGCCCAGATCAGCGCACCGGCCACGATCAGCCCGCCGATGAAAGCCGCGATCACAGCCCACCTGTGCTGGCTTGCGGCCAGAACTACATACGTTGCCGTGTCCATGGTTCCGAGTATGGACGAAGAAATGAGATAAAGCGCCCGGAATGCCCGGCCGGATGTGGGCCGGAACTCCGCCCGGACGGACCGGTCCCGTCACGCTCCTGGCCGTCCCGGCGGGCGGCCGGTCCCGTGCCGTGGCAGATTTCGGCCAGAGGGAAGGCCGGGACGGGCCGTCGCGTCCCCACGTGTGCAGCTCGGGGCCCGGCCCCGGCCTTCCCGCCTTCCCCGCGCCGTCGTCCGGTCATTCGATCTCGCGCATCATCTTCTCCATCGAACCCACCGACAGCCTGGTCTGCGTCAGCTCGTCCGCGGTGCGGCGCTGGAGCTCCACGGTGTCCTCCAGGAGCTGTGCGTACCGGGCGGCGAGTTCCTTGTACTGCTCCTCGCGGGCGGCCAGCATCCGGGCCCGCCAGGTGGCGGCCACCTGCCAGACGATCACGATCATCAGGCTGAAGAACCCGGCCGCGCCGACGGCGCCGACCAGGACGCCCAGCTCCTCGGCTCCCGCGGCCTGCGTCACCAGTTCGTCGTTCACTTGGCTCCTTCTTTCGCGCTTCGGTCCGACCGGTCCTTGCCGGGGTCGTCGGTGCCGGCGGCCCCGGCGTCGGTGAGCGTCGCGGCCGCGCGGGCGACGGTGTGCGGGGTGAGTTCGCAGACGAACGGCGTGACGTCGTAGTACTTCACCGTCCTGCCGTCCTCCGCGGACTCGAGCGTGCCGATGACGAGCCCCGCCGCCTCCAGCCGCTGGAGGTGCATGTGCAGCAACGGGCGGCCCATGCCGATCTCGCGGGCCAGCGCGCTGACGTAGTTCCGGTTCTCGACGAGCGCCGCGACGATCCGCATGCGGTGCGGGTTGCCGAGCGCGGAGAGCACCTTCAGGAGCTCGTCGCCCGTGCTCGCCGTCGGCGGGACCTCGGGCATCGCGGCCCCTTTCCCTCGTACCTGTCAGAAAACGCTGACAGCCCCCGGTGGGACCTGTCAAAGATTTCTGACACATCTCAGGGGCGGATCGGGGACGGGTGGGGGACACCTCAGGGTCGGCCCGGGGACATGGTCAGCAGAGTTGCCGCCGCCCCGGCAGTTTTTCCGGTGAGGCGACTAGAGTTTCCCCGTGGGGAACCCGTCCCCGTGGCGGACCGTGCCCACGTGGTCCGCGGAAAGGTGCGTATGCCAGCGGAGAGTCAGCCGTACGCCGACGGCCGGCAGCCCGACCAGGACCGGCTCCCCGTCGCCGACCGGCTCGACGACGACCACTTCCCGGCCTACACCATGGGCAGGGCCGCCGAACTGGTCGGAGCCACACCCGCCTTCCTCCGCGCCCTGGGCGAGGCGCGGCTGATCAGCCCGACGCGCTCGGAGGGCGGCCACCGCCGCTACTCGCGTCACCAGCTGAGGCTCGCCGCGCGGGCCCGCGAGCTGGTCGACCAGGGAACACCGGTCGACGCCGCGTGCCGCATCATCAGCCTCGAGGAACAGCTCGAACAGGCCGAACGGGTGAACGAGGAGCTGCGCCGACGGGACGCCGACGCGGTCCGCGGACCGCGGTGAAAGTCTGCCCCCGCCGGAACAGAAATTGCGCTCCCGCTGACGAATATCTCTTTCCTCAAACACGCCGACGGTGTTTTATTCCAGTGATTTTCCTCGCTTGGCGTTGACAATTTCCGTGCTAGGCTGACGTCAGTTGCAGTTGTGGTTGCCAGTTTGCTACCGGGTCTCCGGGCAGGTGATCATCGCGACGATGAAGGGATTCGTAAAGTGCGAGTCCCCGCACTGTCTCAGGAGAATTGATATGGCCACCGGTACGGTGAAGTGGTTCAACTCGGAAAAGGGCTTCGGCTTCATCGAGCAGGACGGCGGCGGCGCCGACGTCTTCGCCCACTACTCGAACATCGCCACTTCGGGCTTCCGTGAGCTGCAGGAAGGTCAGAAGGTGAGCTTCGACGTCACGCAGGGCCAGAAGGGCCCGCAGGCGGAGAACATCGTCCCCGCCTGACCAGCGCGCAGGGATTCAGGAGCAGGGGTCCGCACTTCGGTGCGGGCCCCTGCTCCCTGTTTTTCCCCGCACTTATTCGCCCGCATTTCGTGCGAGATCAACGTGACCGCAACCCTTTTGCCCGCAGCGCGTCCACCGCGATCCGCGCCGCCGTCCCGATCACCGCGTCGGCCGCCGGAAGGGTGGCCGCCGTGTGAGCGGTCCGGGTGAACACGGCGACCGCGTAACGGCCGCCGTCCGGATACTCGACGACACCGACCTCGTTCCGCAGGGTCGGCAGGCTCCCGGTCTTCCCGGCCACATGCACGTCGTCGAAGGGGAAACCGGAGGCCAGGCGGTGCGGCCACACCTGGAGCCCCATGATCCGCCGGACGGCCGCCCCGTGCTCCGGCGTACACGCCTCGTCCCGCCACACGGCGCCCAGCAGCCGCGTCATGTCGCGCGGCGTACTGCGGTTGGTGCGGGCCGGGTCGAGCGCCCGCAGCCGGGTGATGACCCGGGGGTCGGCGAGCGCCCGCGCGCCGTCGGGGCCGGCGTCCTCCTTCACGGTGGCGAGCATCTCGCCGAAGGAGTGCACGGCGAGCGTCCGCGTGAGGCCCAGCCGGGCCGTCGTCGCGTTGACGGCGTCGAGACCCACCCGGCGCAGCAGCAGGTCGGCGGCGGCGTTGTCGCTGACCGCCATCATCAGATACGCCAGGTCGCGCAGGGACAGCCGCGCCGCGTCCAGCATGGCGGCGACCCCGGTGGGACCGGTGGTGCGGCCCGCGGGCGGGCTCTCCACCTGCTCGGTGAGGTCCAGCAGACCGGCCGCGGCCTGCTCGTGCAGCGTGACCAGTACGCACAGCTTGTGGACGCTGGCGGTGCAGACCGGCTGGTCCGCCCCGGCGTCGAGCTGCGCCCCCGAGTCGATGTCGAGCGCGTGCAGCCGGCCGGTGACCCCGGCGTCGGTGAAGGCCGCGTGGATGCGGGCGAGGGCGTCGGTCACAGCCAGTACTCCGATGCCGGGCGCAGGTGCAGCGGGCGGGTCGGTGCGTCGGGGACGGCTCCGGCGGTGGTGCGCAGCGCGTGCGTGGCCGCCTCGGCGAAGGCGTGCACGGCGGGGTCGCCGCGCCCCTTGGACCAGGCGGCGGAGTGCCGCAGCGCGGGCGCCCCGCCGGTGAGCGGACGCCACACGACGTCCGCGTCCCCGTCCCCGGTGGAGGGCGGCAGGGCGTCGCGCGGGCACAGGGCGACGGCCCCGGCGGAGAGCACCAGACCGCGTACGAAGCTGGAGCCCTGGCCGTGGCGTACGGCCGCCGGGGTGAAGCCGCCCCGGGCGCAGGTGGTCAGCAGGTCGTCGTAGAGGGCCGGGGCCGCGGCGCGCGGGAAGAGGATCAGCTCGTGGCCGGAGAGCGCGACCAGCGGTACTTCGTCGAGCCCGGCTGCCCGCGCCGCGCGCGGCAGCAGGACGCCCAGCTCGCGCCGCAGCACCGGGCCCAGTTCCAGACCGGAGACGTCGCACGGGTGGTGGACGATGCCGACGTCCAGCTCGTGGGCCGCGAGCCGGGCGAGCTGCTGCGCCGTGGACAGTTCGTGCAGCTCCAGCTCCAGACCGGAATGGCGGCGCCCGAAGTCCGCGAGCAGGGCGGCGACGGTCTCGCCGGAGAGGTCCGGCGGCAGGGCCGCCCGCAGCAGCCCGGTCTCGCCGTCCCGCACCCGGCGCGCGGTGGCGAGGAACGACTCCGAACGGGCGAGCAGTTCACGGGCCTCGGGCAGCAGCAGCCGCCCCGCCTCGGTGATCGTCACCTGACGGCTGGTCCGCTCGAACAGCCGGACGCCCAGCTCCCGCTCGAGCCGCTGGATGCGCTGCGACAGCGGCGGCTGGGCCATTCCCAGCCGGGCCGCGGCACGCCCGAAGTGTGACTCTTCTGCAACAGCCACGAAGCACTCCAGGTGCCGCACCAGGTCCACAACCAGTAATCATATCGAGCGTTAATCAATTCATGATTGATAGCGGACTTGGACGGACCGCCCTCTCCGCTGCTGTGGTCGGGGCATGAACACCTATCCCGACACCCGTTCCGGCCGCCGTCGCCCGCGCAGAACGACCAGATCCCTCACCGCCGTGGCCGTGGTGGCCGCGGTCGCCACGGGCGGGGCCTACGCCGCCGGATTCGGCCCCTTCGAGAAGGAGTCCGGCCCCGACCCGGAGGCGGTGGCCGAGGCCCGCGCGTTCCTCGCCGACTGGTCCGCCGGCCGTTACCCGGCCGCCGCCGCCCGTACGACCAGTCCCGAACGCGCCGAACAGGTGCTGGGCAGTTTCACCACCGGGCTCGACATCGAGAAGCCGAAGCTCACGGCCGACCGGCCGGAGGAGACCGGCGACGCCACCCTCACCGTGCCCTTCACCGCGAAGATGCCCGTCACGGGCCTCGGCACCTGGACCTACACCTCACAACTCCCCCTGCGGAAGCAGGACGACGGCGCCTGGAAGGTGGACTGGAAGCTCTCCCTGGTCCACCCGAGGCTCAGCGACACCGAGAAGTTCCGCCTGGAACGCGAGGAGACCGAGCCGGTCGAGGCGACCGACCGCAACGGCGCCACCCTGTCGGGCGCCACCCACCCGTCCCTCGCCCCCGTCCTGGCGCAGCTCGCCGCCGGCGGGGAGGACGGCGGACCGCGCGGCGCGGTGCACCTCGTCGACCGGGCCACCGGGGAGGTGGAGCGCACGGAGGCGTCCTTCGGCGGCGGGAACACCACCAAGAACGACGGCCCCGTCCGCACCACCCTCGACGCCACCTGGCAGTCGGCCGCCGAACGCGCCCTCGCCGAGGCCGACGGCAAGAACGCCGCGCTCGTCGCCCTGCGCATCGACGACGGCGAGATCCTGGCCGTCGCCAACTCGCCCGCCTCCGGCTTCAACCGCGCCGTCTCCGGCACCTACGCGCCCGGATCCACCTGGAAGATCGTCACCAGCGGCGCCCTGCTGCTGAAGGGCGCGGTCGCCCCCGACGACGTCGTGGACTGCCCCAAGTACCTCACGGTCGGCAAGCGGTTCCAGAACGTGGAGACCTCCGAACACCCGGGCGCCACCTTCCGCAAGGACTTCACCGAGTCCTGCAACACCGCCTTCATCAGCCTGCGCGGCAAGCTCGGCGAGGGCGAGCTCGGGGACGTCGCGAAGAAGTACTTCGGCGTCGGCCAGACCTGGCACGTGGGCGTCCCCTCGTACGACGGCTCCGTGCCGGTGCCGCGCGACGCGACGGAGAAGGCCGCGTCGATGATCGGGCAGGGCCGGGTCCAGGCCAACCCGCTGATCATGGCGTCGGTCACCGCGACGGCGGTGTCCGGCACCTTCCACCAGCCCTCCCTCGTCGACGGCACCGAGGACGAGACCACCACGACCCCGCTGCCGCCGGAGGTCGTCACCCAGCTGCGCGCCCTCATGCGGGCGACCGTCACCGAGGGCACCGCGCGCGTCCTGGCCGACCTGCCCGGCGAGATCGGCGCCAAGACCGGCACCGCCGAGGTCTCCGACGAACAGGACAACAACGGCTGGCTGGTCGCCCACCGGGGCAATGTCGCCGTGGCCTGCGTCGTCGAGGAGGGCGTCACCGGCGGTGGCTCGGCGGGACCGGTGATCCGCTCCCTGCTGTCCGCCGTACCCGAATCCTGACCGCCCCCCTGGAAGGAAGCCTCCCACCGTGACCGCACACCCCTCCCGCCGCGCGTTACTGCTGGCCGCCGCCCTCGCCCCCTTGGCGGGATGCGCCACCGACACCCCGGAGCGCGACAGCGGCGGGAACCCCGCACCGACGCCGCCCCGCCGCGCCACCACCCCCGCGCCGGTGGACCCCCGGAGCCTCACCGACCTCGAACGCGAGTACGGCGCACGCCTCGGGGTGTACGCCCTCGCGACCGGGACCGGCGCCACCGTCGTCCACCGCGCCGACGAACGCTTCGCGTTCTGCTCCACCTTCAAGACGCTCGCCGCGTCCGCCGTCCTGGACCGCGACCCGCTCTCGGGCCTGGACCGCCGCGTCACCTACACCCGGGCCGACCTGGTCGACTACTCCCCCGTCACCGAGAAGCACGTCGACACCGGCATGACCCTCCGCCAACTCTGCGACGCGGCCGTCCGGTACAGCGACAACACCGCCGCCAACCTGCTGCTGCGCGACCTCGGCGGCCCGCGCGCCCTCACCGCCCACCTGCGCGGACTCGGCGACTCGGTGAGCCGCCTCGACCACTACGAACCCGAGCTGAACAGCAACCCGCCGGGAGACCCGCGGGACACCACGACCCCCCGGGCCGTCGCCGCCGACTACCGCGCCCTGGTCCTCGGCGACGCCCTGCCGGCCGCCGAGCGCGCCCTGCTGACGGACTGGCTGGTCCGCAACACCACCGGCGACCTGCGCATCCGGGCGGGCGTCCCCCGCGACTGGAAGGTGGGCGACAAGACCGGCACCGGAGACTGGGGCCGGGCCAACGACGTCGCCGTGCTCTGGCCGCCCCGCGACGCCCCCCTGGTGATCGCCGTCCTGACCGAGCGCCGGGACCGCGAGGCCGAACCCAGTGACGCCCTGATCGCCGAGGCCACCCGGCGCACCCTCACGGCGCTCGGCTGAGGCTCAGCCGAGACAGATCACGAGGAGGCAGAGCCGGGAGGAGTCCGGGGAGGTCGTCGAGGGAGCGGACGGGGTGCCCTGTTCCGTGCCGCCACCGCTGTCCCCACCGTTTCCGTCATCGCTGTCGTCGGCCGGGGGCGGGGTGGTCGGCCGGGTGGCCGTATCGGAACCGTCGTCCCGGGAATCGGAGCCGGACGCGGAGCCCGAGACGGAGCCGGAGGCGGATCCCGCACCGGTGTCCACGTCCGCTTCCGCGCGGGCGCCGGTGTCCGGGACGGCCGTCCGTGGCTGCGACGGCGCCACCGTGCGCGGGGACGCGGCGCTGTCGGTGTGGGTGCGGGCCGGGGCGGTCGTGGCCTCGTCCGTCCGCTCGCGTTCGTCTTCGCCCTTCCCCGACCGCTCCGTACGCTCGGGGGACGGCGTGGGGACGTCCAGGTCGCCGTACTGGTCCGCCGGGGCCTTCCCGCCGCCCATGCCCCGGAGGTCGGGCGCGGTGGCGGCCTGGGCGCGGTCTCCGCCGCTCCGGTCCATCGAGGCGAGGGTCAGCCCGCCGCCGACGAGGGCCACGGCCGTCGCGACCAGGGCGCGCCGCTGCGTCTTCTTCCAGCGGGCCAGCTGCCGCCGCCGTGCCGCCCGGCCCGTGCCCGCGGCCACGGTGTGGGGCACGTCGTCGGGAGCGGCGGCCGGGGGAGTGCCGACCGGGCGGGCTTCCTCCGAGGACGCCGGACCGGGAACGGTGCGACCGCCGATGACGCTGGGCGCGATGTCGGGGGCGTAGGCACCGCAGCCGGGGCAGACCAGGGCGCCGTTCAGATGCCGGCGACACGTGGAGCAGTAGTCCATCCGCTGTCTTCCTGAGTTGGCGTACCGACGCCGACGCCCGCCGGGCGACCGGTCCGGAGCAGGGAACAGCCACGCTAACGAGGCCCGCGACCCACTGTGTGCAGCCCGTGTGCCTCTCCTGCGCACATTCTCTGCCCACCGCGCGAGAAGGCCGTGAGCATGCATGTCGCACCACCGCACAACGGACACAGTCGCTTGGTCGCATGCCGCACCTGCTCGGAAGGCACCACAGTGAACCCCCGTACCACCCCCCACACCCGCGCCGCCGTCGTACGGCGCTCCGCCCTGCTCCTGACCGCCGCCCTCTCGGCGCTGTCGCTCACCGCGTGCGGCGTCGTCGACGCGGTCGGCGGCGGCGACGACGAGTCCGCGTCGCCGCGCAAGAGCTACGACATCACCGTGGGCCTGCTGCTGCCCGACCGGTCCACGGCGCGCTTCGAGAAGTTCGACCACCCCCTCATCAAGGAGCGGATCTCCTCCCTCACCAACAAGCAGGGCCAGGTCGTCTACGCCAACGCCGAGGGCAGCCAGAAGAAGCAGAGCGAGCAGTTCCGGAAGCTGGTCGCCGACCGTGTCGACGTGATCGTGGTGGACGCGGTGGACTCCGAGGCCGTCGCGCCGGACGTGGAGAGGGCGAAGGCGGCGGGCATACCCGTCATCGCGTACGACCGTCTCGCCGAGGGCCCGATCGACGCGTACGTCTCCCACGACAACGAACTCGTCGGCCAGGTGCAGGGCCGCGCCATCGTGACCGCGCTCGGTGAGAACGCCGAGACCAGCAAGGTCGTCATGATGAACGGCGCGCCCACCGACCCGAACACGGCGCTGTTCCGGCGGGGCGCGCTCGGCGAACTCGACGGCAACGTGGACATCGCCAAGTCGTACGACACCACGAAGTGGCTGCCCGAGGTCGCCGCGGCGAACATGCGCAAGGCGATGAAGGAGGTCGGCGTCGGCGACATCGCGGCCGTCTACTCGGCGAACGACGGCATGGCCGGCGCCGTCATCGAGGTGCTGGAGGACGCGGGCGTCACCGACCTCCCGCCGGTGACCGGGCAGGACGCGGATCTGGCGGCGGTGCGGCGGATCGTCTCGGGCCGGCAGTACATGACGGTCTACAAGTCGTTCCTGCTGGAGGCGACGGGGGCCGCGGACATGGCGGTGGCCAAGGTGCAGGACCGGGACATCCAGTTCGACGCGCTGGCCCGTGACGTGATCGACAGCCGGACGCGGAAGGACATCCCGGCGATGCTGGTCCCGGTGGTCGCGCTCACGAAGGAGAACATCGAGGACACGGTGATCCAGGACGGCGTCTACACCGTCGAGGACATCTGCGCCGGGTCGTACGCGGCGGACTGCGCGGAGATCGGCCTGACCCCGTAGGAAACGGCCGGCCCCCGGAGGACCCGGGGGCCGGCCACTCGCTCGTGCGTCCCTACGCGAGGTTGCCGCCGAAGCGGACGACCAGGCGGCCGTCCGAGGCGAAGGACCAGCTCAGGGCGCCGGAGTAGGCGCCGCACCGGGAGCCGTTGGAGCCGGTCCAGAACTGGTTCGAACTGTCCGCGTTGCCCACGGTCTTGTCGTTGGACCCGTCGTCGCTGCGGCACGAGGTGTTGTTCCGGAAGACCGAAGTGCCCGCGTCGAAGGAGAAGTTGCGCTCGGCGTTGTCGATGCTGACGTTGTCCGAGACGGTCATCGTGCCCGGGTTCCGGTTGTAGGTGAACCCGTGCTTGCCGTTGTCGTAGGCGATGCTGCGCCGGATGACGTGGTCGACCTCGATGTCCTCGCCGCCGAGCTTGTAGCCGTTGCGGTCGCCGTTGCCGGCCTGGCCGCCGTTGCTGAGGGTGCCGTTCTCGTAGGCGAGGGAGTCCTCGATGGTCACCGCGCCGATCGGGCCGGTGTCCGACTTGGTGTAGAGGTCCCAGCCGTCGTCGATGTTGTTGTGGGCCACGGCGTACCGGAAGACGTTCCCCGGGCCGGAGGTGAGCTTGGCGGCGAAGCCGTCGGCGTCCTCTCCATCGGAGTCGGCGTTGTCGTGGGACTCCGCGCTCAGGATGAGGTTGTTGGACGGCCACTGGTCGCGGGGCGTGTCGGAGGTCATCCGCGAGAGCTGGAGCCCCGTGTCGCGGTTGTAGCGGGTCACGGTGCGCTCGAAGACGTTGTTGCTGCCGCCGACGAAGATGCCGTTGTCCCCGGCGCGTTCGACGACGACTCCCTTGACGTGCCAGTACGACCCGTTCACGGCGAGCCCGCGGTTGGACGAACTCTCGCTCTGCGCCGAGAAGTTCAGTACGGGCGTCTCGCCCGGGTAGGCGGCGAGCTCGGTACGGTCGCCCGCGGTGCCGTTGTTGCCCGCGGGGATGGTGACGGTCTGGGAGTGGTTGTACGTGCCGCCGCGCAGGTAGATGGTGCCGCCGGGGGTGATGCGGTCGATCGCGGAGGTGAGCGTCGTCGGGTCGGACTGCGTACCGGACGCGCCGGCGCTGCCGCCCGGTGCGACGTAGAGGGTGGCACCGGTGGGCGGCGGCGTGGTGGTGTCGCCGCTGGTCTCGACGTCGATGTAGTCGATGTTGGGCAGTCCGGCGGACGAAGTCGGGCTGAACCGTACGGTGTTGCTGCCCGACCGCACCGGCACGGTGAGCGTCTTCGTCGTCCATCCCTCCCAGGTGCCGGTGGCCTCGAAGGAGGCGGACGTGACGGTGCTCCCGTTCACCACGACGTTCGCGGCGCGGGCGCTGCCGCTGCCGTTGGCGAACCGGACCTGGACCGTCGCCGTGCCGGCGGCGGGGGCGTTCACGGTGAACTGGACGTAACCGCTGGTGCCGTTGGTGCCGTTGCAGAAACCGCTGCCGGAGAAGCCCGACCAGTCGGAGTCGATGGTGCCGGTGCAGACCGCCGAGGATCCCTCGGCCTCGTACCGCACGGACGCGGCCTGCGCGGGGTTGGCGGACAACGCGACGAGTGTGCCGGTCAGCAGGCCGGCGCAGGCGAGGGCGGGTCTCAAGTGCATCGTTCGTCTCCAGATTCGGTCGGCCGATCGGACGAGTTGCTCTTGTTCGAGTCCGTGAACGGGGAAAGCGCTTTCTGGGAACGTAGAGGGCTGCCGTGGACGCGTCAAGAGCCTTGACGCTGAATCTGGTTCATACACATGAACGTGCCCGGTGTTCGGCGGGGTGCTCCGCGTGGGTGTGGGCCCGGGGTGTTCGCGTGGCCGGTGCCGTGCAGGCGCCCCGCGTGGGGGCGGGCCGGGGGTGGGTCGCGCGGCCCGGCGCTTTCGGGGTGCCGTCGCGCCCACCCGTGCCGCCCCAGCGGCACGACTGCCCGCGGATGCGGCGGGGCGGCTGCCCGCGGATGGGCGCAGGCGGCTGACGGCGGCGGGCACGGCGTGCCGCTGACCGCGGAGGGTGGGACGCAGGGGCCGTGCCCCCCGGCGGCGGATTGCCGCCGACGGCGGGGAGGGGACGGGGCGGGGGTGGCCGCCCGCAGTGGCTGGCGCGTCCGCGCCCTCAGCCCCTCCAAGAAACGTGATCCGCGCCAGTCCGAGGACGGACACCCCCGGCGCGGCCCCGACCCACCCACCCACCGTGGGCGTCAGGCCAGTAGGTGGGACAGGGGGCCCGGCCCACCCACCCACCCACCGTGGGCGTCAGGCCAGTAGGTGGGACAGGGGGGCCCGGCCCACCCACCCGCCCACCCACCGTGGGCTTCGCAGGCCGGGGTGAGTTCGACGCCGCCCCGGCCCGCGCCCGAGCGGGTCAGTCGCGGCCGAACAACCGGCGGCTGCTGCCGAGGTCCAGGAAGACCGTCTCGCCGCTGGAGTCGTTCAGGCCGTCGTTGTCGGTGACGGCGTACACGCGGCCGTTGCCCGCCACGGTGAGGCCCTCGAGCTTCTCCTGGGTCCAGCCCTTCGTGGCCCGCAGGTCGGGCAGCACGTCGTGGGCGAGCCGCTTCGGCAGGACGGGCAGCGTGCCCGCAGGCGCGGCGGACTTCGGCAGATCGACCGTGTAGATCCGCTTGACCGCCGCGGCCGGCCCGTTCAGCTTGTCGCGCTCGATGACGGCGAGCTTGTCGCCGACCACCGTGATCTCGGACAGGCCGATCCAGTCACCCGCCGCGCTGGTGCTGCCGAGCCGGTACCCGTACCAGCTCCAGGTCCCGGCCCGCACGTCGTAGCGGCCGAGCCGGACGACACCCGCCGGGTCCGACTTCGCCTCGCGCTGGAGCGTGGCCCAGACGATCTCGTGACCGCGGGCGTCGGTCGTGGCGGTGACACCCTCGAAGCCCTGCGAACCGAGGTTCGCCGCGACGTCCGACGGCAGCGGGACGACCTGCTGGGTGGCCCCGGAGCGGTCCAGGCGGACCAGCTGGTTCCCGGCACCCGTCTTGCCCTCCACGGCCAGCCAGAACCCGCCCTGCGGCCGGGCGAAGATCCCCTCGGCGTCATAGCCGGCCGGCTTCCCGTCGGCACCCTTGACGGTCAGCTCCCGCGTGATGACGGCCGGCCGGTGGCCCGCGTCGATCGTGAGGATGCGGGTGGTGGCGTACGCGGCGTCCGTCACCGTGTACAGCTCGTCGGACCGGCCCGGAACCGCCGACAGGGCACCGAGCGCGCCCCAGCCGATCGGCGTGCCCGCGGAGTCGGCGGAGACGAGCGACGGCTGGCCGGGTGTGCCCTTGCCCAGGCGGAAGAGGCTCACCGAGGCGCGCACACCGGCCTCGGCGTCGTCCACCTCACTGGAGACGGCGAGCAGGCCGCGCGACGGGATCGGCAGCAGGCCCTCGGGGCCGTTGGTGGTCGGCAGCACCTGCTTGAACACCGGCCGGGTGGGCCTGCTGAGGTCGTAGACCGCGACGAAGTTGCCGCGCTCGGAGCCGACGAAGGCGTACCGCACGCCGTCGTACGTGGCGATCGCCAGGCCCTCCGGCTCGGTGCCCTTGTTCTCGGAGCGGCCGTCGTCGAGCAGGCCGTGACGGGCGGCGATGTGCTCGAAGGTGTTGCCCGCGTCCCAGACCACCTTCCCGGTGCGGCTGTCGAAGACGCTCCAGCCGCGGGTGCCGCCCTTCCAGTCGCCCTCGTTGGCGGTGGCCAGGTAGCGGTCGTCGATCCAGCCGACCGCGTCCGGCTCGCGCGGCACGTCGGTGATCGAGCCGGTCTGGTCGATCACGTCGTCCTCGACGGTGTCGATCCCGTCGATGGACGCGGTTCCCGCGCCGAACGCCTTGGTGATCCGCCCGGTGGGCAGGTCGACGAGGACGACGCCGTTGTTCTCCTGGAGGGTCACGGCGAGCTGTCCGCGGCCGTTGACGGAGACGTACTCCGGCTCCGGGTCGGTGGGTGCGGCGATCCCGGCGGCGGTCAGCACGGGCAGCGCGGACCCGTCGGCCCGGGTCAGCGGGACCTCGCGGAACTCCCACTTCGCGGGCGAGGACCCCTTCAGGTCGACGATCCGCACGGACCCGGCGGGCGCCTGCGGCAGGTCGCCCTCCTCGCCGCCCTCCGGGGTGGCCTCCTCGTCGCGCTCGTTCTCGATGGCGATGGCGGCGTACCGCTTGTCCTTGCTCAGCGCGATCGAGTCGGGCTGCCCGCCGAGGTCGTGGCTGGCCACCCGGGTGCGGGTGCGCAGCGAGATGACGTCGAGGCGGCCGGAGGGCTCGGTGTAGGAGGCGCTGGTGTTCACCACGACCAGCACGTACGGCCCGACGACGGTGACGGAGGTCGGCTCGTCCTCGGCGTTGCCCAGCGAGGCCAGGGACAGCGTGCCCAGGCCCTTGGGGCGGCCGGGGGAGCTGATGTCGAGGAAGCCGATCCGCTTGGCGGCGGCGTCCGTGTACACGAGCGTGCGGCCGTCCTCGCTGGTCGCGGAGATCTCGGCGACGGTCTCGGAGGCGGCGTCCTCACCCGCCGGACGGTTCTGGAAGACCGGGTAGGTCGCGGTGCGTTCGAACGCCACCGGCCGGTGCCGGTCGTGATCCGCGCCCTTCCCGTGACCCGCGTGCGCCACGCCCGCGCCCGCCAGGGCGCCCGCGGTCACGGCCAGGGCCGCGAGCGCGGCGTGGGTTCTCTTGGGGAGCATCGTTCCTCCGGTGTGATCCACTGCGGAGCCGGATCGTCGCACCCGGGGACCAGTGCCGACGGTCGCCCGGGTGAACAGCACGCGAAGATCGCGTACTTCGTCGGCGCTCCGGCGTTCCGCTCGGTAACGGCAACACCGGTGCGGGACAACGGAGGTACGGCCGCTCAGCCCCGGACGGGAACGGGCCCGCGCCGGGCCCGGCGCAGAAACGGCGCTTCGACGAGGTAGTACGACAGCAGGGCCATCACGCCGGTCAACAGCACCGTGGCCGGCAGCAGCCCGTCCGTCATGCCGAGGGAGGCCAGCAGCCGTACGACGGGGTAGTGCCACAGGTAGATGCCGTAGCTCAGGTTGCGGCCCACCCAGGTCAGCGGCGTCAGTGAGAGCAGCCGGGACAGCCGGGCGTCGGGGCGCAGTTCGAGCGCCGCGACCAGGGTCGCGGAGAGCACCGCGACGAACAGGAACCCGACGGTGTACCAGGCGGCCGTCGGGAGACCGGCGTCGGCGGTCACCGGCATCCGCCAGGCCACCAGCGCCAGCACTCCCAGCGCGGGCCAGGCGAGCCGGCCCGCCCAGGTGCGCAGCACCGCCAGCCGGGGATCGTCCGCGCGCAGCCGGGCCAGCGCCACGGCGACGAGGGCACCGGCCAGCAGCTGGTCGGCGCGGGTGTCGGTGCCGTTGTAGATGCGGTGGGCCGCGTCGGGATTCCACAGGGCGCAGCGCCACAGCACGGGCAGGGCGCACAGGGCCGCCGTGCAGAGGAGCACCGTCCGGGCGCGGGTGTACCGCAGCAGCGCCAGCAGCAGCAGCGGCCAGAGCAGGTAGAACTGCTCCTCCACCCCCAGGGACCAGGTGTGCGCGAGCGGCCCCATCATGTCCCCGTACGGCCCGGACTCGGCGGCCCGTACGACGTTCACCAGGAACAGCGCCGACAGCCCCGCCGCCCGCAGTGAGCCGTCGAACCCCCACAGGGTGGTGGTCGCCGCCAGAATCGCGCACACCGCGCACAGCGCCAGCAGCGCGGGAACGAGCCGGAGCCAGCGCCGCCGGTAGAAGGGGAGCAGGGCGACGCCGCCGGTGCGGGCGTACTCGGCGAGCAGCAGCCGGGTGATGACGAAACCGCTGATGGTGAAGAAGACGTCCACGGCGACCGAACCGCCCGGCAGCAGATCCGGTGCCACGTGGTAGGCGAGCACCAGCGCGACCGCCACCGTCCGCAGCCCGTCCAGGCCGCCCACCCGGCCACCGCGCTCCACGGCGGACGGAAAGCCCCGCCTTCCCGTCCCTCCTCTGCTGACCGAGGGTCTGGCGCGTCCGCGAGGCCCCGCCGCCGTCGTCGTCGGATCGGAATCTTCTGCTGTCGCCGGGCCCGCTTCCTGCGCCATGAACGAGATCGCTCCCCGCTGCCGACTACATGGGAGTAACTCGGAGCGCCTGTCCAAAAACCCCGGAGGCATTCCTTCCGCGTTCGCGTCCCACCGGATCGGCCCAGGTGGACCGCCGCCCCCAGCCCCCATGGTCCGCCGCCCGCGCTCCCCGCGCCCGGGCCGGGCTACGATCCGGGCATGGCCCTGAGCATGAAGGACGTGGACGTGTTCGAGGCCTCCAGGCCGCGCCTGGAGGCCATCGCCTACCGCCTTCTGGGCTCCGCGAGTGAGGCCGAGGACGCCGTGCAGGAGACGTTCCTGCGCTGGCAGGGCGCCGACGTCGGGCGCGTCGAGGTCCCCGAGGCATGGCTGACGAAGGTGCTCACCAACCTCTGCCTCAACCAGCTCACCTCGGCCCGCGCCCGGCGCGAGACCTACGTCGGTCAGTGGCTCCCCGAGCCGCTGCTCGCCGGCGACCGGATGCTCGGCCCCGCCGACACCGCCGAACAGCGCGAGTCGGTCTCGTACGCGGTCCTCGTCCTGCTGGAGCGTCTGACGCCCAACGAGCGGGCGGTGTACGTGCTGCGGGAGGCCTTCGACTACCCGCACCGGGAGATCGCCGCGATCCTCGACCTCACCGAGGCCGCCAGCCAGCAGATCCTCCACCGCGCCAAGAAGCACGTCGCGGACGGCAAGGCCCGCGCCGAGATCGACGAGGCCGCCGCCCGGCGGATCGTGGACGAGTTCCTCACGGCCGCCACCAGCGGCCGGACCGAGCCGCTCGTACGGCTGCTCACCGAGGACGCCGTCGCGGTCGGCGACGGCGGCGGCAAGGTGCCGGCCCGGGCCAGGGCGTTCGAGGGCGCGCACGCGGTCGCGACGTTCATGCGGGGCCTGTTCAAGCCGGCCAAGGCCAAGCGCGACCTCGTGGGCGGTTCACCCGGCGTCTTCGCCACCACCGCCAACGGCGACCCCGCCCTCGTGGCGGTCGTCGACGGCCGGGTCGTCGGTGTCATGTGCTTCGCGGTCACCCCCGAGGGCATCACCGCGATCCGCAGCCAGGTGAACCCCGACAAGCTCGAACGCGCGACCCGCCACTGGGCGGGCGCCGACCACGGAGAACCCCTGCTCATCGCCTTCTGAGGCTCACGTGACGCACGCATGACGAGCATGTGACGCGCATCACACCCGACTGCTGTCAGGGAACGGCGGGCTGCCCGGTTCAGGGGGCGAAACCCGCCGAAGAGCCGACGACAGGAGCAGGGAAATGCAGCACCGCATCATCGTCCTCGGAGCCGGATACACCGGAGCCATCGCCGCCGGCCGACTGGCCAAGCGGCTGCGCCGCGAAGACGTCGCCATCACCCTCGTCAACGCCGAGCCCGACTTCGTCGAGCGCGTCCGGATGCACCAGCTCGCCGTCGGCCAGGAGCTCAGGCCCCGCCCCTTCAGCGAGATGTTCGCGGGCACCGGCGTGGAGCTGAGGCTGGCGAAGGTGACGGGCGTGGACGCCGACCGTAGGACCGTCACCGTCACCGACGACAGCGGCGGAACCGACGAACTGGCGTACGACACCCTCGTCTACGCCCTCGGCAGTGGCTGGAACCCCCAGGACGTCCCCGGCGCCGCCGAACACGCCCACCAGATCGCCGGCCGCCCCGGCGCCCTGCGCCTCCGCGAGCGCCTGGCCGAGCTGGACGCCGGCCGGTCCGTGGTCGTGGTCGGCGGCGGCCTCACCGGACTGGAGGCGGCGACGGAGATCGCCGAGGCCCGCCCGGACCTCGACGTGTCCCTCGCCGCCCGCGGCGAGCTCGGCGACTGGCTCTCCCCCAAGGGCCGCCGGCACCTGCGGAAGGTCTTCGACAAGCTCGGCATCACCGTCCACGAGCAGGCGTCCGTCACCGCCGTCGGGGCCGACCGCGTCACCACCGCCGACGGCCGCGTCCTCCCCGCCGAGGTCACCCTGTGGACCACCGGCTTCGCCGTCCACCCGATCGCGCGGGCGACCACCCTGGAGACCACCGGCACGGGCCAGATCGTGGTCGACGGCACCATGCGCTCGGTCTCCCACCCGGACGTGTACGCCATCGGCGACGCGGCCATGGTGATGGGCCCCGGCGACAAGCCGCTGCGGATGTCCTGCGCCTCGGGCACCCCCACCGCCTGGCAGGCCGCCGACTCCATCGCGGCACGCCTGACCGGCGGCAAGCTCCCGAACGCCCCGCTGCGCTACTTCAACCAGTGCATCTCGCTGGGCCGCAAGGAGGGCCTGATCCAGTACGTCACCGCCGACGACCGCGCCGTGCGGGCGGCCCTGACCGGACGCGCCGCCGCCGTCTACAAGGAGCTGGTCTGCAAGGGAGCGGTCTGGGGCGTGGCCAACCCGACCCTCGGCATCCCGACCCGCCGCCGCCCCGCACTCCAGGAGCCGTCCACCCAGGAGGCTCCGCTCAGGGCCGCGGCCTGATCCCCCCACGGCCCCGGGCGCCCAGGACGACACGGGCGCCCGGGGCAGGCGCGACTCGGCGGGCACCCCCTAGTGGCCGGCGGCCCGTGCGGTGACGCGCTGAACGGCCTGGACGGCGAGGTCGGGCCGGGCGACGTGGACGTAGTGGTCGCTCCCCTCGGCCGTACGCAGCGTGCTCCGCTCGGAGAGCGCGAGCCACTGGCGCTGGCCCTCGGACCACATCCGCTCCAGCGCGGGGCCGTACTCGGGCACCGAGGCGTACTGGGTCTCGTGCTTGATGATCTCCACGGGGATGTTCCCGGCGGAGCGGACCTCCCCGTCGGCGATGACCAGGTTCTCCGGGTTCTGTCCCGCGTTCACCGCGAGCGCCTGCTCGCGCAGTTGGGCCGCGGGGCCGGTGGCCGACTCGGGAATCACCTTCGAGATGTCGGCCGACAGCTTCGGAATGGTGGCGTCCAGCAACACCAGGCCCTTCACCCGGTCCTGGTGGTCGGGTGCGTAGCGGGCGGCGATCCACCCGCCCAGGGAATGGCCGGCCAGGACCACCGGACCGTCACCGGCGACCCGGTCGAGCACCGCGGTGAGGAGCCTGCCGGCGTCGGTGACCTGCTGGGGACCGTCGGGCTTGTCGCTCTCGCCCTCACCGAGCCGGTCGTAGGAGCAGACCCGGTGCTTCCCGCTCAGGGTCTTCTGGAGGCCGGCCATTGTGTCCAGCCCGTCCCCTCCTCCGGGCATCAGGACGACGACGGGCCCGCCGTCCGCCGCCTCGCCGGAGCAGGAGACGTTGACCGAGTGCCCGTCGACTCGGATCTTCCCGGTGCCGGAGACCAGGTCTTCCGCGCCCTTCTCGGCGGTCGCGGTGGGCTTCGGCCGGGAATCCGTGCCGACGGTCTCCTCGCAGGCGACGAGCCCTGCGCCGGCCACGGTGCAGCACAGCGCGGCCACGGCCGCCGCCTTGATGGTGCGGATCACGAGACGCTCCAGGGAGGTGAGGGGAGGGAACAGTCGGTCGCCCCGGGCCGGAACCGGCTGCCCGGCGACCACGACTGGACCCTATGAACGCCGCGTCCCGGAATCGTCACCCCGTGGTGGACACCTGCGTGTAGCTCACGGGAGGGACGGACACCGCGCAGAATGGCCGGATGTCCTGGCATGACGTGAACACACAGGAACCGGGGACCGGCTCCTGTCTCCCCTGGGCGGCCTCCGCACTGTTCGGAGCGGCGACGGGCTGTGCCGCCTGGGCACTGACCGTCTGGGCCCGCGCGTACTGCGACGCCGGTTACGACGCCGGCGGACGCTTCGAACTCAACGCCCTGCTCCCGCTGGTGGTGATGGCCGGAACGGTCGTCGGACTCGTGGCCCTCGCCGTCGGCCGACGCCTGGCGCCGCACGCGCCGACAGCGGTACGCGCCGCGCTGCCGACGCTGCTGGTGATCGCCGCGACGGTGGCGCCGGCCTGGTGGCTCTTCGCGACCCGCGGGACACTCGACGGCTATCCCGGCGACTCCGGCCTCTGCCCCGCGAGCAACGTCCCGCCCCAGTGGCCCTCCTGGATCCCCTCCTGAAGGAACTCGGGGCACCGGGTCACGGCATCTCGCCGCGCATCCGCTTGGCGGCCCGGCCCAGCAGGGTCATGGCGCCCAGACAGATCGCGGTGACCGTGCCCCCGACGGCGATGGGCATCGGGTCGGCGTCCTTGATGCCGTTGCCCAGGATCAGCGCACCGACCGCCATGATCACGGAGTACAGGGCGCGGCCCACCTTGGCACCGGCCGGGATCCCCCGGAGCAGCTGCGGGATCGTGCTCGCCGCCGCCACCCCGAGGGCGCCCGGGATGGACGCGCCGAGCAGCAGGAAGCCGAAGCCGAAGGAATTGCCGAACGCGCCTTCTCCGGCGCCCATGTGGAGAAGCCAGCCGACCGCACCCAGGGACAGCAGGGCGAGCAGCCCGTTGAGGTAGGCGGCCAGCGTGGCGGCCTTGCGCGCGCTGGGCAGATGCGCGGCGGGGGACCGCCAGGCGTCCGGCGTGATCTGCCGCAACTGGCGGCGCAGCGCGACCATCTTCTGGAACGAGACGACACCGACGGCCGACAGCGCGAGACCGATGAGCGCGGCGATGAATCCGGTGGGCTGTTCGGTGAAGCCGTAATGGAGTCCGCCGAAGGCGAGCGGGAAGCCCACCACGTATCCGACGGCGAACATCTTGCTGGTCCGCTGGATCCTGATGACCAGCTCGCGCTGATTCACGTTGAGCCCGGGATCGATCACCATCTGCGCGTCACCGACCCGCTGCGGCGGCACCGGCTGCTGGTACTGCCCCGGGTGGGGCGGCTGCTGCGGGGGCCAGTTGCCCTGCTGCGGCGGATGGGGCTGGTACGGCTGCTGAGGGTGCTGCCCCTGCGGCGGATACTGCCCCTGCTGCGGATAGGGACCCTGCGGCTGCCCTGGATACATGCGTGTCTCCCCCGAAACGGCGTGTTGTCGGCCCGCGAGTCTGCCATATGCACGCCCGCGCATCTTTTGGCTCGGGCGCCGGTCTCGTAGGCAAACGGTGAAGATCGACCGCCTCGACCGCCTCGACCGCCGCCCCGGCAGCACGGTCAGTTTTCGAGAAGCGCCGGTGCCCCGGCCGCCCGTACCGTCGAAGCCATGGACTCCATCGACTCCGTCACCCTGGAGGTGGCCGACCCCAGGGCCGCCGCGCACTTCTACTCCGCCGCCTTCGGACTGGACCCGTCACGGGTACGGGTCCGCGCTTCCGAGGCCCCGACGACCGGCTTCCGCGGCTTCACGCTGTCCCTGGTGGTGTCCCAGCCGGGCAACGTCGACGCGCTCCTCTCCGCCGCCCGCGACGCCGGCGCCACCGTCCTCAAGCCCGCCGCGAAGTCGCTGTGGGGCTACGGCGGAGTCGTCCAGGCCCCGGACGGCACGGTCTGGCAGCTCGCGACCTCGGCGAAGAAGGACACCCGACCCGTCACACGGGACGTCGACGAACTGGTGCTGCTGCTGGGCGTGGAGGACGTGAAGGCGAGCAAGCAGTTCTACGTCGAGCAGGGCCTCACCGTGGGCAAGAGCTTCGGCGGCAAGTACGTCGAGTTCGCCACCGGACCGGGCACCGTCAAGCTCTCCCTGTACAAGCGCCGCGCCCTCGCCAAGGTCGCGGGTGTCCCCGCCGACGGCACCGGCTCGCACCGCCTCGTACTCTCCGGCGCCACCCGCCCGTTCACCGACCCGGACGGCTTCACCTGGGAGCCGACCGCCCCGCTGACCGTCTCCGGCTGACCCGCTCAGCCCGCCTGGGCGTCGTCCGGGAGCCTGGCGGTGTCCTCGGCCGCCGGGGCCTCGACGGTCACGGGACGGTTGACGTCCAGGAAGGTGACGGTCAGGTCGAGCGGCCCGCCACTGGTGCCGCCCCGCACACGGAACTGCTTGGCGCGGTCGTCGCCGTCGAGCCACAGGTCCATGGTGAGCGTGTCCGAGACGCGGAGCCCCATGAACTGATCGAGGGCCTCGGTCCGCTGCTCCCGCGCCGCCCCGTCCGGGGCGGAGTCACCGGCGGCGCGCAGTCCATTCAGGTCGACCGTTCCCTTGTAGTGCGTCGTCCTGTCCCCGTCGACCGTCTCGCTCCCGATCCTCCGCACGTTCTTGGACCCGGTGAGCAGCGTGGACTGCACGACCGGGCTTCCCTCGAGCTGAGGGGGCAGTACGCCGTAGGAGTTGTTGTCCACGGAGATGCCTCCCCATGCGGCGGGATCGGCTCCGAACCAGCTCCTGCCCGCCGGTTTCCCGGTGGCGACCGCGCTCCCGCCGACGTACATCGCCCCGTCGACGAACCGGACCTTCAGCTCGCCACCCGCACCGCCCTGATCGGCCGTGGTCATCTTCATGCTCATGGCCGGCGGTTCCGTCCTCATGGATGCCTCGGCCTCCAGACGGCCCTTCTCCGGCACGGTCCCGGTGACCCGGTAGCGGAGCGACGTGATGTCCGCGGAGTTCTCCGCCGCCTCCGCCACGGCCGCCGCGGGTGTCACGTCGGACGGACCCTCGCCACCGGAGCCACTTCCGGCGCCACAGGCGACCGCACCCCCGGCCAGCAGCACGACGGCGTACGCGGCGATCGTGACCGCGCGCGGAACGGAACGACGTGGAACGCCCACTCTTCCCCCCAACCCAGGTGGCAGCCCCCCTGCCGAGGCCGCGAGCGTACCCGACTACCGTGCCCGCAACGCCCGTCCACGTCCGCCGCCTTGAGGAGCCACGATGCCCGGAGAGACACCCGAGACACCCGAGCCGCCCGCGCAGGACCTGCGCACGCTGATACCGGAGTACGCGGGCCTGGTCCGGGACACCACCCTCCTCAACCCGGAGCCCGGCGACCCCGGCGCGCGGGAGAGCTCGCTGGGCGGCCCGCTGCTGTGGCCCGCGGACGAGCCGTGGCCGTACTGCGCGCAGGAGGACCACTGGACCTTCGGGCCCGACTGGAACAACCGGAACGAGATCGTCCCCGGCGCGGTGCCGATGGTGCCGATCCTCCAGCTGTTCGCGCGGGACGTGCCGGGACTGGAGTTCCCGGAGGGGAAGGACCTGCTGCAAGTCGTGTGGTGCGCGCTGATCCACGAGCAGGATCCGGGGCCGGTGATGCCGCGCCTGTACTGGCGCGAGGAGGCGGAGGTCGTGGCCGGGGGCGCGCTGTCCGAGATCCCCGAGGCGGGCGAGGGGGAGTACGACGAGGACAACATGCCGGAGCCGTCCACGCTGTCCCCGTCCACCGAGCGGGACTGGCCGAGGTGGCTCGATCTGCCCAAGGACATGTGGGAGACCTGGGAGCCTCGTTTCCGGCTGCCGTCGGGCGGCTCCCGGTGGCCGTCGGACTCCAACGTCATCGCGACGAAGGTCGGCGGCTGGCCCGCCTGGACGCAGCCCGCCGACTGGCCGGACTGCGCCCGCGGACACCGCATGGAGCACCTTCTGACCATCACCGGCGACATCCAGCTGGGCGACTGCGGCGGCGTCTACTTCTTCCACTGCCGCCAGTGCCCCGGCCACCCGTGGGACTGGCGCTTCGACTGCCACTGACAGCCCGTCCCGCACCGGCGCCGCCCCGGTCGTACGCCCCTCAGGACACAACCGGCCAGGGACCCTTGCGGCCACCGCTTCTCTCTTCCGGCCCCCCTGACCCGCGGCGAAAGTAGTCCCTGCCGCCGGACGCCACCCCCGTACACCACCCTCACAGCCGCACCGCGAGGCGTCTGTGAGGGCCGGGGACGCGCGTTCGCCCACTCGACTTCCGTGCCGCAGGAGAAGCCATGAAGCTGAGCAATGCCGTGCGCCGTACGTCCGCAGTCCTGGCCGTCGGGGCGATGTCCCTGGGCCTGGTCACCGTCGCCGGCGGGGCCGCGCAGGCCGTCGCCTCGTGCACCGGCAATGTGTCGGTCTACGGCACGCTGTCGGACGGCAGACTGACGTACACGGCGATCGAACCGAACACCGGCGACCGCGTGAAGACGCTCATCGGCCCGGACCTCGGCTTCACGCCGAAGGCGATGGCCACGCTCAACTTCAACACGGTGCTGGTCACATCGACCAGCGGGGACCTCTACCGCGTCGACGTCCAGACCAACAACACGTCCCTCGGGCTCGCCGGGATCGTCAAGATCTGGGACGGCGGCTGGACCTTCGACAAGATGGTCTACGACGGCGCCGGCCACCTCTACGGCACGGTCGACGGGCAGCTCCACCAGTACCTGGTGTCGCAGGACAAGCCCTCCGGGTCCGCCCACATAGGCCGGCACGTCGTGATCGACACGGGCTTCGTCCTCAAGACGCTCGCCGCCGCGGGCGACGACCGCATCATCGCCTCCACCTCGGACGGACGGCTGCTCAGCTACAAGATCAACGGCGTGGGCGACTGGGACCGCGCGGTGCTGAAGTCGAGTGGCTGGTCGGCGGTCGACTCGCTGTCCTCCCCCGGCGGGGGCCTCTACTACGGCCGTACCAACGGCGGCCTGTACTGGTACCACGACGCCGACCCGACCGACGGGGACGGCAGCGACATCGCGTACCACCCGAACGACCCGGTGGACGCCTCCGGCTGGACGCAGACCCTCCTGTCGGCCTACGCGGACAACTGCGCCTACGTGCCGCCGACCCCGCCGAAGTCCGTGCAGGGCGGCACGATTTACCGCAGCGAGGTCATGACCCGCGCCAAGGACTGGTACAACCGCAACATCCAGTACAGCCAGAGCGCCGACGCGACCGACATCGAGGGCGACGACTCCTACCGCACCGACTGCTCCGGTTTCGTCTCCATGGCGTGGCACCTCACCTCCTCGCTGACGACGCAGAGCCTCTCCCAGGCGAGCAGCCAGATCTCCAAGGCCGACCTCAGGCCCGGTGACGCGCTGAACTCCAGCAGCCAGGGGCACGCGGTCCTCTTCGCGGGCTGGAAGGACCAGGACGCGGGCACCTTCTACTACTACTCCCTGAGCAGCCCGGAGTCGGACATGAACTACCGGTCCGCGAACGTCTACAGCGGCACCATCGACAGCCACGCCGCCTCGTCCTACGTCGCCCTGCGCTACGACAAGATCGCCTGACGCACGACGCCCCAGAGGGCCCCGCCGGAGGAGGCGGGGCCCTCTCGTGCTCCGTGGGGCGGTGGGGGCCTACTGCCAGCCGGCGTCGTCGGCCGTGTCGACGGCGGGAGAGGCGACCTCGGCGGCCTTGGCGGTACGGGTGCGAGGCATGGCTGTCCGTTCCTTCCTTGTCCTGGCCGGGGCTCCCAGGTTCGTCGCCGACCCGGGCACGTGAGAAGGGTTCCTCGCTGGACGGAACGGGCCTTGGACCGATGCGTCCACGCCCGCCGCCTCAGTCCACCGGCTGCGCGTCGAACGCCAGCGGCATCAGCGGTACCTCGGCACCCGTCAGTCGCGCCGCCGCCAACTGCGGGACGTCGCCCAGCAGTCGGGCGCAGACACGGACGGCTCGTTCCTCGGCCTCCTCCAGCCCGTCGGTCAGCAGATAGAAGCCCAGGGTGAGCCGGGAGGGGGAGCGGAGGTGCACGGCGAGGTGCTCCACGCGGTCGTCGCGGACCAGGGACGAGCGCACCAACTCACGGACGTCCCCCGGCAGTCGAGCGCCCGCGGGAAGTTCCAGATGCGCGTGGACGAGATACATGCGCTTCAGCGTCTCAAGGGAAAAGGTTGCCAAGTGCCGCCTCGAGATGGCCGGTTGTGGCCCTGGCCCGTTCCGTCCTCGCCCTGTGCCGACGTGTTGCCGCTCTGCGAAGATCGCCACTCAACAGGGGATGTTGTGTGCAGAAACGGGGGGACCCACGTGCTGACCGCACTCGGACTCGACTCCGTCGCGGAGACGGTGTACCGCACCATGCTCAGACACCCGGCCGCCGGTGTGGCGGACCTCGGCGACGCCGCGGGACTGCCCGAGGAGGACGTGCGCGACGCCCTCGACACCCTGAGCGAGCTCGCGCTGGTGCGTCCGGCCGCCGGGGACGCGGAACGGCTGCGGGCGGTCTCGCCGGACATCGGCATGGAGATCCTCATGGCCCGGCAGCAGGCCCGGCTGGCGGAGCAGCGGCAGCGCCTGGAGGCCTCGCGGGTGGCGGCGGCCCAGCTCATCTCCGAGTACGCCGAGCTGCGGCCGGTCACCGGCCATCCCGGGGTGGAGCAACTGGTGGGCCTCGACCAGATCCGCGACCGGCTGGCCGCGCTCACCCGTGAGGTGCGCGAGGAGTTACTGACGTTCGCGCCGGGCGGACCGCAGACCGCCGAGAACATGGCCGCGTCCCGGCCGCTCAACCAGGATCTGCTCGGCCGCGGGGTGCGGATGCGCACGATCTACCTGGACAGCGTGCGCACCAACAGGCCCACCGTCGAGCACGCCGACTGGCTGGCCCGGCTGGGCGGTCAGGTCCGTACGGTGCCGTCGCTCCCCACGCGGATGATCCTCATGGACCGGCGGATCGCCATGATCTCCGTCAGCAGCGACGACACCGCCGCCGGCGCCGTACTGCTCACCGGACAGGGCACGCTCACCGCTCTCTGTTCGCTCTTCGAGACCACTTGGGAGTCCGCCCGGCCCCTCGGCCAGGTCGTGCCCGTCGACGCGCACGGCCTCACCGGGCAGCAGGCCACCGCCCTGCGTCTGCTCGCCGAGGGCCACACCGACGAGGCCATCGCCAAGCGCCTCGGTGTGTCCCACCGCACCGCCCGCCGTATCGCCTCCGAGCTGATGGACCGCCTCGGTGCCCGCAGCCGCTTCGAGGCAGGCGTACGCGCCGTCCAGCAGGGCTGGCTGCCGTGCCACCCCTGACGCCCGTGCCGGGGCCGGACGCGTTCAGCGCACCGGGAAGCCGAAGGAGTACCCCTGCTCCTTGAGCCAGGGCAGTACCTGGCGCAGCGCTTCGACGGTCTGGGAGCGGTCGCCGCCCGCGTCGTGGAAGAGCAGCGTCGGCCCGTTGGGGAGCTCCCGCTCGACGGTGGCGACGATGGCGTCCGCACCCGGCTGCTCGAAGTCCTTGGTGTCGACGTTCCAGCCCAGCGGGCGCATGCCCTCTGCGGCCGCCACCTTGCGGCTGTGGGGGGTGAAGGCCCCGCCGGGCGCCCGGTAGTACATCGACCGGACGCCCCCCGACGCCTTGGTGATCATGCGCTCGGCGTCCAGGATCTCCTTCGACTGGTAGGCCTCGGACTTCTTGTCCATGGCGGTGTCGTGCGAGACGGAGTGGTTGCACAGCCGGTGCCCGGCCGCGACCACCTCCTTCACGAGGTCCGGGTGGGCCTGCGCCTGCGTCCCCGTCACACAGAACGTGGCCTTCACCCCGTGCTCGCGCAGCAGGTCGAGCACCTGGGGCGTCCACTGGGGGTCGGGGCCGTCGTCGATGGTGATGTTGACACCGCGCTCCCCGGCGTCCGAGGCGTGCACGATGGCCGGGTCGACGGGCTTGACGTCACCGCCCGGCTTGGCCGACGCGGGAGCCTTCGACGAGGAACTGTTCACGGCGTCGGCCTGCGCGGTCCACACCGAGGCACCGACCGCCAGCATCGTCACCCCGAGTGCCGCCCCGGCCACCTTGCCGTACCAGCCCCGCCCAGCACCGTGCCGTGCCATGTCCGCCCCGCCTTCAGTTGGTTGCCCGCCGAACCCCAGCCACCGTGAGGATCACCTCGCAGGACGAGCAACGGACCTCCCGGGATGCGTCCGTTACCGATCACGGACAATCCCGGAGGAGTTCACGGACAACTCGACGCGCACCGGCCGCGACGGGCCCGGAGGCCGCGACGAACGTGGCTGTGTAACCGGCTGGTGACAGCGTTGTCCTACGACGGCGACGACGGGATCCCCGCACCCCCAGGCCCCCTCCTCCTGAGCGAAGAAGCACTGAGAGCCGAGGACGCCTCGGCCTCACCTCCACAGAACCGATCAGCAAGGGGATCTCATGTTCGGCAACCGTCGCAAGGCCGTCCTCGCCGCCGTCGCCCTCGCGGGCTCAGCCGTGCTGATGACGGCGTGCCAGGACACGGACACGGACGACACGCAGGGATCCTCGTCCTCCTCGTCGGCGGCGAACACCGGCAAGAGCGCGGACAAGAGCGCGGACAAGGGCACGGACAAGGGCACGGACAAGCGCACCGACACGACGGGCGGGGGAACCGACGAGGGGGCCGGCTCCGGCGTCGACACCGGAAACGGCGAGCGGGTCCCCGTCGAGCAGAGCTGCGGCGCCAACGACATCTCCTGGAGCACCCGCTCCGAGACCCAGGCCGGCGGCTACATCCTGATCACCGCGAAGGCCAAGCCGGGCATCACCTGCTACCTGCCCGCCGCCCTGCCGACCGTGGCCTTCGGCTCCGACGGCACCGAGGCGGGCCCCGCCGAGCAGTCCGTCGGCGAGCAGATCAAGCTGAGCGGCGACACGGCCGCCTACGCCGGAGTGAACCCGAAGACCACCAACGGCGACGGCGGCAAGGAACTGGACACCATCATCGTCGCCGTCGGCGACAACGACCCCAACCCCGTCTCCCTGCCGGTCGGCACCATCGTCGTGGACGACCCGATCGTCACCAACTGGCACACGTCCTCGACGGACGCGGTCCCGTTCGCCTGAGGGGTCGACGAGAGTCAACGCGCTGAGTCAGTACGGCCCTTGACGTCGTGTCCGCTACTCCTAGGGGGCCCGGGCGGGACGACGTACGCGCTCAGCGGCGGCCTGGCCGACCTCCTCGCGGGCAAGCCCAACGACGGCTTCACCCTGACCCCGGTCACCCCTGCTCCAGGAGCCTCGCTTCGAGGTCGCGCAGGTCCTTGGCTATGTTGGCTCCGACCTGGCGGGCCAGCAGCGGCGCCGCGAGCCTGTAGAACCCTCCCCCGCCGCCCCGGACGCGGATGCGGGCGAGGGTGCCGTCCGGGTGGGGGTCGAAGGTGTACGTGACCCGCATGGGCATCGGGCCCGCCACGGAGGTCATGTCCAGCAGGGTGGGGGGTTCGTACGCGGTGACCCGCAGGACGTAGTCGATGCGGCGGCCCAGGAAGTACGCCGTACGGGTCACCTCCGCCCCCGTTCCGAAGCCCCCTCCCTCCGCCTCCGTGGTGAGCTCGGCCGTGCGGATCCCCTGCGTCCAGTCGGCGTCGTGGCGCCAGTCCATGGCGTAGGCGGCCACGGTTTCGGGCGGCAGCGGGATGATCCGGTCGGCCGTCACGTCGATCGTCATGGCACCGAGCCTCCTCCTCCCCGAGAGGGGTCACCACCCGGTGCGGACGGGACCGCCGCCGCCGTACGCCATGACTCCGCACGGCACGCGAGAACGCGCCGGAACGGGACAAACCGGAACCCACGCGAGACGCTGCCCCCATGACCACCACACCCCCACCCGCCGCCGGCGCCCCTCCCCGCTTCGACGACCTGACCGCCCTCTACATCAACTGCACCCTCAAACCGTCCCCGCAGCTCAGCCACACCCAGGGCCTGATCGACAAGAGCGCGGAGATCATGACGTCGTGCGGGGTCACCACGTCCGAGATCCGCGCCGTCGACCACGACATCGCGCCCGGCGTGTACCCGGACATGACCGAGCACGGTTTCGCCGCCGACGAGTGGCCCGCACTGTACGAGCGGGTGATGGCCGCGGACATCCTGGTCATCGCCGGCCCGATCTGGCTGGGCGACAACAGCTCGGTGACCAAGAAGGTGATCGAGCGTCTCTACGCCTGCTCCAGCCTCCTCAACTCGCAGGGCCAGTACGCCTATTACGGCCGAGTGGGCGGCTGTCTGATCACCGGCAACGAGGACGGCGCGAAGCACTGCGCGATGAACGTCCTCTACAGCCTCCAGCACCTCGGCTACACGATCCCGCCCCAGGCCGACGCCGGCTGGGTCGGCCCGGCCGGCCCCGGACCGTCGTACCTCGACCCCGGTTCCGGCGGCCCGGAGAACGACTTCACCAACCGCAACACGTCGTTCATGACCTGGAACCTCATGCACATCGCGGGCCTGCTCAAACGCGCCGGAGGAGTCCCCGCGTACGGCAACCAGCGCTC
Organism: Streptomyces sp. NPDC031111; assembly: GCF_055570675.1. NCBI lineage: Bacteria > Bacillati > Actinomycetota > Actinomycetes > Kitasatosporales > Streptomycetaceae > Streptomyces > Streptomyces sp. NPDC031111. The sequence goes on from NZ_JBVIGS010000004.1 coordinate 275,150, forward strand.
GCGGTGGGACGCCGGCTGCCATGCGGGGGCGGACAACCCCGAACACCGCTGAACGGAGGCGGTCCGATCGCGGGCACCGCCTCCGTACTCCGCCGTCCTCGTGATGGGTACCCGTACTCATGCCCGAGCGTGTCCTCCGGCGCATCTTTGGGAGCACCGACCCGGACGGACCGAAGGAACCTCGATGCCGAACGCCTCCCGCCAGAGCCGCATCCCGCGCCTGCGCCAACTCCTTGCCCTGGCCACGGGCAACTGGCTCGCCCGCGGCTATCTGGCGGTGTTCGCCGCCTCGGTCCTGGTCATGTTCCTCGCCCCGGGCAGTGACTTCGCCGCGGCCCCCCTGCTGCTCACGGCACCGCTCTCCCTGCTGAGTGTGGTTCTCCCCTACGGCCCCGGCACCGCGGGCGGCGGGACGGCCGAAGTGCTCGCCGTCGGCCTCTGGACGGTTTGGCTCCTGTTGTGCGCCCTCGTGAATGCCGCCGTGCTGGGTGCTCTCGTCACCGGGAGGGCCTTCTCCGAACGGAGGGGAGCGGAGCCGGCGCACTCCGCGCGCCCTCACCCTCACGGCATCCGGGCCCTGCTCGCACCCGCCGTCGACAACTGGCTCGCGCGCGGCTATCTCGCCGTGGTCGCGGCGGCGCTGGGCTTCTTCCTCTACGCCGTGTACCTGTCGCCGGACCCGGGATTCGCCGCCATCTGGCCGCTCATGGCCACGGCGCCGCTCAGCATCCTGGCCTTCCTGGTGGCGTCACCCGCGGAGTACTTCGCCTTCTCCTGGCTGAGCCAGCTGATCTTCTCTGTCGGTGTGACGGCGTCCGGCCTGGTCAACGCCGTGCTGCTCGGCATGTTCGCCCGCAGACTACGGACACCGGGAGCTCACCCGGCCGGCCGACGTCCGGCCCTGTAGCCCCGCCTCACGGCATGGACGCTTCCGCTTCCGCTTCGAGGAGCGCGCGGAAGGCGCGCGGGGGGCGGCCGGTGAGGCGCTGGACGGAGTCGGTGACCCGGTCCTCCGCCCCTTGCGCGATGGCACGGTCCATCTCGGCCAGCATCGCGGCGAATTCCACCGGGACCTCCCCCGTAAGGTGATCGCGCATCTGCTCGTAGGACATGCGGCGGTGCACCACGGGCCGGCCGGTGACCTCAGTGATGATCCTCGCGATGTCGTCGTGGCCGAGCGCCTGGGGTCCGGTGAGGACGAGATCGGTGTTGGGGGCCTGGGCGTCGGTCAGGCAGCGGACGGCGACGGCGGCGATGTCCTCGGCGTCGACGAAGCCGACCCGGCCGCTTCCGGTGGCGGTCCGGATGACGCCCTCGGCACGGATGGCGCGGGCGTGCAGGTGCGTGCCGGTGAAGTTCTGCATGAACCACGAGGGCCGCAGCACCGCCCACTGCTCGAACAGATCGGGCAGGGCCTGGTGCACCGTTCCCACCGCCGGACCGCCTTCGGGGATGGCCGAGGAGCTCAGCAGCACCGCACGGCGCACGCCGGCGGTACGGGCCCGATGGAGGAACGGCAGCATGACCGGCGCGGGGTCGGAGTCGCCCACGGGCGGTACGAGGTAGACGCGGTCGACGCCGTCGAGAGCGGCCGTGTGGGTGGCGGGGTCGTACCAGTCGAAGCGGACCGGCTCGGCGCCGGCGACCGGGGTGGCCCGACGGGCGGCGGCTCTGACGCGGTGGCCCGCGGCCGTCAGCCGTGCGGCGGTGCGGCTGCCGGTGGTGCCCGTGGCGCCGATGACCAGCGTGGTGCCGGCGGTGGTCATCGGCTGCTCCCGGTGAAGTCGGCGCCGGGTTCCTGGACGACGAGGGGGTTCCAGTAGTCGCGATAGGAGGTGAAGCGCCCGTCCCGAATGGTCACGACGGCGATGTAGGTCATGTCGAAGGGAGCGTCGGTCTCCACCATGCGTCCGACGCCGCGCATCTCGACCACGATGGTCCGCGGATCGGCGGTCTCGTGGATCAGCAGGTCGGGGAAGTCGTGCAGGTCGATGTGGTCGGGGTAGTGCCGCATGTAGGCGGCGACGGCCTCCTTGCCCTCCAGACGCGAGGGCCAGCCGTCGGGGGCGAACGGGAACTCCATGGTCCCGTCCTCGGCCCACAGGGCGACCCACGCGGGAATGTCCTTGTCGAGCAGCAGCCGCAGGCTGTGGCGGTACAGCTCCGCCGGGGAAGTCGGTGCGGACATGGGTGTCCTCCATCTCGTACTTCTCGTAGAATCCGGACCCAGGGTCCGCTTTGACGATACGGACCCGGGGTCCGTTTTGCAACGAGAACAAAGAGAACAAGGGGAAGGGGAGGAGACGGATGCCGGAGCCCAGGTCCCGCAAGGACGCCGCCCGCAACCGGGAGGCGGTGCTCGCGGCCGCCGACGCCCTGTTCACCCGCCGCGAGAATCCCGAGGACATCACCATGGCCGACGTCGCGGCGGCGGCCGGCGTCGGCAAGGGCACGCTCTTCCGTGCCTTCGGCGATCGCGCCGGGCTGCTCCGCGCGCTGTACGAGGCACGGCTCGAACCGGTCAGGGAGGCCGTCGAGTCCGGACCACCGCCCCTGGGCCCCGCGACCCCGCCACGGGAGCGCGTACCCGCCCTGCTCGACGCCGTCCTGTGCTTCAAGCTGGACAACAGGCCCCTCGCACTGGCCCTGGAGGAAAGCGGGAGCGGCAGCCCGTACCGGGCGGAGCACTACGAGCGCTGGCACACCCTGCTGCGATCCGTACTGGACCGGATCCCCGGACTGACCGGCACCGACTTCACGGCCCACGCCCTGCTCGCCGCCACCCGAGCCGACCTGGTCGAGCACCTGGCCGGCGAGGAGCGCGTGCCGCGCGAGACGCTGCGGTCACAGCTGGCGGACTTCACCGCCCGCTGCCTGACCGCCACCGAGCGCTGACCGGACGCACGGCGCGAGCACCACGAGCGTCACGAGTTCTCGCGGTCCTCCCGGTGATGGCCTCGCGTGATCAGCCATGTGCCGCCGACGACGAGAAGCGCGAACAACGCCAGGCCCGCGCCCTGTGCCGCCAGGAGCCAGAGCCGGTCGGCCAGGGAGAGGCTGCCGGTCAGGGTCACCTGGAGGGAGCCGACGGCGAAGGCGATGGCGGCGGTGAATACGGCGACGACTTCGACGACGCGCACGGACGAGGTGTGCAGGGAACGCTCAAGGCGCGCGTTCGCGGCCGTCTGCTGTTCCCATCGGCGCCGCTGCTCCGCGTCCCGCAGGGCCCGCAGCCGCCCCTCCTGTATCGCCTCCCGCTTGGTCAGGTACTGGTCCTGAAGAACACCGAGGCTGGCGGTGGGGCTCGCGGCCAGCAGCGCGAGGGCCGTGTCCATGCTCTCCAGGGCTTCGTCGTGCCGCCCGCACATGTGCAGACCGGCGGCGAGCCGCGCGCGGAACATGTGGTCGCGCGGGTATGCCTCGACCGCTTCCTCCGCGTGGTCGCGCAGCAGTTCGCCCTGGCCCTCGAACGGGGCGGCGAAGGCGAGTCCGTTGAGGCAGACGTCCACGGTGTGCCGGGTGCGGCCCGGTGCCGACCAGGCCCGCTCCAGCCGCTCGGTGGCGTACTCGACGGTCAGTGCCCGGCTGCCGAACGCGGCGAAGGCCTGAAGCGCCAGGAACACGGGCTCGTGACGGAAGGGGCCGCAGGCCAGGGCAAGGGGCGAGGACGCAAGGAAGGTGTGCAGCTCGTCGAAGCAGAAGTTCGCCCTCAGCTTGCCCGCGTGGAAGAGCGTGAGCAGGAACGCGGCGCGGTCACCCGCGGCGTCCGCCGCCGCCTCGCCGGCCGCCGACGCGAGCTCGGCCGCCGGCTCGACGCTCCCACGGTTGAGAAACCCGTTCCCGAGCCCCCACTGCTCGGCGACGACGCCCCAACTCCCGTCAGCGACACGGCCCGTCATCCAACGAGCACACTCCAGCGCTGTACTCACGGTCGGCCGCTCGCGAAACCGCTGACGCCAATAACGGTCCGCACACATGAAATACGGGTCGGCGTCGAGGTCCGCCGACGCCACCTCGAATGCGGGTGGAGTCCCCGCCGCCAGCAACTCGGCGGCCACCTCATCACAGATCCGGTCGCGCACCCGCGCGTCCGCGGTACGAGCCTGATCCAGCCGCGCCACGATGGTGGCCGCGTCCATCCGTCCCCCTCACCTATGGCAGTGATCGACTCGAACCTACAGGTGCGAAGGGGAAGTTGAGCCTGGACAGGGTGTGAGGCGGGCTTGCTGCCGGATCGGCCGGAACCGATCGGGCCCGGGGGTCGGGACGGATCCCACCCGCCTCACCGCGGAGTTACAGATCAACTCCGTTGTGGTCAAACAGCTTCACGATCCCCGCCGGTCCGGACTGAGGTGGGCGTAGCCGGCGCCCTGGGCGAAGTTCAGGAAGTACGGTCCGTGTTCGGCGGGTCCGCCAAGCGGTGGCCGAGGCTTGGCGTCCGGCATGCGCCCGTGTGTTCAGGCGGAGGCGGAGTTGTCGGCACGGCCCGCTGATTCGGCGGCGGCGCGACGGTACTCGGCGTTGATGCGCTGCGCTTCCTCGAGCTGGTCCTCGAGGATGACGATGCGGCACGCGGCCTCGATCGGAGTCCCCTTGTCGACGAGCTCCCGGGCGCGCGCGGCGATCCGCAGCTGGTAGCGGGAGTACCGGCGATGTCCTCCCTCCGAGCGGAGCGGAGTGATCAGGCGAGCCTCACCGATGGCTCGGAGGAAGGCCGGGGTGGTGCCGAGCATCTCGGCTGCCCGGCCCATGGAGTACGCGGGGTAGTCGTCGTCGTCCAGACGATCATTCAGGGGGTTGTCCGATGTCATGTCACCTCGCTGTGCAACGCGTCGAGGGGCCCTGGTGCCGTACGGCACCAGGGCCCCGAAGGAAATTGAACACCATCTGTCGGCCCTACTGCTGTGCCGACCTTCGGTTTCCGCTACCCGGCCCGGCAGAGGGGGGTGCGGGGGGATCGCAGCTGCTTGACCGGGAACCACCATCCATTCGGGGTTCTTGCGGTACCCGGGCCGAGTGCTTCTCGGGCCGGGCGATCCTGATGGCGTCTGCTCCTCCGTTCCTCCCTGAACCAACCACTGATGGAACCTGTACCGCTTTCGGCAGCTCCTCGACGTGCGAGCCGCCCAGTGCGGCTCCCAGTCCCGTCACCGTTCTGGGAACACCCGGGCTTCGAGTCTCGAGAGCCGCACTGACCTGCGTATTTCGTGTTCAGTCATCCGCCAGTTCGTGTCTGGCGGATCTCATCGACCGTTTCGTACGAGAAGAAGCATACCCACGGCAGGACCGAAAAGCTACTCCAGCAAGAGGAGATTTCACTCTTCTGGTGGTGGAGGAATCCTGCTGTGGCCGGCCCTCACCGGTGGGCGGAAGCCGCATGCTCGTCGCGCGCGCAGCCACTTCGGCCCCGCGGGGCTTTCCGGTACGGGTGGGCCGCATAAGCTCTGCGGTCATGTCGAACCCTGATGAGCTGCTTGTCGCCATCTCCGCCGCGGTGGAGTCCGAGCGAAGCAATCAGATGTCGCTGACCGTGGTCGTCGGCGGCGCCGTCATCACCGGCCGGCTGGCTCCGGAGGCCGTGTGGAGGGAGCGGGTGGCGGAGGTCCTGAAGGACTCGGACCGTCTCGACCCGTTCTCGGACGTCTTCGCGCGCAGTCCGCGAGGGAACCGGCCCGGTCGCGGCGAGGCACCCACGCATCTGCACTTTCATCTCGCCCGGATCCTCCAGGGCACCCTCGGCATCCCGGAGACGGGTGGCATGTACCGAGTCGCGATCAAGGACGTCAGCGCATGGACCGTGGGAGATCTCATCCACTTCGACCGGTGAGACGCTGCCTCCGTCCCGTTGCCCGGCCGGCGCTTTCCGAGCGGACGGCGACACAGCGGTGGGGGGGGGGGGGGGGGGGGGGGGGGGGGGGGGGGAGGGGGGGGAGGGGGGGGGGGGGGGGGGGGGGGGGGGGGGGGGGGGGGGGGGGGGGTA
>NZ_JBVIGS010000004.1:281137-304633 GCF_055570675.1 Streptomyces sp. NPDC031111
TTTCCTTTTCTCCTTCCTCCCCTCTCCCTCCTGCCGCTCACACCCCGGTCCCTCCCCCCCCCCCCCCCCCCCCCCCCCCCCCCCCCCCCCCACCGGGATCCTGAGGCGGTCTCCCGCACGTCCTCACACAGCCACGGGGCGGGCGCGCCGCCGAGCGTGCGGAATCATGGCCGGCACGACTTCGCCGGCGGTGAGGTCACGGGGCCCTGTCGCGTGGTGCGTCCGCACCGGCGTCAAGGGTGTCTCCTTCGGTAAGGGATGGTCGGCTTGGTGGCCCCTGCGGCCCCGGAGGCCCTGCGTCTCCCGAGATGCCACAGGGGCTTCAGGGGCTGCAAGGCCGCGCCGGCCTAGGCAGCCACGTTGTTGCCGGGCCGCCGCTGTGCCCTGCGGCGCGCCTTCGGGCCGACGGGCCGACCCTGGCCGGTGCGGCCCTGGCGGTCCCGGGACGGTGAAGAGGCGCGGCGGGGGCGTTCCACGGCAGGCGCGGTGATGACCACAGGGACCCCGGAGGGCGCCTGGGCGCCTGTGATGCGGCTCAACTCCGCCTCGCCCGGGCGGACCTGGGTGACGCGCGGGCGGATGTCGGCCAAATCCATCAACCGGGTCATGCCGCGGCGTTGGCCGGGGGTCACCAGGGTGACGACGCTGCCGGACTCCCCGGCGCGGGCCGTACGGCCGCCACGGTGCAGATAGTCCTTGTGGTCCTTGGGCGGGTCCACGTTGACGACCAGGTCGAGGCTGTCGATGTGGATGCCGCGGGCCGCGACGTTGGTGGCCACCAGGACGGTGACGTGACCGTCCTTGAACTGCGCGAGTGTCCGGGTGCGCTGCGGCTGGGACCGGCCGCCGTGCAGGGCGGCGGCGCGGACACCGCTGTTCAGCAGGTGCTTCGTCAGCCGGTCCACGGCGTGCTTGGTGTCCAGGAACATGATGACCCGGCCGTCCCGGGCCGCGATCTCGGTGGTCGTGCGCTGCTTGTCCGTGTCGTCCACGTGGAGTACGTGGTGTTCCATCGTGGTGACGGCACCGGCCGACGGGTCGACGGAGTGCACCACCGGGTCGGTCAGGTAGCGGCGGACCAGCAGGTCGACGTTGCGGTCGAGGGTGGCTGAGAACAACATCCGCTGACCCCCGGGGCGCACTTGGTCGAGCAGGGCGGTGACCTGGGGCATGAACCCCATGTCGGTCATCTGGTCGGCCTCGTCGAGAACCGTGACGTCGACGTCGGCGAGCCGGCAGTCGCCCCGGTCGATGAGGTCCTTGAGGCGACCGGGCGTCGCGACGACCACCTCCGCGCCGGCCCGCAGCGCACCGGCCTGCCTGCCGATGGACATTCCGCCGACGACGGTGGCGAGCCTCAGGCGCACGGAGCGGGCATAGGGAGCGAGCGAGTCGGTGACCTGCTGGGCCAGCTCACGGGTGGGGACGAGTATCAGGGCCAGCGGCTGACGCGGCTCGGCCCGCCGTCCCGCCGTACGGGCCAGCACCGGGAGGCCGAAGGCGAGGGTCTTGCCCGACCCGGTGCGGCCGCGACCGAGCACGTCACGGCCGGCCAGGGAGTTGGGCAGGGTCGCCGCCTGGATCGGAAACGGTGCCGTCACGCCTTCATGGCCGAGCGTGGCCAGCAACGGAGCCGGCATGGCGAGATCGGCGAACGACTCGACAGCGGGCAACGGGGGCGTGACCGTCTTCGGCAGGGCGAACTCGCCCCGCGCCGGCTGGCGCTTTCCCTTGGAGTGGCGCGGAGCGCCGGAGCGGTCGAATGTGCGATTGGTGCGCGCGCGAGTGGTACGTGTTCGGTTCATGCGGAAACCTTCCTCGATGCGGGCACGTATCAAGGGATTTCCGCAGCAGAATGAGCGGCGCAGAGAATCGCGAGAACGGGCCGAAAAACGACAGGGGAGAATCACCCTGGGAATGAAGCGAGCTGGGGCCCGCACCCCAAGGTGCGGGCCCCAGCTGCGAAGTACGCGTCAGAGGCGGTGCGTCAGGCGGGAACGATGTTCTCGGCCGTCAGGCCCTTCTGGCCCTGCGCGATGTCGAACGACACCTTCTGGCCCTCCAGCAGCTCGCGGAAGCCCTGGGCGGCGATGTTCGAGTAGTGGGCGAAGACGTCGGCGCCGCCGCCGTCCTGCTCGATGAAGCCGAAGCCCTTTTCCGCGTTGAACCACTTCACAGTGCCAGTAGCCATTGTTTCTCCTTCGGAGGCGGTGTACTGGAATACGCCGTGTGCGCATTCCGTGTCGCCGTGATGATCAGCCGTCGGAAAAACCTTCTGGCAACCACATCTGCAACTGGGATCGACAGTAGCACGGTGCGATCGGCCTTGCGCGATGGAAAAATTTGGGCCCACCGGGCGGCCGGGGAATACTCGCCGCACCCCGCACCAATTTCTCATTTCACGAGCACAGATATTGCTCTCCGTGGGCGCGCGGCCTTCCTGCCGTGACTTCCACCCACAGCCCTCTGACCTCCCTCAACGGGACATGCGCCGCTGCCACCGTCCCCGGCGAACGGCACAACGGCGAGCACGCCCGAGACCCCGTGCTGCAACAAAGGTCACATCCCCCGAAGCGGCTCGTCGTCGACGACCGGGTGGCGCACCCAGGAGAACCGTCCTACCTCGCAGACGACTTGACGCGGCAGCACCCCATGCTGGTGCAGGTCATACCGACGAAGCGGGCCTGGCGCCCCCCGGCGCCCGCAATCGGATCGGACAACAATGAACCCCAGGCCATTGACCTGGGGTTTCTCTGTGGAGCGGGTGACGAGAATCGAACTCGCGCTCTCAGCTTGGGAAGCTGATGTTCTACCATTAAACTACACCCGCGTAAGATCCCGACCCCGTCGCATCGACGGTGTCCGGACGCTCGCTCACTCTACCTCATGCCAGGCCCCCGGTGTTCAAGAGCCGGGGGCCTGACTCTGTTTCAGGGCGTGGATGCGGCTGCGGGGGGCAGGCGTTGGGGCGTACCGTGAAGGCCTGGTGCGTGTGCGGGGTGCCGCCTGGAGGGTCGTTCCTTTGATCCCGTAATGTGGCTTTTGTCGTCAGGGCAGTTAGCCAGACGCGGCTCTTGGGGAAGGGACTCTTGGACTTGATGGAGCGCACCGTCGTCCGCTGTGCCGATGGGCACGTGTTCACCGCCGCCTCGTTCCCGATGCAGCAGGCCGAGCGACTCGGCCCCGGTCGGCTCCTGCGGTGTCCGCGCTGTGCGCGGCTCCGCAGTGTCGTGCCGGTGACTCTGCAGAAGCGGTAGCGCGGGAGGCACGGACAGAGGGCGTGGGCGCGCGGGGTGGCCGATTGTGGCCGGTCCGCGCGCCTTGCGTATCCTCGGGGCCGTGCTTCTCTCAGACAAGGACATCCGGGCCGAGATCGACGCCGGGCGGGTGCGGATCGATCCCTACGACGAATCCATGGTGCAGCCGTCCAGCATCGACGTACGCCTCGACCGCTACTTCCGGGTGTTCGAGAATCACCGGTACCCCCACATCGACCCCTCCGTCGAGCAGGTGGACCTGACCCGGCTCGTGGAGCCGGAGGGGGACGAACCGTTCATCCTGCATCCCGGTGAGTTCGTGCTGGCCAGCACGTACGAGGTCATCACGCTGCCGGTCGATCTCGCCTCGCGGCTGGAGGGGAAGAGCTCGCTCGGGCGGCTCGGGCTGGTGACGCACTCCACCGCCGGCTTCATCGACCCCGGGTTCTCCGGGCACGTGACGCTCGAGCTCAGCAACCTCGCGACCCTCCCGATCAAGCTGTGGCCCGGAATGAAGATCGGGCAGCTGTGCATGTTCCGGCTCAGCTCGCCGGCCGAGCACCCGTACGGGAGCGAGCGGTACGGGTCGCGGTACCAGGGGCAGCGGGGGCCGACGGCCTCGCGGTCCTACCTCAACTTCCACCGGACCCAGGTGTGAGCGGCGTGCGCGAGAACCTCAGCTACGAGCAGTTCGGCGTCGCCGTCCGTGAGCTCGCCCAGACCATCGCCGACGACGGGTACGAGCCCGACGTGGTGCTCAGCATCGCGCGCGGCGGTGTCTTCGTGGCCGGCGGGCTCGCCTACGCCCTCGACTGCAAGAACATCCACCTCGTGAACGTCGAGTTCTACACCGGTGTGGGCACGACCCTCGAGATGCCGGTCATGCTCGCGCCCGTGCCCAACGCCATCGACTTCACCGACAAGAAGGTGCTGATCGCGGACGACGTCGCCGACACCGGCAAGACGCTCAAGCTCGTCCGCGACTTCTGCCTCGACGCCGTCGCCGAGGTGCGCAGCGCCGTCGTCTACGAGAAGACGCAGTCGCTGGTGAAGTGCGAGTACGTGTGGAAGCGCACCGATGAGTGGATCAACTTCCCGTGGTCCGTTCAGCCGCCTGTGGTGAGGCGGACCGGGCAGGTGCTCGACGCCTGAGAGCGGGAGAAGCAGAAGAAGGGGCTCCCGTGCGGGAGCCCCTTCCTCGTGTGGCCCGTGGATCAGAACGTGCCCAGCTTCACGATCGACAGCAGGGCGATCAGCTGGATCGACGACGCGCCCAGGGCCTTCGGCCAGGGGAGGTCGTGGGAGCGGGTGACCATGACCGTGAGCAGGGCGCCGGCCGCGACCCAGGTGGCCCAGCCGAGGAGCTGGACGAAGGTGGCGTCGCCGCCCGCGAACATGGCGAAGACCAGGCGGGGCGCGTCCGTGAGGGACATGATCAGCATGGAGAGGCCGACCGTGGGCTGCCAGGCGCCGTCGCCGCCGAGCTGGCGGGCCAGGGTGTGGGTGACCACGCCGAGGACGAACGCGCTGAGCACCATCGCGACGGCCGTCGTGATGACGATCGGGACCGCGTTCGACAGGGTCGCGTTGATCGCGTCCTCGCGGGCGCCGTCGAAGCCGAAGACGGCGAGCAGGCCGTAGAGGAAGGTGACGATGAGGGCGGGGGCCCACATCGTGTAGTCGCGCATCTGGAGGAACGTCTGCGCGGGCGACAGGACGACGCCCTTCAGCAGGTCCTTCCAGGGCAGGCGGGGGCCGACCGGGCCGGCGGGCGGGGCGGAGCCGGCGCGGTAGGTGTCGCCCTGGTTGTAGGGGTCGTCGTTGATCGAGAAGGCCTGGGTGTGGCCCGGGTTGTTGGCCGCGTAGGGGTCGTGCGGTCCGCCCTGGGGGCCGTGGGGGTACCCGCCGTCCCCGAAGTACTCGGGTTCGCCGTGCCCGCCCGGACCGCCGTAGCCGCCGGGACCGCCCGGGCCGCGGTGCGCCTGGGGCCAGCCGCCACCGCCGCCGCCGTTGCCGTACGACGGCTGCTGCGGGTACGGCTGCGGCGCCTGCGGGTAGCCGTACGACGGTCCCTGCGGCGTCTGCTGTCCGTGCGGGGGGTGTTGCGGTCGCGCGTGAGGAGAGCCGTTGTTGTTCCGGCCGCGTCCGATCCTGAATCCAGCCACGCCTTCGAACGTACCTGGTCCCGGGAGGAGACGGGCCGGGCCCCGGCTCAGGACCCGGCTTTGCTGCCGAGCTGTGACATCCCCTAAGGGGTAGTCAGGTGTCACACGCGCCCTTCCCGTACGGGTCAGCCGCCGAGGGTCGAGCCCAGGTGCGGCGTGCCCGCCGTGGACACCCCGGTCGTCGCCGTGCCGAAGCTGATGGCGCCGGTGGTGGTGAGGCCGGCCGTCGAGCCGCGCAGGGACCAGAGCGAGCCGTCGCCGGCGTTCTCGCCCGGCGCGGACAGGGACAGGTCGGCGCGGCCGTCGCCGGTGTGGTCGGTGAGGACGACGCGGGTGCCGAAGAGGTCGCCCGTCTCCGAGCTGCCGGGGACGCCCGCGGTGTTCTGGGTGAAGGACTGGGCGCCCTTGGTGGTGAGGCCCGAGGCGGAGCCGTACAGGAGGGTGACGGAGCCGGTGCCGCTGTTCTCGCCGGGGGTGCCGACGGCGAGGTCGGCGTGGCCGTCCCCGTTGATGTCGCCGAGGGCGACGCCGCTGCCGAAGCGGTCGCCGGTCTCGGAGGCGCCGGGGACGCCGGCGGTGTCCTGGGTGAGGACGAGCGGGGCGCGGTCGGCGTCCAGGCCGTCCGGGCCGCCGTAGACGACGGTGACCTTGCCGCCCTTCGCGCCTCCGGGGTCGGCGGAGGTCTCCCGGTCGTTGCCGACGGCGAAGTCCGGGTGGCCGTCGCCGTCGATGTCGCCCGCCGCGGAGACGTACCCGGCCGGCATCCGCTGGAGCCAGTCCGTGTAGTTGCCGATCCGCAGGTCGGCCAGGGAGGTGGCGGCGTCGCCGTTGTGCGCGGCGCGGCCGTGCAGGACCAGCGGGCCGCTGCCGTCGCCGGGGGTGTCCGCGGAGGTGAGCTGGGTGACGCCGGGTGAGGAGGACCACCAGTCGTAGGCCGAGCCGGAGCCGCCGTTGTGGGCGCCGGTCCTGGTGATCGGCCCCTCCACGAGGGACACGACGGTCGGGCCGGTGGAGCCGACCGCGACGTCGATGTCGCCGTCGTCGTCGAAGTCGCCCGTGGCCAGGGCCTGGCCGTAGTGGTCGTAGTTGTCGTCGAAGAAGCTGAAGAGGGAGCGTGCGCCGGACAGGCCGGACGTGGAGCCCCAGACGACGACGGCCGTGCCGCTGCTCGTGTCGCCGGTGACGTCCTCGCCGGGCACGCCGATCAGGAGGTCGGCGTAGCCGTCGGTGTTCAGGTCGGCGGAGGCCAGGGCAGCGCCGAAGGCGTCGCCGGCCTCCGCGGTGCCGGGGACGCCGGTGGTGTTCTGGGTGATGAGGGTGCGTGCGGAGGTCTTCAGGCCACCGGAGCCGCCGTACACGACGGAGACCGCGCCGGCCTTCGACGCGCTGCCGACGGTGGCGTCGGGGGCACCGATCGCCAGGTCGGCGCGGCCGTCGCCGTTGAAGTCGTACGGGTCGGCGGCGGCCGGGGCGGCGTGGGCGGCGGGCGCGGTGAGGAGGAGGGGCGTCAGGGTGGCGGCGGCGAGGGTGATCGCGGCGGTGCGCAGGCGCATGGGGGACCTTGGGGTGGCGTGCGGACGCGGACGGGGTGTCACTGGGCGATCGCCCAGGCGAAGCCGGCGCCGCCCTGGAGGGAGACGCCGCGGGCGGAGAGGAACAGGGCGCCGGAGGTGGTCAGTCCGGAGGTGGTGCCGCGCATGACGGTGACGGCGCCGTAGCCGTTCTCGTAGCCGGCGCCGGTGACGAGGTCGGCCTTGCCGTTCTTGTCGAGGTCGACCAGGCGGACGGAGATGCCGAAGGCGTCGTTGGTCTCGTTGCTGCCGGGGACGCCCGCGGTGTCCTGGGAGTACTGCTTGGCGCCCTTGCCGGTCAGGCCGGAGGCGGAGCCGTAGAGGACGGTCACCGTGCCGGTGTCCCTCTTGGTGCCCAGGTCCTCGCCCTGGGCGCCGACCGCGATGTCGGCGTAGCCGTCGCCGTTGACGTCGCCCGCGGAGAGCGCGGAGCCGAAGAGGTCGCCGGCCTCGCCGCCGCCCGGTACGCCCTCCGTGTCCTGGTGGATGACGGTGGGCTTCTGCGCGGGGTCGGGGCCGCCCGGGCCGCCGTACCAGACGGAGATCCGGCCGCCGATGTGGCCGTTGACGGAGTTGCCGTCGCCCGGGTCGCCGTAGTCGCCGAGGACGAGGTCGCCGTAGCCGTCCTTGTCGACGTCCGCGATCACGCCGGCCAGGCCGTCGGCGTGCGGCAGTTCGACGCGGGCGTAGTCGGACTCGGGGTGCGCGTCCCAGTTGCCGGGGTCGTGGCGGAAGTAGCTGATCTCACCGGCCGAGTCGCCGTCCACGCCGTACGGGTAGACGCGTTCGGCCGTGCGGTCTCCGGTCATGTCGCCCGCGAACACCTCGTAGGTGGAGCCGAGTTCGTCGACGCCCTGGTGGCTCACGGGGGTGCCGGTGCGGGTGAAGGGGCCGTTGTAGAGGTAGGTGCGGTTCTGGCCGGTGGCGGTCACGTCCATGTCGCCGTCGCCGTCGAAGTCGCCGGTCGCGAGGCCGGAGGAGTAGCGGCCCCACTCGGAGAGGCCGGACGGCTGGGGCAGCCCCGCGCCGCCGGACAGGCCGGACGTGCCGCCCCAGACGACGGTGACCGAGCCGACGCCGTCGCGGTCGCCGATGGCCTCGTACTGGGAGCCGACGACGAGGTCGGCGTAGCCGTCGCGGTTCAGGTCGGCTGCGGCCAGGCTGCTGCCGAAGCGGTCGCCGTACTCGGCGGCGCCGGGGATGCCGGTGGAGTTCTGGGTGATGACGGTCTTCCTCGTGGCGGAGACGCCGGAGGAGGAGCCGTAGAGCACGACGACGGCACCGGCGTTCTGCACGGATCCCACGTCGGCGCCGGCCGCGCCGATGGCGACGTCCCGGTATCCGTCGCCGTTGAAGTCGCCGGCCAGGCCGGAGGGTGCGGCGCCGGCCGTGGGGGCCGACAGCGCGAGGAGGCCGCCGGTCAGTGCGACGGCGGTGGCGGTGGCCAGGGCGAGGCGCACGGGGCGCTGGTGCATGCGGGGTTCTCCTGCGGGAGCCGGACGCGGTCGGCGTGCCGGAAGTGTGCGGGGTGGCCGCCCGGTCGGTGTTCCGACGCGGGGAGGGTTGGCCATCAGGGTGTGGGTGTGCCGTGCGCACGACCGTGGTGCGTGTACCGCGCGGCTTTTGATCGGCAACGACGACGGCCGTCGGCGCGCGGGATTTTCGTGCCGTGCGGGCAGGTACCGGCGACGGTCGCCGTCCCCTCCCCGCTTCAGTGGCCGGGCGGTCAGCCGTTGACGTGGAAGCCGAACATGGGGTTGCCCGCCGAGGACAGGCCGGCGGCGCCGAGACCGATGCCGCGTCCGGTGGTGTTGATCTTCAGGCCGTCGGAGTTGAAGGTGACGGCGTAGCCGTTGGAGTCGTTCTCCCAGGGCAGGCCGACCGTCAGGTCGGCCTTTCCGTCGCCGGTGACGTCGGAGAGGAGGACCTCGCCGCCGAAGCCGTCGCCCGCCTCGTTGCCGCCGGGGACGCCCGGGGTGTCCTGGTGCAGGGACTGGGTGCCGGTCTCGGAGAGGCCGCCGTTCCAGCCGTAGAGCACGGAGACCATGCCGGCGTCCTTGAACTCGCCCAGGTCCTCGCCCGGCGCGCCGATGACGAGGTCGTCGTGGCCGTCGCCGTTGATGTCGCCGAGGGAGACCTCGTAGCCGAAGCTGTCGCCGGTCTCGTTGCTGCCGGGCACGCCGGCGGTGTTCTGGCTGACCGTCTCGGCGGCGCCCTCGGGGCCGTACGACGTGCCGTAGATGATCTCCACGGCGCCGCCCTTGGCGGTGCCCGGGGTGTCGGTGCCGGGGTCCCACGAGTTGCCGATGACGATGTCGCCGTAGCCGTCGCCGTTCACGTCGCCGATGTCGGAGATGACGCCGGCGGGGAGCTTCTGCGCGCCCGAGGTGGTCACGCCGGAGGACGAGCCGGGGAGCCAGTAGTTGGCGTTGTAGGAGTAGTCGCCGTCGCTGTCGCCCTCGTAGCCGTCGACGACCAGGTCGGTGCGGCCGTCGGCGTCGATGTCGCCGGGGGTGAGGTTGAAGATGTCGAGGCCCGTGACCTTCAGGATGGGCGCGGTGACGGTGTAGCGGCCGCCGGTGGAGCCGGACTTGGTGAATCCGCCGCGGTAGATGTCGACCTTGTTGATGTCCGAGGCGATCGCGAGGTCGTCCTTGCCGTCGCCGTTGTAGTCGCCGGCGGCGACCACCTGGCCGAACCAGTCGTGGGTGGAGCGGGAGGGGTCGGAGACGGTGGTGGCGCCGGACAGGCCGCCGGAGCCGCCCCACAGGATGACGACGGTGCCGCCGTTGGTGTCCGTGCCCGCGTCCTCGCCGGGGGCGCCCACGGCGAGGTCGGCGTAGCCGTCGCCGTTGAAGTCGCCGGGCGCGGTGTGGGCGCCGAACTGGTCGTCCTTCTCGGCGGCGCCGGGGACGCCCGAGCTGTCCTGGCTGAAGGTCTGGATTCTGCCCGCGCCGGCGCCCTTGGGGGAGCCGTAGAGGATCGTTACGGCACCGGCGCCGCTCTTGCCGCTCACGCTGGCGAGGGGGGCGGTGACGGCGACGTCCCGGTAGCCGTCGCCGTTGAAGTCGCTGTCGAGGCCCGGGGCGGCGGCCGCGGGTCCGGCCATGGCGACGAGCAGGCCGCCGGTGAGCGCGGCGGCGGTGGCGGTCGCGAGGGCGGTGCGGAGGTTCTTGTGCAAGGAGGTCTCCTGCTGTGTGCGGGACGTCCACCGGGAACGGTCGTCCACGGATGCCGGCGTGGTGTGTCACCCGTGTTCGCCCTGAGTTGTCCTGGGGTTCACGGGTGATCGCCGATCAAGAGACCTCCGAGGTGACCGGAGGGTTGTACGTGAACATGACGAAGGGGCCGCCCAGTCGGACGGCCCCTTCGGCGACGTGTCGCGTTACTTCACCGGCTCGGGCTCCGGAGCGCTCTCGTTCTCCTCGTCGCCCGCCGGGTCGGCCGGGGTCTTGACGGACTCCAGCAGCAGCTGGGCGACGTCGACGACCTGGATGGACTCCTTGGCCGCACCCTCGTTCTTCTTGCCGTTGACCGAGTCGGTCAGCATGACCAGGCAGAACGGGCAGGCGGTGGACACGATGTCCGGGTTCAACGACAGCGCCTCGTCGACGCGCTCGTTGTTGATGCGCTTGCCGATCCGCTCCTCCATCCACATCCGCGCGCCGCCGGCGCCGCAGCAGAAGCCGCGCTCCTTGTGGCGGTGCATCTCCTCGTTGCGCAGGCCCGGGACCTTGCCGATGATCTCGCGCGGGGGCGTGTAGATCTTGTTGTGGCGGCCCAGGTAGCACGGGTCGTGGTAGGTGATGATGCCCTCGACCGGGGTGACCGGGATCAGCTTGCCCTCGTCGACGAGGTGCTGGAGCAGCTGGGTGTGGTGGATGACCTCGTAGTCGCCGCCGAGCTGCGGGTACTCGTTGCCGAGGGTGTTGAGGCAGTGCGGGCAGGTGGCGACGATCTTCTTCGCCGACTTGGGCTTCCTCGACTCGGGCGTCACGTTGCCCTCGTCGTCCGTCTCCTCGCCGAACGCCATGTTCAGCGCCATGACGTTCTCCATGCCGAGCTCCTGGAACAGGGGCTCGTTGCCGAGACGGCGGGCGGAGTCACCGGTGCACTTCTCGTCGCCGCCCATGATCGCGAACTTGACGCCCGCGATGTGCAGCAGCTCGGCGAAGGCCTTGGTGGTCTTCTTGGCGCGGTCCTCCAGGGCTCCGGCGCAGCCGACCCAGTACAGGTACTCGACGTCGGACAGGTCCTCGATGTCCTTGCCGACGACCGGGACCTCGAAGTCGACCTCCTTGGTCCACTCCAGGCGCTGCTTCTTCGCCAGGCCCCAGGGGTTGCCCTTCTTCTCCAGGTTCTTGAGCATCGTGCCCGCCTCGGACGGGAACGCGGACTCGATCATCACCTGGTAGCGGCGCATGTCGACGATGTGGTCGACGTGCTCGATGTCGACGGGGCACTGTTCGACGCAGGCGCCGCAGGTGGTGCAGGACCACAGGACGTCGGGGTCGATGACGCCGTTCTCCTCGGCGGTGCCGATCAGCGGGCGCTCGGCCTCGGCGAGGGCGGCGGCGGGCACGCCGGCCAGCTGCTCCTCGGACGCCTTCTCCTCGCCCTCCATGGTCTTGCCGCCGCCGGCCAGCAGGTAGGGGGCCTTGGCGTGCGCGTGGTCGCGCAGGGACATGATCAGGAGCTTGGGGGAGAGGGGCTTGCCCGTGTTCCAGGCGGGGCACTGCGACTGGCAGCGGCCGCACTCGGTGCAGGTGGAGAAGTCCAGCAGGCCCTTCCAGGAGAACTGCTCGACCTGGGAGACGCCGAAGACGTCGTCGTCACCGGGGTCGGTGAAGTCGATCGGCTTGCCGCCGGACGTCATCGGCTGGAGCGCGCCGAGGGCGGTCCCGCCGGTGGCCTCGCGCTTGAACCAGATGTTCGGGAAGGCGAGGAAGCGGTGCCAGGCCACACCCATGTTGGTGTTGAGCGAGACCACGATCATCCAGATGAACGAGGTCCCGATCTTGATCATGGCGACCAGGTAGACCAGGTTCTGGAGGGTGGTGACCGACAGGCCGTCGAAGGCGAGGACCAACGGGTACGAGGCGAAGTACGACGCCTCGTAGGAGTCCACGTGGTGCAGCGCGCCCTCGAGGCCGCGCAGGACGTAGATGGCCAGGCCGATGGTGAGGATGACGTACTCGACGAAGTACGCCTGGCCGGCCTTGGAGCCCGCGAAGCGGGACTTGCGGCCCGGCCGCGACGGCAGGCTGAGCAGCCGGATGACGATGAGCACGGCGATGCCGAGGACGGTCATCACACCGATGAACTCGATGTACAGCTCGAACGGCAGGAAGCCGCCGATGACCGGCAGCACCCAGTCGGCCTCGAAGAGCTGGCCGAACGCCTGGGCGAGGGTCGGCGGCAGCGTCAGGAAGCCGACCGCCACGAACCAGTGGGCGACGCCGACGATGCCCCAGCGGTTCATGCGGGTGTGGCCGAGGAACTCCCGGACCAGGGTCACACTGCGCTGGTAGGGGTTGTCGGTCCGGGCACCGGCCGGTACCGGCTGGCCCAGCTTGAAGTACCGGACGAACTGGCCGATCGCGCGTGCGAGCAGCGCAACGCCGACCACGGTCAGGACCAGCGACACGATGATCGCGGCGAGTTGCATGGGGGCTCCTCGGGCCTGCGAGGGGTTTCGTCGGGGGCTCCACTACGGCTTCCCCGAAATTACTAAGCGGTAACTTATGCAGTCCGTTCGAGACTACCCCCATCCCCGGCCGCACTGTAGCCGGGCATGGGGTGATCTGGATCGCTGAGGGTTGCCTGAGCAGCCCCTCGGGTGGTGCCGGACATCAGATCGTGTTATTCGCGCCAAATCGGTCCATACGCCCCTAACTTATATCCGTGCTCTACGGGATCGCCGCCACCGCCACCGCCCTGCTGCTCTCCGCCCTGCTCGCGGGGCTGCTCCGGGTCCCCGCCCTGCGCCTCGGAATCCTGGACCGCAGACGGCGGTGGGCGCTGCCGCTGTCCGGGGGAACGGCCGTCGTGCTCACGACCGGGCTGGTGGCGGGGCTCGGCGACCGGGCGGGACTCGCCCCGCTCGGCACCGGGGTCGGGCGGCTGCTGGTCGCCGCCGCCTGGGTCGGCGTGCTCGGACTGGCCGCCGACGTGTGGCGGCTGCGGTGGTGGATCCCGCTCACCGGTACGGCCGTGGCGGCGGCGCTCGTCGTGCCGTACGCGGAGACCGGGGTCCCGGCGGGCGTGTGCGCCGTCGGGTGGGTCGTCCTGGTCACCGCCGCCTTCCGGGGGCTCGACCACGCCGACGGGCTGGCCGGTGGTGTGGGGGCGGTGACGGCGTTCGGCGTGGCGGCCTGCGCTGCGGCCGAGCTGATGGACGGGATCGCCGTACTGCTGACCGTCCTGGCCGCCGCGCTCGCCGGGTTCCTGCTGCACAACTGGCATCCCGCCCGGGTCGGCCTGGGTGCGGGCGGGTCGCTGTTCACGGGGTTCGTGCTGGCCTCCTCGGCGGTGTTCGTACGGGCCGGGCAGGGAATCGGGGCCGGCGCCGGGGTGTTGTTCGCACTGACCGCCGTGGTGTGCGCCGACGCCGTACTGGTGGTGCTCGGGCGGCGGCTGTCCCGGTGGCCGCTGACGCGCGGCCGGCCGGACCATCTCGGGCACCGGCTGCGGCGGCTCGGACTCGCCCCCCGCGCGGTGGCCGTTCTGCTCGGCATCGGCGCGCTGGGCGGGGTGCTGGTGGGGGTGGGCGCGCACACCGGACGGGTGTCCGGGGGTGCGGCGCTGTGGGTGGCGGCGGTCGCCGTGGTCGTCGTCCTCGCGCTCGTGCGCCTTCCCGTCACCCCCGTCTTCCGTCCCCGTCAACGCTCTGCGGAGACGTCCGTGCAGGTCAGCGAGCGGTTGCGTGTAAGGAGCGGATAAGAGTTGAGTCTGCTCGACTCAGCTCTGTTGACCCTGGCCCGGGTGTCATGCATGCTTGAGTCCGTTCCACTCAAGTCAGCTGGAGGAATCGAAATGGCACGTGCGGTCGGCATCGACCTGGGCACGACTAACTCCGTCGTCAGCGTTCTGGAGGGCGGCGAGCCCACCGTCATCACCAACGCCGAGGGCGCCAGGACCACGCCTTCCGTCGTCGCCTTCGCCAAGAACGGTGAGGTGCTGGTCGGTGAGGTGGCCAAGCGCCAGGCCGTGACCAACGTCGACAGGACCATCCGGTCGGTCAAGCGTCACATGGGCACCGACTGGAAGATCGAGCTCGACGGGAAGCCCTTCAACCCGCAGCAGATCAGCGCCTTCGTGCTGCAGAAGCTGAAGCGCGACGCCGAGTCGTACCTGGGCGAGAAGGTGACGGACGCGGTCATCACCGTCCCGGCGTACTTCAACGACGCCGAGCGCCAGGCGACCAAGGAGGCCGGCGAGATCGCCGGTCTGAACGTGCTGCGCATCGTCAACGAGCCGACGGCCGCCGCCCTGGCGTACGGCCTCGACAAGGACGACCAGACCATCCTCGTCTTCGACCTCGGTGGCGGTACCTTCGATGTCTCCCTCCTGGAGATCGGCGACGGTGTCGTCGAGGTGAAGGCCACCAACGGTGACAACCACCTCGGTGGTGACGACTGGGACCAGCGCGTCGTCGACTACCTGGTCAAGCAGTTCCAGTCCGGGCACGGTGTGGACCTGTCCAAGGACAAGATGGCGCTCCAGCGTCTGCGCGAGGCCGCCGAGAAGGCGAAGATCGAGCTGTCCTCGTCCACCGAGACCTCGATCAACCTCCCCTACATCACCGCGTCCGCCGAGGGCCCCCTGCACCTCGACGAGAAGCTGACCCGCGCCCAGTTCCAGCAGCTGACCGCGGACCTGCTCGAGCGCTGCAAGACGCCGTTCCACAACGTCGTCAAGGACGCCGGCATCCAGCTGAGCGAGATCGACCACGTCGTCCTCGTCGGCGGCTCCACCCGCATGCCCGCCGTCGCCGAGCTCGTCAAGGAGCTGACCGGCGGCAAGGAGGCCAACAAGGGTGTGAACCCGGACGAGGTCGTCGCCATCGGCGCCTCGCTCCAGGCCGGTGTCCTCAAGGGCGAGGTCAAGGACGTCCTGCTGCTCGACGTCACCCCGCTGTCCCTCGGCATCGAGACCAAGGGCGGCATCATGACCAAGCTGATCGAGCGCAACACCACGATCCCGACGAAGCGCTCCGAGATCTTCACCACGGCCGAGGACAACCAGCCGTCGGTGCAGATCCAGGTCTACCAGGGCGAGCGCGAGATCGCCGCGTACAACAAGAAGCTCGGCATGTTCGAGCTGACCGGTCTGCCCCCGGCGCCGCGCGGCGTCCCGCAGATCGAGGTCTCCTTCGACATCGACGCCAACGGCATCATGCACGTCACGGCGAAGGACCTCGGCACCGGCAAGGAGCAGAAGATGACCGTCACCGGCGGTTCGTCGCTCCCGAAGGACGAGGTCGACCGGATGCGCCAGGAGGCCGAGAAGTACGCGGAGGAGGACCACGCCCGCCGCGAGGCCGCCGAGTCCCGCAACCAGGGCGAGCAGCTCGTCTACCAGACCGAGAAGTTCCTCGCCGACAACGCGGACAAGGTCCCCGGTGACGTCAAGACCGAGGTCGAGACCGCCGTCGCCGAGCTGAAGGAGAAGCTCAAGGGCGAGGACACCGCCGAGATCCGCACCGCCACGGAGAAGGTCGCGGCCGTCTCCCAGAAGCTGGGTCAGGCCATGTACGCCGACGCCCAGGCCGGGCAGGCGGCGGGCGGCGCGTCCGCCGGTGCCGGTGAGGCCAAGGCCGACGACGACGTCGTCGACGCCGAGATCGTCGACGAGGACCGCAAGGACGGTGCGGCGTGACCGAGGAGACCCCGGGCTTCGACGAACAGTCGCAGCAGCCCGACGTCCCCTCCGACGAAGCCGAGCCGAAGGCCGCCTCCCCCTCCGCGGAGGAGGGGGCGGCCCCGGCCGGGGACACGGGCCAGGACGCGGCCCTGGTGGCCCAGTTGGACCAGACCCGTACGGCGCTCAGCGAGCGCACGGCGGATCTCCAGCGCCTCCAGGCCGAGTTCCAGAACTACCGGCGCCGGGTCGAACGCGACCGGATCGCGGTGAAGGAGATCGCCGTGGCGAACCTCCTGAGCGAGCTGCTCCCGGTGCTCGACGACGTCGGCCGCGCGCGGGAACACGGCGAGCTGGTCGGCGGCTTCAAGTCCGTCGCGGAGTCGCTGGAGACGGTCATCGCCAAGATGGGCCTCCAGCAGTTCGGCAAGGAGGGCGAGCCCTTCGACCCGACGATCCACGAGGCGCTGATGCACAGTTACGCGCCGGACGTCACGGAGACGACGTGCGTGGCGATTCTCCAGCCGGGGTATCGCATCGGCGAGCGCACCATCCGCCCCGCGCGGGTGGCGGTCGCCGAGCCCCAGCCGGGCGCGCAGACGGTCAAGCCGGCCGAGGAGAGCACCGAGGCGGGGACCGATCCGTCGGAGAACAAGGAGAGCGGTGGCCCGGAGGAGGGCTGACGCGATAGCTGACGCAGGGAAGGAGGGACGTCGGGGATGAGCACCAAGGACTTCATCGAGAAGGACTACTACAAGGTCCTCGGCGTCCCCAAGGACGCCACCGAGGCCGAGATCAAGAAGGCGTACCGGAAGCTCGCCCGCGAGTTCCACCCGGACGCCAACAAGGGCAACGCCAAGGCGGAGGAGCGGTTCAAGGAGATCTCCGAGGCGAACGACATCCTCGGCGACCCCAAGAAGCGCAAGGAGTACGACGAGGCGCGCGCGCTCTTCGGCAACGGCGGGTTCCGTCCGGGGCCGGGCGCGGGCGGCGGCTCCTTCAACTTCGACCTGGGTGACCTCTTCGGGGGTCAGCCCGGCGGCCAGGGAGCGGGCGGCGGCTTCGGCGGCGGCCTCGGTGACGTCTTCGGGGGCCTGTTCAACCGGGGCGGCACGGGTACGACGCGCACCCAGCCCCGGCGCGGTCAGGACATCGAGTCCGAGGTGACGCTCAGCTTCACCGAGGCGATCGAGGGCGCGACGGTTCCGCTGCGGATGTCGTCGCAGGCGCCCTGCAAGGCCTGTTCGGGCACCGGCGACAAGAACGGCACACCGCGCGTGTGCCCGACCTGCGTCGGCACCGGGCAGGTGGCGCGGGGCTCCGGTGGCGGGTTCTCGCTCACCGACCCCTGCCCCGACTGCAAGGGCCGCGGTCTGATCGCGGAGGAGCCCTGCGAGATCTGCAAGGGCAGCGGCCGGGCCAAGTCGTCGCGGACCATGCAGGTGCGCATCCCCGCGGGCGTCGGCGACGGCCAGCGGATCCGGCTGCGCGGCAAGGGCGCGCCGGGCGAGCGCGGCGGTCCCGCCGGTGATCTGTACGTCGTCGTGCACGTCGGCAGTCACCCGGTGTTCGGCCGCAAGGACGACAACCTCACCGTCACGGTCCCGGTGACGTATGCCGAGGCCGCCCTCGGCGGCGAGGTCCGGGTCCCGACGCTGGGAGGTCCGCCGGTCACGCTGAAGCTGCCGCCGGGCACGCCCAACGGCCGCACCATGCGGGCCCGGGGCAAGGGCGCGGTCCGCAAGGACGGCACGCGCGGTGATCTGCTGGTCACCGTGGAGGTGAGTGTTCCCAAGGACCTGTCGGGGAAGGCTCGTGACGCGCTGGAGGCGTATCGCGAGGCGACCGCGGACGAGGATCCGCGGGCGGAGCTGTTCCAGGCCGCGAAGGGAGCTTGATCTGCATGGACGGCCGTCGACGCAATCCGTACGAACTGACTCAGGACACCCCGGTCTACGTCATTTCGGTGGCGGCCCAGCTCTCCGGCCTGCACCCGCAGACACTGCGTCAGTACGACCGGCTGGGTCTTGTGTCGCCGGACCGCACGGCCGGCCGGGGTCGTCGCTACTCGGCCCGTGACATCGAACTGCTCCGTCAGGTGCAGCAGTTGTCGCAGGACGAGGGCATCAACCTGGCCGGGATCAAGCGCATCATCGAACTGGAGAACCAGGTCGCCGCCCTCCAGGCCCGGGTGGCCGAGCTGGAGGACGCCCTCGACGGGGCGGCGGCGACGATGCGTCAGCGCGAGGCCGCGGTGCACGCCTCGTACCGCCGTGACCTGGTGCCGTACCAGGAGGTGCAGCAGACCAGCGCGCTGGTGGTGTGGCGGCCCAAGCGGCAGCAGTCGGACTGACCGCGGGACGTGAAGTGGGGCGAGAGGCCCGGAGGTTCACCGAACCTCCGGGCCTCTCGCCTTATCCACGGCCATGTCTGTGACTATCGTATGCCTGCGTGTCCCGATGATCCTCGCCGAGCGTCCGCAGGTCTCTCACGAGTTCAGCGCACCGTGCTGTGTCCATCTCGTTAAGTGGCTGCCCTTGACGCCGACGGGGGCTGAAGCGTTGGCTTTTCAGTCACATGGGCCGCAAAGCTGTGCCCACGTCCAAAACGCACCTGAAGTGAGCCCTCGCATGCGTCGTATCGCCATATCAGTGGCCGCCACCTCCATGTCCGTCATGCTCGCCGGCTGCGGCGTGCTCAACGCGACGGGGAGCAGCGACGACGCGAGCCCGACCAAGGGGGACGACATCACCGTCGGGCTGCTGCTCCCGGAGAAGGCCAACACGCGGTACGAGCAGTTCGACTACCCCATCTTCAAGACGAAGGTGGAGTCGCTCACCAACAAGAAGGGCAAGGTCGAGTACGCCAACGCCGAGGCGGACGCCGACAAGCAGGCCACCCAGCTCCAGCGGATGATCGACGAGAAGGTCGACGTCATCGTGCTGGACGCGGTCGACTCGAAAGCCATCGCGGACGGTGTGAAGAAGGCCAAGGACGCGGGCATCCCGGTCATCGCCTACGACCGGCTGGCCGAGGGCCCGATCGACGCGTACATCTCCTTCGACAACGAGCTGGTCGGTGAGGTGCAGGGCCGGTCCCTGCTGGAGTCCCTGGGCGACGACCTCAGCATCACCGACAAGATCGTGATGATGAACGGCTCGTCCACCGACCCCAACGCCAAGCAGTTCAAGGCGGGCGCGCTCTCCGAGCTCAAGGGCAAGGTGACGATCTCCAAGTCCTACGACACCAAGGACTGGAAGCCGGAGAACGCCCAGGCCAACATGACCGAGGCGATCAACGCGATCGGCGCGGAGAACATCGAGGCGGTCTACTCCGCGAACGACGGCATGGCGGGCGGCATCGTCAAGGCCCTGCGGGACGCCGGCGTGACCGAGCTGCCCCCGATCACCGGCCAGGACGCCGAGCTCGCGGCGGTGCAGCGCATCATCTCCGGCGAGCAGTACATGAGCGTGTACAAGTCCTACCCGGAGGAGGCCGAGAGCGCGGCGGAGATGGCCGTGGCGAAGGTCCAGGGCCGGGACATCCAGTTCGACGCGCTGACCCGCGACCGGGTGGACAGCCCCACCGACAAGGACATCCCGGCGCAGCTCGTCCCCGTGGTCGCGCTGACGAAGGAGAACATCGAGGACACCGTCATCGCCGACGAGATCTACGAGGTGTCGGACATCTGCACCGGCGAGTACAAGTCGGCCTGCGCGGCGATCAAGCTGAAGTAACCGCACCGTCGATATTCGGCCACCGCACCGGCCCGCTGCCCGGCGCGGTGGCCGGTCGTGTTGCACAGCCGGTTCCGGCCGCGCATAGTTGCGCTGCGGAAAGTGGCTGAACCGGGGGTGGGATGGGCGATGGCCGGGCACGGGACGGACGAGCATCCACACGGTGCTGACCGACTGTGCGAGGCCGGGGATCGCGTGTATTCCCGGGCCGTACGGCGCGGACGGCTGCCGCGCCGGGACGCGGAGCCGGTGCCCTGCCTGCTGGAGCTGGCCCTGCTGCACCCGGACCCGGACGACATGGACTGGCTGGTGCCCACCGCCCCGCAGGAGGTCATGACCCGGCTGCTGCGCGGGATGTACGACGAGATCAGCGCGAGCCAGCGCCGGGTCGGCTCGGCCGTCACCGCCTTCGAGTGGTACGCCGGTCTCGGCCGTCACCTGCCCGCCCCGTTGTCGGTGGCGGAGGGCCCGGCGATCCGGGTGCTGGACGGGCTGGCCCGGATCCAGGCGGCGATGGACGAGGCGACGCAGGCCTGCACCACCGAGGTGCTCACGGTCCAGCCGGGTGGCATCCGGCGCGAGGCGGAGCTGTCGGAGGGCCTGCACCGGGCGATGGCGCTGCGCGGCCGCGGGGTGCGGATGCGGGACCTCTACACGCACGTGGCCCGGCACGGGCACGGGCTGCTCACCTATCTGGAGCTGATGGGCGACGCGGTGGAGGCGCGCACGCTGGACGAGGTGGTCGAGCGGCTGATCCTGTTCGACCGCACGGTGGCGTTCATTCCCGCCAACGCCGAGCGCACCATGGCGCTGGAGCTGCGGCACCCGGCGCTGGTGGAGTACCTGGGCACGGTCTTCGAGCGTCTGTGGCGGCTCGCCATCCCGTTGACCGCCCCGCTGCCCGACACCGGCATCGAGGGCATCTCGCACCGCGAGGTGTCCATCGCGGCGCTGCTGGCGGAGGGCCATCAGGACGCGGTGATCGCGGAGCGGCTGGGCATCAGCGTGCGTACCTGCCGGGCCCATATCGCCCGGCTGTCGGAGACGTTGGGCGCGGCCAGCCGCACCCAGCTGGGCGTGCGGATCGCGCAGGCCGGCCTGGACGGGCCGCGGAGCCCGGCGGTCACTCTTCCCGGTCGAGGATCCCCGAGCGGGCGATGAGGTACCCGAGCTGAGCCCGGCTGCCGCTGCCCAGGGCCGCCGCGAGCTTGGCGATGTGTTCGCGGGCGGTGCGGATGTTCATGCCGAGGCGGTCGGCGATCACGGCGTCGGTGTGGCCCTCGACGAGGAGGCTCGCGATGGCGTGCTGGCGGGGGCTGATGCCGTCCGGTGACGGCAGCCGGGCCGCCCGGGGGTGCATGGGGGTGGCGAGCCGCCAGAGGCGGTCGAAGACCGTGCCCAGGTACTCCACCAGGGCCGGGTGGCGGACCTCCAGGGCCAGGCTGCGGTCGCTGTTGGCGGGGATGAAGGCGACCGTGCGGTCCACGAGGATGAGACGTTCGGTCACCTCGTCCAGGGTGCGGGCCTCGACGTCGCCGGACAGGCGTTCGTAGCGGGCGAGCACGGTGGGGGCGTGCCGCAGCGTGTGCGGGTAGAGGGTGCGGATCCGGCCGCCGCGGTCGAGGAACGCCTGGTCCCGCTCCAGGGCGAGCTGGTACGCCTCGGTGGGCGGTCCGACGTGGCCGCTGCGCGGGTGGATGGCCAGGAGCCGGTCCGTGGCCCCGGCCAGCGCCTCGGCGATGGCCTGGACGATGCGTCCCTTGCCGCTGAGCAGCCTCAGTACCGGCGTCTCCTCGGCCACCGTGTGGGGCCGGTCGGCCCGCAGGAAGGAGGCGATGGTCTCGGCGAGCCGTTCCTCGCGCCGCCGGTCCTCCGCGATGCGTTCCGCGGAGCGCCGCAGCAGCCGCTGGAGGGACACGACGGGGGTGACGGGCTCCCACCGCTCCGGGTCGTCGACGGCGGGGTGCAGCAGGCCCAGGTCGACGAGGCAGGGTACGGCCTGCGCCTCACGGGCGGTCACCCGTCCCTCGCGCAGGGCGCGTTCGTACAGGGCGGCACCCGTGGAGCAGAGCTCCTCCGCCCCGTGCTCCGCGTGCGCCACCGGGGTCACTTCTGTGTTCCCTCCTGGTTGAGGATCCCCGACTCCGCGATGAGGTAGCCGAGCTGGGCCCGGCTGCCGCTGCCGAGGGTGGCGGCGAGTTTGGCGATGTGGGCGCGGCAGGTCCGTACGTTCATGCCGAGCCGGCGGGCGATGGCCTCGTCCACGTGGCCCTCCACCAGGAGCTTGGCGATGGAGTGCTGGATCTCCGGTATGCCGTCGGGCGCGGTTTCGTAGGGGGTGCCGGCGGTCAGCGGGACCGCGCGGCTCCACATGAACTCGAAGACCTTGATCAGATAGCGGACGAGGCCCGTGTGCCGCAGTTCCAGGGCGACCTGGCGGTCGTCGCGGACGGGGATGAAGGCGACCGTCTCGTCGCAGATGATGAGGCGCTCCACCAGCTCGTCGATGGTGCGGTACTCGGCCTTGCCGTTGGTGAACTGCTCGACGTAGGAGAGGCGCTCCGGGTTGAAGCGGGCGGTGTGCTGGTAGAGCGTGCGGATGCGCACGCCGCGCTCGACCAGCAGCCGGTCGCGTTCGAAGCCCTGGAGCAGGCTGCGTTCGGGCCGGTGCCCGCTCGGCTGCACGGTGAGCATTTCCGTCCGGCACTGGGCGGTGGCAAGGTCCAGCGCGCTGTTGATGCGGTCGTTGCCCTCGAGCACGGTGAGTGAGTGGGTGGGGGCGATGTCCTGGGCGCTCAGGGACATGAACGGCTCGAAAGTGTCGGCGAGTTCTATCGACAGGCGCCGGCGTTCGGTGATTTCACGCTCTATCGGGCTCAATCGCTGAGCCAGGGCGATCGAGGGGAGCACCGGACGCAACCACTGCGCATCATCGGGATCCGGATGAAGGAGGGCGAAGTCCATCAAGCAGGGCGCAGGTTCGACGTCCGTGCGGGCGATACGTCCCGCGCGGAGAGCATTCGCGTACAGTCGCGCCCCCTCCTCGCACAGCTCAGTCACCGCGTGAGGATGTGCCGCCTTAGTCTGTTTTGTTCCCAAATCTCCACCCCCCAAGGTCCTGAACATGCAGGAACATGATGCACCGATCGTGTGGCCATGACGTGCCCGAATGAGCCATCGTCGTACTCGACGGGGGAAGAGGGGACCTTCAAGTGAGGACGAAGCCGACTATGGGTAAGAAAATGCTTCGCTCGGTGCTTGTCGCCGCCTTCTCCGTCGGCGTGGCCTTCGGGGTGTTGGGCGGCCTCTCCGATGCGAAGGGAGACGTCCGGGCGGACAGCGTGTGGCCGCCGATCGTCGCGGAGAACGCACCTCCGGGCGACAGCGTGTGGGCGGCGGGTCCCGCGCGTACGGATGACAGCGTGTGGGCGTGACATGACTACTCCACCCGACGACCGCTCCTTCCGCAGGGAGATGGCGACCGCCTACCGGTCCGGATGGCACTTCATCGACCTGGTCACCGCGATCCCCCACAGCGGCGACTCGTTGATGGTGACCGTCTTCGGGGAGCCGGTGGTCGTCACCCGCGACGAGGACGGGGACGTACGGGCGTACCGGTGCCTGCGGCGCCCCCGCGGGGCGCCGAAGCCCGTGCGGTGTGCCATCCGGTACGGAATGATCTTTGTGAACCTGGACCAGCGGGACCACCGGCAGGTGGAGTCGGACTCTCCTGCCGCCCGGACCATCTCGGCCACCCCCCGCAGTGCCTGACGCGATTCCCCCGTCGTAAAAGATCGCGCAGGTGCTTCCCCCCGCAGCGGGGGGGGGGGGGGGGGGGGGGGGGGGGGGGGGGGGGGGGGGTGTGGGGGTGGGGGGGGGGGGGGGGGAGGGGGGGGGGGGAGGA
>NZ_JBVIGS010000004.1:304640-529003 GCF_055570675.1 Streptomyces sp. NPDC031111
ACCCCCTCCCCCCCCCCCCCCCCCCAGCCCCACCCCCCCCCCCCCCCCCCCCCCCCCCCCCCCCCCCCCCCCCCCCCCCCCCCCCCCCCCGCTGCAGTTTTCCGGGATATTTCGGGGTATGGCCCCGATCGCGTGATGGCCGGAAACCGACGGTCGGAGGCGGATGCGTTACATCCGGTTTCACCCTCGCCCCATCGCGCGTGTGAGGGTGATCTCGATGACCACCCGTGACGGGTTGGGCCGCGGTGTCCGGCCGTAGCGCTCCGCGTACCGCCGCTCCGCCTCCGCGACCCGCTCCCGCTCCGTACGGACCACGGCCCGCCCCTCCAGCGTCGCCCACCGCCGGCCGTCCACCTGGCAGGCCGCCACGAGCGCGCCCTCCGCCCCCGCCGCGAGCACGTGCCGCACCTTCGCGCTGGACTTGTTCGCGACCACCCGCGCCAGTCGCGCCTCCGGGTCGTACGTCACCGCGACGGGTACGACGTGCGGGGTGCCGTCCGGACGGAGGGTGGTCAGCGTGCACAGGTGCTTCTCGCGCCAGAAGCTGAGATAGGTCTCGTCCGGATCGCCCGGATCTACCGAGTACGTGGTGGCCATGACCCCGGAACTTAGCCCTCGTCGTACTCCCGTCCGCCACCTTGAGTGGAATAGACTCAAGTTTGTGTACGTTGGCCGAGTCAGCAACGAAGGCCGCTGAAGGGTCACCGCAAGGAGGAGAACGGATACGTGGACGCCGAGCTGACCAACCGGAGCCGGGAAGCGATCCAGGCCGCGGGCAACCGGGCCGTGACCGAGGGACACCCCGACCTCACCCCCGGCCACCTGCTGCTCTCCCTGCTCGCCGGGCAGGAGAACGAGAACATCACGGACCTCCTCGCCGCGGTCGACGCCGACCAGGCCGCCGTGCGCTCCGGGGCCGAGCGCGTCCTCGCCGGCCTGCCGAGCGTCACCGGGTCCACCGTCGCACCGCCCCAGCCCAACCGTGAACTGCTCGCCGTCATCGCGGACGCCCAGTCCCGGGCCCGCGACCTCGGCGACGAGTACCTCTCCACCGAACACCTCCTCATCGGCATCGCCGCCAAGGGCGGGGCCGCCGGCGAGGTGCTCACCCAGCAGGGCGCCACCGCGAAGCGGCTCCAGGACGCCTTCCAGAAGGCGCGGGGAGCCCGCCGGGTGACCACCGCCGACCCCGAGGGCCAGTACAAGGCCCTGGAGAAGTTCGGCACGGACCTCACCGCCTCCGCCCGCGAGGGCAGGCTCGACCCCGTCATCGGACGCGACCAGGAGATCCGGCGCGTCGTCCAGGTGCTGTCCCGCCGCACCAAGAACAACCCCGTCCTGATCGGCGAGCCCGGTGTCGGCAAGACCGCCGTCGTCGAGGGCCTCGCCCAGCGCATCGTCAAGGGCGACGTCCCCGAGTCGCTGAAGAACAAGCGGCTCGTCGCCCTCGACCTCGGCGCCATGGTCGCCGGCGCCAAGTACCGCGGCGAGTTCGAGGAACGCCTGAAGACCGTCCTCGCCGAGATCAAGGACTCCGACGGCCAGATCATCACCTTCATCGACGAGCTGCACACGGTCGTCGGCGCGGGCGCGGGCGGCGACTCCGCCATGGACGCCGGCAACATGCTGAAGCCCATGCTCGCCCGCGGTGAGCTGCGCATGGTCGGCGCCACCACCCTCGACGAGTACCGCGAGCGGATCGAGAAGGACCCGGCGCTGGAGCGCCGCTTCCAGCAGGTCCTCGTCGCCGAGCCGTCCGTCGAGGACTCCATCGCCATCCTGCGCGGGCTCAAGGGCCGCTACGAGGCCCACCACAAGGTCCAGATCGCCGACAGCGCCCTCGTGGCCGCCGCCACCCTCTCCGACCGCTACATCACCTCCCGCTTCCTCCCCGACAAGGCCATCGACCTCGTCGACGAGGCCGCGTCCCGGCTCCGTATGGAGATCGACTCCTCGCCCGTCGAGATCGACGAACTCCAGCGCGCCGTCGACCGGCTGCGCATGGAGGAGCTGGCCATCGGCAAGGAGACCGACGCCGCCTCCCGCGAACGCCTGGAGAAGCTGCGCCGCGACCTCGCCGACAAGGAGGAGGAGCTGCGCGGCCTCACCGCCCGCTGGGAGAAGGAGAAGCAGTCCCTCAACCGGGTCGGCGAGCTGAAGGAGAAGCTCGACGAGCTGCGCGGCCAGGCGGAACGCGCCCAGCGCGACGGCGACTTCGACACCGCCTCCAAGCTGCTCTACGGCGAGATCCCGGCCCTGGAGCGCGACCTGGAGGCCGCGTCCGAGGCCGAGGAAGAGGTCGCCAGGGACACCATGGTCAAGGAGGAGGTCGGCGCCGACGACATCGCCGACGTGGTCGCCTCCTGGACCGGCATCCCGGCCGGCCGGCTGATGGAGGGCGAGACCCAGAAGCTGCTCCGCATGGAGGACGAGCTCGGCAAGCGCCTCATCGGTCAGACCGAGGCCGTGCGCGCGGTGAGCGACGCCGTACGGCGCTCGCGGGCCGGGATCGCCGACCCCGACCGCCCCACCGGCTCGTTCCTCTTCCTCGGCCCCACCGGCGTCGGCAAGACGGAGCTGGCCAAGGCCCTCGCCGACTTCCTCTTCGACGACGAGCGGGCCATGGTCCGCATCGACATGTCGGAGTACGGCGAGAAGCACTCCGTCGCCCGTCTGGTCGGCGCGCCCCCCGGGTACGTCGGCTACGAGGAGGGCGGCCAGCTCACCGAGGCGGTGCGCCGCCGCCCGTACAGCGTGGTGCTGCTCGACGAGGTGGAGAAGGCGCACCCCGAGGTCTTCGACATCCTGCTCCAGGTGCTCGACGACGGCCGGCTCACCGACGGGCAGGGCCGCACCGTCGACTTCCGCAACACGATCCTGGTGCTGACGTCCAACCTGGGCAGCCAGTACCTGGTCGACCCGGTGACCACGGAGGCGGAGAAGAAGGAACAGGTCCTGGAGGTGGTCCGGGCCTCCTTCAAGCCCGAGTTCCTCAACCGCCTGGACGACCTGGTGGTCTTCTCGGCGCTGACGAAGGAGGAGCTGAGCCGGATCGCGCGGCTCCAGATCGACGCGCTGGCCCGCCGCCTCGCCGAGCGCCGCCTCCCCCTGGAGGTCACCGACGAGGCCCTGGCCTGGCTGGCCGACGAGGGCATGGACCCGGCGTACGGCGCCCGTCCCCTGCGGCGCCTCGTCCAGACGGCCATCGGCGACCGGCTCGCCCGGGAGATCCTCTCCGGCGAGATCAAGGACGGCGACACGGTCCGCGTCGACCGCTTCGGCGACGACCTGATCGTGGGGCCCGCGACCGGCAAGACGCTGTAGCCGCGGGCGGGAGGGCCCCTCCGGCGGAGGGGCCCCCGCTCACAGCGTGAACGCCGAGAACCGCACGAGCGCGGTGCCCGCGTCCTCGTGGACCACGTTCACCGTGACCGTGTCGGCTCCCACGCCCTCCGGCAGCCCCTGCCCGTACCCCAGATCCAGACACAGATCCGCGTCGTCGTCCGCGCAGAACTCCGTCTCGGGGGCGGGCGCGGCCGGATAGGTGCGCGCGAGCCAGTCCCGGACGTCCGCCCGGGGCATCCGGAATTCCGCCCTGTAATAGAGGTCCTGCCATCCCTGCTGTGTGCAGGCCCCGACGTGCTGGGCACCCGGGGGAAGAGCCGCACCGCCGAAGCCGAGGACGTCCGCGCAGGGCACCTCTTCCGGTCCGCCGCCGAGCGGGTACTCGGAGTCGGAGAAGACGATGCCGGCGAACGCGATGAGAAAGGGGAGCAGGACCAGCGCCGGAAGGGCGACGACGGCCGCGAACAACCACCACCGGGTCCGCCCCGCGACCCGTCCCCCGGTCCTCGCCGCCATCGCGCCCCCACCCGTGCGTCCGCTGTCCACCCGACCGGCCAGATCATGTCAGCCCGGGGCGGACAGGCCCCGTCGGGGCTTGCCACCCCCCTCCCCGCATGAGGGAGGATGGCAGGATCCGTACGAAGGGAAAATCACGGTGACCATCGACCCGTCCTCGATTCCGAATTTCGGGGGCCAGCAGCCCGAGCCGCAGCCCCAAGGACCGGCGGGCCCCGTCGTCCCGGATCAGGACCTCGTGAAGCAGCTCCTCGACCAGATGGAGCTGAAGTACGTCGTCGACGAAGAGGGTGACCTCGCGGCGCCGTGGGAGCAGTTCCGCACCTACTTCATGTTCCGTGGAGAGGGCGACCAGCAGATCTTCTCCGTCCGGACGTTCTACGACCGGCCGCACAAGATCGACGAGAAGCCGCAGCTGCTCGAGTCCGTCGACGACTGGAACCGGCGCACCCTGTGGCCCAAGGTGTACACCCACACCCACGACGACGGCACGGTCCGTCTCATCGGTGAGGCCCAGATGCTGATCGGCATGGGCGTCAGCCTGGAGCACTTCGTCTCCTCGACGGTCAGCTGGGTGCGGGCCGCGATCGAGTTCGACAAGTGGCTCGTCGAGCAGCTCGGCCTGGAGCAGGAGATCAACGAGGCGGAGAAGCCCGAGGACGACGAGTAGTCCGTCCTGACGCGGGAGAAGCCCGGCCCCGGCGTCGACCCTCACGGTCGGCCGTCGAACGGCCGGGCTTCTCCGCGTCCGCGCGGCGACTGCTCCGCCTCCCCGGCCGCGACGCACCCCCCGCCGTTCTCCCCTTCCAGACCTGCGGCGGTTGCGACAAGGCGTTCCGTGCAGCGGAACCCGGACAGTGCCGGGACTGCCGCTCGGGGAGCCTTCTCCATGCCGCCTGCTGAAGACTCGGGAGATTCCGACGGCGCCTACGGGGCCGGCCTGACCGCGAGGCGGTCGGCTGCCTCCTGAAGGACGTCGTCCTTCTTGCAGAAGGTGAAGCGGACCTGGGCGCGGCCGGCGTCGGGGTCGTCGTAGAAGACGGAGTTGGGGACGGCGACGACGCCGCAGCGTTCGGGGAGGGCGCGGCAGAAGGCGTAGGCGTCCTTCTCGCCGAAGGGGGTGATGTCGGTGGTGATGAAGTACGTGCCCTGAGGTTGGTAGACCTCGAACCCGGCCGCGCGCAGGCCGCCGGCGAGCAGGTCGCGCTTGCGTCGCAGGTCGGCGCGGAAGGTGTCGAAGTACGTGTCCGGCAGGCGGAGTGCCTCGGCGATCGCGTACTGGAAGGGGCCCGCGCTGACGTAGGTCAGGTACTGCTTGGCCGTCCGGACGGCGGAGACGAGCGGGGCGCTCGCCGTGACCCAGCCGACCTTCCAGCCGGTGAACGAGAACGTCTTGCCGCTGCTGGAGATGGTCACCGTGCGGTCCCGCATGCCCGGGAAGGTCGCCAGCGGTACGTGTTCGGCGTCGTCGAAGACCAGGTGCTCGTAGACCTCGTCGGTCACGACGAGCAGATCGCGTTCGACCGCCAGCTCGGCGATCGCCGCCAGCTCCTCGCGGGTGAGGACCGTGCCGGTCGGGTTGTGCGGGGTGTTGATCAGGAGCAGACGGGTGCGGTCGGTGACGGCGTCGCGGAGTTCGTCGAGGTCGAGGTGGAAGCGGCCCCCGCGCGGGCGGAGCGTGACCGGGACGCGGGTGCCGCCGGCCAGGGCGACGCAGGCCGCGTAGGAGTCGTAGTACGGCTCGAGGGCGATCACCTCGTCGCCGGGCTCCACCAGGGCGAGCAGCGCGGCCGCGATCGCCTCGGTGGCGCCCGCGGTGACCAGGACCTCGGTGTCGGGGTCGAAGGAGAGGTCGTAGAGGCGCCGTTGGTGGTCGGAGATCGCGGTGCGCAGCTCGGGGATGCCGGGGCCCGGCGGGTACTGGTTGCCGCGGCCGTCGCGCAGGGCCCGTACGGCGGCCTCCCGGACCTCCTCGGGCCCGTCGGTGTCGGGGAAGCCCTGGCCCAGGTTGATGGATCCGGTCCGCAGGGCCAGGGCGGACATCTCGGCGAAGATCGTCGTCCCGAACCCGGCGAGCCGGCGGTTCAGGAGGGGGCGCGCGC
Organism: Streptomyces sp. NPDC031111; assembly: GCF_055570675.1. NCBI lineage: Bacteria > Bacillati > Actinomycetota > Actinomycetes > Kitasatosporales > Streptomycetaceae > Streptomyces > Streptomyces sp. NPDC031111. Next base: position 310,604 of record NZ_JBVIGS010000004.1, read on the forward strand.
TGGAGGTCATGGCGGTCATCCTGCGCCGAAGCTCTGGAGTTCCTCAACTCTGCTTTGGGGCGTGTGGGCGGGGGGCATCTCCCCGGCACGCACGTGAGCGAGGCGCCCACGGGGGGCCGCTTCGGGGGATCACGGGGCAACGAAAGGAGGGTGGCGCCATGGTCATCGGCATCATCCTGGTTGTGCTCTTCGCGGTGTTGGCCGTCGTCGTCGTGGGCGCGGCCCGCGGTACGACGCGGCGGGTGGGCGTCGGCCGTCGCGGCAGGGGCCGTGACAGCTGGTGGGCCGGTGGCGGTGGGGGCAGCGGCGGGGGCTGCGGCTCGTCGTCGTCCGGCGGCGGATCGTCCTGTGGAGGTGGCTCGTCCTGCGGAGGCGGGTCGTCCTGCGGGGGCGGCGGATGCGGTGGCGGAGGCGGCTGACACGGGGCAGCACGCCTCCGCTTCGGGAGACAACGCATCCGCGACAGCGGGGTCCGCACCTGGGGCGGGCCCCGCTGTCTCGTTGAGCGGGGGCAATCCGTCCGGTTCCGGTTGTGACCCGGCGGCGTGGCGTGCGGGGTGTGAGCCGTTCACGCGGGGCGTACGCCGTGATTGAACAGTTGAGCTGAGGAGCCCCCCAGGGGATGGAAAGCCCACGAAGTTGGGTAAAAACGCTGTGGTGGCGCCACAGTTCATGAAAGCCTCTAAATCACCGACGCAGCCCTCGGACTCCCCGCGGACCCTTCTTCCGGCCGGGTGACCGGGCTGACGGGCCGAGTTCCCCGGTGCGACCGGGGTGCGCGGACCCCCTATCTCCCTCTCCATGTGTGCTTGCGGAGCCGATCCATGCTCACGACCCTGAACACCACCTATTCCGACACATGTGCCTCCGACCTGGCCTGGGCCCTGGGACGCGAGCCGCTTCCCGCGCTGGCCACCCTCGATCTCGAACTGGGCCGGTCACGGCTCCAGTTGAGACTGCTCGGCGCGTCCCACCAGGTGCTGCTGGAGGAGGAGCGGGGCGTCTGCTCGGAGACGGTGGCGTGCATTCCGGGCAGCAGCACGCCGCTTCCGCTGGGTGTGGCCAAGCGGGTGGACGACTGGGAGTACGAGTTCGCCGCCCGGGTCGAGGCGCTGTCGCCGGGCTCCTTCGAAGGCCGCGCCCAGGAGTTGCTCGCCCTGGTCTCCGACCATCCGCAGGGCCTCGCCGGGATCTTCCCCGGCAGTCCGCACGCCTTCACCGCCATGCTCGCCCAGCGCCACGAGGGTCAGGTCCACTGGCGGACCTGGCACGCCTACCCGCAGGACGGGCAGTTGGTGGCGACGCGGACCAGGGTGGGAGTGCGGGTGAAGTCGGCGGTCCGAGGGCGCTGACGCGAAGTCATTGCTCATACCAATATCGGACGGGCCTAAACAAAGACCACACGTGTGGGTGACGATGTGCGATGAGGGTGTGACGTAACGTCGCTGGAGTGATCGAACCGCAGGCCCCCGCCCCACCCGGCTCCACGCAGTCCGGGCACGGGCCGGGCGGCTCCGGTGACGACACGGGGAGCCCGCTGCGGCTGCCGGTGCGGCAGGGCACCGGGCGGTTCCTGGTCCTCGCGGGCGTGTTCGTCTGCGCGGCCTGCGGACTGGTGTACGAGCTGGAACTGGTGGCGCTGGCCACGTACTTGATGGGCGACTCGGTCACCCAGGCGTCGGTCGTGCTCTCCGTGATGGTCTTCGCGATGGGCATCGGCTCGCTCGCCGCGAAGCGGCTGCGGCGGCACGCGGCGGCCGGGTTCGGTGCCGTCGAGGCGACCCTCGCCCTCGTCGGCGGGTGCAGTGCGATGGCGCTGTACGCCGTGTTCGCCTGGACGGGGGACTGGGGCGGCGTGTGGGCGAGCGGCCCCCGCGCGCTGCTGGTGGCCTTCTCCCTCGCGACCGGACTGCTGATCGGTGCCGAGGTGCCGCTGCTGATGGAGCTGATCCAGCGGATCCGCCGGCAGGACGCGGGGGGCGCGGTGGCCGACCTGTCCGCCGCGGACTACGTCGGCGCGCTCGTGGGCGGCCTCGCCTTCCCCTTCCTGCTGCTGCCGCTCCTCGGCCAGCTGACCGGCGCGCTGATCACCGGCGCCGTCAACGCGGTCGTCGGCGGCGCGCTGGTGCTCGGGCTGTTCCGGCAGGACCTCACGGCCCGCGCCCGCCGGCTGCTGGTGTGGGCCAACGTGGGCGTGCTCGTGGTCCTCGCCTCGGCCGCCGCCCTCGTCGACGACTTCGAACGGGCCGCCCGGCACGCCATGTACGGCCCGGACGTCCGCGTGGCCCTCCACACCGACGTCCAGGAGGTGCTGCTCACCGGCGGGCGGGACGGACGGCCGCTGAACCTGTTCCTCGACGGGCGGCTGCGGGTCAGCGGACGGGACGAACTCCGGTACCACGAGGCGCTGGTGCACCCCGCGATGAACGGCCCGCACGCGCGCGTGCTCGTCCTCGGCGGCGGTGACGGGCTGGCCGCGCGCGAGGTGCTGCGCCACCCCGGTGTGCGCCGGGTCGACGTCGTCGAACTCGACGCGGGCGTCGTGCGGCTGGCCCGCCACGATCCGGCGCTGTCCGCGCTGAACGCGCACGCCCTCGACGACCCGCGCGTGCGGGTGACCACCGCGGACGCCTTCGACTGGCTGCGCGGGGCGCCCGCGGCGGCGTACGACGTGGTCGTCTCGGATCTGCCGCATCCCGGGATCACCGCGAGCACCAAGCTGTACTCGCGGGAGTTCTACGGACTGGCCGGGCGGGTGCTGGCGCCCGGCGGGCGGCTCGTGGTGCACGGGGGAGCGGTGGCGTCCCGCCCCCGCGACTTCTGGACGGTGGACTCCACGCTCCGCGCGGCGGGGTTCCGTACCGCCGCGTACCGCACGCGCGGCCGGCAGGCGGAATTCGCCGCCGGGCCCGACCGGGGTACCGCGGTGAACGCCCGCACCGACCGCGACTGGGGTTTCGTCCTGGCCTCCGGTGACCTCCCCGAGCCGCGCCTCGACCCCTCGGGGCCGCGCCCGCGCACGCTCGACGACGCCTCCCTCGCGGCGGACGTCCGGGCCGCGGGGCGCACCCGGGTCCCCGGTCTGCCGCCGTCCACGCTGGTGCATCCCCGGTACACCGGCTGAGCCCCTTACTACGTTCCGCACCGACGCGCCGTGACTTCTCGCCGACGGGGGTGCAGCCCGGCGTCGCGTGGGTAGGCTCCGCACTCATGGAGCACGAGGTGTTCGTTCCGGTTGAGGTGGAGCGGCTCAGGGAGGTGCTGGACGACCCCGCGCGGGTCGCCCGGGCGGTGCCCGGGCTCCAGCACGACGCCGGTGCGGATCCCGTCGCCGGCCGCCTGAAGGTCCGCGTCGGCAGCCACTCCGTCACCTACCGCGGGGCGGTACGGGTGTCCGCGCGGGACGACGGCTCGTACGCCGTCGAGGGCGACGCGTCGGAGACCCGCGGCAGCGGTGCGGTGACGCTCGCGCTGCGGCTGACACTGCGGGACGAGTCGGGCGGCACGGTCCTCGCCGTCACCGGGACTGCGACGGCCGACGGCCGGGTCACGGAACTCCCGGCGGACGCGGTGGCCTCCGCGGTGACCCGCCTGCTCAACCGCTTCGCGGAGAATCTGGGCACGGTGGCGGGTGAGGCCGGGACCGCGGTCCCGGAGTCGCCGGAACTGCTGGCGGCGGGGGACTTCGAGCCCCAGGCCACCACCGACTTCGAGACCACCCCGGACGCGGACGACGCCGCCCCGCCTCCCGAGCCCGGCCCGGAACCGGACGAAGAGGTCCCGTCCGTCTTCGACGCGGAGATTCCCCCGCCCTCCCTCGACGCGGGCGTGGAGGACGCGGAGGACTCGGAGGAGGAGGACTCCGTCGCCGAGGCGGCGCACGCCCGGCGGACGATGATCGGCCGCAGCGCCGAGGAGGTCGACCACGCCCCGCCCCGCGGCCGCTACGCCCCCGTCCCCGCCCCCCAGACCGTCGCGTCCCCCACCCCCCTGCGCTGGGCCGCCCCCGCGGCAGCCCTCGCCGTCGCCTCGGCCGTGGTCGCCATCAGAGCCCTCCGCCGCCGCCACTGACCCGCGCCGGGGCGCGGCACCCTCGAAGCGGTGCGCGTAGGCGACCCGGCCCCGCGCCCGGGCACCGGCACCGGCAAGTGCTGCCTCCCGGCACCTGCACCACGCACCCGGCCCGCGCTGCGGGCGTGCTCCGCACCGCCGTGCTGCCTGCGCCGTCCGCCCCGCCCACGCTGCCCGCCCCGCGCCGTGGACGTCCTTCCGCACCGCCGTGCCGGCTGCGCCCTGCGCCGCTCGGCGCTGCCGCGTTGTGCACTGCCCGCGCCGCACTGCCGTGCGCTGCGGGCGTGCTTGCGCGCCGCTGTGCCGGCTGCGCCTTGCGCCCTTCGGTGCTGCCGCGTTGTGCACTGCCCGCGCCGCCCGCCCCGCGCTGCGGGCGTGCTTGCGCGCCGCTGTGCCGGTTGCGTCTTGCGCCCTTCGGTGCTGCCGCGTTGTGCACTGCCCGCGCCGCCCGCCGCGCGCTGCGGGCGTGCTTGCGCGCCGCTGTGCCGGTTGCGTCTTGCGCCGCTCGGTGCTGCCGCGTTGTGCACTGCCCGCGCCGCCCGGCCCGCGCTGCGGGCGTGCTGGCGCGCCGCCGTGCCGGCTGCGCCCTGCGCCGCTCGGTGTCACCGTGCTCCGCGCCGCCCGCGCCGCGCTGCGGGCGGGCTTTCGCACCGCCGTGGCGCCTGCGGCGCCCCCGCGCCGTCCCGTCCTGCCCTCACGATGTGTCCCCGTCGTCAGGCCCGTGCCCGCGTCGCCCCGTCCGGCAAGGGGTGCGGGGAGAGGGAGCGCCGGGGACGGGGGGTTGATCGTCACAGTAGGGTCTTCGCGTGAGTAACGAACACATCACGCTGACCGCGGGTGACGCGGAGGTGGACGTGCTGCCGGGGAACGGCGGTCGGGTCGGTGGGCTGCGGGTCGGGGGCGTCGAACTGTTGCGGCAGGGGGAGCGGTTCGGGTGCTTCCCGATGGTGCCCTGGTGCGGGCGGATCCGTGAGGGGCGGTTCCGGGACGGCGCCACCGTGCAGCAGATGCCGCTCAACGCCCCGCCGCACGCCATCCACGGCACCGCCCGCGACGCCGCCTGGCGCACCGCCCGCAAGAGCACCGACGAGGCCGTGATCACGTACGACCTCGTCGAGCCGTGGCCGTACCCGGGGCGCGTCACCCAGCAGATCGCGCTCACCGGGGACTCCCTGACGCTGACGATGAGCGTGGAGACGTACGAGTCGTCGTTCCCCGCGCAGATCGGCTGGCACCCGTGGTTCAACCGCAGCCTCGGCGGCGAGGACGTCGCGATCGACTTCGCGCCCGCCTGGCAGGAGGAGCGCGGGGAGGACCATCTGCCGACCGGACAGCGCATCGACCCGAAGCCGGGGCCCTGGGACGACTGCTTCGGGATGCCCGGCGGTGTCGACGTCACCCTCACCTGGCCGGGGCAGCTGGAGCTGAAGGTGACCAGCCGCGAGGAGTGGGTCGTGGTCTACGACGAGCAGCGCGAGGCAGTCTGCGTGGAGCCGCAGACCGGGCCGCCGAACGGGCTCAACACCCACCCGCGTCTGGTCACCCCCCTGGAGCCGCTGGAGGCCTCGACGACCTGGACCTGGACCCGCCTCTAAGCTGGCTGACATGAGTGACGTACGTGGCGCGCTGCTGAAGCAGATCAAGGACAAGGCCGTGGTGCACGGCAAGGTGACCCTCTCCTCCGGTCTGGAGGCCGACTACTACGTCGACCTGCGCCGCGTCACCCTCGACGGCGAGGCCGCCCCGCTGGTCGGGCAGGTGCTGCTGGACCTGACCGCGGAGCTGGACTTCGACGCGGTGGGCGGCCTGACCATGGGAGCCGACCCGGTGGCGGCCGCCATGCTGCACGCCGCCGCCGCACGCGGCCGGAGGCTGGACGCCTTCGTCGTCCGCAAGGCCGCCAAGGCGCACGGCCTCCAGCGGCGCGTGGAGGGCCCGGACATCAGGGGCCGCCGCGTCCTCGTCGTCGAGGACACGTCCACCACCGGCGGCTCCCCGCTCACCGCCGTCGAGGCCGTGCGCGAGGCCGGCGCGGAGGTCGTGGCCGTCGCGACGATCGTCGACCGGGCGACCGGCGCCGCCGAGAAGATCCAGGAGGGCGCCGGGGTGCCGTACCTGTTCGCCTACTCCAAGGACGAGCTCGGCCTCGACTGAGAATCACCCCGCATAACGACTTGACCTGCACCGTCGACCAGCCCGGCAAGTCTGGGAAGATGGGCCCGACAATGACGTCGCTTCCAAGGTTCCAGGTCAGGGCCGACAGTACGCAGTACGCCACACCGCACGCATAAGGAGCGGACAGATGCCCATCGCAACTCCCGAGGTCTACAACGAGATGCTGGACCGGGCGAAGGCAGGAAAGTTCGCCTACCCGGCCATCAACGTCACCTCGTCCCAGACCCTGCACGCGGCACTGCGCGGCTTCGCCGAGGCGGAGAGCGACGGCATCGTCCAGATCTCGACGGGCGGCGCCGAGTTCCTGGGCGGCCAGCACAAGAAGGAGATGGTGACCGGCGCGGTCGCGCTCGCCGAGTTCGCGCACATCGTCGCCGAGAAGTACGACGTCAACATCGCCCTGCACACCGACCACTGCCCGAAGGACAAGCTCGACGGGTACGTCCGCCCGCTGCTCGCGGTGTCCGAGGAGCGCGTCAAGGCCGGCCGCAACCCGCTGTTCCAGTCCCACATGTGGGACGGCTCCGCGGAGACCCTCGCCGACAACCTGTCCATCGCCCAGGAGCTCCTCGAGCGCGCCCGCGCCGCGAAGATCATCCTGGAGGTCGAGATCACCCCGACCGGCGGCGAGGAGGACGGCGTCTCGCACGAGATCAACGACTCCCTCTACACCACGGTCGACGACGCCGTCCGCACCGCGGAGGCCCTCGGCCTCGGCGACAAGGGCCGCTACCTGCTCGCCGCGTCCTTCGGCAACGTGCACGGCGTGTACAAGCCGGGCAACGTGGTGCTCCGTCCCGAGCTGCTGAAGGAGCTCAACGAGGGCGTCGCCGCCAAGTACGGCAAGCCGGCCGGCTCCCAGCCGTTCGACTTCGTCTTCCACGGCGGCTCCGGCTCCTCCCCGGAGGAGATCCTCACCGCGCTGGAGAACGGCGTCGTGAAGATGAACATCGACACCGACACCCAGTACGCGTTCACGCGTCCGGTCGCCGACCACATGTTCAAGAACTACGACGGCGTCCTGAAGGTCGACGGCGAGGTCGGCTCCAAGAAGACCTACGACCCGCGCACCTGGGGCAAGCTGGCCGAGGCGTCCATGTCGGCCCGCGTCCTGGAGGCCTGCCAGAACCTGCGCTCCACGGGTACCCGCATCAAGTAACACCCCGCAGCACGGGAGCCCGGTACCGCCCCAGGTGCCGGGCTCTTCCGTATGCTCGCTCCATGCCCGACGTCCGGCTGTCCTCACCGCAGGGCAAGTGGATCCTGCTCACCACGGTGCTCGGCTCCAGCATGGCCCTGCTCGACTCCACCGTGGTCAACGTCGCCCTCCCGCGCATCGGCCGCGACCTGGACGCCGACCTCGCCGTACTCCAGTGGACCGTCAACGCCTACATGGTCACGCTGGCCGGGCTGATCCTGCTCGGCGGGGCGCTGGGCGACCGGTTCGGGCGGCGGAAGGTGTTCGTCGTCGGCGTGCTGTGGTTCGCCTTGGCCTCCCTGCTGTGCGGCCTCGCCCCGAACGCCGGCATCCTCATCGCCGCCCGCGCTCTCCAGGGCGTCGGCGGGGCGTTGCTCACCCCCGGCTCGCTCGCGCTCATCCAGGCGTCCTTCCACCCCGACGACCGGGGCCGCGCGGTCGGCCTGTGGTCCGGCTTCGGCGGCATCGGCGCGGCGGTCGGCCCGTTCGTCGGCGGCTGGCTGGTGGACGGGCCCGGCTGGCGCTGGGTGTTCCTGCTCAACGTTCCGCTCGCCCTGCTCTGCGCCCCCATCGCCGTGCGCCACGTACCGGAGTCGGCGGGCGGGAAGGCCGAGGGCCGGTTCGACGTCCTCGGCGCGGCACTCGGCGCGATCGCCCTCGCGCTGGTGACGTACGCGCTGATCGAGGCCGACGAGGGGTCCCTGCTGGTCGCGGTCTCCGCGGTCGCCGGACTGGCCGCCGCGGTCGCCTTCGTCCTCGTCGAGAAGCGCCGCCCGGTCCCGATGATGCCGCTGGACATCTTCGCCTCCCGGCAGTTCTCGGCGGTCAACGTGGTCACGCTGTGCGTGTACGCGGCGTTCGGCGGGTTCTTCTTCCTCGCCGCGCTCCAGCTCCAGGTCGTCGTCGGCTGGTCCGCGCTGGCCGCCGGTACGGCGCTGCTGCCGACCACCGCCCTGATGCTGCTGCTCTCCGCCCGCTCGGGCGAACTCGGCGACCGGATCGGCCCGCGCATCCCGCTCACCGTGGGACCGCTGCTGTGCGCGGCCGGGATGCTGCTGATGCTGCGGGTCGGGCCGGACGCCTCGTACGCCACCGAGGTGCTGCCCGCGCTGGTGGTGCTCGGCTTCGGCATGGTCACCCTGGTGGCCCCGCTGACCGCGACCGTCCTCGCCTCCGTGGACACCGCGCGGGCCGGTCTGGCCAGCGGCATCAACAACGCCGCCGCCCGCGCGGCCGGCCTGGTGGCGGTGGCCGCGCTGCCGCTGCTCGCCGGAATGGGGCCCGAGGCGTACCGGCTGCCGGACGCCTTCGACGACGCCTTCCGGCGGGCCATGCTGCTGTGCGCGGGCGTCCTGGTGGTGGGGGCGGGCATCGCCTTCGCGACCGTGCGCCGCCCGGCGCCGGACTGCCGGCACCCGGAGTGCCTGCCGCACGGGAGTGTGGCGGTGCCCCCGCTGGAGGCGGGGGAGGAGGGCGGGAGCCGGCCGCGCTGATGTACGAGACTGGACCCATGTCGATTCACGAGAACCTCCTCGGGGGCCCGCCCCCGACCCACCTCCCCGACGACCCCGGCCCGCGCGAGCTGCTCGCCTCCGGCACCACGCCCGCCGACGTCGCCGCCCAGCACCCCACCTCCTCGCTGGCCTGGGCCCGGCTGGCCGACGAGGCCTTCGAGCGGGGCAGCGTCGTGGAGTCGTACGCGTACGCCCGTACGGGCTACCACCGCGGACTGGACGCGCTGCGCCGCAACGGCTGGAAGGGCCACGGCCCGGTGCCGTGGGAGCACGAGCCGAACCGCGGCTTCCTGCGCGCCCTGCACGCCCTCGCCCGCGCCGCGCAGGCGATCGGCGAGCAGGAGGAGTACGAGCGTTGCAGCCAGTTCCTGAAGGACTCCTCGCCGACGGCGGCCCAGGTGCTGGGCTGAGCCGTCCGTGTTCCGTGGGGCCCGCCTGTGAGCAGGCGGGCCTTGCGGTCGTGGGGGAGCATTACGGAGGATGCACCGTGGGGACCGGGGCCCCCGTGCCGGTAACGGCAGGGGCGGACCGCTACCCGGAGTAACAACAGGAGACAGCGATGTCCCACGAGGCTCACGAGCCCGAGACCCCGCATCTCGACTTCAAGGGAACGACCCCTTACGAGGACTACGTCAAGGCCGACGTCCTCACCCACCTCCAGCACACCCTCTCCGACGATCCCGGAGAGATGGTCTTCCTGGTCACCACCCAGGTGATGGAGCTGTGGTTCACCGTCATCGTCCACGAGTGGGAGACCGCGGCGAAGGCGCTGCGCCGGGACGACGTACCGACCGCGGTCGACGCGCTGAAACGTTCCGTGCGGGAGCTGGAGGCGCTGAACGCCTCCTGGAAGCCCCTCAGCGGCCTCACCCCGGCGCAGTTCAACGCGTACCGCGGCGCGCTCGGTGAGGGCTCCGGATTCCAGTCGGCGATGTACCGGCGGCTGGAGTTCCTGCTCGGCGACAAGTCCGCGTCCATGCTGGTCCCGCACCGGGGCGCGCCGCGTGTGCACGCCGAGCTGGAGAAGGCGCTGCACGAGCCGAGCCTGTACGACGAGGTGCTGCGGTTCCTCGCGCGGCGCGGGCACGCGATCCCCGAGGACGTGCTGCGGCGCGACGTGACGCTGAAGTACGAGCCGTCGGCGGAGGTGGAGGCGGTCTGGACGGCCGTCTACTCGGGTGACGAACGGGACGAGGTGGCCCGCCTCGGCGAGGCGCTGACCGATGTCGCCGAGCTGGTGTGGCGCTGGCGCAACGACCATCTGGTCGCCACCCGCCGCGCGATGGGCGCCAAGGCCGGTACGGGAGGCTCGGCCGGGGTGGCCTGGCTGGAGAAGCGGGCGCGGAAGAGCGTGTTCCCCGAGCTGTGGACGGCGAGGTCCTATGTCTGAGCTCGCGCAGAGGGCGGAGAAGCTGGACGGGTCCGACGAACTGGCCGCCAAGCGCGCCGAGTTCGTGCTGGACGACGTGGTCTACCTCGACGGCAACTCGCTGGGCGCGCTGCCCGCCGCGGTGCCCGGCCGGGTGGAGGACGTGGTGCGCCGGCAGTGGGGCGAGCTGCGGATCCGGTCCTGGACGGAGGGCGGCTGGTGGACGGCGCCGGAGCGGATCGGCGACCGGATCGCGCCGCTGGTCGGGGCGGCGGCCGGGCAGATCGTCGTGGGCGACTCCACCAGCGTCAATGTGTTCAAGGCGCTGGTGGGCGCGGTACGGCTGGCGCGGTCGGCGGATCCAGGCCGGGACGAGATCGTGGTCGACGCGACCACGTTCCCCACGGACGGCTACATCGCCGAGTCGGCGGCCCGGATGACGGGCTGCACGCTGCGTCCGGTGGCCCCGTCCGAGGTGCCGGGCGCGCTCGGTGAGCGTACGGCGGCGGTGCTGCTCAACCACGTCGACTACCGCACCGGCCGGCTGCACGACCTGCCGTCGCTGACGGCCGCCGTGCACGCGGTGGGGGCGTACGTCGTCTGGGACCTCTGCCACAGCGCGGGCGCGCTGCCGGTGGACCTGGACCGGCACGGGGTGGACCTGGCGGTCGGCTGCACCTACAAGTACCTGAACGGGGGGCCCGGTTCACCCGCGTTCCTGTACGTCCGCGCGGATTTGCAGGACCGCTTCGACTCCCCGCTGCCCGGCTGGAACTCCCACACGGAGCCGTTCGGGATGCGCCCGGAGTACGAGCCGGCGGCGGGCGCGGTGCGCGGGCGGGTCGGCACTCCGGACATCCTCTCCATGCTCGCCCTGGAGGCGGCGCTGGAGGTCTGGGACGGGGTGACGGTCGAGGAGGTGCGGGCCAAGTCCCTCGCGCTGACGGACTTCTTCCTGGAGTGCGTCGAGGAGTACGTCCCCGACGGCCGGGTCGAGTGCGTGACACCGCGTGCGCACGGGGAGCGGGGCAGCCAGATCGCCCTGCGCTGCCCGGACGCCGGGGACGTGATGAAGCGGCTGATCGAGCGGGGCGTGGTCGGCGACTTCCGCCACCCGGACGTGCTCCGGTTCGGCTTCACCCCGCTGTACGTCGGTTTCGCGGACGTGGAGCGGGCGGCGCGGGTGCTGGCGGAGGTGCTGGCGTAGTCCTCCGGGGCCGGGGGGTGACGTCGTACGGTGTCGCCTCCCGGGCCCGCTGACCGAGCGTGACATCCGCATGTCGGCGTACGTGGGCGTGCTGATACCGTCCCGGCCAAACGGCCGCGTTCCCGTCGGTCCGTCACCCGTGTTTTGTCGCTGAGAGGTTGGAGCAATGACGGACGACGTCGCAGCCGCCCGGGCCGCCGCCGAGGAGGAGTCGGCCTTCTCCCACCCGCCCGTCGACCCCGACGCCACGGCGGCGTACGGCGACGGACCGGACCGGCTGATCGACTTCTACGCGCCTCGCGGGGAGGACGGACGGCCCGCGCCCGTCGTGGTCGTCCTGCACGGGGGTGCCTGGCGGGCGCCGTACGACCGGCGGCACATCAGTCCGTTCGCGGCCTTCCTGGCCGGGCGGGGCTTCGCCGTGGCCAGTGTCGAATACCGGCGCGGTGAGCCCGGTGGGGGTGACGCCGTCGCCGGGCGGTGGCCCGACACCTTCGACGACGTCGCCGCCGCGATGGACGCGTTGCCCGCGCTGGTGCGTGAGTATCTGCCGGGGGCCGATCCGCGGCGGGTCGTTCTCACCGGCCACTCGGCGGGCGGTCACCTCGCGCTGTGGGCCGCCGCCCGGCATCTCCTCCCCGCCGACGCCGTCTGGCGCACGGACGGGCCCCCGCCGCTGCGGGGTGTCGTCGCCCTCGCGCCGATAGCCGACTTCGCGGTCGCCGACAAGCTCGGGGTGTGCGGGGGTGCGGCTCGCGAACTCCTCGGCGGTGACGAGTACTTCGCCGAGCGCCAGGCCTACGCCGACCCTGCGTTGCTGCTTCCCACCGGTATCGCCACCACTCTTGTGCAGGGGCGCACCGACGTCGATGTCCCGCAGGCGGTCGCCGAGGCGTATGCGGAGGCGGCGGCGAAGGCCGGGGAGGTGGTGGGGGTGACCTTGCTGGAGGACGTCGGGCACTTTCCGCTGATCGATCCGGGGGCGGATGCGTGTGCGGTGGTGGCGGAGGAGATCGCGCAGTTGGCGTGGTGATACCCGTCATACCTGAGAGCTACCTCTCGGGTGAGTCCCTCGGCGGGACGCGGGTTACGCGCGTGGCTCCGTAACTTCCCTTTTCGGCAGGCCCGATGGTCGGGCTGGCGGGGGAGGTGCGGGCGGGATGGGAACCACCGGGGGATCGTGGGCCGGGGGGTGTTCGCGCGGCCCGGCGCTTGCGGGGTGCCGTCGCGCCCACCCGTGCCGCCCCAGCGGCACGACTGCCCGCGGATCGCGAGGGCGGGGGGTGCTTGCTGGGGTTGTTGCTTGTGCTCTTGCTTTGCCGTTGGCCGGGGCTGTTCCGGGGCGGGTGCCTGCGCCGGTGCCTGCCGTGGTGGCGGCGCCCACGGCTGGGGCGCTCGACGGTATCTACGCCGCCCACCGGGGCAACGCCCGGGAAGCGGCCCGTATGGCCGACGCCTACGGTGACCGGGAGCGGGCCGCCGTCGACCGGGCGCTGGCCGGGCGGCAGTTGCTGGACTTCGACGGGCGCGGGTCCGGGCGGGTCACCGAGGTTCTCGGTGACCTCGCGCACGCCGACCGTGTCGCCGTCCTCGTCCCCGGCTCCGACACCGGTCTCGACACCTACGGCCGGTTCCGCGCCGCCGCCGTGGCCCTGCACGAGCGGCTCACCCCCCGTACGGCGGTCGTGGCCTGGCTCGGCTACGAGACGCCCGGCACCGTCAGCACCACCGTCGCCACCACCGGCCGGGCGGAGGAAGCCGCGCCGGGACTGCGCGACCTCGTCCGCGACCTGCGTGCCGTCGCCGGACAGCGGGCCCGGATCTCCCTCCTCTGCCACTCCTACGGCTCCGTCGTCTGCGCCGAGGCCGCCGACGGTCTCGACGCCGACGACCTCGTCCTCCTCGGCAGCCCCGGCACCGGCGCCGACACCGCCGCGGACCTGCGCACCCGGGCCAGGGTCTGGGCCGCCCGGGGTGCCGACGACTGGGTCGGCAACGTCCCGCACCTCAGCGCCGACCTCTTCGGCACCACCGTCGGCTTCGGCACCGACCCCGTCTCCCCGGCCTTCGGCGCCCGGGTCTTCGCGGCCGGCGACGGCGGCCACAGCGACTACTTCGCCCCCGGCTCCACCTCCCTGACCAACCTCACCCGGATCGTCCTCGGCGAGATCTCGGCGGTGACCTCATGAGCCGGCTCACCACCGCGATACGCGCGGCCGCCGGGCGCCTCGACGCGGCCACCCCCGACCGGCGCGACCGTGCCGTGGACGCCCTCCGCGCCGGCGCCGTCCTCGGCGTCGTCCTCGGCCACTGGCTGGTCACCGCCCTCGTCGCGGACGGCCGCACCCTGCACACCGCCAGCCCGCTCCAGCACCTGCCGTGGCTGGCACCCGTCTCCTGGGCCTTCCAGACCCTCGCCGTGTTCTTCCTGGTCGGCGGCCATGTCGCGACCCGCGGGTACGCCTCGGCCCGCGCCCGCGGCATCCCGTACCACCGCTGGCTGGGGGCCCGGCTGGCCCGGCTGTTCAAGCCGGTCGCCGCCGTCCTCGGCCTGTGGACGGTCGTCACGGCCGCCCTGCTGCTCTCCGGTGCCGACCTGGCGACGATCCGCACGCTCGTGAAGCTGGCCCTGTCGCCGCTCTGGTTCCTGCTGGTCTTCGCCGCCCTGACCGCCGCGACCCCGCTGCTCGCCCGGCTGCACCCGCTGTGGCCGCTCGCCGTCGTCCTCCACGTCGACCTGTTCCGCTTCGGCCTCGGCGCCCCCGACCGGCTCGGCTGGCTGAACCTGGTGGCCGGCTGGCTGGTGCCGTACACCCTGGGCGCGGCCTGGACCAGGGGCGAGCTGGAACGCCGCCGCTCCGGCTGGATCCTGCTCGTCTCCGGTACGGCGGCCACGGCCGCGCTCGTCGCCGGGGCCGGCTACCCGGCGTCGATGGTCGGCGTCCCGGGCGCCGGCGTCTCCAACCTCAACCCGCCGACGCTGGCCGCCGTCACCTTCGGCCTCGCCCAGTGCGGGCTGGCGCTGCTGCTGCGGGAGCCGCTGCGCCGCGCGATGCGCGCACCGGTCGCGTGGGCGGCGGTGGCCCTGGTCAACCTCTCCGCGATGACGGTCTTCCTCTGGCACCAGACCGCCCTCATGGCGACCACCGCCACCGGTCTCCTCGCGGGCAGGCTCCCCGGTCTGCACACGGTCCCCGACGGCCTCGGCTGGGTGGCCGCCCGTGTGGCCTGGCTGCCGGTGCTGGCCCTCGCCCTCGCGGTGTGCCTGGCCGCCTTCCGGTCCTGGGAACGGGGCGGTGGCGGGCGGCGGGGAGCGTCCCGGGTGGTCCGCGCGCACCGGCCGGCCGTGAAGGACGTACGGCATGTCTAGGCTGGACCGCGTGGCGAACAAGGGGGTGGAACTCGTCCGGCGGTGGCTGGGCGTCCTGCGGGACGACCTGTGGACGGCGCGTGTCGACCCCCTGCCTCCGTCGGCGTGGCTGCGCTGGCTGCCGCACGGCATCGTGTGCCTGGCCGCGTTCGGCGTGCTGGTCGGTGACGCGGCCCAGCTCCGGGAGAACGCCCGGCTCGACGGCGGGGCCGCCTTCGCGGTCGCCCTCGCCGAGGCCGGCGCGATGGTGCTCGCGCTGTGGCGGCCGATCCCGGCGTGGTGGCTGTCGATGGCGGCCATGGTGGCGGGGCAGTACGCGGTGCGGCTCCTGATGACCCCCGACGGCTACAAGTTCACCTGGCCCTGGACGGCGGCCGGGATCGTCGCGCACCTCTTCGTCCTCCTGCTGGTCGCCCTGCGCGTCCGCCCCCGGGTGTCCCTGGAGACGCTCGGCCTGACGGCGCTCGCCACCTACGTCGTCCAGGGGCTGGTGGGCGCCCAGAACTTCCAGCCGACCGGGCAGCTCGCCGTCATCCTCTTCACCGTCGCCGTCATGTTCGGGATGGCCCTGCGCAGCCGCCGCGAGGCCCGTACGGCACTCGCGCAGCAGACCTCGCTCACCGCCGAGGAACGCGCCCGGCGCACCCTGCTGGAGGAGCGCAGCCGCATCGCGCGGGAGCTGCACGACGTGGTGGCCCACCACATGTCGGTGATCTCCATCCAGGCCCAGGTCGCCCCGCACCTCGTCCAGGACCCGCCCGACGAGCTGAAGGAGAACCTCGCCGGCATCCGCCAGAACGCCGTGGAGGCGCTGACCGAACTGCGCCGCGTGCTGGACGTGCTGCGCTCCGAACACCCCGCCCCCGGTGAGCGCTCGGACGCCCCGCAGCCCACCCTCGACCGTCTCGCCTCGCTGGTGGAGAACACCCGCGCCGCCGGGCTGACCGTGACCACCGAGATCAGCGGGGAGCGGCGCCCGCTGCCGCCCGGCGTGGAGCTGTCGGCGTACCGGATCGTGCAGGAGGCGCTGAGCAACGTACTGCGGCACGCGCCCGGCGCGACCGCCCATGTCACCCTGGCCTACGATCCGCGGGGGCTGCGGGTGACGGTCGTCAACACCGGACCGACCCGTGAGGCACCGCCGTCGGCCGGCGCCGGGCACGGGCTGCTCGGCATGCGGGAACGGGCCGTCATGCTGGGGGGCAGGCTGACCGCCGGTCCCTGGGCCGGCAAGGGCTACAAGGTCGACGCCCACCTCCCGGTCTCCTCCCCGCCCGCCACCGAACCCCTTCCCCAGGACGGCACCGCATGATCCGCGTACTCATCGCCGACGACCAGCAGATGGTCCGGCAGGGCTTCACCGTGCTGCTCAACACGCAGCCCGACATCGAGGTGGTCGGCCAAGCGGTGGACGGACTGGACGCGGTCGCGCAGGTCGCCGAACTCGCCCCGGACGTCGTCCTGATGGACATCCGCATGCCCGAACTCGGCGGGATCGAGGCCACCGCCCGCATCACCGCCGCCACCCCGCACATCAGGGTGCTGGTGCTGACCACCTTCGACCTCGACGAGTACGTGTACGAGGCGCTGCGCGCCGGGGCGTCCGGCTTCCTGCTGAAGGACGCCTCCGCCGAGCAACTCGCCGAGGCGGTGCGCGTGGTGGCGGCCGGGGACGCGCTGCTCGCGCCCGGCGTCACCCGCCGGCTGATCGCCGAGTTCTCCCGGCTGGACGCCCGGCCCCGCAGCCCCCTCAAACAGCGCGTGGGCGACCTCACCGAACGCGAGACGGAGGTGCTCGCGCTGATCGCGCAGGGCCTGTCGAACGCGGAGATAGCGGTACGTCTCGTGGTGGCCGAGCAGACCGTGAAGACCCACGTCGGCCGGATCCTGGTGAAGCTGGGCCTGCGGGACCGCACCCAGGCGGCGGTGTTCGCGTACGAGTCCGGGCTGGTCCGTCCCTCCGGGTACTGAGCGCCGCCGCTCGGTCATGGCCCGCGTAGTACCTGAGACGGACGCCCGGGAACCCGTCTCAGCGGTGACGACCGCCCTCACCCGGTCGGCCTACGGTGTGGGCGTGACCGAGACGACTCACCAGCAGCACGGGGCCGGGACGCGCAGTCCGGAGTTCCGGCTGGCCCAGGACGCCCTGCGCGGGCTGCGCCAGGACCTGTTCCACGACCCGTTCGCCTACCGCCCGCTGCCGCGCCGGCACACGGACGGCCCGTTCGTCCGCCGGCTGCCCGAACGGCTGCGCACCTCGGCGGAACACCTCCCGCACGCGGTGGTGGCGGCGGTCGCGCTGCTCGCCCTGTGCGTCGGCTCGCTGGGCGGCGACCTGCCCGGCGGCGACGTACCGGCCGTGCTGACCGGCATGCTGTGCGCCGTCCCGGTGCTCGCCACGCTGGTCCGGCCGGTCGGCGCGTTCTGGCTGTCCCTCGCCGTGACCCCGGTGGTCGCCGTCCTCAACGGCACCGGATGGGACTGGCCGTGGATGCCCGGCGCGTTCATCTGCCACCTGGCGGTGCTGATCGTCGTGGCGCTGCGCACCCGGCCCCGCACCGCCCTCTGGATGTGGGTGCTGACCTCCGCGTACGCGTTCCTCGCCGACGTCTTCTTCGGCGGGGCGTACTACTACACCAACGGCGGGCCCATGATGGTCACGTCCGCCTTCGCCCTGCTCGTGGTCTCCCTCTGGCACGTCCGCAGGACGGCGCAGCAGGAGGTGACCGCCCAGCAGACGGTCACCGCGCACGAACGCTCCCGGCGCACGCTGCTGGAGGAGCGCACCACCATCGCCCGGGAACTGCACGACGTGGTGGCCCACCACATGTCGGTGGTCGCCATCCAGGCCGAGGCCGCGCCCTACCGGGTGGAGAACCCGCCGCCCGAGCTGGAGCGCGCCTTCGTCACCATCCGGGAGAACGCGGTGGCCGCCCTCACCGAGCTGCGCCGCATCCTCGGCGTGGTCCGCGCCGAGGACTACGAGGCCCCGGACGCCCCGCAGCCCACCCTCGCCGACCTGGACGCCCTGCTCGTCAACGTGCGGGACGCCGGTCTCGAGGTGGAGAAGGTGGTGACCGGTGCGGTGCGGGAACTGCCGCAGGGTGTGGAGCTGTCGGCGTACCGGATCGTGCAGGAGGCGCTGAGCAACAGCCTGCGCCACGCGCCCGGCGCGAGCGCCCGCGTGGAGCTCGGGTACGTCCTCGGCGGGCTCGGCATACGCGTCGTCAACGGTCCGATGCCCGAACCGAGCCTGGTCAAGCCCTCGCCCGGTGCGGGACACGGCATCACCGGCATGCGCGAACGGGTCACCATGCTGAACGGCGAGATGACGGCCGGCCCGACCG
This sequence comes from Streptomyces sp. NPDC031111, assembly GCF_055570675.1. Classification (NCBI taxonomy): domain Bacteria; kingdom Bacillati; phylum Actinomycetota; class Actinomycetes; order Kitasatosporales; family Streptomycetaceae; genus Streptomyces; species Streptomyces sp. NPDC031111. The sequence goes on from NZ_JBVIGS010000004.1 coordinate 328,855, forward strand.
ACGACGGCGGTTACGAGGTCGCCGTGTTCCTGCCGGCCGCCACGGTGAACGAGAACGAGGGTGACGCATGACGATCCGGGTCCTGATCGCGGACGACCAGATGATGGTGCGCGAGGGCTTCTCGGTCCTGCTCAACGCGATGCCGGACATCGAGGTCGTCGGCGAGGCCGTCAACGGCCGGGAGGCCGTCGACCGGGTCCGCGAACTCGCCCCCGACATCGTGCTGATGGACATCCGCATGCCCGAGCTGAACGGCATCGAGGCGACCCGGGAGATCGTCGCCACCGACGGCGCCGCGAAGGTGCTGGTGCTGACCACCTTCGACCTCGACGAGTACGTCTACCAGGCGCTGCGCGCGGGCGCCTCCGGCTTCCTGCTCAAGGACGCCTCGGCCCGCCAGCTCGCCGACGGGGTGCGGGTCGTCGCGGCGGGTGAGGCGCTGCTCGCCCCCTCGGTGACCAGGCGCCTGATCACCGAGTTCTCCAAACTGTCCGAGGGCCCGCGGCTGATGCCGTCCGCGCAGGCGGCGTACGGCGATCTCACCGAGCGGGAGACGGAGGTGCTGGTGCTGATCGCGCAGGGCCTGTCGAACTCGGAGATCGCCGGGCGGCTGGTGGTCGCCGAGTCGACGATCAAGACGCACGTGAGCCGCATCCTGGTGAAGCTGGGCCTGCGGGACCGCACCCAGGCGGCGGTGTTCGCGTACGAGGCGCGACTGGTGACACCGGGCTGACCGGCACCGGGCCCGTCGGCCTCAGATCTGGTTCAGGCCGCCGTCGACGTACAGGCTGGAACCGGTGATGAAGCTGCTCTGCTCGGAGGCGAGGAAGAGCACGGCGGCGGCGATCTCCTCCGGGGCGGCCAGCCGCCCCAGCGGCACCGAGTCGGCCAGGAACCGCTTGAACTCCGCCGACTGCTCCGCGTCGGGCTGAAGTCCCGAGAGGCCGGGGGTCTCGGTCGGGCCGGGGGTGACGGCGTTGACCCGGATGCCGCGTCCCTTGAGTTCGTTGGCCCAGGTGCGGGCGAACGAGCGGGTGGCCGCCTTGGACGCCGCGTACAGGCCGAACGCCGGCGCGCCGGAGTCCGCGCTGGTGGAGCCGTTCAGGATGATCGAGGCACCGTCGTTGAGTACCGGCAGGGCCTTCTGGACGGTGAACAGCGTGCCGCGGACGTTGACGCCGAAGTGGATGTCGAACTGTTCCTCGGTGATGTGCTCCAGCGGCACGAACTCGGCGACGGAGGCATTCGCGAACAGCACGTCCAGTCCCTCGCCCCGGGCGCGGACCACGTCGTACAGCCGGTTCAGGTCGTCCGGGTCCGAGATGTCGCCCACCACCGCGGTGGCCGCCGCGGAGCCGATCGTTTCGACGGCCGTGTCGAGTTCGGCCTTGCGCCGACCGGTGATGATCACGTGCGCGCCCTCGGCGGCCATCCGCTGAGCGGTGGCCAGGCCGATTCCGGTGCCGCCGCCGGTGACGAGGGCGGTCTTCCCTTCCAGCAGTCCCATGGTGATCGTTTCCCTTCGAGTTCTGTAGCGATCGATGCGGAATTCAGACCCTAGCACTTCTGTAGTGATCGATGCGGAAGATTCTGCATCGATCGCTACGGAAGGGGTAGAGTGCACGGGTGGCGAGCAAGCAGAGCGGTCCGATCGGCCGACCCCGAGCCTTCGACACCGAGGCGGCGCTGGAACGCGCCATGCTCCACTTCTGGGAGCACGGCTACGAGGGCGCCAGCCTCAGCGGCCTGACCAAGGCGATGGGCATCTCCACCACCAGCATGTACGCGGCCTTCGGCAACAAGGAGGAACTGTTCCGCAAGGTCCTGGAGCGCTACGACGAAGGCCCGAGCGCCTACCTGAACCGGGCCCTGGAACAGCCGACCGCACTCGGCGTCGCGACCACGATCCTGACCGGCGCCGTACGCACCACCACCCGGCCGGCTCAGCCCCACGGGTGCCTGGGTGTCCAGAGCGCCCTGGTCACCGGTGCCTCGGGCAGCGGCGTCCGCGATCTCCTCGCCGCCTGGCGCAACAACGGGTGCGACCGCCTCCGCGAGCGGTTCCAGCAAGCCGTCGACGAGGGCGACCTGCCCCCCACGACCGACGCGGGACTACTGGGCCGGTACGTCAGCACCCTGGCCTTCGGCATCGCCGTGCAGGCCGCGAGCGGTGTCGGCCGCGACGAACTCCAGGGCATGGCCGACGCCGCGCTGAAGACCTGGCCACCCTTCTGAACCGGACACGCACGCCGGGCCGAGGCGGCGGGGCTACGGTGAGGGCATGGAACAGCGCATCACCCTGATCACGCTGGGAGTCTCCGATCTCGCCCGTTCCAAGGCCTTCTACGAGGCCCTGGGCTGGCGCGGGCAGGAGGTCGAGGAGACCGTGTTCTTCCAGACGGGCGGTCTGGGACTGGTGCTCTGGGGCCGCGACAAGCTGGCGCGGGACTGCGGTCTGGAGCCCGGGGCGGCGGGCGGGTTCGGCGGGATCGTCCTCGCGCACAACGTGCGGTCCGACGCGGAGGTGGACGAGATCCTCGCGGCGGTGGAACGGGCCGGCGGCACCGTCACCAAGCCGGCCGCCGTCAACGCGATCGGTTTCTACTCCAGCGCCTTCACCGACCCGGACGGACACGCCTGGGAGGTCGCCCACAACCCCGGCTTCCCCCTCGCCGAGGACGGCACGATCACGCTCCCCGACTTCGGCGCGGCATAGGCGGCCCCTGGCCCTACGGGGCGAGGCCGGGCTAACGTCCGTTCATGGCAGCCCTTCCCGACCTCGCGTTCGACCCGTGGGACCCCGCGTTCGTCGCCGACCCGTACCCCGCCTACGCCGAGCTGCGGGAACGCGGGCGGGTGCACTGGTTCGAGCCGACGAACCAGTGGCTCGTCCCGCACCACGCCGACGTCTCGGCACTGCTGCGCGACCGGCGCCTGGGACGGACGTACCAGCACCGCTTCACCCACGAGGAGTTCGGCCGCACACCGCCCCCGCCGGAGCACGAGCCGTTCCACACCCTCAACGACCACGGCATGCTCGACCTCGAACCGCCGGACCACACCCGCATCCGCCGCCTGGTGTCGAAGGCGTTCACTCCCCGCACGGTGGAGCGCCTCGAGCCGTACGTCCGGCGGCTGGCGGAGGACCTGGTGTCCGCGCTGGTCGAGGCGGGCGGCGGAGATCTGCTCAAGGACGTCGCCGAACCGCTGCCGGTCGCGGTGATCGCGGAGATGCTGGGCATCCCGGAGGCGGACCGGGCGCCGCTGCGCCCCTGGTCGGCGGACATCTGCGGGATGTACGAGCTGAACCCGCCGGAGGAGACGGCGGCGAAGGCGGTCCGGGCGTCGGTCGAGTTCTCCGACTACCTGCGCGAGCTGATCGCCGAGCGCCGCAAGAACCCGGGCGACGACCTGATCTCGGGCCTGATCGCCGCCCACGACGAGGACGACGACCGGCTCACCGAGCAGGAGATGATCTCCACCTGCGTGCTGCTGCTGAACGCGGGCCACGAGGCGACGGTGAACTCCACGGTCAACGGCTGGTGGGCGCTGTTCCGCCACCCCGACCAGCTGGCCGCCCTGCGCGCGGACCACTCGCTCGTCCCGTCCGCCGTGGAGGAGCTGATGCGTTACGACACCCCGCTCCAGCTCTTCGAGCGCTGGGTGCTCGACGAGATCGAGATCGACGGCCGGGTGATCCCGAGGGGCGCGGAGATCGCGATGCTGTTCGGCTCCGCCAACCACGACCCGGCGGTCTTCACCGACCCGTCCCGCCTGGACCTGACCCGCACCGCCAACCCGCACATCTCCTTCAGCGCCGGCATCCACTACTGCATCGGCGCCCCGCTGGCCCGCATCGAACTGGCGGCCTCGATGACGGCCCTGCTGGAGAAGGCCCCGACGCTGCGCCTCGCGACGGAGCCCCAGCGGAAGCCGAACTTCGTGATCAGGGGGCTGGAAGGGCTGGCCGTGGAGGTGGGCTGATCACCCGTTCGACTGATCACCTGCCGATTCCCGGCGATGGCCATGGACGGCCCGACAAGCTGGTGTCCGCCTGCGGAGGGAGGCACCATGACGTTTATGGCAGAACGCGCGTCATCCCGGTTGTCGGTGGACATGTTCGAGCGGATCGCCGAGTTCGCCGAGCGTGAGGACGAGACCGTCAGGTTCGAGTTCATCAACGGACGGATCGGGCTCAGGAAAGTGACCAACGGCAATCATGGCGCGATCATCATGTGGCTGGTCCGTCAGTGCATGCAGGCCAGGCCCGAACTCGATCTCAGCCCCGTGCAGGGGCTGAAGGTGGAGTCCTACCGCAAGGGCCGGGCCCGGCCGGACGCGGTACTCGCCCCTGTCGCCCACTTCGCCGGGCAGGGGGACTGGGCAGATCCCAAGGGCGTGCTGATGACGGTGGAGGTCACCTCCTTCGACTCGGACACGCACGATCGCGACCGGGTGGAGAAGCCCCAGGCCTACGCCGAAGCCGGGATCCCCGTCTACCTGCTGATCGACCGCGACCGCCGTGCGGTCCTCGTGCACAGCGACCCGGACCCGGTCGTCGGCTACCGGAACGTCCAGAAGCGTCAGTTGGGCGCGAAGGTCGTGCTTCCGGACCCCATCGGCATCGAGTTCGACACCGAGGAGCTCAAGCAGTACATGGACTGACGGGGCCCGGCGCGTCGTCAGCCCCTTCCTACTTCGTCTCCAGGTCCCGGCGGCGGAAGCCCTCCAGGCCCAGCCAGACCAGTCCCGCCGCGACGAGGGTCAGGAGCAGCATCGGGGTCCAGGACATGCCCGCCGCGGGCAGCCTCGGGACGTGGCCGAAGGGGGAGAGGTTGTTCATCCAGTCCGGGAACTGGAGGAGCTGGCCGAGGTAGCCGATGACGAAGGCGTACACCGGCACGATCCAGGCCGCCGCGCTCGCGCGCGGGAACCAGCCGAAGAGGACCACGGAGACACCGACGGTCACCCACAGGGCGGGGGCGTAGGCCAGAGCCGCGCCGACCAGCTTCGGGAACAGTGCGCCGTCGCCGGCCGAGGCCGCGCCCGAGATGCCGAAGCCGAGCCCGGCGAGGAGCAGGACGAGCGTGCCGCCGCCCATCGCCACGGCCAGGTGGCCGGCGACCCAGCGGGTGCGGGAGAGGCCGGTGGACAGCAGGGGCTCCGCGCGGCCCGCGGTCTCCTCCGCGCGTGGCCGCAGCGCGGCCATCACCACGTACACCGCCGCGACCACCGTGATGACCACCATGACCATCGAGGCGAACGACTCGGCGACGCTGGCGCCGCCGATGCGGTCCAGGGCCTCCTGGATCTGGTCGATGTCCTTCAGCATGTCCTCGGCGTCCCCGAGGATCGAGCCGTACATCGCGCCCATCACGAACAGGCCGACGCCGAAGCCGATCAGCGTGCCGCGGTGCAGCCGCAGCGCGAAGCCGAGCGGCGTGCCCAGCGCCTCGGAGGCGACCGGGCGGCCCAGCTTCTGCGGGCGCAGGCCCGCGCCCACGTCCCGCCGGGTGGAGAGGACGAAGCCCGTCGCGGCGCAGGCCACCGCGAGCGCGGCGCACAGCAGCAGCGGCCACCAGCGGTTGTCGACGAAGACGTACGTGCGCTGCACCCAGCCGATCGGGGACAGCCAGGACAGGGCGCCGCTGGAGCCGCTGTCGCCGGCGGCGCGCAGCACGAACGCCACGCCGATGACCGCGAGGGCCATCCCGCTCGCGCCGCGCGTGTGCGCGGTGACCTGCACGGTGATCGCGGCGACGGCCGCGAAGACGATGCCGGCGGCCGCGTGGGTGAGGCCGTACAGCAGCGACCCGGTGGTGTCGACGCCCTCCAGGCCCATGCCGGACAGCCCGAAGGCCAGGAGCAGGGCGAGGACCAGGTTGGCGAGGACCGCGACCGACAGGGCGGCGGCGAGGTGGGCGTGGCGGCCCACGACCGTGGAGCGCACCAGTTCGGCGCGGCCGGTCTCCTCCTCGGCGCGGGTGTGCCGAGTGATGATCAGTACGCTCATCAGCCCGACGAGGACGGCCATGAAACCGATCATCTGGTGGCCCAGCATGGAGCCGAAGTCGTAGTCGTCGAGGTAGTGGCGTGGGCCCGACATGGCGAGGCCGGCCGGACTGTCCATCGTCCTGACGACGTTGGCGCGGTCCTCGGGGTCGGCGTAGAGGGTCTTGTAGCTGTTCGCCGTCGAGAGCGTGCCGAGGAACAGCGCCAGGATCCACACGGGGAGCCGGATCCGGTCCCTGCGCAGGGCGAAGCGCATCAGGGTGCCGGTCCCGGCCAGGGTGTTGCCGACGGTGGCGGGGGCGGTGGGCGCGGGGGCCTTGGCGGTGGTGGCGGCGGTCATTTCACTGCTCCGTCGCCGTTGCCGGAGTGGCCGTTGGCGGTCAGCTCGTCGCCGTAGTGGCGGAGCATCAGCTCCTCCAGGGTCGGCGGGTGGCTGACCAGGCTGCGGATGCCGAACTCGGTGAGCTTGCGGACCGCGCCGTCGACCTGGGCGCCGTCGACCGCGAAGTGGACGCGGCCGTCGACGGTCCGCAGGTCGTGGATGCCGGGCAGCGCGTCCAGGCCGGTGGCCGGACGCTCGGTCTCGGCCTCGATCGTCGTACGCGTCAGATGCCGCATCTCGGCGAGCGTGCCGGACTGCACGATCCGCCCGAGCCGGATGATGCTCACCCGGTCGGCGAGCTTCTCCACCTGGGCCAGGATGTGGCTGGAGAGCAGCACGGTCTTTCCCGCGGCCTTGGCCTCGACGATGACGTCCTGGAAGACGACCTCCATCAGCGGGTCCAGGCCCGCGGTCGGCTCGTCGAGGAGCAGCAGTTCGGCGTCGGAGGCGAGCGCGGCGACGATGGCGACCTTCTGCCGGTTGCCCTTGGAGTAGGCCCGGCCCTTCTTGGTCGGGTCCAGGTCGAAGCGCTCGATGAGATCGGCGCGGCGCCGCTTGTTGATGCCTCCGCGCAACCGCGCGAGCAGGTCGATGGCCTCACCGCCGGTGAGACCGGGCCACAGCTCGACGTCGCCGGGGACGTAGGCGAGTCGGCGGTGCAGCTCGACCGCGTCCGCCCACGGATCGCGGCCGAGCACCTGGGCGGCGCCCGAGTCGGCGCGCAGCAGGCCGAGCAGGACGCGGATGGTGGTGGACTTGCCGGCGCCGTTGGGCCCGAGGAAGCCGTGGACCTCGCCGGACTCGACGCCCAGGTCGAGACCGTCGAGTGCGTGGGTCCGGCCGAACGACTTGTGCAGTCCGGACACGGTGATGGCCTTCGTCATGCTTCGGAACGTACGCTTCCTTCAGAAATTTGTGAAGTTAAGGAAGCGTATAAACCTCGGGCTAGACTGATCGACGGCGGTTGAGCAGGGGAGATGATCGGATCATGGCGGAACGGAGCGGGGCGGTCCGGGACCCGGAGGCGGTCTCGCGGTTCGTGGAGCACTTCGCGGCACAGCTGGTGGAGGCCGGTCTCCAGCGGATGCCCGCCCGTGTCTTCGCCGCCCTCCTCGCCTCCGACACGGGCGTCCTGACCTCCGCCGAACTGGGCGCACAGCTCAAGATCTCACCGGCCGCGGTCTCCGGCGCGGTGCGCTACCTGGCACAGCAGCACATGGTCTCCCGCGAACGCGAGCCCGGCTCCCGCCGGGAGCGGTACCGGGTCCACGGCGACCAGTGGTACGAGGCCCTCACCAACCGGGAGGCCGTCATCAAGCGCTGGGAGGACGCCCTCCGCGAGGGCGTCACCAGCCTCGGCCCCGACACCCCGGCGGGGCGGCGCCTCGCGGAGACGCTGGCCTTCTTCGAGTTCGTGGAGAAGGAGGTCGAGGCGATGATGGAGCGCTGGCGGGCATATCGGGACGAGCGGTTCGGGCGGGACTGAGACGCGGTCGCCCTACCGCGCCGGCACCGTGAGCCCCCACGCCGCCTCCCGCACCATCCAGGTCCGGGTCCGCACCGGGCCCGACACCGACGCGTCCGCCCGGTAGCGGAAGTGGGCGCCCGACACGGTCACCGTACGGGCCTGTGCCAGCAGCGGGGACGCCTCCGCCCCCACCGAAGCCGGGCGCACCTCCACCCGGGCCGTGCCGGAGGCACCGGGGCCGATCGAGACGGCCTCCACCGGCTGCCGCAGATCGACGAGCGTCTCCCCGTCGACCTCCACCCGCAGCCGCGTCGGCCCCGCACCGGGTGCGGCGACGGTCCTGGCCGGCCGGGCGGGCGCCAGGGTGCGCACGAGGGAGCGGCAGGTCCGCAGCCAGGGCCGGCCGGACCCGTCGGGGGCCTCCCGCACCGGTGCCGTACCGCCGAGCGGCGGTATCCGCAGCGTGTCCAGGACCACGCCGTCGCTGTCGTCCACCAGGAGGTCCATGCGACGTTCGGCGCCGTCGAGGACGGCCCGCGCCGCCGCCACCGCCCCCGTCGGTACGCCCAGCGACCGGGCGAGGGACATCGCACCCCCCACCGGCACCAGCGACACCGTGCAGTCGGCCAGTTCCCGCCGGCGGTGCAGCAGCGACACCGCCCGCACCAGGGCCCGGTCGTCGCCGACCACCACCGGCCGCCTCGACCCGCGCCGCGCAAGCGCCCGCGCGAACTCCTCCGGACCGTCCGGCAGACACACCTTCGTACCCGCCGCACCCGCGCTGAGCACGTCTTTCGCGATCCGCACGGACTCGCCGTCGGCGCGACGGGCGACCGGATCGATGACCACCAGGAGCTGATCGGACGTCGCGAAAGTCGCCACCTCGGCCATGCCTCGCTTCCTCGGGTAGCATCTTTGTGCAAGAGCCCCTTGCGCTATTGCGCCAGGGGCTTCGTCTATTCCGGGGCATCCGGTCCGACGGTTGGCGGCCAACGGTGGTCGCGGTGCACGCGGCGGAGATTCTCCGTGTGCGCCCCTGACCTTGGACATGCCCCGCCCGGAAGGGGTGTACGCGCGTGCCCGCACTTGTGCTGCTCGGTGCTCAGTGGGGTGACGAAGGCAAGGGAAAGGCGACGGACCTGCTAGGCGGATCCGTCGACTATGTGGTGCGCTACCAGGGCGGCAACAACGCCGGCCACACGGTAGTCGTGGGCGACCAGAAGTACGCCCTCCACCTGCTCCCTTCCGGAATCCTGTCCCCCGGCTGCACGCCGGTCATCGGCAACGGCGTCGTCGTCGACCCGTCGGTCCTGCTCTCCGAGCTGAGCGGTCTGAACGAGCGTGGCGTCGACACGTCCAAGCTCCTGATCAGCGGAAACGCCCACATCATCACGCCGTACAACGTGACGGTGGACAAGGTGACCGAGCGTTTCCTCGGCAAGCGCAAGATCGGGACCACGGGCCGGGGCATCGGCCCGACCTACGCCGACAAGATCAACCGTGTCGGCATCCGCGTCCAGGACCTGTACGACGAGTCGATCCTCACCCAGAAGGTGGAGGCGGCGCTCGACGTCAAGAACCAGATGCTCACCAAGCTCTACAACCGGCGCGCGATCGCCGTGGAGCAGGTCGTCGAGGAGCTGCTGGGCTACGCGGACAAGCTCGCCCCGTACGTCGCCGACACGGTGCTGGTGCTCAACGAGGCGCTGGAGCAGGACAAGGTGGTCCTCTTCGAGGGCGGCCAGGGCACGCTGCTCGACATCGACCACGGCACGTACCCCTTCGTCACCTCCTCCAATCCGACCGCCGGCGGCGCCTGCACCGGCGCCGGCGTGGGCCCGACGAAGATCAGCCGGGTCATCGGCATCCTCAAGGCGTACACGACCCGCGTCGGCGCCGGCCCGTTCCCGACCGAGCTGTTCGACGAGGACGGCGAGGCGCTGCGCCGCATCGGCGGCGAGCGGGGTGTCACCACCGGCCGTGACCGCCGCTGCGGCTGGTTCGACGCGGTGATCGCCCGCTACGCCACCCGCGTCAACGGCCTCACCGACTTCTTCCTGACCAAGCTCGACGTCCTCACCGGCTGGGAGCAGATCCCGGTCTGCGTGGCGTACGAGATCGACGGCAAGCGCGTCGAGGAGCTGCCGTACTCGCAGACGGACTTCCACCACGCGAAGCCGGTCTACGAGATGCTGCCGGGCTGGAGCGAGGACATCAGCAAGGCGAAGTCCTTCTCCGACCTGCCGAAGAACGCCCAGGCGTACGTCAAGGCGCTGGAGGAGATGTCCGGCGCCCCGATCTCCGCGATCGGCGTGGGCCCCGGCCGCGACGAGACGATCGAGATCAACTCGTTCCTGTAGCCCGGCGGGCCGCCGCTCACCGGTGCCCCGCGCGGGCGCCGGTGGGCGGGCATAGCCTGGGTGTGTACCACCGCGTGCGTCGACCAGAAGAAGGTGAGTGCGATGCGCGTGCTGCTGAAGGCCACCCTGGACACGGAGAAGTCGAACGAGGCCATTCGCAGCGGGAAGTTGCCCGAGCTGCTGAAGGAGATCATGGACCGGCTCCACCCGGAGGCCGCGTACTTCGGTCCCGTCGGAGGACGGCGGACCTGCATGCTCTTCGTCGAGTTGCAGGACAGCTCGCAGATCCCGCCCACCGGTGAGCCGTTCTTCGCCGAACTGAACGCCGAGGTCGAGATGACCCCGGTCATGAACGCGGACGACCTGCAGAAGGGCCTCGCCCAGCTGCGCTGACCCGCACCGGGCTCAGCTGAAGACGATCATCGACCCCTGCGCCAGACTCCTCGTCGCCGCCGCGTGCAGGCCCAGCCAGACATGCCGTTCGCGGGCGAAGGGGCTGGGGTCGTACGGGGCGGGGACGGCCGGCTCCTCCAGCTCCGTCGGGCCGCGCGGGGGCTCCGGCGCGGCCGGGGGGTTCGCCGCGTCGATGCCGATGGCCGGGGCGACCAGCTCCAGCTCCCGCAGCAGCGCGTGCGAGGAGCCCAAGGGGCCGCCGCCCGCGAGGAGTTCGTCGTTGGAGAGGGGGTGCGGGAAGTCGACGGGGACGTAGGCGCCCGCGTGGTCGTAGTGCCAGACCAGATGGGACTGCTGGGCGGTCGTCTCGAACATCTCCAGCAACTGCTCGTAGTCACCGCCCAGTTCGTCGACCGGTGTGACCGGCAGCCCGCACACCTGGAGCAGATGCGCCCGCCGCAGGAAGTGCAGCGCGTCGTAGTCGAAACCCGCGACGGGGGCCACGTCGCCGGTCAGTCCCGGCATGTACTGGTACACCGGCACCGGTGGCAGCCCGGCCTCGGCCAGCACCGCGTTGTACTGCGCGAGTTCCTCGGCGAACGGGTTGTCGGGCGTGTGGCACAACACGTCGACGAGCGGTACCAGCCACAGGTCACAGGCCAAAGAGGGCTCCTCACACAGCACGGTCGTCGGGACGGTCGTCGTGGTCAGGGAAGCGTATCGGCGCCCGGCGCGGGCGGCTTCCCCTGTGCAGGTCCCTTACCCAGAGCACCGGCCGTCAGCCCCTCGACGAGGGTGAGCGAGTGCGCGTTGTACGACTCGACGAGCGCGCGGGCCGATTCGGTGTCACGGCGCGACAACGCGTCGACGAGATCGGTGTGTTCGGACCACAGCCGGCCCCGCAGGTCGGGCAGCCGCCGCAGATGCTGCACCACGCACACCCAGGTCTGGACGCGCAGCCGGTGCAGGAAGTCGGTGAGATACGGGTTGCCGAACACGGCCCCGAGTTCGCGCCAGAAGCGCAGGTCGTAGCCGATCAGCACGGTGACCTCGCCGGCGAGGGCGGCCCGCTGGGCCTCCTCGCCGCGTCTGCGCACCCCGGCGAGGGCCGCGGCGACCCTGGGGTCGTCCGGCTGGAGATGGACCATGTGGCCCTCGTTCAGCGCCTGGAACATGCCGTCGGTCACCAGCGTGCGGGCCTCGATCATGCCCCGGAAGTCGTCGGCGGAGTACTGGTGCACCCGGAATCCCCGGTGCTGGTCGGCGTCGAGCAGTCCCTGCGCGGACAGGTCGACCAGCGCCTCCCGGACGGGGGTCGCGGACACCCCGTACTGGTCGGCGATCTCCTTGACGGTGAACTCCTGCCCCGGCTGGAGCCGCCCGGCCAGCACCTCGTCACGGAGCGCGTCCGCGATCTGCTGGCGCAGGGTGCTGCGGGTCACGGCGCCGCTGCCGCTGATGCCGGGCATGGTCGGGGCGTCTCCCTGATCGCGTTCGAGTGACGTGCACGCGGATGTCTGTGAGCACGCCACCTTACGCGGTCGGGCGGGACGCGGGGTGTTCGAAACGGGTGCGCGGCGGACCCCCCACCGCGCGCCCGTTCCGGCCCGGTCGCTCCGTTACCGCCGACCGTTTACCGTACGTAGCCGTCCGCCACCGTCAGTGCCGCGTCCAGCGCCGCCAGCCCCTCCTTCAGCTCCGCCTCGCTCGCGTTGCAGGGCGGGACCACGTGCGTGCGGTTCATGTTCACGAAGGGCCAGACCCCGGCCTCCTTCGCGGCGGCGGCGAAGGCGGCCATCGGGGCGTTCGCCTCACCGGCCGCGTTGTACGGCACCAGCGGCTCCCGGGTCTCCCGGTCGCGCACCAGCTCCAGCGCCCAGAACATGCCGGTCCCGCGGACCTCGCCCACGCTGGGGTGCCGCTCCGCCAGCTCCCGCAGGCCGGGGCCGACGACGGACGCGCCGAGTGCCGCCGCGTTCTCGACGACGCCCTCCTCCGCCATCACGTTGATCGTCGCGACGGCGGCGGCGCAGGCCAGGGGGTGCCCCGAGTAGGTCAGCCCGCCCGGGTACGGCCGCTTCCCGAACGTCTCGGCGATCGCCCCGGAGATGGCGACACCGCCCAGCGGGACGTACCCGGAGTTCACGCCCTTGGCGAAGGTCATCAGGTCCGGGACGACGTCGTACAGGTCGGCCGCGAACCACGTCCCGGTCCGGCCGAACCCGGCCATGACCTCGTCGAGGACGAAGACGATGCCGTACTTGTCGCACAGCTCGCGGACACCGGCGAGGTAGCCGGCCGGGGGCGGCATGATGCCCGCCGTCCCCGGGATCGTCTCCAGGACGATCGCGGCGACGGTCGACGGCCCCTCGAAGGCGATCGTCGTCTCCAGGTGCTCGAGCGCCCGCGCGCACTCCTGCTCCTCGGTCTCGGCGTAGAAGCGCGAGCGGTACAGGAACGGCGCCCAGAAGTGCACGACCCCCGCCGTGCCGCTGTCGGAGGCCCAGCGGCGCGGGTCGCCGGTCATGTTCACGGCCTGCTGGGTGCCGCCGTGGTACGAGCGGTACGCGGAGAGCACCTTGGGGCGTCCGGTGTGCAGGCGCGCCATGCGGACGGCGTGCTCGACGGCGTCGGCGCCGCCGTTGGTGAAGAAGATCTTGTCCAGGTCGCCCGGGGTCCGTTCGGCGATCAGCCGGGCCGCCTCCGAGCGCGCCTCGACGGCGAACGCGGGTGCGAACGTCGTCATCCGAGCCGCCTGCTCCTGGATCGCGGCGACGACCTTCGGGTGCTGGTAGCCGATGTTCGTGTAGACGAGCCCGCTGGTGAAGTCGAGGTAGCGCCGGCCGTCGTAGTCCCAGAAGTAGGACCCCTCCGCCCCGGCGACGGCGAGCGGGTCGATGAGCTCCTGGGCGGACCAGGAGTGGAACACATGCGCACGGTCGGCGGCCTTGACGGCGGCCCCGACCTCGGGGTTGGGCTGAGGGGTCATGCCGCCGAGGGTAGGCCCGGGCGGCGCGTCCGCGACATCGGCGGCCTGTCTGCGGTCGGGGACTTTCCGCGACAGGGTGTCCATGGCTACAATTGACAGGAGGCTGTCGTAATGACAAGATGCTGTCATCTGTTGGCGTACTCACCAGGGAGCGGTCATGACCCGCAAGCCCGTGCACCTCGCCCTCTATGACACCTTCGCCGACTGGGAGACCGGTCACGCCACCGCGCATCTCGCACGCGCCGGCTACGAGCTGCGTACCGTCACCCCGGCCGGGGAGCCCGTCACGAGCGTCGGTGGACTGCGCGTCCTGTCCGACCTCGCCCTCGACGAGCTGCGGCCCGAGGACAGCTCCCTGCTGATCCTCCCGGGCGCCGACCTCTGGGACGAGGGCGACGACCTCGCCCCCTTCGCCCGCACGGCCCGCGCCTTCCTCGACGCCGGCGTGCCCGTCGCCGCGATCTGCGGCGCCACCGCCGGGCTCGCCCGGGAGGGGCTGCTCGACGAGCGGGCGCACACCAGCGCCGTCTCCTTCTACCTCGCCGCGACCGGCTACGCGGGCGGCGACCGGTACGTCGAGACCGACGCGGTCACCGACGGCGGTCTCGTCACCGCCGGGCCGACCGAGCCCGTCGCCTTCGCCCGCGAGATCTTCCGGCTGCTCGGCGTCCACGACGACACGGTGAACGACGCCTGGTACCGGCTGTTCCACGACTCGGACCCCGAGGCGTACGCCGAGTACACGAAGGCCACGGCCTCGTGAGCCGTGAGGATCAGGACCTGCTCAGCCGGGGCGCGCTCGGCACCTTCCGGCTGAACGGCCAGTTCCTCGCGGTCGCCGAGGAGCTGGCCAAGCCCGCCGGGCTCACCGCCGCCTGGTGGCAGGTGCTCGGCGCGGTCCTCGGTGAACCGCTGCCCGTCTCCGGGATCGCCAGGGCCATGGGCATCACCCGGCAGAGCGTGCAGCGCATCGCCGATCTGCTGGTGGAGCGCGGACTCGCCGAGTACCGGCCCAACCCCGCCCACCGCCGCGCCAAACTCCTCGCCCCCACCGAGGAGGGCCGCGCGGCGATCAGCCGCGTCGACCCCGGCCACGCGGCCTTCGCCGAGCGACTGGCGCGGGCGTACGGGAAGGCGTACGGCGAGGGGGAACTCGCCCACGCCGTACGCGCGCTGGAACGCCTGTCCGCGGTGCTGGACGAGCTCGGCCCGCCTGTTACGGAACCGTAGAGGTCGCCCAGCTCACCGGGTACCTGCCCCGCACTATCCTCGGGATGTTGCTCATTGGGGGGAGGCGGCGCGGCGATGGACAAGCTCGGGCCCGGGGAACCACGGCACATCGGCGCGTACCGGCTGCTGGCGCGGCTCGGGGCCGGTGGCATGGGACAGGTCTATCTCGCCCGCTCCGAGCGGGGGCGCACCGTCGCCGTGAAACTGGTGCGCCGGGAGCTGGCGCAGCGGGAGGAGTTCCGGGCGCGCTTCCGCCAGGAGGTGCGCGCCGCGCGGCAGGTCGGCGGCGACTGGACGGCGCCGGTCCTGGACGCGGACACCGAGGCGCCGGTGCCGTGGGTCGCCACCGGGTACGTGGCCGGGCCGAGCCTCCAGCAGGTGGTCGGGCACGATCACGGGGCGCTGCCCGAGCGGTCGGTGCGCATCCTCGCCGCCGGTCTCGCGAACGCGCTGAAGGACATCCACGCGGCCGGGATCATCCACCGCGACCTCAAGCCGTCCAACGTGCTCGTCACCATCGACGGCCCGCGGGTCATCGACTTCGGCATCGCGCGGGCGCTGGAGACGGTGACCGACGGCGGGCTCACCCGCACCGGGGCGCTGGTCGGCTCGCCCGGCTTCATGGCGCCCGAGCAGGTGCGCGGCGACCGCATCACACCGGCCTGCGACGTGTTCTGCCTCGGCTCGGTGCTGGCCTACGCCGCGACCGGCACGCTCCCGTTCGGCACCGCCAACAGCGGTGTGCACGCCCTGATGTTCCGCATCGCCCAGGAGGAACCCGACCTGGAGCGGGTGCCCGAGGGGCTCGCCGACCTCGTACGCGACTGCCTGAGGAAGGACCCGGCGGCGCGGCCCACGCTGGACGAGGTGCTGGAGCGCACGGGCGCGGAGGACACCGTCGTCGGCGGCCGCTCCCGCGACCCGTGGCTGCCGAGCGCCCTGGTCGCCCAGCTCGGCCGCCACGCGGTCCGCCTCCTCGACACGGAGGACCCGGAAACACCGTCACCCCCCGCCCCGGCGGGTCCACCCCCGTCCACCTGGCCCCCGGTCCCACCGGGGCCGGCGGGCAACTCCGGCACACCGGTTGCGGGGCAGCAGCCGCCGCCCGGTGCGGCGGCGCCGGGCGCACCCGCGCAGGGGCAGGCCGCCGGACTGCCGGCGCCGGGAGCCCTCGCGCAGGGGTGGCCTGGCGAGGCACTTGGTCCCGGCGCACCGGCGGCCGGACAGTCGGCGCCGTCCGAGGCGCACCCCGGTGCTGGGTACCGGATGCCGCCCGGCGCGGCGGGCCCTGGCGCACCCGCGCAGGGGCAGGCTGGCGAGGCGGCCGGTCAGGTGGCGTCGGGCGCCCCCGCGCAAGGGCTACCTGGCGAGGTGCCTGGTTCCGGCGCACCGGCGGCCGGACAGCCGGCATCGTCCGAGGCGTACCCCGGCGCGCCCGCCGCCGGGTACCGGGTGCCGCCCGGTTCGGTGGTGCCGGGCGACGCTGCGGAGGGGCGGCCTGGCGAGGCGGCCGGTTCCGGCGCACCGGCGGCCGGACAGCCGGTGCCGGGCGCCCCTGCGCAGGGGTGGCCTGGTGAGGTACCTGGTCCCGGCGCACCGGCGGCCGGACAGTCGGCGCCGTCCGAGGCGCAGCCCGGTGCTGGGTACCGGATGCCGCCCGGCGCGGCGGGCCCTGGCGCACCCGCGCGGGGGCAGGCCAGCGAGGCGGCCGGTCAGGTGGCGTCGTCCGAGGCGCAGCCCGGATCGCCCGCCGTCGGGCGGTCCGTGGCGCCCGGGGCGGCGTATCCCGACGGTGGGTATCCGATGGCGCCCGGGTCGGCGCATGGTGTTGGGCAGCCGGGTGGGGACGCGGTGACCGCCGGTACCCCGGAGCACGCCCGTGCCGCCGACGACTCCGCCGTGCCGCGGGCCCCCGGCACACCCGTGCCGCCCCCGCCCGGGCAGCCGGGTGCCGACCACCTCCCCACCCTGGTGGCCGGTCAGGGCGCCCCCGTCCCGCCCCCGGCGCCGGGCCCGTACGGGCACCCCCAGCCGCCCGCGTACGGCTACCCCTACGCCGGCGGCCAGACTCCGCCCTACGGGCCACCGCCGTTCGCCCCGGCGCCCGAGCCGCGCCGGGACAGCCGTTCCACCGTGCTGCTCGTGGTGATCGCGCTGGTCGTCGCGCTCGCCGCGGGCGGCACCGTGTACGCGCTGATGAGCGGCGGCGCCGCCGACAACCGTGCCGGCGGCGACCCCACCACCCCACCGGCCCCCACCGGCGCACCGCGGAGCCCCGGTCCGAGCACGCCCGACAGCGGGCAGCCGGCCGAGACCCCCCGGCCCAGTACCTCCGCGCCCGCGGACGGCACCGTCCCGGCCGGCTACCTGGGCAGCTGGTCCACCACCATCGACAACGCGAGCGGGGAGCACACCCGGCGGCTCACCATCCAGCAGGGCGAGGTCGGCGACACCGTCATGTCCCTCGTCGCCGACGGGCCCACCGGCGACGGCACCTACCACTGCGTCTTCGAGGCCCGGCTCACCGCCACCGACGGCGGCCGGCTGGAGCTCGGCCCGTCCTCCGTGACCGTCGGACAGCCGCGCAGCGCCTGCACCCCCGGCTCCGCCAGCGAGATCACCCTGCTCTCCGGCGGCTCCCTCCAGCGCGTCACCACCGGCAACGGCGAGCGGCTCACCTACACGCGGGACTGAACTCACCGTTCATCCACGGCTGTTGAACGTTCGGCGAACACCCGCGAACGTACGGCGCCGCCCCCTTCGTACAGCCGTACGGTGGCCACCCGGTCGAACGGGCGGGCACTGGCGGGGGCGGCACGATGGAGTGGCTGAGCGCGGAGAACCTGGTGGCCGTGGCGACGGCGATCCTCGGTGTCGTCGCCTCCGCGGTCATGGTCTGGTACGAGCGGCGGGTGCCGCGCCGCAAACGCATCGGGTACCGCGTGCAGTTGGACGTACCGATCGGGGACGGCCAGCGGTCGAGCCGCACCAGCCGACGGGAGGGCTGGTTCGACACGGCGTCGGGGATGACGCACGCCAGCATGGTGCTGCTGCGCATCGAGAACGACGGCTCGCAGGCCATCGGCCACGACGACTACCAGAGCCCGGGCAGCCACGGCCTGACCGTGGAGTTCACGGAGCGCACCATCCTCGGTGTCTCGGTCACCCAGCCGTCGGAGACCAGCCACCTCCTCGGACACTTCACCCAGGACCGCGGCTTCGGCTACCAGGACGGCACCCTGCGCCTCCCGCGCGTCCCGCTGAACCGGGGCGCCTACTACAAGCTGCTGGTGCTGCTCTCCGGCGGCCGCGTCGGCGACGAGATCCAGCTGAGCGGCGACCTCCGCGAGGGCGACGTGCACCGCAACCGCAGTGCCACCCCGGACGACAAGGCCCCGCTGTTCAGCCGGGCGGCACGGCTGATCACCATTACGCTCACGCTGTGCGTGGTGGCCCTGGCGGTGATCGTCGTGGCCCAGGACGACAGCCCGCCCCCCATCGGGTGCCGGGGCGGCACCCTGACCCTCACCGGATCGACCGCGTTCGCACCGGTGCTGCGGGAGGTCGCGGAGGAGTACGAGCGGGACTGCGAGGACGTCGACCCGGACATCGACGTGGAGAACCCCCACGGGTCGACGGCCGGGATACGGGACCTGGCGGCGGCCGGAGCGGAGGCGGAGAACGGCTCGCCGCCGGTGGTGGCCCTGTCGGACGGACCCAAGCCGAGCGGGCACCCCGAACTGCGCGAGCACCTGGTGGCGGTGTCGGTGTTCGCACTGGTGGTGAACGAGGACGTGCGGGTGCGGAACCTGTCGACGGCGGACGTACGACGGCTGTACCGGGGCGAGATCGCGAACTGGAGCGAGCTGGGCGGCCCGGACCTGGCGGTCCACCTCGTCAGCCGGGACGCCAACTCGGGCACGAGACAGGTCTTCCAGCGCCGCGTGCTGGGCCGGGGCGAGATCGCCCACTCCTCCGTCGACTGCGTGCACAAGGACGACCCGACCGCCCCCGTCATCCGCTGTGAACTCGACTCCACCGAACAGGTGCTGGAGACCGTCGCCGACATCCCCGGCGCGATCGGCTACAGCGAACACGGCCGCGCCTCCCGGGCGAAGGGGCTGCACTGGCTGAACCTCGACGGCGAGGTCCCGTCCGTCGACGCCATCGAGCGCGGGACGAGTGCGTACCCCTACCGGGAGATCGAGTACGCGTACACGTACGGGCAGCCTTCGTCGGACTCGCTGACGTCGAGATTCCTGACGTACCTCACGCGCGGCAGCGGCCAGGACGCGATCCGCGCCCACGGACACCTGCCGTGCTGGACCCCGGCGGGGATGGAGCTCTGCCGACGGCCCGCGCGGTGACGGCCCGGCTCACCTCGGCTCGGGCGGACGCTGCCGGGGCATGTTCGGGCGGGCCGGCCCCGGCGGGGACGGGAAGCGGCCGTTCGGAAGGGCGCCCTCCGGGCGGCTCCCGCCCGTCACCGCCGTCTGGATGCCCAGCGGCGCGCCACCCGTGCGGAACTCCACCATCCAGTCGGCCGTCTCGACCCGCACCAGCTCGGCGACGTCCTCCGAGAACCTCCGC
Source organism: Streptomyces sp. NPDC031111 (assembly GCF_055570675.1). Classification (NCBI taxonomy): domain Bacteria; kingdom Bacillati; phylum Actinomycetota; class Actinomycetes; order Kitasatosporales; family Streptomycetaceae; genus Streptomyces; species Streptomyces sp. NPDC031111. Next base: position 348,279 of record NZ_JBVIGS010000004.1, read on the forward strand.
AGCACCGTCAGGCACCGCTCGGCCGCCTCGCTCGCCGTGCCGTCCGCCGGACCCAGCACCTCGCGGACGCACTCCGACGCCCAGTCGAACTGGAACGCCTGGAGCCGCCGCTGCACCGCCTGCGCGGTCGCCATGTCCCGCATCCAGCCGGACGTCACCCCGAAGAACCGGTCCGCGGCGGCGCAGGCCACCCCGAGCAGCAGCGCCAGATACCCCCAGGGCGCGGACCCGTCGGCCACCCCGGTCAGATCGAGCAGCGGGAGCGCGGCCCCGGTGAGCGCGCCCACGGCCGTCCCGGCCCGCAGCGCCCACCCGCACCGCCGCTTCCACACCCGGTCCTCGAGATACCAGGCGGCCGTGTCCAGGGCCCCGCGCTCCACCCACCGGTACAGCTCGTCCAGCCGGGCCGCCGGCTCGCCCCAGTCCCCGAGCGGGAACTCCCGCCCGGCCGGGTCGCCCGGCCGCAGCCCGGCCGCCCCCTCGCCCCGCCCGTCCTGAGGCCGACCCTCGGGCTGCATCTCCGGCTGACCCACCCGGTTTCTCCCTACTGGTACCCCTGCTGACGCCGCGTACTGTCCGTACCGTCCGTGCATGAAGTGTGACGCCAGGTGTTCGCGCGCCGGACCCTTCCTACCGCCCAATGGGTGGCGGTGTCGGGGGTTCGGGCTCTTTGTCGCCCGGAAGATGGCCGTGATCAGGTATAGGGCCGAAACCGTGACTCACCCGAAAGAGTGCCGGGGCGACGGCTCCCGTGACCACGTAGGCTCGTGCCGAACGGTAAATCCCTTACCGACGGACCGACCAAGGAGCGCAATCGTGATCCCCGGTGGTGGCCAGCCGAACATGCAGCAGCTGCTCCAGCAGGCCCAGAAGATGCAGCAGGACCTGGCCAAGGCCCAGGAGGAGCTGGCGAGGACCGAGGTCGACGGACAGTCCGGCGGCGGTCTGGTACGGGCCACCGTGACCGGCTCCGGCGAGCTGCGCGGCCTCGTGATCGACCCCAAGGCGGTGGACCCGGAGGACACCGAGACCCTCGCGGACCTGATCGTCGCGGCGGTCCAGGCGGCCAACGAGAACGCCCAGACCCTCCAGCAGCAGAAGCTCGGCCCGCTGGCCCAGGGCCTGGGCGGCGGCGGTATCCCCGGTCTGCCCTTCTGAACCTTTCTAAGACGGCCCGCGGGCCTCTACCGTACGTACTGAAGGAACACCAGGAAGGGACGGCAGTCCGTTGTACGAAGGCGTGGTCCAGGACCTCATCGACGAACTGGGGCGGCTGCCCGGCGTCGGTCCCAAGAGCGCGCAGCGGATCGCCTTCCACATCCTCCAGGCCGAACCGACGGACGTACGCCGGCTGGCGCACGCGCTGATGGAGGTCAAGGCGAAGGTCCGCTTCTGCGCGACCTGCGGGAACGTCGCGCAGGAGGAGCAGTGCAACATCTGCCGCGACACCCGCCGCGACCCGGCCGTCATCTGTGTCGTGGAGGAGCCGAAGGACGTCGTGGCGATCGAGCGCACCCGTGAGTTCCGCGGCCGCTACCACGTCCTGGGCGGCGCGATCAGCCCCATCGACGGGGTCGGGCCCGACGACCTGCGTATACGAGAACTTCTCGCGCGGTTGGCCGACGGGACGGTGACGGAGCTGATCCTGGCCACGGACCCGAATCTGGAGGGCGAGGCCACGGCGACGTACCTCGCCCGCATGATCAAGCCCATGGGCCTGAAGGTCACCCGCCTGGCCAGCGGCCTCCCGGTGGGTGGCGACCTGGAATACGCGGACGAGGTCACCCTCGGCCGCGCCTTCGAGGGGAGACGACTCCTAGATGTCTGATGCCACGCTGCACGCGACCGACCAGAACCCTGACGACTTCGCGGTCCAGATCGCGGATCAGATCGAGAGCTTCCTGGTCGCCGTCACGGAGGTGGCGAAGGGTGACGAGCCGGACTCGGCGGTCCCCTTCCTCCTCCTGGAGGTCTCCCAGCTCCTGCTGGCCGGCGGCCGCCTGGGCGCACACGAGGACATCGTCCCGGACGAACGCTACGAGCCGGACCCCGGCCCGGAGCTGGACGTGGACGACCTCCGCGAGAACCTCGCCCGCCTCCTCGACCCGATCGACGTCTACTCCGAGGTCTTCGACCCCTACGAGCCCCGCAAGGCCCCGGTCCCGGCCCGTATCTCCGACGACCTCACCGACGTGATCACCGACCTCCGCCACGGCATGGTCCACTACCGCGCGGGCCGCACCTCGGAAGCCCTGTGGTGGTGGCAGTTCTCCTACTTCTCCAACTGGGGCTCGACGGCGTCCGCGACCCTGCGCGCACTCCAGTCGGTGGTCGCCCACGTCCGCCTCAACCAGCCCCTGGCCGAACTCGACGGCCTCGACACCGACCAGGGCATGGGCGACGACACCCTGGAGTTCGAGGCGGGCAGGGTCATGGCCGAGGAGATCGGCGGACCGCTGGGGATGCGTCCGGTTCAGTAACCGTCGGATGTGACGCAGGTCGCTTTTCCGAGTGGTTCGCGTGGGGATGGGCATGAGCCCCCCTGCACGGGCGCCGGGGAGTCTCACCATGCGATATCGCGGAGGGGTTTTTCGGGCGCTCGATAGACTGAGCCGACCGCAGCGCACACATATGTGGGCGGACTGTGGAAAACGACGGACTGAGCGAGGAGCGCACGTGGGCCTTGTCGTGCAGAAGTACGGAGGCTCCTCCGTAGCCGATGCCGAAGGCATCAAGCGCGTCGCCAAGCGGATCGTGGAAGCCAAGAAGAACGGCCACCAGGTGGTCGCCGTGGTTTCCGCGATGGGCGACACGACGGACGAGCTGATCGATCTCGCCGAGCAGGTTTCCCCGATCCCTGCCGGGCGCGAGCTCGACATGCTGCTGACCGCCGGAGAGCGTATCTCCATGGCCCTGCTGGCCATGGCGATCAAAAACCTGGGCCACAACGCCCAGAGCTTCACCGGCAGCCAGGCAGGTGTCATCACCGACTCGGTCCACAACAAAGCCCGCATCATCGATGTCACGCCGGGCCGGATCAAGGCATCGGTGGACGAGGGCAACATCGCCATCGTCGCTGGTTTCCAGGGCGTCAGCCAGGACACCAAGGACATCACCACGCTCGGCCGCGGTGGCTCCGACACCACCGCCGTCGCCCTCGCCGCCGCGCTCGACGCCGAGGTGTGCGAGATCTACACGGACGTCGACGGTGTGTTCACCGCCGACCCGCGTGTGGTGAAGAAGGCGCGGAAGATCGACTGGATCGCGTTCGAGGACATGCTCGAACTCGCGGCCTCCGGGTCCAAGGTGCTGCTCCACCGCTGTGTGGAGTACGCCCGCCGGTACAACATCCCGATCCACGTCCGCTCGTCCTTCAGCGGACTCCAGGGCACGTGGGTCAGCAGTGAGCCGATGAAGCAAGGGGACAAGCAGGTGGAGCAGGCTCTCATCTCCGGTGTCGCGCACGACACCTCCGAGGCCAAGGTCACGGTCGTCGGTGTGCCGGACAAGCCCGGCGAGGCCGCCTCGATCTTCCGCACGATCGCCGACGCCGAGATCAACATCGACATGGTCGTGCAGAACGTGTCCGCCGCCTCCACGGGCCTGACGGACATCTCCTTCACCCTGCCGAAGACCGAGGGCCGCAAGGCCATCGACGCCCTGGAGAAGAACAAGGGCGCCATCGGCTTCGACTCCCTGCGCTACGACGACCAGATCGGCAAGATCTCCCTGGTCGGCGCCGGTATGAAGACCAACCCCGGCGTCACGGCGGACTTCTTCACGGCGCTCAGCGACGCGGGCGTGAACATCGAGCTGATCTCGACCTCCGAGATCCGTATCTCGGTCGTCACCCGCAAGGACGACGTGCCGGAGGCCGTCCGCGCCGTGCACTCCGCGTTCGGCCTGGACTCCGACAGCGACGAGGCCGTGGTCTACGGAGGCACCGGCCGCTGATGGCCGGAACCGCGGGACCCGGACGTTCCGGGCGGCCGACGCTCGCGGTCGTGGGAGCGACCGGCGCCGTCGGCACGGTCATGCTCCAGATCCTGTCCCAGCGTGCGGACGTCTGGGGCGAGATCCGACTGATCGCCTCCCCGCGCTCGGCCGGCCGCAAGCTGGCCGTGCGCGGCGAGGAGGTCGAGGTCGTCGCGCTCACCGAGGAGGCCTTCGACGGGGTCGACGTCGCGCTGTTCGACGTCCCCGACGAGGTCGCCGAGCAGTGGGCGCCGATCGCGGCGGCGCGGGGCGCGGTGGTCGTCGACAACTCGGGCGCCTTCCGCATGGACCCGGACGTGCCGCTCGTCGTGCCCGAGGTCAATCCGCACGCCGTGCGGATGCGTCCGCGCGGGATCATCGCGAACCCGAACTGCACCACCCTGTCGATGATCGTCGCCCTGGGCGCGCTGCACGCCGAGTTCGGCCTGCGCGAGCTGGTCGTCTCCTCGTACCAGGCGGTCAGCGGCGCCGGGCACGCCGGCGTGCGGACCCTGCGCGAACAGCTGTCCCTGGTCGCCGGTACGGAACTGGGGACCAGCCCCGGTGACGTGCGGCGCGCCGTGGGGGACAACACCGGGCCGTTCCCGGAGCCGGTCGCGCTGAACGTCGTACCGTGGGCCGGGTCGCTGCGGGAGGACGGCTGGTCCTCGGAGGAGATGAAGGTCCGGGACGAGTCCCGCAAGATCCTGGGCCTGCCCTCGCTCCCGGTGGCGGTCACCTGTGTCCGCGTCCCCGTGGTCACCACGCACTCCCTCACCGTGCACGCCCGCTTCGAGGGCGAGGTCACCGTCGACAAGGCCCGCGAGATCCTCGCCACGGCGCCCGGAGTCGTCCTCTTCGACAACCCGGCCGCGGGGGAGTTCCCCACCCCCGCCGACGTCGTCGGCACCGATCCGACCTGGGTCGGACGCGTACGCAGGGCCCTCGACGACCCCACCGCGCTGGAGCTCTTCGTGTGCGGCGACAATCTCCGCAAGGGAGCCGCGCTCAACACCGCGCAGATCGCCGAACTGGTGACGGTTGAACAGTGAAAAGTTCTGGATCACACGGCATTCGTTTGTAGGATCTGTGTAAGTCCGGTGAACCGATTCCGAGCCGAGGGCCACTTGATCGGGCCGGGCCGGCAACCGAGGATTGCACGAGGATTCACCTCCCCGTTCTCCGCAACCGAGCGGAGGGCGGGGAGCGTCTTTGCGGACACCCCTACCGGGGGCCGTGGGGACGCTGCCTTTCGGACGTGGGGACGTCCGGGCCGGGCGTGGGGACGTCCGTTCATATGGGACACAGGGGAAGAGCGGGACACATGAGGGCATTTGACGTGCTGTCGGTGGTGCTGCCCGACACGGGCGGCGGGCCGGTGACACCGGCCGCCGTAAAAGTGACGCCCGGCATGTACAACCCTCACGGGGGGAAGCGTGTCCAACTGGCGTGGCTGAGGTACTCGACTTCACAGCGCCGCGCGGCACGGCCCTACGTCCGCCCCGCCAGGCTCTACGACCCCGCGTGGCCGGCGTGCCCGGTGGCATGCCGGTGATCGCGCCCATGCCCGCAGCGCGCCCCGCCCGCATACCCGGTCAGCGAGACGGCGCCGACGACGTCGTGGCGGCCGGCACCACCGTCGACCATCTCACCGAGACCTACCGCGCGCACTACCGCTCGCTGCTGGGCCTCGCGGCGCTCCTCCTCGACGACACGGCCTCCTGCGAGGACGTCGTCCAGGAGGCGTTCATCCGCGTCCACTCGGCCCGCAAACGCGTCCGGGACCCGGAGAAGACCCTGGCCTATCTGCGCCAGACGGTCGTCAACCTGTCCCGCTCCGCGCTGCGCCGCCGCATCCTCGGCCTCAAACTGCTCTCCAAGCCCATGCCCGACATGGCGAGCGCGGAGGAGGGCGCCTACGACCAGCTGGAGCGCGACTCCCTCATCAAGGCGATGAAGGGTCTGCAACGCCGGCAGCGCGAGGTGCTGGTGCTGCGCTACTTCGCGGACATGACCGAGGCGCAGGTCGCCGAGACCCTCGGCATCTCGCTGGGTTCGGTCAAGGCGTACGGCTCGCGCGGCATCGCGGCGCTGCGGGTGGCCATGGAGACGCCGGCATGAGCGACGGCAAGGACGCGCGACGCGAGGAGCGCGAACCGGAGGTCACGGAGACCCCCGGTTCGTCCGACGCCGCGCGGGAGTCCGAGGGCGTGAGCGCGCCCGAGGGCGCACGGGAATCCGGCGACGGGCACGAGCCGGAGCACACGCACGCGGGGAACGGAACTGTGAACGACGGCCTGGACGAACAGAGCCCCAACGGGCTCGACGCGGACGAGCTGGCACTGCGCAGCATGCTGCACGACGCGGTGCGGGAGGTGGAGCCGGGCGACGGCACCCTGGACTATCTGCGCCGGGCCGTCCCCGCCCGCCGGGCCCGCAAGCGCCAGGCCCTCGTCGGCGCGGCCGCCGCCGCGCTCTTCCTCGGCACCGCCGTCCCCGCCCTGCTCCACGTCTCGGGCGCTACCGGCTCCGACGCCAACCCCTCCGCCGTCGGCCACGCCTCGCAGGCTCAGGGCGGCACCGGCGAGGGCAAGGGCACGGACGGCGGCGAGAGCACCGCCGGCGGCTCCTCCGACCGGGTCGAGGGGACCGACAAGGGCGACAAGAAGGACAAGGACAAGGACGAGGACGGCGCGAGCAGCGGCTCGAGCACGGGCACCACGGAGGGGGCCGACCCCTCGTCCAGCGTCGCGGCCGGGGCGCCCGCCTGCACCGCCGCCCAGCTCGGCCCGGCGGTCGCGTCCAGCGCCGCCCCGGACTCCATGGGCACGGTCTACGGCTCGTTCCGGGTCACCAACGTCTCCACCGCAGGCTGCACCGTCGAGGACGCCGGCGTCGTCGGCGTGACCCCGCAGGGCGCGGCCGACCCCGCCAAGGTGGGCTCGGCGCGGCATGTGGCGGGCGACGCGGCGGCCGGACTGCCCGACCCCTCCCTGGAGGCCGCGCAGCTGGTGCTCAAGCCGGGAGAGTCGTACGAGGTGAAGTTCGCCTGGGTGGCCTCCGAGCCCTGCGCCCCGCCGGGCGACACCACGGGCGGCGGCACCGGCGGCCCCTCGCCGGACCCGACACCCACCGAGAACCCGACCACGACGACCGGGGCGTCCACGGGCACCGACAGCGGCATGACCACGCAGCTGGTCATGGAGGACGGCACGGTCGAGGGCAGCGTGGCGGTGACGTACACGGCGTCCACCGGCTCGGGCTCGGCCACCGCGACGGTCGGCAAGGCGTGCGCGGGCACGGTGTACTGGACCGGGCTGCTGCCGGCTGTGTGAGGTGACGGAGGCCGCCGCGCGGCCGTCAGTCAGACCGCTGACGGAGTCGGCCGCTCCGGTTCGCGTTCCCCGTCGCCGTTCTCGTCGTCCTCGTCGTTCTCGTCCGGGACCAGGCCCAGTTCCGCGTCGCGGGCGAACTCCAGCTCGCGGCGGAGCAGACGGAACCACATGAAGATCACGAAGCCCACGAAGGCGAACCACTCGGCGGTGTAGCCGAGGTTCTGGAAGGCCTTCAGGTCCAGCCCGGTGCCGCCCGGCGCGGTCGCCGGCACCGCCTTCATCCCCGCGTCACCGCGGTTGAGCGTGACCCAGGCGTCGTACACGTCGTACTCCACGAGGTTCACCAGCGACGCCGAGCTGATCGCCGCCGTCTGCCCGGCCGGGAGTCCGCCGCGGGCGCTGACGCCGTTGTTGCCCGGTGTCTCGGAGGCCTGGAGCGCGCCGGTGACGGTGACCTCACCGGTGGGCGCCGCGGGCACCTCGGACGGGTCGGGCGAGCCGGGCAGCCAGCCCCGGACGACGGGCAGCGCCCTGCCGGTGTCGGTGCGCAGCAGGGTCAGGACGTAGTAGCCGTCCTCGCCGTCCAGCTTGCGGTCGGGCACGAGCAGTTGGGTGTCGTACCGGCCGCTCGCGGTGGTCTGCTTCCCGGAGGTGGCCTTGGTCACGGGCAGCAGCCCGTCCAGCGGCCTGGCCTCCTCCCGCTTGTCCGAGGCGACCCGCGCCTCGGCCTCGCGGTGGTCGTCCACCCGGTCCTCGAACCGGCCCAGCTGCCAGGACCCCATGAAGATGCAGAAGGGGATGGACAGCAGGACGAAGACGTTGATCCCCCACCAGCGGGGCGTCAGCAGAAACCGGTACACGCCCTCAACGGTACGGGTCGGCGGGTGGTTCCCGTCCCGCGGGGTCGCCTCGGGCACGGGCGGCAGGTGAAGGATCGGGGAGAAGTTGTCCACAGGCTGGGGACCTCGGCGGCGGGATGTCCTCCGGGACGGGCAGTATGGGGTCATGACTGAGAGCAACGGGTCCCACGCGCCGGACCGGGCGGACCACCAGACCGAGCGAGTGGAACGGGGCACGGACATGCCCGACTGGGAGAAGCGCTTCCGGGCGCCCCGGGTGTCCCTGCCCGACTGGGCGGAGGACGCCCCCGACCGCTCCCTGTTCGTGTCGAACGCGACGGGGACGTACGAGCTGTACGCCTGGGACCGGACGACGGGTGAACAGCGTCAGGTGACGGACCGGCCCAACGGCACGACGGACGGGGTGCTCTCGCCGGACGGCGAGTGGATCTGGTGGTTCGACGACAAGGACGGCGACGAGTTCGGCGTCTGGCGCCGGCAGCGGTTCTCGGGCGGCGAGGACGAGCTCGCGGCGCCGGGCCTGGACCCGTCGTACCCGGCCGGCCTCGCCCTGGGCCGGGACGGCCGTACGGCGGTCGTGGGCCGCTCCACGGACGAGGACGGTACGACGATCCACCTGGCCCGCACGGGCGAGGGACCCGTGGAGATCTACCGGCACCGCGAGTCGGCGGGCGTCGGCGACCTCTCCCACGACGGTTCACTGATCGCCGTGGAGCACACCGAGCACGGTGACGCGATGCACTCCGCGCTGCGGGTGATGCGCCCCGACGGCACGACGGTCGCCGAACTCGACGACACGGAGGGCGGCACGCGGGAGCTGGGCCTGGAGGTGCTGGGCTTCGCCCCCGTCGCGGGCGACACCCGGCTGCTCATCGGTCACCAGCGGCGCGGACGCTGGGAGCCGCTGGTGTGGGACGTGGCGTCGGGGGAGCAGACGGACCTCGCCCTGGACCTGCCCGGCGACGTGAGCGCCGAGTGGTACCCGGACGGCACCGGCCTGCTCATCGCGCACGGCTTCGAGGCCCGCGGCGAGCTCTTCCGCTACGACCTGGCCGAACGCCGGCTGGAGAAGATCCCGACCCCGCGCGGCGCGGTCTCGGGCGCGACGGTCCGCCCCGACGGCAGCGTGGAGTACCTGTGGTCGTCGGCGGCCGAACCGCCGGCGGTGCGTTCCACGGCCGGCGGGGTGGTCCTGGACCCGCCCGGGATGAAGTCGCCCGGGTCCGTGCCGGTGGAGGACGTGTGGGTGGAGGGCCCGGGCGGCCGGATCCACGCGCTCGTCCAGAAGCCCGCCGGCGCGACCGGTCCGCTCCCGACGGTCTTCGACATCCACGGCGGCCCCACCTGGCACGACAGCGACTCCTTCGCGGCGGGCCCGGCGGCCTGGGTCGACCACGGCTACGCGGTGGTCCGCGTCAACTACCGGGGCTCCACGGGCTACGGCCGCGCCTGGACCGACGCGCTGAAGCACCGGGTGGGCCTGATCGAGCTGGAGGACATCGCGGCGGTGCGGGAGTGGGCGATCGAGTCCGGTCTCGCCGACCCCGCCCGGCTGATCCTCACCGGCGGCTCCTGGGGCGGCTACCTCACCCTGCTGGGGCTCGGCACGCAGCCCGAGGCGTGGGCGATGGGCATCGCGGCGGTTCCGGTCGCCGACTACGTCACGGCGTACCACGACGAGATGGAAGCGCTGAAGGCGATGGACCGCACGCTCCTCGGCGGCACCCCCGAGGAGGTCCCCGACCGCTTCGAGGCGTCCTCCCCGATCACGTACGTCGACCAGGTCAAGGCCCCGGTCTACATCTCGGCGGGCGTCAACGACCCGCGCTGCCCCATCCAGCAGATCGAGAACTACGTCAAACGCCTGGAGTCCCGCGACGCGCCCCACGAGGTCTACCGCTACGACGCGGGCCACGGCTCCCTGGTGGTCGACGAACGCATCAAACAGTTCCGCCTGGAACTCGACTTCGCCGCGAACCACCTCCCGTAACCCCACCCGGCCCCGCAGCTACGGGCACTCATACGTAGCTGCGGGCAGCCACACCGCCGTAGCTGCGGGCAGCCACGGCGCTGGGGCGCCTTCCCACCCCCCCACCTGCGGGCAGCCACGCCGCCGTAGCTGCGGGCAGTCGTGCCGCTGGGGCGGCACGGGTGGGCGCAGCGGCACCCCGCACACGCGGGCAAGTGAAACCCGCCCCGCCCAGCCCGGACCCGCTACGCCGCGCAGCGGCACCCCGCGCACGCGGGCAAGGGAAACCCACCCCCGCCCAGCCCAAACGGCGCGCCTACGTCCCGCTCCGCGCCCGCCGCCCCAGCAGCTCCGCCAGCCCTCGCCGAGTAGCCGCCAGCACCACCCGATCCTCCCCCCGCAGCACATACGTGTCGGGCAGGTCCCACACCAGCCCCACCCCCGGAACCTCGCCCGCACCCGCCGCCGTATCCAGCGCCAGCACCCGCCACGCCCCCGCCCGAAACGCCTCCCCCACCGTCCGCCCCTCCAACTGCGGATGCCCGCCCACCCTCACCGCCGCGAACAGCAACACCCGCCGCTCCACCGGAATCGCCCCCAGAATCTGCCGCCCCATCATCGCCCCCGCGAACGCGGGCGCGGCCAGATGCGAAACGCTCCGGCTCCGCGTCACCGCCCGGGGATGCGCGGTCCGCAGCGTCCGGTACACCGCCTTCGCGAAGTCGTCGTCGTACAGCCGCAGCACCGCCCGCAGATCCGGCCGCACGGACCGCGCGTACAGCACCGCCTCGAGATTCGTCGTGTCCGCACTGGTCAGTGCCAGCAACGCGTCCGCACGATGAATCTTCGCCGCCTCCAGCACCCCCTCCTGCGTGACGTCCCCCAGCACCACCGGCACCCTCAGCCGCCGCGCCACGGCCATCCCCCGCGCCTCCGGATCGGCCTCGACGCACACCACCGGAATGTGCAGCTCCCGCAGCCGCGTCAGCACCCGCGTCCCGATCTTGCCGAGCCCCAGCAGCACCACGTGCCCGCCCAGCCCGCGCGGCGGCTTCCGCAGCGCGGACGCCGTACGGAACGTCCCCAGCGCCTCCAGCACCGCCGCCAACAGCACCGGCAGCAGCAGCAACCCCACCAGTCCGGACAGCAGTTGCAGCACCTGCCGCCCCGTCGACTCGTGATGCGCGGGCTCGTTGATCGCGAACAGGTCGAGGAGCGTGACGTACGTGGCGTGCAACGCGTCGTCGTCCGTCACCAGTGCCAGCGTGACCGCGAGCGCGACCGTGGCCGCCACCAGCCCCGCCAGTGACCACCGCAGCCGCCGCGAGAACAGCGAGGCGAACGGCGGCACCCGGCTCCGTCCGGCCGTCAACGGCGGACCGGAGTAGGACACCTGCTCCAGCACCACCGTCCCACGCCCGGTCGCCGCCGCCACCGCCTCCGCGTCCGGCAGCAGTCGCGGCCCCTGGTCGCCGCTGTCCTCCGAACCCTCGTCCCCCGCAGGGTCGTTGCTCGTCGCGGACAGCAGCGCCAGCGTGCACAGTCCGGGGTCGGCCACCTCGCCGGGACGGGGAGGCCGGCGTTCCACCGCGCGCAGCAGCAGCCCGTCCGCGTCGACGACCTTGCTGGTGCCGACGAGCGCGGTGGCGACCAGCGCGGGGGCGGTCGTGTCGGCGTCGGACAGCACGGTCGTGGCGTGGTCGGCACCACGCTCCGGTGCGCTGCCGCCGCCCGCCAACTCCGCCGCCTGGTCGAGCAGTTCCTCGATGTGCTGGCCGAGCCGCCGGTTGTAGAGCCGGAGGACCAGCCGCAGCCGGGGGTTGAGCCGACGGGCGGTCAGGGCGGCGCGGATGTTCGTCTCGTCGTCGTCGTACACCAGCGCCAGCGCGGCGGCCCGCTCCACCCCGGCCTCGGCGAGCACGGCCTCGGTCGGCTCGGCCGCCTCCACCACCCGTTCGCCCGACCCCGGGGCCGTACTCCCGTCGGAGGAGCCGCCGTTGCCGCCGTGGCCGCCGTTGCCCCGGTTGACGGCGGTCACGACCCGGTCGAGCAGGGCCGCGGAGGCCGCGCGGGCCCGTCCGACCACCGGCTGCCGTTCGCTGCGCCCGGCCGGTGGCACGACGAGGGTGACCTGTTCGCGGTAGACACCGCGCAGTTCGGCGGCGAGCCGGTGCGCCAGCCCGTCGTCACCGCACACCACCATGTGCGCGGACGGATCGCTGGGCAGGGCCGGGTTGGGAAGGAGGCTCACCACAGGGGAAGAGACTGCCCGATCGCGGCGGGTGGTTCCAGGCGGCGGCTGAACGGCCGCGCCCCGACCGCCGTAACAAGGGGGAGGGACCGAGCGGCCCCGCTCTCCCGCGCGACCGTATCCGGAGGTGCACCCGGCTCGTGGCCATCACCAGAACACGCCCGCGCGGCACCGGCGACCCCGGCCCCGAGGGCCCGCCCGAGGACGGCCGGGAGGCGACCCCCGCCGAGGAGTCCCGCCACCCCGACTCCCCGCTCCTCCTCACCCTGTTCCTGCTCACGGCCGTGCTGTTCCAGGACCCGGTCCGCCGCGCCCTGGGCGCCCCGGTGATGCAGAGCTGGATGACGGTGTTCGTGGCGGTGGTGCTCCAGGCCCTGCCCTTCCTGGTGCTCGGTGTGCTGCTGTCGGCTGCGATCGCGGTGTTCGTCCCGCCGTCGTTCTTCGCCCGCGCCCTGCCGAGGCGGCCGGCGCTGGCGGTCCCCGTGGCGGGCGCGGCGGGCGCGGTGCTCCCGGGCTGCGAGTGCGCCTCCGTCCCCGTGGCGGGCGCCCTGGTGCGCAGGGGGGTGGCCCCGGCGGCGGCCCTGGCGTTCCTGCTGTCCGCGCCCGCGATCAACCCGGTGGTGCTGACGGCGACGGCGGTCGCGTTCCCGGACGACCCCGAGATGGTGCTCGCCCGCTTCGTCGCGAGCCTGCTGGTGGCGTGCGCGATGGGCTGGCTGTGGCAGCGCCTCGGCCGCACCGACTGGCTGCGCCCGCCGGCCCGTTCGTCCTACGAGGGGCGGAGCAGGGGCGCGGCGTTCTGGGGTTCGGTGCGGCACGACGTGATGCACGCGGGCGGCTTCCTGGTGGTCGGCGCGACGGCGGCGGCGACGCTGAAGGCGGTGGTCCCGGCGGAGTGGCTGCGCGCGGCGGCCGACCATCCGGTGCTGTCGGTGCTGGCGCTGGCGGTCCTGGCCGTACTGCTGTCGATCTGCTCGGAGGCGGACGCGTTCGTGGCGGCGTCGCTCACCCAGTTCTCGCTGACGGCGCGGCTCACCTTCCTGGTGGTGGGGCCGATGGTCGACCTGAAGCTCTTCGCCATGCAGGCGGGCACGTTCGGCCGCGCGTTCGCCCTGCGTTTCGCGCCGGCGACCTTCGTCCTGGCCGTGGCGGTGTCGGCGCTGACGGGAGCGGTGCTGCTGTGAAGGGCAACCTGAACCACCAGGCGCAGGCGGCCCTGCTGTTCCTGCTCGGCGCGACCGTGCTGCACGCCGGCCTGACCGACCTGCACCTGCGGTACGTCAAGGGGGGTCTGCGCCCGCTGCTCCTGCTGTCGGGAGCGGTACTGATCGCGACGGCGGCGGCGACGGTCCGGTACGAGTGGCGCCGTCCGCCGCGCACGGAGCGGCACCGGGAACCCCGTGTCTCCTGGCTGCTGACCCTGCCGGTCCTCGCCCTGATCCTGGTCGCCCCGCCGGCCCTGGGCTCCTACAGCGCCACCCACGCCGGAACGGCCCTCCAGAAGCCCTTCGGCTTCCCGGACCTGCCCGCCAAGGGCCCGCTGCGCCTCGGAGTCGGGGAGTACGCGGCCCGCGCGGTCTACGACAACGGCCGTCACCTGCGCGGCCGCCCCATCGGCGTCACCGGTTTCGTCGCCCTGGACGACGCCGGAACGCCGTATCTGGTCCGTATGAGCCTCAACTGCTGTGCCGCGGACGCCCAGCCGGTCAAGATCGCCCTCAGCGGCGAGATCCCCCCGGTCCTGCGACCCGACACCTGGCTGGAGGTCTCCGGCACCTACACCCCGCGCCGCGCGAAGGACCCGGTCAACGGCGGCCCCGTCCCCTACTTCGAGGTCACCTCCGCCCGGCCCGTCCCGGCCCCGCCGGATCCGTACGACGACTCCTGGTCGGGTTAGCCGACAGGCCCTGCTAGGACCCGTACGGCTGCTGCTGCGACGGCTGTCCGTACCCCTGGCCACCGCCCGGTCCGCCGACGGCCTGCGCCTGGAGCTGTTCGGCCTGCTCCCCGGTCACCTTCTGCTCCGCCCCGCAGAAGGTGCACTGCGTCGTGTACTTCGTCGAGACCGGGAACAGCGGCACGAAGAACAGGGTGAACTTGGTGACCCGCTTCCTGAGCGTGTGCGCGGCCGGATTCCCGCACTGCGCGCACACCAGCGTCAGTATCGCGAGCTGGTACAGATACCCCTTGGTACCAAAAATGATCATGTCGGCGATCCTTCCCAGGCCTCGGCCCCCCGAACCACCACACCAGACGGTGGCCCCCGTCGGCAACGTCACCGGCGGCTAGCATTTGTTGATCGACTCCGGCGAGAGGGGATGGTGGAGATACCCAATCACGCCGATGCCGTCCGCAGGCCCCGCACCCCGCTGAGCAAGGAGCGGGTGCTGGCCGCCGCCGTCGCCCTGGCCGACGAGGGCGGGGTCGACGCGCTCAGCATGCGCAAGCTCGCACAGGCGCTGGGCGTCGTGCCCATGGCGCTGTACAAGCACGTCGCCAACAAGAACGAGCTGCTGGACGCCATGATCGACGCCCTCGTCGGCGAGATCGACCCGCCGGCCGCCGGCACCGACTGGAAGACCGCCGTCCGGCTGCGCGTGCTGTCCGCCCGCCGCATGCTGCTGCGCCACCCCTGGGCGCCGGCCGTCATCGAGGCCCGGATGAAGGAGCGGGCCGCTCCGACCCCCGCGGTGATGGCGTACCTGGACTCGATGATCGGCGTCTTCCGGGCCGGAGGGTTCTCGGTCGACCTGGTCCATCACGCGATGCACGTCATGGGCAGCCGACTGCTGGGCTTCTCCCAGGAGCTGTTCGACGACACCCCGGACCGCGAGCCCGACCCGGACGCCCTCCCGCCCGAGGAGATGGCCGCGCGCTACCCCCACATCACCGAGCTGGCCATGGCCGTCGCCCATGACGCGGAGTCCGTCGTGGGCTCGGGCTGCGACGACCAGTACGAGTTCGAGTTCGCCCTGGACCTGACCCTGGACGGCCTGGAACGCCTTCTGCCCTGACCTCGGCCCCTGCCCTTGCGGGGTGTACGGCGTACACCTATCCTCTCTGGTGTACGCCGTACACCCGTGCTCGCTCGCTGCCGATCGGGGAGAGGCCGATGAAGGCGATCATTCAGGACCGGTTCGGCGCGCCGGACGTCCTGCGACTGACGGAGACCGACCGGCCCGGGATCGGGGCCGACCAGGTACTGGTCCGCGTGCACGCCGCCGCGGTCAACCCGTACGACTGGCACATGATGCGCGGCGACCCGTATGCCGCACGGCTGACGCCCGGCGTGGGGCTGACCCGCCCGAAGTCACGCGTGGCGGGGATCGACGCGGCCGGGCGGGTCGAGGAGGTCGGCGCCGGCGTGCGCGGACTCCGGCCCGGCGACGAGGTGCTGGGCTTCTGTCCGGGCTCCTTCGCCGAGTACGCGCGCACCACCCCGGACCTGCTGGTCCCCAAGCCCGCGAACCTGACCTTCGAACAGGCGGCGGCCGTGCCGATGGCGGCGGTGACCGCCCTGCGCGGCATCCGCACCGTGGGGCGGGTGCGGGCGGGGCAGCGGGTGCTGGTCAACGGGGCCGGCGGCGGTGTGGGCACGTTCGCCGTGCAGCTCGCCGCGTCCCTCGACGCCGAGGTCACCGGGGTGTGCGGCGCGGGCAACGCCGAGCTGGTGCGCTCACTCGGCGCCGCGCACGTCGTCGACTACACCCGCGAGGACTTCACCGACACCCGTGACCGCTACGACGTCGTCCTGGACAACGTGGGCAACCACCCGCTCGGCCGGCTGCGCCGCGTGCTCACCCCGGCCGGCACCCTGGTGGCCAACGGCGGCGGCTCACCCGGCCACGTCTTCGGCGCGATGGGCTCCATGCTGAGGCTGATGGTGGCCGACCGGTTCGTCAGGCAGCGGCTCCGCGTGATCCTCCCGGCGGCACCGGCCGGTCCCACCCACGAGGACCTGCTCGCCGTCACCGCCCTCATCGGGGACGGGCGCCTCACCCCGGTGGTCGACCGGACGTACCCGCTGGCCGAGGCGGCCGAGGCGGTACGCCATGTGGAGGCGGGCCACGCCCGCGCCAAGACGATCGTCACCGTCGACCCCGACGGCCCGGGCGGCGGCGGGGTCAGGCCTTCTTGACCACGCTGGACTTGAGCTGCATCGCGCCGAAGCCGTCGATTCTGCAGTCGATGTCGTGGCCGTCGACACCGTCCTCGACGAGGCGGATGTTGCGCACCTTCGTGCCCGCCTTGATGCCGGACGGGCTTCCCTTGACCTTCAGGGCCTTGACCACGGTCACGGTGTCGCCGTCGGCGAGCACGTTGCCGACCGCGTCCTTGACGACGCGTACGCCGGGGTCGCCGGCGGCGGCCCCGGCGGGGGCGGGGGTCCATTCGTGCCCGCACTCGGGGCAGACCAGCAGCGCGCCCATCTCGTAGGTGTAGGCGCCGGCGCACTCGGGGCAGGGGGGAAGGTTCTCACTCACGGCGGCAGTCTATGAACGACTAGCTGAATTGCGAAATTCTGCAATTCGTTGGATGGTGTGGGCGCCATGCTCGTGGTCGCGGGGAGAGGTTCGCGTGTCGGTTCCGCTGTATCAGGCCAAGGCCGAGTTCTTCCGGATGCTCGGCCATCCCGTACGGATACGGGTGCTCGAACTCCTCCAGGAGGGGCCGACGCCCGTGCGGGACCTGCTCGCCGAGATCGAGGTCGAGCCGTCCGCGCTGTCCCAGCAGCTCGCCGTGCTGCGCCGGTCGGGGATCGTGACGTCCCGCCGGGACGGCTCCACCGTCGTCTACGCCCTGGCCGGCGGCGACGTCGCCGATCTGCTGCGGGCCGCCCGCCGGATCCTGACCGAGATGCTGGCCGGGCGGAGCGAGCTGCTCGCCGAACTGCGGGAGGCCGAGAACTCGGCGGAGGCGACCCGGTGAGCGGGGCGTGGGGCCGGGTGCGTTCGCTGCTGCCCTCGTCCGCCGACCTCACGGACGTACGGCGTGATCCCCGCCGGGACCTGCTGGCCGGACTGACCGTCGCGATCGTGGCACTGCCGCTCGCCCTGGGCTTCGGCGTCTCCTCCGGCCTGGGCGCGGAGGCCGGGCTCGCCACGGCGGTCGTGGCGGGTGCCCTCGCGGCGGTGTTCGGCGGGTCGAACCTTCAGGTGTCCGGGCCGACCGGGGCGATGACCGTGGTCCTGGTGCCGATCGTCGCGCGGTACGGGCCGGGCGGGGTCCTCACCGTCGGCCTGATCGCCGGATTCCTCCTCGTCGCCCTCGCGCTGCTGCGCGCGGGCAGGTACATGCGGTACGTGCCCGCGCCCGTGGTCGAGGGCTTCACCCTCGGCATCGCCTGCGTGATCGGGCTCCAGCAGGTTCCGAACGCGCTGGGTGTCGACAAGCCGGAGGGCGAGAGGGTTCTCGTGGTGACCTGGCGGGCGGTCGAGGAGTTCGCCGAGGCGCCGAACTGGACCGCTGTCGGCCTCGCCCTCGCGGTGGCCGCGGTGATGCTGGCCGGGGCACGGCTGCGGCCGGTGATCCCGTTCTCCGTCGTCGCGGTGATCGCCGCCACGCTCGTCGCGCAGGTCTTCGGCCTGGACGCGGCCGCACCCATCGGCGACCTGCCCTCCGGGCTGCCCGCCCCGTCGCTCGGATTCCTGGAGCCGGACGCGTTGGGCACGCTGCTGCCCTCGGCCGTGGCGGTGGCCGCGCTCGCCGCCCTGGAGTCGCTGCTGTCCGCCTCCGTGGCGGACGGCATGACGGTCGGCCGGAAGCACGACCCGGACCGGGAGCTCTTCGGGCAGGGCCTGGCCAACATCGCCGCGCCGCTGTTCGGGGGCGTTCCCGCCACGGGCGCCATCGCCCGCACCGCGGTCAACGTCCGCACCGGAGCCTCGTCGCGGCTCGCCTCGCTCACCCACGCCGCCGTCCTCGCCGTGATCGTGTTCGCCGCCGCGCCGCTGGTGTCGAGGATCCCGCTGGCCGCGCTCGCGGGCGTGCTCATCGCCACGGCGATCCGCATGGTGGAGGTGGGCTCCCTACGGGTGATGGCGAAGGCCACCCGCTCGGATGCGCTGATCCTGGTCCTGACCGCCGTCGCCACACTCGCCCTCGACCTCGTCTACGCCGTGATCATTGGGCTCGTCGTCGCCGCGGTCCTCGCGCTGCGCGCCGTCGCCAAGCAGGCCCGCATGGACGAGGTCCCCCTGGACCGGGGTGACCACACCACCGAGGAGCACGAGCTGCTCGCGGAGCACATCGTCGCGTACCGCATCGACGGACCGCTGTTCTTCGCCGCCGCGCACCGCTTCCTGCTGGAGCTGAGCGAGGTCGCCGACGTCCGCGTCGTGATCCTGCGCATGTCCCGGGTGACGACCATGGACGTCACGGGCGCGCTCGTCCTCAAGGACGCGGTCGAGCGGTTGAACCGGCGCGGCATCGTGGTCATGATCTCCGGGGTGCGCCAGGGGCAACGCCAAGTCCTGGACTCCGTAGGTCTGTTGAAGCGGTTGGCCCTGGAGGGGCGCGAGTACGCGACCACGCCCGAGGCGATCCGGGGCGCACGGGACCACCTGGAGAGCGCCGGACTGCTGCCCGCCCCGCCCGCCCAGTGGACGCGGTCGAAGACCGCCCGCGAGGAACCGGCTCGGTGACGACCGGAGAAGATGGCCGCATGCTGACGATTCATGGGCGGACGCGATGGTGCGGGCGGAGCGCGAGCGAGAGGGGGGTTCGGTGAGTACGCCGCTGTACCAACTCAAGGCCGAGTTCTTCAAGACGCTCGGGCACCCCGCGCGCATCCGCGTCCTCGAGCTGCTGAGCGAGCGCGAGCACGCGGTGGCGGAGATGCTGCCCGAGGTGGGGATCGAGCCGGCGCACCTGTCCCAGCAGCTCGCGGTGTTGCGCCGGGCGAACCTGGTGGTGACGCGCAAGGAGGGCTCGAACGTCTACTACTCGCTGACGAGCCCGCACGTGACGGAGCTGCTGCGGGTGGCCCGGACCATCCTGTCCGGCGTCCTCAGCAACCAGGCCGAGCTCCTCGCCGACCTGAAGGCCGCGTCGAACGAGCCGAAACCGCCGGCCGGCGGCTGATCAGGATTCGGGGCAGAGCGTCTTGCGCAGCCCGATGTTGATGTGACGCCCGTCGTCATCGGTCAGCGTGACGCCGTCGTAGGAGAACCGCTGAGCGGCAGCGTGCTCCGGGTTCGTCGCGCCGCCGTCGAGGGCCGCGCACTGGTTGCGGGCCGCGTCGATGGCCTTGTCCTCGTCATGGACGAGCCCGGCGTTGACGTCCATGACGGCCGCGAGGACGGCGTCCCGCTCCGCACCGGTGGGCTCGGCCGGCAGGCCCGAGTCGTCGGCGGCGCCCGACGTCTCGGGGGCGGTGCTCTTGACGGCGTCGGCGTCGGCCTTGCTGTCACCGCCGCCGTCACTGCTACTGCAGCCGACGACGGTGACGGCGACGACGGCGACGACGGCCGCGAAGGTGGTACGAACGCGCATGATCCCCCCAGATGCGAAACGATTGTGCCCATGGTGCGGCAGGAGGGGTGCCTGAACCGTAGTGGTGACAGAGCCATGACATGCTCCGGACGCGTCTGAAGCACTCCGTTGCTGAGGAGGAGTCGCACGGCGCAATCGATGCGGATGTTGTCTATCGTCACCCAGTGCGAACTCTTGCGGTGCCTGTCCGTGGAGCGGAGGGCTTGTTGTGGTGACGCGGCGATGGCCACGTCTGAGGCATCCGGCGCAGGTGGTCGTGGCCGGCTTCGCCACGGCGGTCGTGGCCGGGACCGGCCTGCTGATGCTGCCGGTGGCCAAGGCCGGGCCGGGCGGCGCGAGTGCGGTGGAGGCGTTGTTCACCTCCACCTCCGCGGTGTGTGTGACCGGCCTGATCGTGGTGGACACCCCCGTCTACTGGAGCGGATTCGGGCAGGCGGTGATCCTGGCGCTCATCCAGGTGGGCGGCTTCGGCATCATGACCTTCGCCTCCCTGCTGGTCCTCCTCGTCTCCCACCGCATCGGCCTGAAGGCACGCCTGACGGCCGCCGCCGAGACCAAGACCCTTGGGCTGGGCGACGTCCGCTCCGTCGTGACCGGTGTGGTCAAGGTCAGCCTCCTGCTGGAGGCGCTCACCGCACTGGTCCTGACCCTGCGGTTCGGCATCACCTACGACGAATCCTGGCCGCGGGCGCTCTGGCTCGGTGCCTTCCACGCCGTCTCCGCGTTCAACAACGCCGGGTTCGCCCTGTACTCCGACAACCTGATGGGCTTCGCCACCGACCCATGGATCTGCCTGCCCATCGCACTGGCGGTCATCGCCGGCGGACTGGGCTTCCCGGTCCTGTTCGAGCTGCGCCGCCGCTGGCACCGGCCGTGGTCCTGGTCCCTGCACACCAAGATCGTGGTGTGGGCCTCCGGGATCTTCCTGGTCGGCGGCAGCGCCTTCATCACCGCGATCGAATGGTCCAACCCGGGCACCCTGGGCCCGCTGAACGCTCCCGGGAAACTGCTCGCCGGCTTCTTCCAGGGCGTGATGCCGCGCACCGCCGGGTTCAACAGCCTCGACACCGCCGAGATGAATCCGGCGAGCTGGCTGGGCACGGACGTGCTGATGTTCATCGGCGGCGCCAGCGCCGGCACCGCCGGCGGCATCAAGGTCACCACCTTCGCCGTGCTGTTCTTCGTCATATACGCGGAGATCCGTGGGGAGGGCTCGGTCAACATCTTCCACCGCCGTCTGCACGGTGACCTTCAGCGTCAGGCCCTGACCGTGGTGCTGCTGTCCGTGGCCGCGGTCGCCGTCTCCACCCTGGCCTTCGTGGTCTTCACCGACTACAGCCTGGACCAGTCACTGTTCGAGACCACCTCCGCCTTCGCCACCGTGGGACTGTCCACCGGCATCACCGCGGGGCTGCCCACCGGTCTGCAACTGCTTCTGGTCGCGCTGATGTTCATCGGCCGGCTCGGCCCCATCACCGTCGCCTCCGCGCTCGCCCTGCGCAGCCGCGTCCGCCTGTACGACCTTCCCGAGGAGCGACCCGTCATTGGTTAGGAAACCCGTCCCCAAGAAGCGGCGCGGCGGCCCCCAGGGCTCCGTCGTGGTGATCGGCCTGGGCCGCTTCGGCCGTTCCCTGGCCCTGGAACTCATCGACGAGGACACCGAAGTCCTCGGCATCGACGAGAACACCGAAGTCGTCCAGGCGCTCTCCGGCTCCCTCACCCACGTCGTGCGGGCCGACTCCACCAAGGAGGACGCCCTGCGCCAGCTCGGCGTCCCCGAGTTCGAGCGCGCCGTCGTCGCCATCGGCACCGACCTGGAAGCCAGCATCCTCACCGCCTCGCTGCTGATCTCCTTCGGCATCGAGAACGTCTGGGCCAAGGCCACCAGCGAAGCCCACGGCCGCATCCTCACCCAGCTCGGTGTCCAGCACGTCGTCTACCCCGAGCACGACATGGGACAGCGCGTCGCCCACCTCGTACGGGGCCGCATGCTGGACTACATCGAGTTCGAGGACGACTTCGCCATGGTCAAGACCAGCCCGCCGGCCGACATCATCGGCCTCCCCTTGTCCCAGAGCGCCGTCCGCACCCGCTTCGGCATCACCGTCGTCGCCATCAAGCGCCCCGGCGAAGGCTTCACGTACGCCACCGCGGACACCGTCGTGGAAGCGGACGACACCGTCATCGTGGCCGGCCGCACCCGAGCGACCGAACGCTTCAGCGAACTCCAATAGCGCGCACGGTCGGGCGCCCTCCTGGCTCCCAGGGAAAGCCGCTCGCCTCGGCCGATCAAGGCTGAAGACAACCCACGGCCGGCAGCTCGCTGGGGACTCCAGGAGCGGTCGGGTCCACGAGACTCGTGACGTCTCCAACGGCACAGTCGAGGACCATGGCTGGATCCACCACGGCAGTGGCCGGTGCCGCAAGACAACCGACGATCGTGACAGCTACCAGCGCAGCGGCTGGGATACGAGGCATGATTTCCTCCAGAGGAACGACAGACGTGCGCAGTTTGCCCGCTTTGTCGTATCAGGATTCAATCCGTCACCCGAACAGCACGGCGAACCCCGCCGACTCCGTCAGATGATGTCGCCACAGAGGTTGACCCTGAGGACAACCTCTCACCCTGGTCGGCATGACTTCGAGAGCCGATGGGACGACGCAACACTTCACGGTCCACCACGACGGCGTCACGATCCCGGTGTCCCTCGGCGGGCAGGGACGCCCCCTGGTCCTATGTCCTGGGCTGAACTCGACACAGGCCGACCTGCACGAGCTGACCGAGCTCCTGCGAGGCGACCACGACGCCGAGGCGATCACGGACATCGACAAGCGGCTACGGGCCGAGATCCGCGAGCGGCAGCGGCACCGGGAGCGTTGTCTGGCGGTGCCCCCGGAGGTGGTCGAGTATCTCGACCGGCTGCGGGCGCTCGGGGTCGGCGAGCGGATCGTCCAGGTCGAACGCGACGGCTGGATTCCGCTGGCCGCGCTCTCACCCGAGCGAATCCCGGAGTGGATGCACGCAAGCGGAAGCAGCTCGCCGACCCCCAGTTCGCCGGCTTCTACCTGACCCTGAGCCAGGCCCTCGACCACACCCACGACGATCCACTGCTGGTCGAACTGGCCGACGAATTGGCCGCCTGCATCACACAGATGGCCAACGAGCGGGGCGAGCACTACGTCGACGACACACGGTGCCCCCGGCCCGCTCGTCCGCCATTGTGTGTCGGCGTTGTCACGCAGTTAAACACTCACTGCTCGGACGGTGGCGCTGACCATGGATCATGTTGTTGGAGTGCGTCGAACTCGCTGAGACCAAGCCTGCTTGCGGCGGTACGCCGTTCCCGAACCTCTGACCACGTTCTGGGGCGGTAGCCTGGCCCACTGCAACCGCACGAGTGGAAGGTGATCCCGGCTCGGAGAATGGCCTCAAGGGTGCGCCAACCCTGCTTGTCCCTGCGGCGTGGAATGGCCACGTCCAAACCGGCGTTGATCATTGGCCGACGGCAGCGAGGACAGAGGTGATCGCCGGGCGGTTTCAAGCCTTGCTTGAACGAAGTCCGGCAGACCAAGCAAACGAAGTGACGCTTGTAGGTAGCCGCATACCGACACATCCCTGAAGCGTAGCGAGATCGATCTGTCCCCGGCCATCGAGTAGTCGACTGGTCCGGTGGCCGGACAGTGTCGCTGGTGTGTGCCCCATTCCGGCACCGTTGATGTCAGCCGTGGATGTCAGGCAGAGGGCCTGCCGGGGTCTCGGAGATCTGTCGCGCCAGTTCCTCGATGACCTGTGGGACGACACGCTGAGCATCCTCGTCCTGTAGTGCTTCGACAAGTGCTTGATGCACTGCCGCATACGGCTGTCCGGCATGTGAGGCACGGGTTCGGTCGACCGCCCGCTCGATCGCCGCACATCGCGGTGTGGCGCTCGGTCCGGCGGGGCGGGGACACCAAGACCCGGAAGTCCCGGCGCACGCTCGCTCTGCCGGCGCGGTGCGTCGAAGCCCTCTCGCAGCAGTTCGAAGATCAGGGATGGGATCGGCTCGCCGCCGGCGACACCACAGCTTCGTGTCCCCGCTGTCCGACCGTGGCGTCCCGCTGGAAGTGATCTCCCGGCTCGTCGGACACTCCGGGACGGCCGTGACCGAGGAGCTCTACCGGAAGCAGATCCGGCCCGTGACCCAGATCGGCGCCGTGGTCATGGACGGGATCTTCGGCGCTGATCCGCAACGGTCGTCGGCACGCGGGAGCCGGTAGTCACGCAGACGAAACAGGTGAGGCACCTACTCAATTGAGTAGGTGCCTCACCTGGTGTTTCTCTGTCGGGGTGGCGGGATTTGAACCCACGACCTCTTCGTCCCGAACGAAGCGCGCTGCCAAGCTGCGCTACACCCCGATTGTCGCTGCTGTCGCGGCGACGACGTTTACTTTAGCCCACTGGAGGCCGTGGACGAAATCCGGTTTTCCAGGGGCGGCGGACCGGGTTCGGGCGGGTGTGGTCCAGGGCCACGAGGAGGACGGCCAGGGCGTAGAGGGCGAGGCCCAGGAGGAGGGCGTTGGCGAGGGCGCCCCGGTAGCCGTGCCGGGCGGCGTCGAGGAAGGGGTAGAGGTAGCGGTCCGGGGAGCCGGGGAGGAGCTCGCCACGGATCAGGGTGAAGGCCAGGTAGGCCAGGGGGTACAGCATCCAGGCCGGGGTGTGGCGGAGGTGGGTGCGGGCCGGCGGGGTGAGGAGGAGCCAGTCCAGGAGCGCGGCGACGGGGAGCAGCGTGTACAGGGTGTGGGCGGCAAGCGACGTGCCGGTCGCGTCCGCCGACAGGACGTGGTGGACCAGGGCGGCCATGACGACGTACAGCAGGGTCGCCCCCGTGACGGCGCCCGGCAGCGGGTGGCGGGCGCTCCAGGCGCGGCGGGCCGAGGCGAGCATGACCAGGGCGAGCAGGACCGCGCTCTGGACAGCGAAGAGGCTCAGGACGCGGGCCGGGTCGCCGGCGAGGCTTTCGACCAGCACCGCGCCCGCCGCCAGCAGGGCCAGGACCAGGCGGTACGTCGCTGCCAGCGGGCGGCGTACCAGCGGGACGACTGCTCTGGCGGGGGCGAAGAGGGCGGCCGACGCCGGATGCGTACGCGGCAGGGCGGGGATGTCCGGCAGGTCCCTGGGTATCGGGGCGGTCATGCACCCCAGCGTGGGCGGGCGTCCGGCTCGCGGCGATGCGGGTGAGCCGGACGGGTGACCTCGGCGGGTCTCAGTCCCGGCCCACCAGGGTCAGCAGCGTCGCCTCGGGCGGGCAGGCGAAGCGGACCGGGGTGTAACGGCTGGTGCCGCAGCCCGCGGAGACGTGGAGATGGGACGTACGGCCCTGTGACGTGTGCGTGGACAGGCCCTTCACGCGGTCGGTGTCCAGGTCGCAGTTGGTGACCAGGGCGCCGTAGAAGGGGATGCAGAGCTGGCCGCCGTGGGTGTGCCCGGCCAGGATCAGGGGGTAGCCGTCGGCGGCGAAGGAGTCCAGGGCGCGCAGGTAGGGGGCGTGGACGACGCCCATCGAGAAGTCCGCCGCGTCCGACGGGCCACCCGACACCTCCGCGTACCGGTCGCGCTTGATGTGCGGGTCGTCCAGGCCGGTCAGCTCGATCGACGTGCCCTCGATCTTCAGCGTGCCCCTGGTGTTCGTCAGGTTCAGCCAGCCCGCCGCGTCGAAGCCGTCCCGTAGGTCCTCCCACGGGTTGTGGACCGCGCCGACCACCGGGGGGTTGCCGTTCAGGCCGTGGCGGCCCTGGACCTTCTCGAGCAGGTAGCGGGCGGGGTTGCGCAGCGTGGGGCCGTAGTAGTCGTTGGAACCGAAGACGTAGGCGCCCGGGAACTCCATCAGGGGGCCGAGCGCGTCGAGGACCTCCGGTACGCCCTCGGGGTCGGAGAGGTTGTCACCCGTGTTGATCACGAAGTCGGGGCGCAGGCCCGCCAGGGAGCGCAGCCAGCGCTGCTTCTTGCGCTGGCCGCCGACCATGTGGATGTCGGAGACCTGGAGCACGCGCAGCGGACGCATCCCGGAGGGCAGTACGGGGACGGTCACCCGTCGGAGGCGGAAGGAGCGGGCCTCGAAGCCCGCCGCGTACAGCAGCCCGGCGGCGCCGGCCGCCGTGATTCCCAGGGGGATTCCGTATCGCGCTTGCATGGGCCCATCGTGTCAGACCCGCGGGACCGCGCCGAACGCCCGTGGACGCGGGGCCCGTTAAATCAGCAGGCGTTCCTCCGCGCGCACCTGCGACAATCAAGCCATGACCACGCTCAAGTCGAAGCTGCAGGAAGACCTCAACGCCGCGATCAAGGAGCGCGACGAGCTCCGCTCCTCGACGCTCCGGCTGACGCTCGCCGCGATCACCAAGGAGGAGGTCGCGGGCAAGGAGAAGCGCGAGCTCTCCGACGACGAGGTGCAGAAGGTGATCACCCGTGAGGCGAAGAAGCGCCGCGAGGCGGCGGAGGCCTTCGCGCAGGGTGGCCGCGCCGAGCAGGCCGAGCGGGAGAAGGCGGAGGGCGAGGTGCTGGCGCAGTACCTGCCCAAGCAGCTGTCCGACGACGAGCTGAACGCGATCGTCGCGCAGGCGGTGGAGGAGGCCCGTGCCGCGGGTGCCGAGGGGCCGCGGGCCATGGGTGCCGTGATGAAGATCGTGAACCCGAAGGTGGCCGGGCAGGCGGAGGGCGGCCGGGTGGCGGCCGCGGTGAAGAAGCTGCTGGCAGGGTGACGTGACGAAGCTGCCGGCCGGCTGAGTCCGGGTCGCGCCCACGACGTCGAACGGCCCCTTCCCCGATGCGGGGAAGGGGCCGTTGACGTGTTTCGGGACCGGCGGGCTCGTCAGCGGCGTCCGCCGGGGCCGTTGCCCGTGCCCTGGATGAAGCCCTCCGGGATGGAGAACGTCGGGTCCGGCTCGGTGCCGCCGTTGCCGCCGCCGTTTCCATTGCCGCCGTTGTCGCCGCCGCCGACCAGGCCGCCGATGAGACCGCCGTCGCCGTTGTTGCCGTCGTCGTCACGGTCGTCGTCGTCACGGTCGCGGTCGCGGTCCTTGGCGTCCGGGATGTCGACGAGGTTGAAGGACGGGGCCTCCTTGCCCGACAGGGCACCGGTCATCGCGTCGCGCCAGATGGGGCCGGGGACGGCGCCACCGAAGACGAGCGCGTGCGGGACACCGCCGATCGTGATGTTCTTCATCTCGACCTTCTGGCTGGCGCTGCCCACCCAGACGGCGCCCGACAGGTTCGGCGTGTAGCCGACGAACCAGGCGTTCTTGCGCTCGTCCGTCGTACCGGTCTTACCGGCGTTGGCGCGGTCGTTGAGACCTGCCTCCTGGCCGGTACCGGAGTCGACCACGCCCTGGAGCAGGGTGTTCACCGTGTCCGCGGTCTTCTCGCTCATCGCGCGCGAGCACGTCGACTTCGGCACCTCGAGCGACTTCTGCTCGTTGCCGATCTTCTGCGTGATCGACTCGATGGCGACCGGGGTGCAGTACATGCCCCGGGAGGCGAAGGCGGCGTACGCGCTCGCCATGGTGAGGGGCGACAGACCGGTGGAACCGAGGGTCATCGACGAGGGCACCTCGGGGATCTTCTTCCCGTTGCCCTGGACCACGCCGAGCTTGTCGGTCATGGTCACCACGGGGCACATGCCGATGTCCTCGATCATCTGCACGAAGTAGGTGTTGACCGACTTGGCCATCGCCTCCTTGAGCGCGTACGGCCCCACCTCGGACTCGTTCTCGTTCTCGAGCTTGTAGTTGTTGTCGTTCACCCAGGGCTTCTCGCAGCCGCGCACGGTGGCCGGGTACGGCATGTCGTACGGGGCGGAGTAGGACTGGGTCGGCGGCCTGCCCTCCTCCAGCGCGGCCGCGGCCACGAACGGCTTGAAGGTGGAACCCGTCGGGAAGCCGAAGTTGGAGCCGCCCAGGGCGGCGTCGACCGAGAAGTTGATCTCCGTCTCGTTCTTGCCGTAGCCGTACGGCTTCGACTGGCCCATCGCGACGATCTTGCCGGTGCCGGGCTCGACCAGGGTGGAGGCCGCGGCGACCGGGTCCGACTTGTAGACGTGGTCCTTCAGGGACTCCTGGACCGAGTCCTGCGCCTGCGGGTCGAGTGTCGTGCGAATGGTCAGGCCGCCCTGGTTCCAGATCTTCGCCCGGTCGGCCTTGGTCTTGCCGAAGACCGGGTCGCTCAGGAACACCTCGCGCACGTAGTCGCAGAAGAAGGACGCGCCGTCGACGGCGGTGATGCAGCCGTTCTTCGGCTTGCTGACCTTCAGGCCCAGCGGGGACTTCGCCGCCTCGGCGGCCTCCTCCTGGGAGATGTCGCCGACCTGGGCCATCCGCTGGATCACGGTGTTGCGCCGCGTCGTCGCCTCGGCCTCGTCGTTGACCGGGTCGTAGCGGCTCGGTGACTGGACGATGCCGGCGAGGAGGGCGGACTCCTGGAGGTTCAGGTCCTTGGCGGGCTTGGAGAAGTAGCGCTGCGCGGCGGCCTCGACACCGTAGGCCTGCTGGCCGAAGAAGGTGATGTTCAGATAGTTCTCGAGGATCTTCTTCTTGCCCAGCTCCTCCTCGACCTGGATCGCGTACTTCAGTTCGGCGATCTTGCGGCCCAGGGTCTGCTGTGTGGCCTGCGCGACCTTCGTCGGGTCGTCGCCCGCCTCCTCGACGAAGACGTTCTTCACGTACTGCTGCGTGAGCGTGGACGCGCCCTCGGAGACCTCACCGCTGCGCGCGTTCTTGTTGAGGGCGCGCAGTACGCCCTTGAGGTCGACCGCGCCGTGCTCGTAGAAGCGGGAGTCCTCGATCGCGACGATCGCCTTCTGCATGTACGGCGAGATGTCCTTGAGGTCCACGACGGTGCGGTCGCGCGAGTAGACGGTGGCGATCTGGCCGCCGTCGGCGTCGAGGATGGTGGTGCGCTGGCTCAGTGGCGGTGTCTTCAGATTGGCTGGGAGCTCGTCGAAGCTCTCGACCGATCCCTTCGCCGCCAGGCCCAGCGCGCCCACCGCGGGCAGCGCGATGCCGGCCATGACGGCCCCCGCGAGGACACTGACACCGAGGAACTTGGCGGCCTGCTGCGTGGGAGACAGACCACCGCCCGAGCGCTTCTTTGGCATGGGAGCAGCCTACGTTCTCATTCGCCGGACAAGCGTATATGCCTTGGCCTAAGCTGCTCTCAACTGTCACAGCAGTGAGGCCACGTATCAATACGTCCGGCGACCCCGAATCGTTCCGGATCTGCTCGACTTTCTTCGTACGAGTTCGGTCGAGGTGTGTTGAGTCCGTGTCCGGATCCGCCTTGTGTGTCACGCGGTGCCCGTTGTGACGCAACTGAATTGACTAAGAATGTCGTGTTTGTCGCGCATGTCGCCACCTCACTCCCCCGGGTGATCTGCCGCTTACCCATAGTCCGTTCGGACCATTCAAGATTGGGCCCGCTGGGGGTGTTGCGCTGTGCCCACCTTCCGTAACGTCCTCAACTGGCGGCGGTGAATATGCCGCTGCCGCCGTGGGGGAGCCTCGATTCGGGAGAGGACGGCGCCGGTATGGGCTGGGTTACCGACTGGAGTGCGCAGGCTGCCTGCCGCACTACTGATCCGGATGAACTGTTCGTTCAGGGAGCAGCGCAGAACAGGGCCAAGGCGGTGTGCACCGGATGTCCGGTACGCACCGAATGCCTTGCCGACGCGCTCGACAACCGTGTCGAGTTCGGCGTATGGGGAGGCATGACGGAGCGTGAGCGCCGCGCATTGCTGCGCCGGCGCCCGACCGTGACGTCCTGGCGCCGACTGCTGGAGACCGCGCGCTCGGAGTACGAGCGGGGGACGGGGGTCGTACCCCTCAACGACGACGAGGTGTACGAGAACTACGCGGCCGTGAGCTGAGGCCCCGGCTAGGGGGTTTCGGGCAGCTCCGGCCGGTCGGCCGCGAGCCGGTCGCCGATGTCCCGCAGTCCCGCGAGGTCGTGCACATCGCCGGGCAGCGCGGCCACCTCGGTCACCGCCACCTCGGGGTGGAGCGCGGTGAAGCGGTCACGCGTGCGCTGCTCGCGCGAGAGCAACTGCATCCGCTCGGCGTGCAGCCTCAGCAGGCCCGCGGTGAGCCGGTCGACGGACCGCTCCGCGTCCGCCGCGGCGTCCCCGGCCTCCGGGCCGTGCGTGCCATCGGTGCCGTCCGTGCTGTCCGTGCTGTCCGTGCCGTCCGTGTCCCCGGGCTGTGAGGGGGAGCCTTCGCTGTGAGCGGGGATGTCTGAACTGCCGTACGTTTCGGGAGAGTTACGAAGTCCAGCTTTCCCGTCCTCCTGATCCACAATGCGGGACTCCTCAAGATTTTCCGCGGCGGCGAGCGCCCGCTCGGCCGACAGCCGGTCCGCACCGCTGCCGTGGACCCGGTTGAGCACCAGACCGGCCAGCGGCATGTCCTCCGCGGCCAGCCGCTCCACGAAGTACGCGGCCTCGCGCAGCGCGTCCCGCTCCGGGGCCGCCACCACCAGGAACGCCGTCCCGGGCGCCTGGAGCAGCTTGTACGTGGCGTCCGCGCGCGTACGGAACCCGCCGAACATCGAGTCCATCGCCGCCACGAACGTCTGTACGTCCTTCAGCAGCTGACCGCCGAGCACCTTGCCCAGCGCGCCGGTCATCATCGACATCCCGACGTTCAGGAACTTCATCCCCGCGCGGCCGCCGACCTTCGCCGGGGCCAGCAGGACGCGGATGAGCTTGCCGTCGAGGAAGGACCCGAGCCGCTTGGGGGCGTCCAGGAAGTCCAGCGCGGACCGGGAGGGCGGGGTGTCGACCACGATGAGGTCCCACTCGTCCCGGGACCGCAGCTGGCCCAGCTTCTCCATCGCCATGTACTCCTGCGTTCCGGCGAAGCCGGCGGAGAGCGACTGGTAGAAGGGGTTGCCCAGGATCGCGGCGGCCCGCTCGGGGTCCGCGTGCGCCTCGACGATCTCGTCGAAGGTGCGCTTCATGTCGAGCATCATCGCGTGCAGTTCGCCGCCCGCGGAGTCGTCGACGCCCTTCACCCGGCGCGGTGTGTTGTCGAGGGAGTCGATGCCCATGGACTGGGCGAGCCGACGGGCCGGGTCGATGGTGAGGACCACCACCTTGCGTCCCCGCTCGGCGGCGCGCAGGCCGAGCGCGGCGGCGGTGGTCGTCTTGCCGACCCCGCCCGAGCCGCAGCACACCACGATCCGGGTGGCGGGGTCCTCGATCAGCGGATCGATGTCGAGCGTGCGGGTGGGGGAGAGGGAGAGGTGGTGGTGACGGGCCGGGTCCTGGGCCTGCGCCGATTCCGGACGACGACTCATGACATCCCCTGCTTCCGGTACTTCCGCGTCGTGACGGGGCGGCTGGTGGGGCGGTGGCGGTGCGGTGCGACC
Organism: Streptomyces sp. NPDC031111; assembly: GCF_055570675.1. Lineage (NCBI taxonomy): Bacteria > Bacillati > Actinomycetota > Actinomycetes > Kitasatosporales > Streptomycetaceae > Streptomyces > Streptomyces sp. NPDC031111. The sequence continues at coordinate 379,558 of NZ_JBVIGS010000004.1, forward strand.
GGCCTCGGAGGTCCGGTCCGCGCGGGGCCGGTCGTGAGCCCGGCGGGGTGGCTGCCGTGGGTCCGTGGCCGGTCCGTGCGGGGGCCGTCGGTCATGACACGCCCTGTTCGCGCAGCTCCCTGGCCAGCGCGTACAGGCCGGCCAGGTCCATGCCCTCCGCGAGCAGCGGCAGTTCGTGCAACGGCACGTCGAGGTCCGTGAGCACCGCGCGCTGCTCGGTCTCCAACGCGTACCGCTCGGCGTACTCCTCCGCCTGCGCGAGCAACGGGTCCACCAGCCGCTCGGCGTGTCCGCCGCGCCGCGCCCCGCCGAGACCGGCGGACGACAGTGCCCGCGCGATGGAGGAACGAGGGACCGCCCCCACGAGTTCCAGCCCGTCCCCGTCCAGCACCTCCGGCCGGACCATGTTCACCACGACCCGCCCCACCGGCAGCCGCGCGGCGCGCAGTTCCGCGATGCCGTCCGCGGTCTCCTGGACCGGCATCTCCTCCAGCAGCGTCACCAGGTGCACGGCCGTCTCCGGCGACTTCAGCACCCGCATCACCGCCTGTGCCTGATTGTGTATCGGGCCGATCTTGGCGAGTCCGGCGACCTCGTCGTTCACGTTGAGGAAGCGGGTGATGCGGCCGGTCGGCGGGGCGTCCATCACGACGTAGTCGTAGACGAACCCTCCGTGCTTGTCCTTGCGCCGTACGGCTTCGCACGCCTTGCCGGTGAGCAGGACGTCCCGTACGCCGGGGGCGACGGTGGTGGCGAAGTCGATCGCGCCGAGCTTCCTGAGGGCGCGGCCGGCGCTGCCGAGCTTGTAGAACATCTGGAGGTAGTCCAGAAGGGCCAGTTCCGCGTCGATGGCGAGCGCGTACACCTCGCCGCCCCCCGGAGCGACGGCGATCTTCCGCTCCTCGTAGGGCAGCGCCTCCGTTTCGAAGAGCTGCGCGATGCCCTGCCGGCCCTCGACCTCGACGAGGAGCGTCCGCTTCCCCTCCGTGGCCAGGGCCAGCGCGAGGGCGGCGGCCACCGTGGTCTTGCCGGTTCCGCCCTTGCCACTGACGACCTGGAGCCTGCTCACGCCTTCGAGCCTAAAGGCTCGCCCCGCGCCCCGGCGGCTCCGGGTGGCGGTTCCCGGGAGTCGCGCCCCGCGCGAGGGGGCGGGACGGGGGCCGCGTGCCGGGCGGCCGGGGGCTAGAGTCGGCCGCATGACCAAGTGGGAATACGCGACTGTGCCGCTGCTCGTCCATGCAACGAAGCAGATTCTGGACACCTGGGGCGAGGACGGCTGGGAGCTCGTCCAGGTCGTGCCCGGGCCGAACAACCCCGAGCAGCTGGTGGCCTACCTGAAGCGGGAGAAGCAGGGATGAGCGCCGTCGAGGCGAAACTGGCCGAGCTGGGCCTGAGCCTGCCGGAGGTCGTTCCGCCGCTGGCCGCCTACCAGCCGGCCGTGCGGTCGGGGCGGTACGTCTTCACCGCCGGCCAGCTGCCCATGGTGGAAGGCAAGCTTCCGCTGACCGGCAAGGTCGGCGCCGAGGTCACCCCGGAGGAGGCGAAGGAACTGGCGCGCACCTGCGCGCTGAACGCCCTCGCCGCGGTCAAGTCCGTCGCCGGGGACCTGGACCGGGTGGCGCGCGTGGTGAAGGTCGTCGGCTTCGTGGCCTCCGCCGCGGACTTCACCGGCCAGCCGGCCGTCCTCAACGGCGCGAGCGAACTGCTCGGCGAGGTCCTCGGCGACAAGGGCGTCCACGCCCGCAGCGCGGTGGGCGTCGCGGTCCTGCCCCTGGACGCCCCGGTGGAGGTCGAGATCCAGGTGGAACTCACGGAGGCGTAGTCCTGCGGCGGGGTGGCCGGGCGGGGCCCGCTCTCGGGCTTGGCGCCCGTGGGCCCTCGGGGGCCTTACCGGGGTCGGCGCGTCCTGCGTCCGCCGTGCGGACCCACGTGACAGCCAGCACACGGCTGCCCCGGTGGGGGTCGGGATCCAGGTGGAACTCACGGAGACGTAGTCCTGCGGCGGGGTGGCCGGGCGGGGCCCGCTCTCGGGCTTGGCGCCCGTAGGCCCTCGGGGCCTTACCGGGGTCGGCGCGTCCTGCGCCCGCTGTGCGGACCTAACTGACCGCAGGGTGCGCCGGCACGGCACCCGGCCGCCCCGATGGAGTCGAGATCCAGGTGGAGCGCGGAGGCGTAGCCGTCCGGTGGTCGTAGGCCCGTAAGGTCTCAGCGGCCTTATGGGGCCGGCCCCGGCCTGGGCTCGTCGAGTGGGGCCCGATCTGACGGCCGGGTGCGCCGGCACGGGGCGGCCTGCCGCCCCGGTGGGGCGGCACGGTGAGCCCGTCTCCGCCCGCGCCGCAAGGCGTTCGCACGCCGGTTCCGCGGCTTTCCCGGGTGCCACCGGGAGGCCGCGCGGCGGCACTCGCCCGCGCGGGGCATCGACGCCGGCGCCCGCCCCCACGGGCGGTTGGCTGTACGCCGTAGCTGCTCATCGCGGCGACGGGTACGGCGGCTCCTGGTTCGGTGGCTGCCGGCCCGCCGCGCGTTGCCCGCGCCCCGGCGCTCCCGCGGGCACCAGCTGGGCGCGACGCCCGGACGTCCCGGCGGGGCACCCCGCCGCCCCTGGAGGCACTCGAACATCCGCCCGTCACGGGATAGCCTCCGGCCATGGCGAATGCGCAGGCTGACGGTCAGTGGTACCCGCCGGAGTGGCCGGAGCGGATCCGGGCGCTCGCGGACGGCGGGCTCACGCCGGTCGCGCCGAAACGCGCGGCCACTGTCATGCTGCTCAGGGACACCGCAGACGGCCCCTCCGTGCACATGCTGCGTCGGCGTACGTCCATGGCGTTCGCCGGCGGCGCGTACGCCTACCCCGGCGGCGGTGTCGACCCGCGGGACGACGACCGTCACGTCCGCTGGGCGGGCCCCACGCGCGCGTGGTGGGCCGACCGGCTCGGCGTCGACGAGACGGGCGCCCAGGCCATCGTCTGCGCGGCCGTGCGGGAGACGTACGAGGAGGCGGGCGTCCTGCTCGCCGGACCCACCCCCGATTCCGTGGTCGGCGACACCACGGGCGAGGACTGGGAGGCGGACCGTGCCGCGCTCGTCGCGCGAGAGACGTCCTTCGCGGAGTTCCTCGACCGCCGGGGGCTGGTGCTGCGCTCGGACCTGCTCGGCGCGTGGACGCGCTGGATCACCCCCGAGTTCGAGCCCCGCCGCTACGACACCTGGTTCTTCGTCGCCGCGCTCCCCGAGGGCCAGCGCACCCGCAACGCCTCCACGGAGGCCGACCGCACGGTGTGGATCACCCCGCGCGAGGCGGCCACCGGGTACGACCGTGGCGAGCTGCTGATGATGCCCCCGACCATCGCCACACTGCGCCAGCTCACGGCGTACGGAACGGCCGCGGAGGCGCTCGACGCGGCTCCCGCGCGGGACCTCACGCCGGTGCTGGCCACCGCGCGCCTGGTGGAGGGCGAGATCGTGCTCTCCTGGCCGGGGCACGACGAGTTCACCAAACACATCCCGACCGGTGGAGCCCCCGCATGACGGACGCAAGCACTCTTCCCGGCCAGCCACGGGGCGGTGTCCTCTCCGGCCCCGCCACCGCGCGTGCCGTCAACGTGCTGGCCCCCAACCCCTCGGCGATGACCCTGGACGGCACCAACACCTGGATCCTGTCGGAACCGGACTCGGACCTCGCGGTCGTCGTCGACCCCGGCCCGCTCGACGATGGTCATCTGCGGCACGTCGTCGGCACGGCCGAGCAGGCCGGTAAGCGGGTCGCCCTCACCCTGCTGACGCACGGTCACCCCGACCACGCCGAGGGCGCCGCCCGTTTCGCCGAGCTGACCGGCACGAAGGTGCGGGCACTGGACCCGGCGCTGCGGCTCGGCGACGAGGGGCTGGCCGCCGGGGACGTCATCACCGTCGGGGGCCTGGAGCTGAGGGTCGTACCGACCCCCGGCCACACGGCCGACTCCCTGTGCTTCCATCTCCCGGCCGACCGGGCGGTCGTCACCGGTGACACCATCCTGGGCCGTGGAACGACCGTCGTGGCCCACCCCGACGGCCGTCTCGGCGACTACCTGGACACGCTGCGGCGGCTCAGGTCGCTCACGGTCGACGACGGCGTCCACACGGTGCTGCCCGGCCACGGGCCCGTCCTGGAGGACGCCCAGGGTGCCGTGGAGTTCTACCTCGCCCACCGGGCCCACCGCCTCGCCCAGGTCGAGACGGCCGTCGAGGACGGCCACCGCACCCCGGCCGAGGTCGTCGCCCACGTCTACGCCGACGTGGACCGTTCCCTGTGGCCCGCGGCCGAACTGTCGGTGCGGGCCCAGCTGGAGTACCTGCGGGAGCACGGCCTCATCTAGGAAGCCGTCGCCCCCGTCAGGGTGTCAGCGGGAGCGCTTCGCGAGGCGCTCGACGTCCAGCAGGATCACCGCGCGGGCCTCCAGCCGGAGCCAGCCGCGCTGGGCGAAGTCCGCCAGGGCCTTGTTGACCGTCTCGCGGGACGCGCCGACCAGCTGGGCCAGCTCCTCCTGCGTGAGGTCGTGCACCACGTGGATGCCCTCCTCGGACTGCACGCCGAAGCGGCGGGAGAGGTCCAGCAGGGCGCGGGCGACACGGCCCGGGACGTCCGAGAAGACCAGGTCCGACATCGCGTCGTTGGTCTTGCGCAGGCGGCGCGCGACGGCCCGCAGCAGTGCCGTGGCCACCTCGGGGCGGGCGCTCAGCCAGGGCGTCAGGTCGCCGTGGCCCAGACCCAGCAGCTTGACCTCGGTCAGCGCCGTGGCGGTCGCCGTGCGCGGGCCCGGGTCGAAGAGCGACAGCTCACCGATCAGCTCGCCCGGACCGACCACGGCGAGCATGTTCTCGCGGCCGTCGGGGGACGTGCGGTGCAGCTTGACCTTGCCCTCGGTGACGACATAGAGCCGGTCGCCGGGGTCGCCCTCATGGAACAGGGAGTCGCCCCGTGCGAGGGTCACCTCACTCATGGAGGCGCGAAGCTCGGCGGCCTGCTCGTCGTCGAGCGCCGCGAAGAGCGGATTCCGCCGCAGAACGTCGTCCACGAGTTCTCTCCTTGTCGACCTGCTCAGGGGATCTTGTTCCCCCACGTACCAGGGGACCCTGGTGCCCATTTTGCCGGACGGTTCAAACAGTGTGATCTGTCACAAGGATGCCGTACGGGCCGGTCGGGGTAAGCGGCAGGGGTCCAATTGGACGCCGATCTTCAGGGGCCGGGGCGGATGTCGGTGCCGGGTCGTAGGCTGGCCGGGTGTCCAAATCGCCGGTGAGAGCACAGGCCGAGGGGGCTGCGCGGGTGAGTGTACGTCGCGATTCCGCTGTGGGCGAACAGGGCTCCGATGGCGGTAGGAAAACGGCGAAAACGGCGAAGGGGTCGGCGGTGACGGAGAAGCCGGCGGACGGCGCGGGCAAGGAGAAGAGCGCCTCGACGAAGAAGGCTGCCCCCGGGAAGCCGGCGGCGAAGAAGACGACGGCGGCCAAGAAGGCGAAGAAGACGGCAGCCAGGAAGGCGACGGCAGCCAAGAAGGCCGCCCCCGTCAAGAAGGCCCCGCTCGCCAAGAAGCCGCTCATCGCGCCCAAGAAGGCGACCGCCACCGTGCACGCCGCCCCGGCGAAGACCGTCGTCAAGCCGGCCAAGGACGAGTCGCGCACCGCGCTGGTCCGCCGCGCGCGCCGCATCAACCGTGAGCTCGCCGAGGTGTTCCCGTACGCGCACCCGGAGCTGGACTTCGAGAACCCCTTCCAACTCGTCGTCGCCACGGTGCTGTCGGCGCAGACCACCGACCTGCGGGTGAACCAGACGACCCCCGCCCTCTTCGCGAAGTACCCCACCCCCGAGGACCTGGCCGCCGCCAACCCGGAGGAGGTGGAGGAGATCCTGCGCCCCACCGGGTTCTTCCGCGCCAAGACCAAGTCGGTCATGGGGCTCTCGAAGGCGCTCGTGGAGGAGTTCGGCGGCGAGGTGCCCGGCCGCCTCGAGGATCTGGTCAAGCTGCCCGGCGTCGGACGCAAGACCGCCTTCGTCGTGCTGGGCAACGCCTTCGGGCGCCCCGGCATCACCGTGGACACCCACTTCCAGCGACTGGTGCGCCGCTGGCGCTGGACCGAGGAGACCGACCCCGACAAGATCGAGGCGGCGGTCGGCGCGCTCTTCCCCAAGAGCGACTGGACCGACCTCTCGCACCATGTGATCTGGCACGGCCGCCGCATCTGCCACGCCCGCAAGCCCGCGTGCGGCGCCTGCCCCATCGCCCCGCTCTGCCCGGCGTACGGCGAGGGCGAGACGGACCCGGAGAAGGCGAAGAAGCTGCTGAAGTACGAGAAGGGCGGCCTCCCGGGCCAGCGGCTGAAGCCCCCGCAGGCCTATCTGGACGCCGGCGGCAGGCCCGCCCCGCCGCTGGGGGCCGGATGACCTGGCGGCGCACGCGGCGGCCGGTGGAACGATCTCGGGGCCGCCGGGCGTTGAACCGCTGGGACGCGGCCGGACGACGGGGGTGGCGATGACGAGGACGAGCGGTACCCAGGGCGGCCCGGTGACGCTCAGCAAGGAGGGGCTGCCCTCCTGGCTGGACCCGGTGGCCGGCGCGGCGGAGACGATCGCGCCGAGACAGCTGAGCCGCTTCCTGCCCCCGGAGAACGGCACGGGGCGCCAGTCCGCCGTCCTCATCCTCTTCGGTGACGGCGAGCGCGGCCCGGAGCTGCTGCTCATGGAGCGCGCGAGCTCCCTGCGGTCGCACGCCGGGCAGCCGTCGTTCCCCGGTGGCGCCCTCGACCCCGAGGACGGCGACCCGCACGGCGACGGCCCGCTGCGGGCCGCTCTCCGCGAGGCCGAGGAGGAGACCGGGCTCGATCCGTCCGGGGTCCAGCTGTTCGGCATACTGCCGAAGCTCTACATCCCGGTCAGCGGCTTCGTCGTCACGCCCGTACTGGGCTGGTGGCGCGTCCCCAGTCCGGTCGGCGTGGTCGACCCGAACGAGACCGCGCGGGTGTTCACCGTCCCCGTGGCGGATCTCACCCACCCGGACAACCGTGCGACCACGGTCCACCCCAGCGGCTACCAGGGTCCGGCATTCCTGGTCGAATCGGCCCTCGTATGGGGCTTCACCGCCGGGGTCATCGACCGCTTGCTGCACTTCGCGGGGTGGGAGCGGCCCTGGGACCGGGACAAGAAGGTCCCGCTCGACTGGCGGTCATGACAGGGTGGGCGCCGTGCTGGGTAGGACGAGGCGAGGCTTGAAGCGGTGAACGTGCTGGACATCCTGTTGCTCGTCGCCGCCGTGTGGTTCGCGGTCGTCGGCTACCGTCAGGGCTTCGTCGTCGGCATCCTGTCGGTGATCGGCTTCCTGGGCGGCGGTCTCGCCGCCGTCTACGCGCTGCCCGTGATCTGGGACGCCCTGACGGACAATTCCGAGGTCGGCACGGCGGCCGCCGTCGTCGCGGTCGTCGTCGTCATAGTCTGCGCCTCCGTGGGCCAGGCGCTGACCACCCACCTCGGCAACAAACTCCGCCGCTACATCACCTGGTCCCCGGCCCGCGCGCTGGACGCCACCGGCGGTGCCCTGGTCAACGTCGTGGCGATGCTCCTGGTCGCCTGGCTGATCGGCTCCGCCCTCGCCGGGACGACACTGCCGACGCTCGGCAAGGAGGTCCGCGGCTCCAAGGTGCTGCTCGGGGTCTCCCGGGCCCTGCCCGACCAGGCCGACACCTGGTTCGCCGACTTCTCCTCCGTCCTCGCGCAGAACGGCTTCCCGCAGGTCTTCAGCCCGTTCTCCAACGAGCCGATCACCGACGTACGGCCCCCGGACCCCGCGCTCGCGGGCAGCCCCGTCGCCCTCCGCGCGCAGCGCTCCATCGTCAAGGTGATGGGCACCGCCGAGAGCTGCGGCAAGGTCCTGGAGGGCACCGGCTTCGTCTTCGACGAACGCCGCGTCATGACCAACGCGCACGTGGTGGGCGGTGTCGACGAGCCGACCGTGCAGATCGGCGGCGAGGGCAGGAAGTACGACGCCACGGTCGTCCTCTACGACTGGAAGCGCGACATCGCCGTCCTCGACGTACCCGATCTGCGGGCGCCCGCGCTGCGGTTCACCACCGAGGACGCGAGCAGCGGAGACGGCGCGATCGTCGCCGGCTTCCCGGAGAACGGGGCGTACGACGTCCGCGCGGCGCGCCTGCGGGGACGCATCACGGCCAACGGCCCCGACATCTACCACCGCGGCACGGTCCGCCGTGACGTGTACTCGCTGTACGCGACGGTCCGTCAGGGCAACTCCGGCGGCCCGCTCCTCACCCCCGAGGGCGAGGTCTACGGCGTGGTCTTCGCGAAGTCCCTCGACGACGCCGAGACGGGGTACGCCCTCACCGCGGACGAGATCCAGGAGGACATCGCCAAGGGCCGCAGCGCGAACCAGGAAGTCGACAGCGACAACTGCGCGCTCTGAGACCCTGGCGAACAGGCGCCCCGGCGGCCCTGGTACCCGGTCGAACCGCGGTACGGGTCGTCAGCCGCGTGGGTGGCGCAGGCGGACGGAGACCCAGCGGGCCCGGCGGCGGAGGATGCGCGGGATTCCCACCCTGAGATCCGTACCTGCCATCTGCGGTGCACCGCCTCGCTGGTGGGAGCTCACGCCGCCCGCCGAACGGCGATCGCGGCTTGCGTCACTGTAGTCGTGCGTCCAGCCCATACCCGGACGTCTGCCCCCGCCCCATGGTCGATAACCACCCCAGGCGCCTCCAATTGGCCTATGCGCCGGGCAATTGGCTGATCGTCAGACAAGCGCTCGGCGCGCTCACCGATCGGGCTCGGGATCCTTCAGCCAATTGATCAGTTCGGTGGAGAAAGTGACCGGATCCTCTTCGTGCGGGAAGTGTCCCAGCCCGTCGAACAGCCGCCAGCGGTACGGCGCTTCCACGTATTCCCCGGACCCCGCGGCGCTGCGCGTACGGACGACCGGATCCAGTGAGCCGTGCAGATGCAGCGTCGGCACCCGCACGGGCCGCTTCATCCTGCGGTTGAACTGGATGCCGTCCGGGCGGGCCAGGGACCGCACCATCCAGCGGTACGGCTCGATCGAGCAGTGCGCCGTGGACGGGATGCACATGGCGCGCCGGTAGACGTCCAGCGCCTTCTCGTCCGGCAGGCGGGGCCCGGACCAGTCCTGGATGAGCTCGGCCACCAGCGCCCCGTCGTCCGCGGTGAGCCGCCGCTCCGGGATCCAGGGCCGCTGGAATCCCCAGACGTGGGACAGGGCGGCGGACTGCCGGGCGTCGGAGAGCAGCGCCGAGCGCCAGCGCCGCGGGTGCGGTGCGGAGGCGACCGCCAGCCGCCGTACGAGCTTGGGGCGCATCGCCGCCGCCGTCCACGCCAGATAGCCGCCCAGGTCGTGGCCGACCAGCGCGGCGTCGGGTTCGCCGAGGGAGCGGATCACACCGGTGATGTCCAGCGCGAGGTTGGCCGGGTCGTAACCGCGCGGCGTGCGGTCGCTGCCGCCGACACCCCTGAGGTCCATGGCGACGGCCCGGAAACCGGCGTCGGCGAGCGCCGTGAGCTGGTGCCGCCAGGTCCACCAGAACTGCGGGAAGCCGTGCAGCAGCAGTACCAGCGGGCCGTCGCCCAGTTCCGCGATGTGGAAGCGGGCGCCGTTGGCGGCGACGTCGCGGTGGGTCAGCCCGGCGCCGCCCGGAATGTCGAGGCGTACGACCGAAGCGGGTTGCGCCGAGGGTGTGGCGGGATCCGTCATGAGGACGAGCGTGCCACAGCCTCGATGGCCCGGGGGGCGCGGTCCTCGGGCAACTGGGGGCGCGGGTGCGGCTTGGCCTTCTGGAGCACGCCCGCCGTCTCCTTCACCGAGGCGGCGACCTTCTGCGGGCCCCGGCCCTTCTTCGCCTTCTTCGCGAAGACGATGCCGATCAGTGCGAGGAACAGCGCGATCAGCACGTTCGCCGCGAAGGAGAGCAGGAAGCAGACCGCGAGGTTCCAGTCGCTCCAGGTGCGGATGCCGTAGGCCAGCGCGAAGTTCAGCATCGGCAGGGAGAACAGGAGCAGCACCCCGGCCGCCGTGAACGCGCCGCCGCTGGTCGCGCCCCGCTTGACGTCCTGCTTGAGCTGCGCCTTCGCCAGCGCGATCTCGTCGTGCACCAGCGCCGACATGTCGGCCGTCGCCGAGGCGAACAGCTGGCCGATGCTGCGTTCGGCGCCGACCGGGCTGCCGTCGGGTGCGCTCATCGCGTTCTCCCTCATCTGCGTACGTTCTGCGTACGTTCCTCATGCCTGCGCGTACGGTCCAGTCTTTTGTACCGTCTCGTCAGATCATGCCGGACCGTCGTGCTCCTCGCCTGCCCCGCCCGTCACTTCGGCAAGCGCGTCACGCTCGGCGGCCTTCTCCCGGGCGAGTCGCCGGTGCTCGGCGGCCTTCCGCTCGTGGATCTCCGCCATGCGCAGGTGGTACGCCGGGTCGTCCTGCTCGTACACGTCCGGGACACCGCTCAGGTCCTCGTCCCGCTCCTCTTCCTCGGTCAGCGCGCGGTACTTCGCGTTCCGTATCTTCAGCAGCACCGCCGCGATGGCGGTGGCGATCAGCGAGCCGGTCAGGACGGCGGCCTTGACGCTGTCGGTCATCGACGCGTCGTCCTCGAAGGCCAGTTCACCGATGAGCAGCGAGACGGTGAAACCGATGCCGGCGAGGGTCGCCACGGCGAACACGTCCGCCCAGGCGAGGTCGTCACTGAGCGAGGCCCGGGTGAAGCGCGCCGTCAGCCATGTACCGCCGAAGATGCCGAACGTCTTGCCGACGACGAGCCCCAGCACCACGCCGAGCGTCTCGGGCTGCGTGAACACCTCGGCGAGGGCGTTGCCGGACACCGCCACGCCGGCGCTGAACAGAGCGAACAGCGGGACCGCGAGGCCCGCCGAGAGCGGCCGGACGAGGTGCTCGATGTGCTCGCCCGGGGAGTGCTCCTCGCCCTCGCGGCGGTGGCAGCGCAGCATCAGGCCCATGGCGACGCCGGCGATGGTGGCGTGGATGCCGCTGTTGTACATCAGAGCCCACACGACCAGCGCGAGCGGGATGTACACGTACCAGCCGCGCACACCCTTGCGCAGCAGCAGCCAGAAGACGACCAGGCCCGCGACCGCGCCGCCGAGCGCCGCGAAGTTCAGGTCGCTGGTGAAGAAGACCGCGATGATCAGGATGGCGAACAGGTCGTCGACGACGGCGAGGGTGAGCAGGAACGCGCGCAGCGCGCTGGGCAGGGAGGTGCCGATGACGGCGAGCACCGCGAGCGCGAAGGCGATGTCCGTGGCGGTGGGTACGGCCCAGCCGGCCAGGGAGCCGCCGCCCACGCCGGCGGTGAGCGTGTAGACCAGCGCCGGTACGGCCATGCCGCACAGGGCGGCGATGACCGGGAGCGCGGCGGCCTTGGGGTCGCGCAGATCGCCGGCGACGAGCTCACGCTTGAGCTCGATTCCCGCGACGAAGAAGAAGATCGCGAGCAGTCCGTCGGCGGCCCAGTGCGCGACGGACAGGTCCAGCCCGAGGGCCCCGGGGCCGAAGTGGAAGTGGCTGACGCTCTCGTAGCTGTCGTGCCACGCGGGTACGTTCGCCCAGACCAGCGCCGCGACGGCGGCGAGGAGCAGCAGGACGCCACCGACGGTCTCGGTACGCAGCGCGTCCGCGACGTACGTCCGCTCGGGCAGGGAGAGCCGCCCGAAGACCTTGCGGGGGCTGGGGGTGCGGGGGGCGCTCACGGGGAAATCCTCTGGTAGACGGGCAGCACGAATCGCGTGCCGACCAGACTTCCCGGCGCTCCATGAGACAACTTTTACCTTTAGCCTACCTAACGTGCTCCTGAGGTGCACGGGAGCACGTTGGCGAGAGGGGCCTCGCCCACGAACGGGCGCCGCGTCCGCGGGGCCCCGCCGGGGGGTGGCGGGGCACCCGGCGCCTTGGCGGGCCGGGTGCCCTCGTCCGGCCGCGACCGGCCGGTGCCCGCTCAGTCCTCGCCGGGCGCCTGGGGCAGCTTGGCCTGGATGAGATCCATGACCGTGGAGTCCGTCAGCGTCGTGACGTCTCCGAGCTGACGGTTCTCCGCGACGTCCCGCAGCAGGCGGCGCATGATCTTGCCGGAGCGGGTCTTCGGCAGCTCCGCCACCGGCAGGATCCGCTTGGGCTTGGCGATCGGGCCGAGTGTGGCGCCCACGTGATTGCGCAGCTCGGCGACGAGGTCCTCGGTCTCCGCCGCCGTACCGCGCAGGATCACGAAGGCGACGATCGCCTGACCGGTCGTCTCGTCCGCCGCGCCGACCACGGCCGCCTCGGCGACGGAGGCGTGGGAGACCAGCGCGGACTCCACCTCCGTGGTGGAGATGTTGTGCCCGGACACCAGCATCACGTCGTCGACCCGGCCGAGCAGCCAGATGTCGCCGTCGTCGTCCTTCTTGGCGCCGTCACCGGCGAAGTACTTGCCCTCGAACCGCGACCAGTACGTGTCGATGAACCGCTGGTCGTCGCCCCAGATGGTGCGGAGCATCGACGGCCACGGCTCGGTGAGCACCAGGTAGCCGCCCCCGCCGTTGGGCACCTCGTTCGCCTCGTCGTCCACGACGGTCGCCGAGATGCCGGGCAGCGGGGTCTGGGCGGAGCCCGGCTTGGCGTCGGTCACGCCCGGCAGGGGCGAGATCATGATGCCGCCGGTCTCGGTCTGCCACCAGGTGTCCACGACCGGGGTGCGGTCCGCGCCGATGTTCTTCCGGTACCAGATCCACGCCTCGGGGTTGATCGGCTCGCCGACGGAGCCGAGCACCCGCAGCGAGGACAGGTCGAACTTGGCGGGGATGTCGTCGCCCCACTTCATGAACGTCCGGATCGCGGTGGGCGCCGTGTAGAGGATCGTGACGCCGTACTTCTGCACGATCTCCCAGAAACGGCCTTGGTGCGGGGTGTCCGGCGTGCCCTCGTACATGACCTGGGTGGCGCCGTTGGCGAGCGGGCCGTAGACGATGTACGAGTGGCCGGTGACCCAGCCGACGTCGGCCGTGCACCAGTACACGTCGGTCTCGGGCTTGAGGTCGAAGACCGACCAGTGCGTGTACGCCGTCTGGGTCAGATAGCCGCCGGAGGTGTGCAGGATGCCCTTCGGCTTACCCGTGGTGCCCGAGGTGTAGAGGATGAACAGCGGGTGCTCGGCCTCGAACGCCTCGGGGGTGTGGTCGGCGCTCTGCCGCTCGACCGCGTCGTGCCACCACACGTCGCGGCCCTCGGTCCAGGCGACGTCCTGGCCGGTGCGGCGGACGACGAGGACGTGCTCGACGTTGCCGGCCTTGCCGATCGCCTCGTCCACGGCGGGCTTGAGCGCGGAGGGCTTGCCGCGCCGGTAGCCGCCGTCGGCCGTGATGACGACCCTGGCGTCGGCGTCCTGGATTCGGGTGGCGAGCGCGTCCGCCGAGAAGCCGCCGAAGACGACGGAGTGCGCGGCGCCGATGCGGGCGCAGGCCAGCATCGCGACCGCGGTCTCCGGGATCATCGGCATGTAGACGGCGACCCGGTCGCCCTTCCGGACGCCCAGCTCCAGCAGGGCGTTGGCGGCCTTGGAGACCTCGTCCTTGAGCTGGGCGTAGGTGATGGCGCGGCTGTCGCCCGGCTCGCCCTCGAAGTGGATGGCGACCCGGTCGCCGTTCCCGGCCTCCACGTGCCGGTCCACGCAGTTGTAGGCGACGTTGAGTTCGCCGTCCTTGAACCACTTGGCGAACGGCGGGTTCGACCAGTCCAGGGTCTCGGTGGGCTCCGTGGCCCAGGTCAGCCGGCGGGCCTGCTCGGCCCAGAAGCCGAGCCTGTCAGCCTTGGCCTGTTCATACGCCTCCGCGGTGACGTTGGCGTGGGCGGCCAGGTCGGCGGGGGGCGCGAAGCGTCGCTCCTCCTTCAGAAGGTTGGCCAGGCTTTCATTGCTCACGGCATCTGCCTTTCCCAGGGTGTCCGTTGTGTCCCAGGCCACAGCTCATCAGACCCGGGGGTGCGCTGACAAGGGCCGACGGGAGATTGGTTTAGACCTGTCGGGTGGAGTGGTGCGCTGTACGACAACCCTTCCCACGGGGCCCGGCGTATGCCGGTTCAAGCTGTGTAACGCCTCTCACACCCGGACGGGTCGCCTCACATCGCCAGATCCGCGGACCGGACCCGGTCGAACACCTTCTCCTCGGCCTGTTCAGTGAGGAGATACGCCTGGGCCTCACCCACGTGGAAGTACAGCCCGTGCAGTTCCAGGGCCCCGTCCTTCAGGGCCCGGGCCACCGGTTCATGGGCGCGCAGGTGCTCCAACTGCTGCACCACGTTCGTCAGACAGAGCTGCTCGACCGCGTCGGCGGGGGCCCGCCCGGCCAGCCGTGCCCCGGGCCCGCCCGTGTCGCCCATGCGCTCCAGGCTCGGCCGGCCGTGCCGGAGCCACCGTCTCAGCGGCGTACGGGCGCCGCCCGGCTCCGCGTCGAGCAGTGCCTGCATCGCACTGCATCCCGAGTGCCCGCACACCGTGATCGAACGGACCGCCAGCACCTCCACGGCGTACTCGAGCGCGGCTGCCACCGAGTCGTCGCCGCTCTCCGCGCCGGGCGGCGGCACGAGGTTGCCGACGTTGCGCACCACGTACAGGTCTCCGGGACCGCTGGACGTGATCATCGAGGTGACCACCCGCGAGTCGGCGCAGGTCAGGAACAGCTGCCCGGGCCGCTGCCCCTCGCGCGCCAGCCTGGCCAGCTCACCGCGCACCAGGGGAGCGGTGCTGCGCTGGAAGGTGCTGATCCCGCGCATCAGCTGACGGCCACCGGTGCCGTTCGGCTCGGGACCGGCTTCATTCGCTCTGCCCGGTCCGTCTCCTCCGTCTCCTCCGTCCGCCGCGTCCGCCTCCTTCCTTCCGCCGGTCGTGCTCGGCCGTGGGGTGTCGGACGGCCGGGAGCGTGGGCGTTCGCACTGATGGTTGCGCCAGGCCGTCCAGGGCCGGCAGCGGCAGTCGTCATCGGGGGCACCGGCCTCCTCCGTCCCGTCGGGCGGGTGGGCGGAGGCAAGGGCGGCGGGTTCGGCGATCCGGAGCCCGGCTCGGCGGCCGGTGATCTCCACGGTGCCGCCCCGCGCGGTGTGCGTGCTCTGCCAGTCCTGAAGCGTCTCGTACGCCGCGTGGTCCATGAAGGAGCCGTCCAACGCCACGACCACGTCGGCCCCTTGGGGCACGAGATGCAGGGCCCGGCTGAGTCGTGGCACCGCGAGGAACGTCAACTGCCCTCGTACGTGTACGTGATGGACTCCTTCCTGCGTCCGGTGCGTGATACGGGTGCGGGTGAGCCGGTGCAGGGCCACACCGACGGCCACCGCGATGCCCAGCGCGACGCCCTCCAGGACACCGAGGGACACGACCCCGAGGGTGGTCGCGGCGTAGACCAGGACTTCACGGTGGCGGGTCACCGTGCGGATGTGGTTCAGGGACACCATCTGGATGCCGACGGCCATCACCAGGGCGGCGAGCGAGGCGAGCGGGATGAGCTCCAGGAGCGGGACCATCAGCAGCGCGGCGATCACTACGAGAACGCCGTGCAGCATCGTGGAGTTCCGGCTCACGGCACCGGCTTTGACATTCGCGGAACTGCGGACCGCGACCCCGGCCACCGGCAGTCCGCCGAGTGAGCCGGAGACGATGTTGGCCGCGCCCTGACCGAGCAGTTCGCGGTCGAGATCGGACCGCCCGACATGGCCGGGGCCGGGACGGCCGGACACCAGCTTGTCCACGGCCACCGCGCCGAGCAGCGACTGCACGCTGCACACCAGGGTCGTGGTGAGCACGGCGGCGGCGAGTCCGAGCACCGGTCCCTCGGGCAGCCCGGCCAGGGCGTGGTTGCGCCAGGACGGCAGGTCGACCTTGGGCAGGAGGAGGCCGGCCGCGGCGGCGACGGTGGTGGCCCCGGCGACGGCGATCAGCGCGGCCGGAACCGCGCGCAGCAGGCGTCCGGCCCGGCCTGGCAGCCGGGGCCACGCCAGCAGCAGGGCCAGGGTCAGCAGGCTCACCGACAGGGCCGCCGGGTGCAGATTCGCCAACTGGTTCGGAAGGGCGCGGAGGTTGTCGGGGACGGAGCTCTGCGGGGTGCCGCCGAGGACGATGTGCAGCTGGGCGACGGCGATGGTGACGCCGATGCCGGCGAGCATGCCGTGCACGATCGCGGGGCTGACGGCGAGCGCGCCGCGCGCCACGCGCAGGCAGCCGAGACCCAGTTGGGCGAGTCCGGCGAGGACGGTGACGGCGCAGGTGGTCCGCCAGCCGTACTGCTGGATGAGGTCGGCGGTGACGACGGTGAGTCCGGCCGCCGGTCCGCTCACCTGGAGCGGGGAGCCGCCGATCCGCCCGGCGACGATTCCGCCGACGGCGGCGGCGACCAGGCCCGCCTGGAGCGGCGCGCCGGTGGCGAGGGCGATGCCGAGGGACAGAGGAAGGGCGATCAGGAAGACCGCGATGGAGGCCGACACATCGGCGCCGGCGATGCGGAAGCCCGGAGGCCGGGTCGGCGGGCTGTGCGGTGGGTGGGCGCGTTCGGTCCGATCCGAGTCGGCGGCGCGGGCGGGAACGCAGGCTGACATGGGTTCTCGCTTTCCATGTATCAACAATCAGTAAACGGATCGTAATTGAGAGTAAAGGGCTGGCATAGACTTTCCGGGCAAATGGGCTAATCAATCACCCCGGCGAGTGAAGTAGCCATTCCATCGGCTTGTCGTATTAATTCGTTCTTCCTTTCATGCGAGCTTGACGGCGCTGTCGGCATGGACCGGCACAGCACCAGACATCGCCGTCATCGAGCTCGGCCCGAGAGAAGGAAGAAGGTGGGCGGATGGCCGCCACCCACAGGATCGCCACGGGCACCGTGATCGTCGCGGTCTGCGTCGCCTCGCTCGCCGGCTGCGGGACCGGCACCGACAGCACCGGCGAACGGGCGCGGGGCGAGGAGAAGGCCGAACCGGCCCCCGCACCGAAGAACGTCGTCCGTCTGATCGGCGACGGCTCCACCGCCTACACCGGGGCGCAGCCGCACCTGCCCCGGCCCGAGCGGTTGAAGCCCGGCGAAAAGCCCCCGCAGTTCGTCGTCTTCTCCTGGGACGGCGCCGGTGAGGACGGCCAGAGACTCTTCTCCCACTTCCGCAAGGTCGCCAAGGAGAACAACGCGACCATGACGTATTTCCTGAGCGGCGTGTATCTGCTTCCGGAGGAGAAGCGTGATCTGTACCGCCCGCCGCAGCACTCCCCGGGCCGCTCCGACATCGGCTTCAACGACCAGGAGGGCATCGCGGACACCGTGAAGCAGCTGCGCCTTGCCTGGCTCGAGGGCAATGAGATCGGCACCCACTTCAACGGGCACTTCTGCGGCAGCGGCGGCGGGGTCGGCGAATGGTCGGTGGCGGAGTGGAAGGACGAGATCGCCCAGGCCAAGCGCTTCGTGAAGACCTGGAAGACCAACGCCGGCATGAAGAACTCGGCCCCGCTGCCCTTCGACTACGACAAGGAGCTCATCGGCGCCCGCACCCCCTGCCTGGAGGGGCGGAGGAACTTCACGAAGGCCGCCCGCGAACTGGGCTTCCGCTACGACACCAGTGGAGTCAACGACCAGGTGTGGCCGAAGAAGAAGCAGGGACTGTGGGATCTGTCGATGCAGCTCGTGCCCTTCCCCGGGCACTCCTTCGAACAGTTGACCATGGACTACAACTTCATGGTCAACCAGTCGGGCACCACCACCCAGGGCGACCCCGCCAAGCACGAGATGTGGGGCGACCAGATGCGGGACGGCCTCCTCCAGGGCTTCGCACGCGCCTACCGGGGCAACAGGGCGCCCCTGATCATCGGCAACCACTTCGAGTCCTGGAACGGCGGCACCTACATGAGGGCCGTCGAGGAGGTCATCGAGGAGGTGTGCACCAAGTCCGAGGTGCGCTGCGTCTCCTTCCGGCAGCTGGTGGACTGGCTGGACGCCCAGGACCCGGAGACCCTGGCGAAACTGCGCACACTCGACGTCGGCGAGGCCCCGAAGAAGGGCTGGAAGTCCTTCCTGGCCGGTGGCCCCGCGCCGGCCCCCAAGGGAGCGCCCGGAGCGCCGGCGGAGAAGCGGTGAGCGTCAGGCCGGCGCCGTGACATGGTCGCCGAGTACGAAACCGGGGTCGATCTGGGCCGCCAGATCGGCCCCGGTGCGCTCGTTCCCCCACGACCGGGCGTTCTTCAGGTGGAAGTGCGCCATCTGGCGGGTGTAGCGCTCCGGGTCGCGGGACTCGTACGTCGCGTCGGCAGCCGAGTGCAGCAGCCGCAGCGCCTGCCGGTTGGACTCCTCCAGGAGGTCGAACCGGGGCGGCCGGCCCTTCTCCATGGCCCGGACCCAGTCCGAGTGCGCCACGGTCACCAGCAGGTCCTCCCCGACCTCCGCGCGGAGGAAGTCGATGTCGTCCGGGCCCTGCACCTTGTTGCCGACGACCTTCAGGGTGACGCCGAAGTCGCGGGCGTACTCCTTGTACTGGCGATAGACGGAGACCCCCTTCCGGGTCGGTTCGGCCACGAGGAAGGTGATGTCGAAGCGGGTGAACATGCCGGAGGCGAAGGAGTCCGAGCCGGCCGTCATGTCGACCACGACGTACTCGCCGGGGCCGTCCACCAGGTGGTTCAGGCACAGCTCCACCGCTCCGGTCTTGGAGTGGTAGCAGGCGACCCCCAGGTCGGCGTCGGTGAAGGGGCCGGTGACCATCAAACGGACGGTCCCGCCGTCGAGTTCCACCGGCCGTGCGCAGGCGTCGTAGACGGGATTGTCCTCACACACCCGCAGCAGCCGGGAGCCCTCGCCGGGTGGTGTCGTCTTGATCATCGTCTCGGTGGACGCGATGCGCGGATTGGTGCCGCGCAGATAGTCCTTGATCAGTGGCAGGTGCTCGCCCATCGCGGGCAGTGCGGCCGCCTCCGCCTCATCGAGACCCAGCGCGGCCCCGAGGTGCTGGTTGATGTCGGCGTCGACCGCGACGACCGGGGCGCCGACGGCCGCGAGATGACGGATGAACAGGGAGGACAGGGTCGTCTTTCCGCTGCCGCCCTTCCCCACGAAAGCAATTTTCATGTTCACCAAGCGTAATGGAGTGATGGCTGTAGGTGTCGGTCGGGCGTGAAGAAGACCACTCCATCGTGGGGCGGGCGCCCGGGGTGCGTAGTGTCGTACTCATGAGTACGACAGGCGCGTCCGCCGATCCGCTCGCGGCCCTTGGCTCACTGCCCGGCGTGGCCGGTTCCGTGGAGTCCGTGCGCAAGGCCGTCGACCGGGTCTATGGGCACCGGGTCATGCGGCGGCGCAGCAATGAGATCACCTCGGAGGCGGCGCTGCGCGGCGCCCGTGGCTCGGCGGCCCTGTCGGGCGCGGACTGGGCCCTGGAGGAGGTGCGGCGGCGCAGCGACTTCAGTGGCGACGACGAGTCACGCACCATGGGCGCGGCCCTTCGCCTGACCGCCGAGGCGGGTCAGCTGCTGTCCATCTGGCGGCAGTCGCCACTGCGAGTGCTGGCCAGGCTGCACCTGGTCGCGGCGGCCGACAAGGCCGAGCGGGTCGGCCGGCCCCGCCAGGGGGGAGAGCCGGTCGACGAGCCCCTGATCGGGCTGGAGCTGCCGGGAGCGGCGGAGGCGCACGGCCGGCTGGAGGGGCTCTCCGAGCTGATCATCGCGGGCGGCTCCGCGCCGGCGCTGGTGACGGCCGCCGTCGTGCACGGCGAACTTCTCGCGCTGCGCCCCTTCACCTCCCACAACGGCCTGATCGCGCGCACGGCCGAGCGCATCGTCCTGGTCGGCAGCGGTCTCGACCCCAAGTCGGTCTGCCCCGCCGAGGTCGGACACGCCGAGCTGGGCCGGGAGGCCTATGTGAAGGCGCTGGAGGGCTATGTCTCCGGCACTCCCGAGGGCGTGGCCGCCTGGATCACCCACTGCGGGCGTGCGGTCGAGCTGGGTGCGCGGGAGTCGACGGCGGTGTGCGAGGCGCTCCAGCGCGGGGCCGCGTAAACGGGGTGAGCGGGGGCGGGCGGAGGCCTGCGCAGAAATGCGGCGGTACGAATACTCGTACCGCCGCTGGCATGTCCACCGCGTTACCAAGCGTCCTCGATATATGCCCATCAGGTCGGGGACTTCGCCCGTCACCTGGTGCGGCTGGCCCGTAATCGACGGGTCGACGTCGCGTGGGTTCACCGGTGTTCATGCTCGGTCCGTGGGGCCATTCATGCGTATGTGAAGGTGATCCTCTCGGATGTCCTTGGTCTCGCGGGCCGTCAAGTCCTTTGTACTCCGGGTTCGAAGCAAGGGGAAGTCCTGGCCCTGCTTCTTTACTTTTGTGCTCAAAGAGGTGTTAAACGGGCGACGATGGGGTGGACGCGGCCGATGACCGCCGGGGCGGCTCGCGCGGGCGGCGGTCAGACCACCGTCGCGCGGCGTCGGCTCGCGTACCAGACCAGGCCCGCGGTGGCCGCCGCCGCGCCTATGGCGGCCGCCGCGACCAGGGCGGGACGCGGCGGCACGGAGATCGCGGGGAGGCGCTGTTTGAGCCGCACCGGCCGGTGGAAGTCGAGGATCGGCCACTGCCGCGCGAGGGCCTCGCGGCGCAGCGCGCGGTCCGGGTTCACGGCGTGCGGGTGCCCCACGGACTCCAGCATCGGCACATCGGTCACCGAGTCGCTGTAGGCGTAGCACCGGGCCAGGTCGTAGCCCTCGGACTCGGCCAGTTCCCTGATCGCCTCGGCCTTGGTCGGCCCGTACGCGTAGTACTCCACCTCTCCGGTGAAGCACCCGTCGTCGCCCACGACCATGCGGGTGGCCACGACCCGGTCGGCGCCGAGCAGTTCGCCGATCGGCTCGACCACCTCGGCGCCCGACGTGGACACGATCACGACGTCGCGCCCGGCGGTGTGGTGCTGTTCGATGAGCGTGGCGGCCTCGTCGTAGATGATCGGGTCGATCAGGTCGTGCAGGGTCTCGGCGACGATCTCCTTGACCTGCTGGACGTTCCAGCCGCGGCACAGTGCGGAGAGGTACTTGCGCATCCGCTCCATCTGGTCGTGGTCGGCGCCACCGGCCAGGAACACGAACTGGGCATAGGCGGTGCGCAGGACCGCCCTGCGGTTGATCAGGCCGCCTTGGTAGAACGACTTGCTGAACGTGAGCGTGCTCGACTTCGCAATGACCGTCTTGTCCAGGTCAAAGAAGGCGGCTGTGCGGGGCAACGAGTGGTTTTCCACGTCCTTGAGCATAGGCGCAGCCCATTCGGCGTAAGGTGGGGCGCGTGGGTTTGCCTGAGAGGGCTCTCGGGTACACCATGGAAGTCACGGATCGTTCGCGACCGTGCTAACCCGGTCCGACTCCTCCCCCCCCGAGTCGGCCGTGGGGACGACCCCCGCTCTCCCCCCCGGCGGGGGTCGTCGCATGTCCGGGTGGGTTTTCTCCCCTCTTCTCGCGGTGGGCACGCCGTGGTGGTGGCCACAGGGCAGTGCCTTGTCATGCGCATGATTACTTACCGACGGTAGCCGTCGGACTGCTCTGCGGGAGTCGCACAGGAGATGTGCGGGACTCCCCCGTAAGGGTGACCGCGATATTCACAGCCGCCGACTCGTCCACAGTTTTTCACCAAGATCCACATGTTTTTCGGGATCGCTGCACCGTGATTCCCACGCGGCCCGCTCGCCGTGAGTTCACGCCCGGTTCCGTTTGTCGGGTCGCGTATGGCCGGTTTCCGTCGGCCGTCAAAGGAAGGCCGCTTGCCGGCTCTTCACACATCTGGGAATCGCGGGGCCGCAGGGGCTGCGCGAGAGATGCGGCAAAAGGGGGACGAACATGTCCGGAACCATCACCCACGATCCACCGCCGGACGCCGGAGGAGGCCGACCGGGCGCACCGCTGATCGTCACCGAGGACGCCGGGCTCCTCGACGACCTGTTGCGCCTGTGCGCGGCAGCCGGCGCCACACCGGAAGTGCATCACGGGGTGCCGGGACCGAGGGGGAGCTGGGAGGCCGCGCCGCTCGTCCTGGTCGGGGACGACGCCGCACGGCGCGTGCGCGGGGCGGCGCGCCGTCCGGGAGTGGTGCTGGTCGGCCGCGACCAGGACGACTCCGGGGTCTGGCGACGGGCCGTCGAGATCGGCGCCGACCATGTGCTGATGCTGCCCGACGGCGAGCAGTGGCTGGTCGACCGCATCGCCGACGTGGCCGAGGGCGTCGGACGGCCCGCCCTGACCGTGGGCGTCATCGGCGGCCGGGGCGGAGCGGGAGCGTCCACGCTCGCGTGCGCGCTCGCCGTCACCTCCGCCCGAGAGGGCCTGCGCACCCTCCTCGTGGACGCCGATCCACTGGGCGGCGGACTCGACGTGGCCCTCGGGGGCGAGACGGCCAAGGGACTGCGCTGGCCCGCCTTCGCCGCGTCGCACGGCCGGGTGGGCGGCGGAGCCCTGGAGGAGTCACTGCCGGAACTGCACTCGCTGCGGGTGCTCAGCTGGGACCGCGGCGACTGCCTGGCCGTACCGCCCCGGGCCGTCCGTGCCGTGCTCGCCGCGGCCCGGCGCGGGGGCGGCACCGTCGTGGTCGACCTGCCGCGCCGCGTCGACGACGGGGTCGCCGAGGTCCTCGCCCAACTCGACCTCGCGCTCCTCGTGGTCCCCGCGGAACTGCGCGCCGTCGCGGCGGCGGGCCGCGTCGCCTCCGCCGTGGGCATGGTCCTGCGTGATCTCAGGGTGGCGGTACGCGGGCCGTACGCGCCCGGACTGGACGACCGCGAGGTGGCCCGGCTGCTCGGACTGCCCCTCGCGGGAGACGTGCCCGTCGAGCCCGCCCTGCAACGCCCGTACGAGACGGGGCGGCCACCCGGGGTGTCGGGCCGGGGCCCGCTGGCCCGCTTCTGCAAGGAGTTCTGGGAGCGGGCGCTGGTGGAGGCGAGGGCGGCATGAGGAGCCCGGTGACCGGAGCGGGGACGCCCCCGGGCCTGCTGGACGGAGTGCGGCGGTGGCTGGCGGAGAGCGGGGCCGAGCCGACGCCCGCGCGGGTGGCCCAGGCGCTGCGCGACCAGGGGCGGGTGCTCGGGGACGCGGAAGTGCTCGGAGCGGCCGAGCAGTTGCGGTCCGAGCTGGTCGGCAGTGGGCCGCTGGAACGGCTCCTGTCCGACCCTTCGGTGACCGACGTGCTGGTGTCGGCGCCCGACCGGGTCTGGGTGGACCGGGGCGGAGGGCTGGAACTCACCGAGGTCCGCTTCCCGGACGAGACGGCCGTCAGACGACTCGCGCAGCGGCTGGCCGCCGTGGCCGGAAGGCGCCTGGACGACGCCAGGCCCTGGGCCGACGCGCGGTTGCCCGACGGCACACGACTGCACGCGGTACTGCCCCCGGTGGCCGTGGGCGGCACCTGTCTGTCGCTGCGGGTCGTACGGCCCCGCGCCTTCACCCTCGACGAACTCATGGCGGCCGGGACGGTGCCGCCCGGCGGGGACCGCGTGCTGCGGGCACTGCTGGACGCGCGGTTGTCGTTCCTCGTCAGCGGCGGGACCGGCAGCGGGAAGACGACCCTGCTGAGCGCGCTGCTGGGCCTGGTCGGGCCGGACGAGCGCATCGTCCTGGCCGAGGACTCGGCGGAGCTCCGGCCCGATCACCCCCATGTCGTGCGCCTGGAGACCAGACCCGCCAACCAGGAGGGCGCGGGCCTGGTCACCCTCGAGGACCTGGTGCGGCAGGCGCTGCGGATGCGGCCGGACCGGCTGGTCGTGGGCGAGGTGCGCGGCCCGGAGGTGGTGCATCTGCTGGCAGCCCTCAATACGGGCCACGAAGGCGGGTGCCTGGGTTAACCATACATGCGCCTACCACACGGCAGCGGGCATGACGAAGCCCCGCCCATGCACCACGGGGGAGGCGCACGAACGGGGCCCGCCCGACGCGCTGAACTGCCCTTCTCGCCGTCGCTCAGCGGGCCGGGGTCTACTCGGCGCGGGTCACGCGGGCATGGTCGGTGTACTCGCGCCGGAACAGGTCATGTGCAGGGTTCCGACCCGTGTGCCGCAACGCCCAATCCTGAGCATCGTCGGGCGCCCCTTGCGGACCGGAGGACTCACCACAGTCGAGCGCAACGCAGAAGAGTTCCGCCGTAACGCCACCGTCGGGCACATGCGTGATCGTGTGGGGCACGTACCGGAACACGGTGCGGGCGCTCATCAGTGGCCATCCGGGTGCCTGGTCATAAGCACATTGCAGTCAGTCACGGTCGTCGGATCGTTGCCCGCACGTGCCCAGTCGCGGACCTTCGCCAGTTCAGCGCAACCGGCACAGCCTTCAACAGGCGTTGGCTCCAACTTGCCTTCTCTCATGGGGAGTTCAACCGGTGCCCCGGGATAGGTGCGCGGCGTGGTCATGTCTCCGACCCCCTGTCTCCATCCGTCTGATAGCAGTCAACGACCGGGGCGGCTGTGCACTCCAGCAACTTGCACCGACTTGCACGCGAGTTTGGCCGCAGGTGGTCTTGACCCGACGCGCAATGAGGGGACGATTGATGTGCAAGTCCACGCAAGGCAAGCACTGTTGGAGGCTGTCATGGCGCTACGGTTCGTCGGGATCGATCCGGACACCGACCTTGAGCACTGCCCTACCGTCTGGGCGGACACAGAAGCAGGGGAGCTTGTACTTCAGGGGTGGAAAGCGGGGCCCGAACTTCGGGCAGTGTGTGAGGCAGAAACACCCGCCAAGGGATCGATCCCCGACAGCGAGGAAGTCATCAGGATTCCGGCCCGCATGGTTCGGATGATCAGGGAAGCGTGCGATGCCGTCGAGCAGCATTCCGCCGTTCAGTGAGCTACTGAGCAACACCCAAAGTTCCGCAGTGCATTTGGAGTTGCGCGACGACTACGGGAGCAACCCCCGGCTTGAAGACTGGCAGCGTGGAGAACGCGTTGACTGGGCTGACCGTGGGGCATGGTGGCACCCCTTCCATCAGGCCATTGCGGAAGCTGTGGCGCGCGGCGTAGCGATTCGGCGTGCTCGAATTGTCTCGGAGCCTGTCAGTGAGTACATCCGTTGGGAGCACTACGCCACGGAGTCCAACATCATTGCCGGGGAACAGGTGCGATGGTTGCCACGGCGAAACGCACAGGGATTCCTAGTGCCGGCCAACGACTTCTGGCTTTTCGATGGCGCACTACTCCGCACCCACCATTTCGCGGGGGACGGAAGCCATGTGCGGGATGAACTCAGCACTGATACTGAGACGCTGAAGCTGTGCGGTGCAGCGTTCGAGGAAGTTTGGCAGCGTGCCATTCCGCACAGTGAGTACAAGATCTAGAGCACAGCGAGCAGCCAACTCATGTCGTCCCCTTCGTCCAGGGCCCAAGAGGCCAGGGAAGCCGTAGCCGTACGGCTTAGAGAACTACGGCTGGACGCTGGAATCACGGCGCGCGAGTTGGCTGTTCGCTGTGGGTGGAGTGAGTCGAAGTCGTCTCGCATCGAGCATGCGAAGACACCACCAAGCGACGCTGATATTCGGGCTTGGTGTACCGCCTGTGAGGCTCAGGCACAGGCTGATGATTTGATTGCCGCTAGCCGTCAAGCCGATTCCATGTTCGTGCAATGGAAACGGCTACAACGCACGGGACTCAGACGGCTTCAGGAGTCCGGCGTACCACTCTATGAACAGACACGGAACTTCCATGTGTACTGCTCCAATGTTGTCCCTGGGTTCTTTCAAACGCCCGGCTATGCCACAGCGCTACTAACTTCCATTGCTCGATTTCGGGGAACGCCCGACGATGTCGCGGATGCTGTGACCGCCCGAATGAACCGCTCACACGTGGTGCGTGATGGTGGGCGTCGGTTCGCCGTACTGATTGAAGAAGCTGTCTTGAGATATCGGATCGGCGACTCTGAAGTAATGGCAGCGCAGCTAGGGCATTTGCTAGCAGTAATGGCGCTTCCCTCCGTATCGCTGGGCATAATTCCATTCACGGCGCCCCGATCAGCGTGGCCGTTGGAGACCTTTACGGTCTTCGACTCTCAGCGTGTGCACGTCGAGACGCTTTCGGCAGCAATCAAGGAAACTCAGCCAAGCGAAGTGGACCTGTACCTAAGCGCCTTCAGTAAGCTGCAAGAGGTTGCCGCCTATGGGGCGGATGCACGGACACTCGTTATGGATGCCATGACAGCACTTCCCAGCGCATGACCGGAGAACGCACAGAAGCCCCGTAGACGGCCCAGGATCATTCCCAGGTGTCTACGGGGCTTCGTGGTGCCGCTGGACGCTCAGAACACGTCAGGGGCACTTGTGCAGCGGTACACGTCGTGGACGTCGCCCCAGGGGGTCTCGTCCGTGCCGGGTTCCGTGCCCGTGTCGCGGATGAACGCGAGACGGAAGAGCGGGTATTGCGGGTGCGTTGTCGGGTCCATGCCGCTGCGCACGATCCTGTTGGCAAGCTCCGACGTGTTCGCAGACACGGCCACCGTCATGCCGCGTTCCCTTCGTCGTCGCTTGCGCGAAGTGCCTTTGCGATCAGCGCGTCAAGGTCGTCCGTTCCGGTCTCCGCCGGGTGCATCTCGTGCTTGAGAAGCTGAGCGTCAATCTGCGCCAGGAACCGAAGCGCGGGATGCGCGACGGGCACCCCGGCAGAACCGGGTACTAGAACACCCTGGGCGGTCACTGAGGCTATGAGCGCATCCCAGATACCCCGAAGGTCATCCGTACGCCCGGAGTCGCCCAGGGCGCCCGTGGACGGCTTCAGCGGGACGACGTTCCCCGCTGCCTTCGCTGCCCGCTCCACACGGTTGGCACGCTTCCGGCACGCGTCGTCGCATGTGGTCTTCCGCCGGTCCGCGTCCGTCGGCAGCGCCTTGCCGCACGCCTTGCAATATCGGTCGTTCATCGTTCCTCGAATCGTCGTGACGGGGGCTGCGTGACACCCAGCGGACCCGTCACTCACGGACGCGTTTTCCGAGCTGGGACCGGGATCGCTGGGAGGCTTCCGGCTGAACTTTCGACCCGATATCCGCCCCGTGAAAAGATGGCGAACCATGATTGGAATTCCCATTTGGGTGCAATGCTTAGAAATGGTTCATAACTATGCATGTGATCAGTTGCCGGGTATGCGCAGGGGTGAGAGAAGGCCAAGCTGACCTACTCGCTGTGTCCGGATTCGGTACAGCGCTTGCACACAATCCGTTGAACACCGCGCACACGATCGGCACCCGCGTGCTCACGCTGATAGTCCACGCGCTCACACCTTGTGCAGTAGGTCGCCACAGCGTGCGGCAGTCCTTCAGCACGCTTCACGCGTCCGTCAGCACGCATCCATGACGGGCGCATGTGGGTAGGCCATTCGTCCAGCCCAATACCCACCCCCGGGATATTGCGCACAGGGGGCCACTCCAGCACCCCCCTAGGGGTTTGATGCCCCCTATCCACCCCGCGCGCCCATTGCTGCGCAATCAGGTGTTCGGCAACGTCAGCAGGAACGCGCACCCGAACGCCGGAAGGGACCGGCTTCCCGTCAATGAGAAGACCGGTCCCAATCTCGACGTGCTTAGGCGGCGCGCTGTCCGTGAACAGTTCGCCCAGCGCCATTACGCGGCAAGCGTCATCTTGACGACGGCGGCAGCGTTCGGAACGGCGATAGCCGCGCGCATGATGGCACGGGCACCAATGCCATCCTTGAAGAAACCAGCATCCGACGAAGTCTCGAAAGTCGCATCCTTCCGAATGACCGCGTAAATCTCCGAAGCGTCATAGACAAGAATCGTGTTCGCGTCCACGTACGGGGAAACCTTCACGGGAACGCCCAGGATGCTGCGGGAAATGCCGTCAGTGCCGGAGCCCGCACCCGCGCTGAGAAGCTGACGGCCGGTCGAGTCCTTCAGGCCGAGAAGCTGAGCCCAACGGGTCGGGTTCATGACGACGACGCCCGGGGTTGCGGACACGTCTTCGAGCATTCCGAAAGCCTCAGCGAACGGGGCAAGGTCCTTCGGCTCACCGGTCACGGCAAGAGTCTGAATACCGGCCGTGTTGGCGATACCGGCGAACGCATCGGCACCGGCAGTACCGCTCAGCGCCTGCTTGTCGAAGCCCAGCGCTAGAGTGCGGAGCATCGAGCGGGAGATGGCGTTCAGGGAAACACCGTCGCTGTCGTTGACGAACTCTGAGCTGAGCATTTCAGCCGTGGCAATCTTCATCGGCTTAACGGTCAGAAGACCAGCCGCGAAACCACCCGTCGGCAGATCGGCAAGCTCACCGACGAACGCCGGAGTGAAGTCGGAAGTGACAACCGGGGTCTTCCACTCAGAAGCGTTGGTCGCAACCCGGTTCACGCCACTGGAAAGCACGACGGAGTTGGGCGCCATGAGGTCAACGAAGTTCTTGGAGAATTCGGCCGGAGTGAACGCGCCGGCCGTGCTCGTAGAAGTCAGATTCCGGGACTCAGCAAGCTTCGCGTACAGGAGATCACCGGCGGAAGCCTTCCGGCCGATCGCGGCGCGCTCAGTGGGTGACTTCATAGCGGAAAGGGAAGCGGCGCGCTCAGCGTTGTGTGTGTCAAGCTCCGCGCGCTTCTCGTCAAGCTCCGCCGTGCGCTTCTCGCCGTTCGCCTCAGCGGCGCGAATGTCGGCCCGAAGCTTCTCGGCGCGCTCACTGTCGGCGACGGCCTTACGGGCGGCGTCAATGTCAATCTTGTGCATGTTTCCTCTTTCGATTGCACGCGCCGAAACGGTCGCGTCCGGGTATGCAGGGGTGTGAACGGGTCCAAGCTCAATGACCCGCATTGCGGTAACTGTGCGGTGCGGAATTTCGCCCGTGTAGTCCCACTCGTCTTCGTCAGCGAAGAACGTGAACGAAGAACCGAACACGTCGCCACGCTTCACAAGCTCATGGACGCTGCGGCCAAGCTCCGTATCCGGAAGGTTCACGTCATAGCGAATGCCCGTGGAATCCACGGTCAGCGTGAGTGTGCCGGAACGCGTGCGGCCCAGTACGTTGTCAGGGTTGTGATTCCATGTGGCTAGCACGTCATCACTCGTGTTCGTCCATGCGCCGGGGGCAATGGATTCGGTGAACGCGCCAATCGTGGTGGGCGAGTTGAAGACGACGGCATAGCCGCTGAGCTTCCGTGCGCCGTCTGCATTGAGCGGTTGTGGCGCTGCCCGGGTTTCTATGTCAGGCAAGGTTGATTCCCTTCGCTGCCTAGGTTGAAAACGCTGTTCTACTTGCGCGGCCTCTTTCCCGTCTGCCGGATACGAAGCCCCAGAACGGCCGGACGGCCAAACAAATCTGTGGTGAGTTCGTAACCTGCCTGGGCAAGAGGCGCTGCAACGTCGTCGTCATTCAGAATTGGCAGTCGTTTACGGGAAGACCAACCGTTGAAGACGCGCACGAAATTGACCAGAGACAGGCAGTATCCCGGGTAATTCACCGTCTCGGCGCGCAGGAAATCCCATACCTGATTGCGTGTGGCTATGGCATCAGGAAGTTCAGACACGGCGCGCCGCCTCAGCGACCCTGCGCATTGCCTCGGCGGCAGCGGAGATATCCGGCACCCGCGCACAGCTGGGGCAGACGTGTCCTCGGTGCGAAGCTGTCCCATATCCGCATGCCGAACAGGTCGTGTAAACGATCGGGTTTCTGTTGCGCTTCACGATTTGATCCTTACGAGAAGAGTTTGGGGCAAGGGCCGGCGGTGCCTACGCTGCTAATTTGTGCGCAGTCGCACGCCGACCAGTGCGACGCCTTTGTTTGTGCGCTTCGAAGTCGCCCCGTGGCGAAGTAGCGCCTTCTTGAAAGTGGTGCGCGTCATGACCTCCTGCGCGCGTGCCTGTTCTTCGCGGCAGAAATCCAAATAGGTTGCGTATGCGTCGCTGAGTAGAACAGAGCGGCTGGCGTCCACCTGAAAGCAAGCCGTGAACCAGTGGCGCTCAGCGAAGACGTTCACGCGCCGGAAGGCCACGGGTGGGAAGCCTGACGCGCAGTCCTCGTATTCGTGCGCGCAGCGGGTGCAGAACGGCCAATAGTCTGTGTGCCGGGCGCTGTATCTACGCATTCGAGGGTCAAGGGTGGCGGGTCTGGAACTGTCCACCACCCAGCGGGAGGCATTGTTGGTGCAGTGGATGCAGCCGAAGTCCGTAGCTAGACCGTAGGCGGCTTCGACAGATTTAAGTGCGTCGGCGTATGGGTCGCCAATGGGCATGGGGAAGATCCTTCGTTGTCACGGAAACGAAAAAGCCCCCGGACGTAGGGAGTCTCAGTCAGCGCCGTGACACGCTGAATGAGTCTCGACCTACGCCCGGGGGCTCTAGTCGTACGCGCATCGGCCCGGTTGGTGGCCATTCCCAGCGCGTGAGGGAGTCAAAGGGGCGGCAGGCATGGCGTAAGCGCCGTCACGGACCCGCAGCAAGAGCGCCGTAAAGCGCCTCTACTTATCTCAAGGGAGTCGGTGACTAGGGGGGAAGTGACGCGCTTCAGCGCTGGGGCGTGCGCGGGATTCGGTATTTCAGCAGGTCAGCGGGTGTACGCCTGTCCTGTGACGCAGTTCCGTCACTCAAGGATTGTCCTATAGGTTTTCTTATGTGATTCATGAAAAGACGTAACAGCGTCACTCAAGAGAAGAAAAACAGAAAAATCCCAGGTCAGAGCGTTCTGAAGCGTGACGCTAGCGCCACCCCTCCCGCTGCTGGTGTCACCTGTGCGTCACCGCCGGGACTTGAAGCCACACGGGCTCCCCTGAGCGCCACTGAGCGGTTCTCTATCCGCTGGTGGCTCCGTGCCCTGGCAGCGCCGTAGGCGGGCACACAGAAGCCCCCGGCTCCGTCTGGGCAGCCGGGGGCTGTGCGTCTTCCTGGGGCGTGCGGGCTAGACGTGCACGGCGCGCCGCTCTTCAGTAATGAGCGCTTCAGTTTGGGCAATGGCCGCTAGCTCCGCTGCCGCCGGATCGTTGCGTACCCACGTCGGACCCTCGTAATCAATCTCGGCGCGGGCCGGGTTGAATCGCCGTGGGGCGCCGGGGGTTGCCGGGCGGACGACGACAACGGCGCCCAGGTCCTTCAGGAGTTCCCTACGGCCTTCATCCGTACGTCGCTCCCACTCAGCCGCAATGGTGGTCCCAGCGTCCACCCAACGGCCTTCAGCGTGGTCGGCTTCCGTGCGCAATTCAGCCTGCCGCTTTTCCAGTGCGTTCAGTTGGGCAATAGCCATGCGTGCCGCTGTGCCGTTCGGGTCGAGCTGGGCAAGGTTCCCGGCAAGCCGTTCAATCTGTGTCGTGACTTCGCTGAGCTGAAGTACCGCGCTGCCGTCCGGCTCCGTCCAGCGCTGAAGTGCGATGCGACCGAAACGCTTCAGGTAGTCGGCGGTGACAAGGTCGTCCAGTATTGGAGCCGTGATGACGTTGGGCCGGTGAATTCCCCGCTTACCTACCCCGTTCCGGCAAACGTACGTCGAGTAATCCTTGTCCCGGGCGGTTCGGTGCTGCCGGTACATCGGGCCGTTGCATTCGGAGCACAAGGCGACGTGCAGGAGTAGTGCTTTCCCGTTGCGCTCGACACCCCGCCCCTTCGCCTTCCCGTCGAGAATCGCCCGCACGGCCGACCACGTTTCGGCGTCGAGAAGTTCGGGACCGACGGAAATGGGATTGCCTTCAGGGTCGAGTACGGGCTGATTGGTCAGCGCGCCCCGCTTTTCGCCCGGCACGGCCTGAACAAGCCATCCGCGCAGCGCTGCCGAATACATGACGTCGCGAAGCGTGGTGTTGTGCCATACGCGTTGACCACGAAGCTTCCGCCCGTCGCGCTTTCGTGCGTGCTCAGCGGGAGGCAGCACGCCCCGTTCAGTGAGTTCACGGGCAAGGCCAGTCAGCGACGCGCCGTGATTGATGAGTTTGTCTGCACACTCGCGGACAATGGCGGCGGATTCATCGTCAATGACCCAACGCTTGTTGTTCACGGGGCCGGTTACGCGGTAGCCGTAGGGCGCGACTCCGCCCAGGTGGTTGCCACGCTTGCGGAAATAGTCCTTACTCGCCGTGATACGCGACTTGATCATGTCGCGCTCGTACTCGGCGAATGCGGCAAGAACGTTGATGATGATGGATGCGTTTTCCGGCGAAACGACGCCGTCCGCTGTGATGACCGTCGAGTGAGTCGACTTCGCGGCGTCGAGAAGTCGCTGAAATTCCAGAACGCTTCGGGCGTAGCGGTCGAGCTTCGCGGCAAGCACGTAATCAACGCGCGGAAGCCACGACAACACTTCGCGCATTCCGGGGCGGTCTTCGAGCTTGCTTGCGCCGCTGACGTTCGTGTCTGTGGCGACGTGTACGACCTTCCACCCGCGCGCTTCGGCGTATGCGCGGCAGATGGCGATGCGGTGATCCGGGGCTTCCTCGGCGAAGAGACGGGACAACCGGTCGTAGATGACCACGGTCTTGGGGCTCATGTGCGCCTTCAAGGTCGTCGGCGACCTACCCGCTATGGACGGTTAGGCCGGACACCCGGGCGGTTCATGCACCGTTCACGCCAACGCCGCGGCCGATGTGCCGGCCCGGCTGGAGGCGCTCGGTACGGCCGCCGGGCTCGACAGGTTCGCGCTGCACAGCCAGTTGGCGGCCGCCCTCTCGGTGGTGCTGCACCTCGTGCGCGAGCGGAACGGGCGGCGGCGGATCGCGGAGGTGCATGTGCTGGAACGGGACCCCTCGGGGCTGGTGAGGACGGTGCCGGCGCTGCGGTGGGGTCGGCAGGCCTTCACCCACGAGCGGGGATGGCAGCGGCTGCGGGAGCTGCTGCGGAACGCGAACGGTGTCGGATCGGACGAGGGGACCGGGACATGAACGGGACGACCGAGGCATCGACGGGCGCGGCCGTGGCGTGCCTGGGGACCGCGGCCTGGCTGCTGGGCGGCGGGCACGGCGGGGCCAGGCGGGCGCGGTTGCTGCTGGCCGGCGGGGGCTCGGTGGGGAACGGGCCGCCGGGATGGCCACGGGTGGCCCGCGCGTGGGGACGGATCCGCGGGCGGCTGCGGGCCGAGTGGTGGTCGTTGGCCGCCGGGGCGGTGCTGGCGGTACTGGGTGCGTCGGTGCTGCCGGTCCTCGCGGGGGCGGGCGGGGTGCCCCTGCTGCGGAGGGTGCGGCGGGCCGCCGGGGACCGCCGGGCGCGGGAAAGCCGCGGGGACGCGGTGATCGCGTTGTGCGGGGCGCTCGCCGGAGAGGTGCGCGCCGGACGGCAGCCGGGTGAGGCGCTGCTGTCGGCCGCGCGGGACTCCGGCGGGCTCGGTGATCTCCAGGCGGCGGTGCTGGCGGCGGCGCGGTTCGGTGGGGACGTCCCGGGGGCTCTGGCGGAGGCGGCACGGCAGCCGGGTGCCGAGGGACTGCGGGGACTCGCCGCGTGCTGGCGGGTGGCGGTGGACCAGGGTGCCGGGCTCGCGGCCGGACTCGACCGGCTGGAGGCGGCGCTGCGGTCCGAACGGGACCAGCGGGCCGACCTGGTCGCCCAGTTGGCCGGCGCCCGCGCGACGGCGGTGCTGCTCGCGGGGCTCCCGGTCGTGGGCCTGGCGCTGGGCGCGGCACTCGGCGCCGACCCGCTGCACATCCTGCTGCACACACCGCCGGGACTGGCCTGTCTGGGGGCCGGCGGGGTGCTGGAGGGCCTGGGGCTGTGGTGGGCGCTGCGGATCATGCGGGGCGCCGAGGAGGTGACGGCATGAACGGGGAAGTTGTCCACAGGCTGGGGGCGGTGGTGGGGACGGTGTCCGCGCTCGCCTCGCTGGCGGGGTGGTGGGGCCGGGCGCGGCGCGTACGGAGAGTACGGCGGCGACTGGCCGAGGTGCTGGCCCTGGAGCGGACACCGCCCGGAGCACGCCTCACGGTGCTGCCCACAGCGCGGAGTTGGCTGCCGTACGCGGGCGTGGCGTGTGCCGGATGGGTGCTGGTGGGCGGTCTCGCCGGAGTGGTGCTGGGGCCTGCCGCCGCGGCCGGACTGAGGTGGTGGCGACTTCGGCAGACGGCGGCCGCTCCACACGCGCCGGAGACGGACATCGCCGGGGCGGCACGTCAACTGCCCCTCGCCGCCGATCTGCTGTCCGCCTGCATCGCGGCGGGCGCCGGTCCGGTACTGGCCGCGCAGGCCGTCGGCGAGGCGCTGGGCGGACCGGTCGGGGAGGCGCTGGCGCGTGGCGCGGCGGAGGTGCGGCTCGGTGGTGAACCGGCCGCGGCGTGGCGCCGGCTGGCGTCGGTGCCGGGCGCCGCACCTCTGGCCCGGCTGCTGGAGCGGGCCGATGTGTCCGGGCTTCCCCTGGCCGCTCCCGTGGGCCGGCTCGCTGCCGAGGCCCGCGCCGAGTGGGCCCGCGCGGCGACGGCACGGGCGCGGCGGGCGGCCGTCCTGGTCAGCGCCCCCGTGGGGTTGTGCTTCCTGCCCGCCTTCATCGCGGTCGGCGTGCTGCCCGTGGTGATCGGGCTCGCGGGCGGCGTGCTGGGAGGAGGTGGTGGGTGACGGCAGACGACGACCGAAGAAGGCAGCGGCAACTAAAGGATCAAGGCGATTTCTCCTTACGGGGGTTGAGATGTATCAGGCGGTACGGGCACGACTGCGTGCCCTGGTGTGCAAGGCGCGGACGGCACGGCGGGACGCCGGAATGGTGACGTCGGAGTACGCGATGGGAATCGTGGCGGCGGTGGCGTTCTCCGTCGTGCTCTACAAGGTGGTCACCAGCGGACCGGTCAGCACCGCGCTGCGGAACATCGTGCAGCAGGCACTCGATGGCCGGATGTGAGCGGCGCGCGGACCGGGGTTTCGTGACGGCGGAGGCGGCCATGGTGCTGCCCGTGCTGGTGATGGTCGCGACCGCGCTGGTCTGGGGCCTGCTGGTCGTGGCGGCGCAGGTCAAGTGCGTGGACGCGGCCCGCGCGGGCGCCCGCGCGGCGGCCCGGCAGGATCCCGCCGACGCGGTCGTCGAGGTGACCCGGGAGGCGGCACCGCCCGGCGCCGGGGTCACGGTGAGCCGGGAGGCAGGGCAGGTACGGGTGGTCGTGGTGGCCAGGCCTCCGGTCCTGCACGGACTGCCCTTCGAGTTGCGGGAGGAGGCCGTGGCCGCGGTGGAGGAGACCGTGGGGGAGGGGGCGTGAAGGGCGCGTGGTGGCGGGCGAGAGGGAGCGGCCGTGGGCCCGGTCGGTGCTCGGACCGGGGGTCGGCGACCGTCTGGAGTGTCGGCGCGATCGCCGTGCTGGGTGTTGTGTTCGGCGTCGTCCTCGCCCTGGGGCACGCCGTGGTGGTCCGGCACCGGGCGGCCGGGGGCGCGGATCTGGCGGCACTGGCGGCGGCGGACCACTGGACGGAGGGCACTGCGGCGGCCTGTGCGCGGGCGGAGCGAGTGGCCCGGGCGCAGGACACGCGGCTCGTACGGTGCGTCGTCACCGGTGAGGTGTCGGACGTGTCGGTGGCGGCGGGCCGGGGGCCGTTCACGGCGGAGATCAGGGCCCGGGCGGGGCCTGCGGGGCCGGCGGAACCACAGCACCCGGGTCCGGTCACGGAATCGGCCGGGAACCTGGCGCCGGGCCCGGCTCGGGCGCCGTGAGCGGTACCGGATCGAGCGCCGGTTCGGGATTGGCTGCGGCTCGGTCGCCCCGGTTCGGACTGGGCTCGGCTGGGGCGCCGTACGGTTCCGGTCCGGGTTCGGTTCGGGCACCGTCGCTCGCCCTGGGCCGGGCTGGAGCTCGCGCCGCACCGGCGCTCGCCCTGGGCCAGGCTGGAGCTCGCGCTCGGCCGGGGCGCCCCCAGGTTCGGTGCCGGGTCCCGATCCGGGCCCGGTGCCGGCCCCCGACCCGGGGCCCGCGGTCCCGGACCCAGCCCTCCGTCCCGGTGGCAGCCGTCCGTCCGGGTGGCCCAGACCGAGTCCCGGTCCCGGACCCAGCCGTCGTTCTCGGTCGCCCAGACCGAGCCCCGGTCCCCGACTCGCCCCTGTCGCCGGTGTCGAGGTCGGCGACGTGGCCCGCCCCCGCTCTGTCTCAGCCGGGCCGGCTGTCCGACCTCGGACCCTAGAGCCGGGCCCGAGCTAGGGCGCCGCCTCCGCCTCGGTCCCCGACTCGCCCCTGTCGCCGGTGTCGAGGCTGGCGACGCGGCCGCCCCCGCTCCGTCTCAGCCGGGCCGGCCGTCCGACCCCGGGCCCCTGAGCCCGGGCCCGAGCTAGGGCGCCGTACCTCGCTCCGGTCCCCGACTCGCCCCCGTCGCCGGTGTCGAGGCCGGTGACGCGGCCCGCCCCGGCTCCGTCGCAGACGGGGAGTCGGCCGCCCCGGCACCCGGCTCCCCGCCGTCCTCCCCCTCGGGCTTCTCCACCGGCGCGCCGTCCAGCAGCACCGTGAGCAGGCGTACCGCGCCCCGCTTGTGCAGAGGGTCGTTGCCGTTGCCGCACTTGGGGGACTGGATGCAGGAGGGGCAGCCCCCGTCGCACTCGCAGGAGGCGATGGCCTGGCGGGTGGCGGTCAGCCAGGCACGGGCGGTGTGGAAGGCGCGCTCCGCGAAGCCCGCGCCGCCCGGGTGGCCGTCGTAGACGAAGACCGTGGGCAGCAGGGTGTCGGGGTGGAGCGGGATCGAGACACCGCCGATGTCCCAGCGGTCGCAGGTCGCGAAGAGCGGAAGCATGCCGATGGAGGCGTGCTCGGCGGCGTGCAGGGCGCCGCCGAGGATCTCCGGGTTGATCCGGGCCCGGTCCAGCTGGTCCTCGGTGACCGTCCACCACACCGCGCGGGTGCGCAGCGTACGCGGAGGGAGGTCGAGCTTCGTCTCGCCCAGTACCTCGCCGGTGATCAGCCGGCGGCGCAGGAAGGAGACCACTTGGTTGGTGACCTCGACGGAGCCGTAGCACAGGCGGCCGTCGCCCCACGGGATCTCGGTGTCCGTCTCCAGTACGGAGATCGACGTCGTGTCCCGGGCCACCGTGGTGTACGTCGGGTTCGCCTGCTCGACCAGGGCGACGGAGTCCTCCAGGTCGAGGGAGCGGACGAGATACGTCAGGCCCTGGTGCAGATGGACCGCGCCCTCGTGGACGCTCGCGTGTGCCGCGCCCGCGTCGACCGTGCCGAGCAGCCTGCCCGTACCGGCCTCGACGACCTGTACCGGCCGGCCGCCCTCCCCCCGGATGTCGGTCAGGTCGGCGGCCCGCTCCCTGCGGGTCCAGTGCCAGGCCCTCGTCCGGCGGCGCAGCAGCTTCGCGGCCTCCAGTTGCGGGAGCAGTTCCTCGGCGGCCGGGCCGAACAGGGCCAGGTCCTCGTCGGTCAGTGGCAGTTCCTCGGCCGCCGCGCAGAGGTGCGGGGCGAGCACGTAGGGGTTGTCGGGGTCGAGGACGGTGGACTCCACGGGCCGGTCGAAGAGGGCCTCGGGGTGGTGGACGAGGAAGGTGTCCAGGGGGTCGTCGCGAGCGACCAGGACGGCGAGGGCGCCCTGCCCGGACCGTCCCGCGCGGCCGGCCTGCTGCCACAGGGAGGCCCGGGTGCCCGGATAGCCGGCGATCACCACGGCGTCCAGGCCGGAGATGTCCATGCCGAGTTCGAGGGCGTTCGTGGCGGCCAGGCCGAGGAGTTCGCCGGAGTGCAGGGCGCGTTCGAGGGCGCGGCGCTCCTCGGGGAGGTAGCCGCCCCGGTACGCGGCGACGCGCCGGGCCAGCGAGCGGTCGACCTCGCCGAGGCGTTCCTGGGCGATCACGGAGATCAGCTCGGCGCCGCGCCGGGAGCGCACGAAGGTGACCGACCGGATGCCCTGCACGGTGAGGTCGGTCAGCAGGTCGGCGGCCTCGGCGGTGGCCGTGCGGCGGACGGGTGCGCCCTTCTCGCCGTGCAGCTCGGTCAGCGGCGGTTCCCAGAGGGCGAACACCAGTTCACCGCGTGGTGAGGCGTCGTCGGCCACCTCCACGACCGGCACGCCGGTGAGACGGCGGGCGGCGACCGAGGGCTCGGCGGCGGTCGCGGAGGCCAGCAGGAACACGGGCGAGGAGCCGTAGCGGGCGCACAGGCGGCGCAGCCGGCGGAGGACCTGGGCGACGTGCGAGCCGAAGACCCCGCGATAGGTGTGGCACTCGTCGATGACGACGTACTTCAGCGCCTTGAGGAAGGAGGACCAGCGGGGGTGGGACGGGAGGATTCCCCGGTGCAGCATGTCCGGGTTGGTCAGGACGTAGTTGGCGTACTGGCGGATCCACTCGCGTTCCTCGAACGGCGTGTCGCCGTCGTGGACGGCCGCGCGCACCGAATGGCCCAGTGGTTGTGAAAGTTCCTTCACGGCCCGGCACTGGTCCGCCGCGAGGGCCTTCGTGGGGGCGAGGTAGAGGGCGGTCGCGCCGCGGCCGTTGGGGGCCTCCGCGCCGTCCAGGAGCGCCGACAGGACGGGCAGGAGGTACGCCAGGGACTTGCCGGACGCGGTGCCGGTGGCGACCACGACGGACTCGCCGTCCAGGGCGTGCTCGGCGGCGCGTGCCTGGTGGGCCCAGGGGTGCTCGATGCCGGCGGCCCGCACGGCGGCGAGGATCTCCGGACGGATCCGGTCCGGCCAGACGGCATGGCGGCCCTCCCGCGGGGGCAAGTGCTCCGTATGAGTGATGCGCGAAGCCCGGCTCGGTCCGGACGCGAGCCGGTCCAGGACCGCGCCCGGCGCGGGCCTGGACGGGAGGTCCGTCGGGGGTCGATCGGATCGGTGATTCTTGGCCATCGGCACCGAGTGTGTCACTGGCGTGACGGACAATGGAGCCAAGGCGTCGTGCACGCCTGCCGGTAAGTGATTGAATGCCATCGCGGCTGGCGAACCGTCCCGGGGGCTGAGCCGAGATGCCCCAAGGGCGACCGCTCGATAGCTAGGTGCTGGAGGATCCGTGGACCTGTCCCTGTCGACCGAGACCATGGGCGATCGCACGATCGTCAGGGTCGGTGGCGAAATCGACGTATATACCGCGCCCAAGCTGCGCGAGCAGCTGGTCGAGCTGGTGAACGACGGCAGTTTCCACCTTGTCGTCGACATGGAAGGCGTGGACTTCCTCGACTCCACCGGACTCGGCGTGCTGGTCGGCGGCCTGAAGCGTGTCCGTGCCCATGAGGGCTCACTGCGCCTGGTCTGCAACCAGGAGCGTATTCTCAAGATCTTCCGCATTACCGGCCTCACCAAGGTGTTCCCGATCCACACCTCGGTCGAGGAAGCGGTGGCGGCCACCGACTGACCACCCCGCTCCCGGGCCGACGCGCCCGGGCGGCAGAACTGAACCACGAGGAGGGCCGGGCTTTCGGCGGCCCGGCCTCTCCACAGCACGCCCGTAGTCGCGAGGGGGATGCATGGCCACCGTCGAACTCCGCTTCAGCGCGCTGCCCGAGCACGTCAGGACCGCCCGTCTCGTGGCGGCGGCGGTGGCACGCAGGGCCGGAGTGGACGAGGCCGTCCTCGACGAGGTGCGGCTCGCCGTCGGCGAGGCGTGCACCCGTGCCGTGGGACTGCATCAGAACGTCGGAATCTCGGCGCCGGTGAAGGTGCTGCTGATCGAGGAGGAGAAGCAGTTCTCCATCGAGGTCGGCGACGAGGCACCCCACGCGACCCACGGCGCGCGGGCGCCCGGTGACGGGCCCGGCGACGCCGACACGGAGACCGAGGAGGACGAGATGGGCCTCGCGGTCATCAGCGGCCTCGTCGACGACGTGGAGGTCAGCGCGGGGGAGCACGGCGGATCGATCCGCATGAGGTGGCCCACCACGCCGCCGGCCACCCTCCTCGCCTGACCGGTTCACCCGGACGGCGACTGTTTTTCCGAAGGGCCCCACTCGTGGGGCCCTTCGGCATGTGCGGGTGTCAGTGCCCCCGCTTACAGTGGTCTCGTGCGGTTGATCGCGTGAATTGATTCACGATCGGCCGTGCCCTGGAAAATGCGATCACGTGAATGCTTCAAAGGCATTACCGATTTCTGGTCGTCGGCCGTCCGGCGATCATTGCGGAAGAGTGCGTGCAGGCCATTTACATTTCACGCGCTCTGTTTTGATCAGGTTCCGGTACCTACAATCCCGTCCACATCTTGAGCTCAGCCCAAGCGTCAAGGAGGACGAATGGCGGGGCTTTCCATCACACAAGAGTCGGGCCAACCCACATCCCTCGCAGCCGCCGTGCTGACCGACGACAACCGCCTGCTCGTGGTGGTCATCGGCGTGGTCGCGCTGGCGGCGCTGGTGGTCGCGGGAGTCCTGGTGCGCCAGGTTCTCGCGGCCGGCGAGGGCACCGACAGCATGAAGAAGATCGCGGCAGCGGTCCAGGAGGGCGCCAACGCCTATCTGGCCCGTCAGCTGCGCACCCTCGGCGTATTCGCCGTGGTCGTGTTCTTCCTGCTCATGCTGCTGCCCGCGGACGACTGGAATCAGCGTGCCGGACGGTCGGTGTTCTTCTTGATCGGAGCGGCGTTCTCGGCGGCCACCGGCTATATCGGTATGTGGCTCGCCGTGCGCAGCAATGTGCGGGTCGCGGCGGCGGCGCGCGAAGCCACTCCGGCCGAGGGCGAGCCGGAAAAGGATCTCACCGCCGTCTCGCACAAAGCGATGAAGATCGCTTTTCGTACGGGCGGCGTCGTCGGCATGTTCACCGTGGGCCTCGGCCTGCTGGGCGCCTCCTGTGTGGTGCTGGTGTACGCGGCCGACGCACCCAAGGTGCTCGAGGGGTTCGGTCTCGGGGCCGCGCTGATCGCGATGTTCATGAGGGTCGGCGGCGGCATCTTCACCAAGGCCGCCGACGTCGGCGCCGACCTGGTCGGCAAGGTCGAACAGGGCATTCCGGAGGACGATCCGCGCAATGCCGCGACCATCGCCGACAACGTGGGCGACAACGTCGGCGACTGCGCGGGCATGGCGGCCGACCTGTTCGAGTCGTACGCCGTGACCCTGGTGGCCGCGCTGATCCTGGGCTCGGCGGCGTTCGGCGACGCCGGGCTGGCCTTCCCGCTGCTGGTGCCCGCGATCGGCGTCCTCACCGCGATGGCGGGCATCTTCGCGGTGGCCCCGCGCCGCGCCGACCGCAGCGGCATGAGCGCGATCAACCGCGGGTTCTTCATCTCCGCGGCGATCTCGATCGTCCTCGTCGCGATCGCGGTGTTCACCTATCTGCCGTCGTCGTACGCCGACCTCGACGGTGTCACCGACGAGGCGATCCTGGGCAAGGACGGCGACCCGCGGATCCTCGCGCTCGTCGCGGTGGCCATCGGCATCGTGCTCGCCGCCCTCATCCAGCAGCTCACCGGCTACTTCACGGAGACCACCCGGCGCCCGGTGCGGGACATCGGCAAGACCTCGCTCACCGGCCCGGCCACCGTCGTCCTGTCCGGCATCTCCATCGGCCTCGAATCCGCCGTCTACACGGCGCTGTTGATCGGCCTCGGCGTGTACGGGGCGTTCCTGCTCGGCGGTACGTCGATCATGCTGGCGCTGTTCGCGGTGGCGCTGGCCGGCACCGGACTGCTCACCACGGTCGGTGTGATCGTCGCGATGGACACCTTCGGCCCGGTCTCCGACAACGCGCAGGGCATCGCCGAGATGTCCGGCGACGTCGAGGGCGCGGGCGCCCAGGTGCTCACCAACCTGGACGCGGTCGGCAACACCACCAAGGCCATCACCAAGGGCATCGCGATCGCCACGGCCGTACTGGCGGCGGCGGCCCTGTTCGGCTCGTACCGGGACGCCATCACCACCGGCGCGCGGGACGTGGGCGAGCGGCTCAGCGGCGAGGGCGCGCCGATGAGCCTGATGATGGACATCTCGCAGCCCAACAACCTGGTCGGTCTGATCGCCGGCGCGGCGGTCGTCTTCCTCTTCTCGGGGCTGGCGATCAACGCGGTGTCGCGGTCGGCGGGCTCCGTGGTCCTCGAGGTGCGGCGGC
This sequence comes from Streptomyces sp. NPDC031111, assembly GCF_055570675.1. Taxonomy (NCBI): domain Bacteria; kingdom Bacillati; phylum Actinomycetota; class Actinomycetes; order Kitasatosporales; family Streptomycetaceae; genus Streptomyces; species Streptomyces sp. NPDC031111. Next base: position 421,453 of record NZ_JBVIGS010000004.1, read on the forward strand.
AGTTCCGCGAGCGGCCGGGGATCATGGACTACAGCGAGAAACCGGAGTACGGCAAGGTCGTCGACATCTGCACCAAGGACGCCCTGCGCGAGCTCGCCACACCCGGTCTCCTCGCCGTCATGGCGCCCATCTTCATCGGGTTCACGCTCGGCGTCGGCGCCCTGGGAGCGTTCCTCGCGGGCGCGATCGGCGCGGGCACCCTGATGGCGGTGTTCCTCGCCAACTCCGGTGGCGCCTGGGACAACGCGAAGAAACTCGTCGAGGACGGCCACCACGGCGGCAAGGGCAGCGAGGCCCATGCGGCCACCGTCATCGGCGACACCGTCGGCGACCCGTTCAAGGACACCGCGGGACCCGCGATCAACCCCCTGCTGAAGGTGATGAACCTGGTGTCGCTGCTCATCGCGCCCGCGGTCATCAAGTTCTCCTACGGCGCGGACAAGAGCGTCGGGATGCGGGTGCTGATCGCGGTGCTGTCGCTGCTCGTGATCGTCGGCGCGGTGTACGTGTCCAAGCGGCGCGGTATCGCCGTGGACGACGAGGACAACCCCGAGCCGAAGCCCAAGTCCGCCGATCCGGCGGTGGTTTCCTAGGGACGGGCATCGGACCCCGGATCAAGGTGCGGGCGGGCAGCGCGTATTGACGCGGTGCCCGCCCTTCCGTGCGCGGGGCACCCGCGCCGTGAGCCTTCTCTCGCATGGTGCAAATGGCTTCAAAAGTGTCTTACCGGACGTTCGACGGGTGGGTGTAGCCCATCCGGCGTGTATGTTCCGGGGCCGAGAGCCATGGAAGGGACCAATCCGGTGAACAAGAAGCTCGCGGCCGCACTGTCCGGCGGTGCGGTACTGGTACTGGCGCTGACGGGATGCGGCGGCGACGACAACAACGAGAAGCTGGACGCCTGGGCGAAGGAGGTCTGCGACGCGGTGCAGCCGCAGGCCGCGAAGATCAAATCGGCCAACGCCGCGATCCAGAAGGAGACCTCGGACAACAGCACGCCGGAAGAGGTCCAGAACGCCGACTCGAAGGCCTTCCAGGACATGTCCGACGCCTACAAGGCGATCGGCACCGCCGTGAACAAGGCCGGACCGCCGGACGTCGAGGACGGTGAGAAGAAGCAGGCGGACGCGGTCAAGGAGCTCAACAGCATCTCCGCGTCGTACGCCTCGCTGCAGAAGCAGGTCGACGGCCTCGACACCGACGACCAGGCGAAGTTCGCCGACGGCCTGAAGGACATCGCCGCCGAGCTGGACAAGCTGGGCAAGAGCGGCAGCAACGCCCTGAGCACGCTGGAGGAGGGCGAGGTCGGCGAGGCGATGTCCCGGCAGCCGAGCTGCCGGACCGCCACCGCGTCGGCGGAGGTCACCAAGAGCTGACGCGTCGGCAGCAGCCCGCGGGACGCGCCGGGCGAGGGCGGCGGCCACAATGGGGGGCGTGAGTGACGCCAGCCTGCCGCCCCTGCCCTCGTCCGACCGTCCCGAAGCAGCCGCCCGGCTGCGGGACGCGCTGCTCGGAGCCTCCTTCACCGCCGACGGACTGCTCGAACTGCTCGGCGCCCCCGCGTACGCGGCGCTGGCCCGCAGCGAGACCGTGCCCGCGCTCCGGGCCACCCGCGGGGACACGCCCCTGGAAGTGCTCGTACGGCTGTTCCTGCTCCAGCAGCCCGTGCCGCGCGCTCGGGTCGCGGACGTGCTGCCCGTGGACGTCTGCCTGGAGTCCGGGTGGCTGACGCGGGCCGGTGCGGACGAGGTCACCGCGACCGTGGACGTACGGCCGTACGGCGGGCCCGGCGGTGAGGACTGGTTCATCGTGTCCGACCTGGGGTGCGCGGTCGGCGGCGCCGGGGGCATCGGCAGCCGCGACGAGGGCGTGGTGCTCGGTGTGGGCGGGGCGTCCATGACGCTGGCCGGCATCACCGTCCGTACGCCCGTGGCCTCCGCGCTCGACCTCGGCACCGGATCCGGCATCCAGGCGCTGCACGCCGCCCGGCACGTCACGCGCGTGACGGCCACCGACGTCAACCCGCGCGCCCTGCACATCACGGCACTCACGCTGGCCCTCTCCGGAGCCCCGGCGGCCGACTTGCGCGAGGGGTCGCTGTTCACCCCGGTCCGGGACGACGAGACGTACGACCTCATCGTGTCCAACCCGCCCTTCGTGATCTCGCCGGCCGCCCGGCTCACCTACCGCGACGGCGGGATGGGCGGGGACGATCTGTGCCGCACGATCGTTCAGCAGGCGGGGGAACGGCTGAACGAGGGCGGGTTCGCGCAGTTCCTCGCCAACTGGCAGCACGTCGAGGGGGAGGACTGGCAGGACAGACTCAGGTCGTGGGTGCCCCGCGGCTGCGACGCCTGGATCGTGCAGCGCGAGGTGCAGGACATCACGCAGTACGCCGAGCTGTGGCTGCGGGACGCGGGCGACCACCGCGGGGACCCGTCCGAGTACCGGGCGCGGTATGACGCGTGGCTGGACGAGTTCGAGGCGCGCAAGGTGAAGGCGGTCGGCTTCGGCTGGATCACCCTGCGCAAGTCGGGCTCCGCCGTGCCGTCGGTCACCGTGGAGGAGTGGCCGCACCCGGTCGAGCAGCCACTCGGCGAGACGGTCAGGGCGCACTTCGACCGGCTCGACTATCTGCGGGCGCACGACGACGCGGCGCTCCTGGAGGCGCGCTTCGAGCTGGCCGCCGAAGTCGTGCAGGAACAGGTCGGGCTGCCCGGCGCCGAGGACCCGGAGCACGTCGTGCTGCGCCAGAACCGGGGGATGCGCCGGGCCACCAAGGTGGACACGATCGGCGCGGGCTTCGCGGGCGTGTGCGACGGCACCATGAGCGCGGGCCGGATCCTGGACGCCATCGCCCAGCTCCTCGGCGAGGACCCGGTGCTGCTGCGCGACCGCACGCCGGCCCAGATCCGGCTGCTGGTCGAGCAGGGCTTCCTGGAGCCGGCCCGCTGATCCGAGCCGATGGGGCACACAGGTCACATGAGCCGCCGCTTTCACGCCGACCACAGCCACCGCCCCGGCCCTCCCGCAGCGATCCGGAATTTCTTTGAAGGGACCTTCGGGCCGGCGTCCGGGCGACCCGCTCGGGTCCGTAGTCCTCACGTTCACCTCCGGTTCGCCCGCCCGCCGCCCGGGCGTGGCAGCGTCACCGCGGAGCCGGTTCCAGCGGACGGGAAAGAGGGCGTCGGGCGACCATGGAGAGCGGACCAGCGATCTTCGCGGGGATGGTGTTCTGCCTGTTCGGGGCCGCATTGCTGGCCTGGACCGTGACCCGCGTGCGACAGCACCGCCCCGTCGCCCAGGGTGTGAGCCCCGTCGCATCCGTCGCCGTCGCCGGCCTGGTGGCGATGATCTCCCTGGCCCTCGGCGCATGGTGCCTCACCCGCCTCTGAGGAGCGCGGATCCCCGGCGGCTCGCGGTAACCGATAGGTCGCGCTCCGCATAAGCGCGGGCCGAGTCTGGACACTCCGGGCGGCAGGAACGGTGGTAGTCGGGTTACCGTTCGAGTGGCCGTTGTGGGCTTTTCCCGTTTGACACGGGGGCGGGATGTACCGTCACACTCCGCAGCGTCACCATGACCGACCCCGGGGAGACCGCCTGGGGGATCCCGAGCGCCGACCGGAGAGAAGAGCGAAGTTGTCCCCGACCAGCGAGACCGCGAAGGGCGGCCGCCGACTCGTCATCGTCGAGTCGCCTGCCAAGGCGAAGACGATCAAGGGCTATCTCGGCCCTGGCTACATCGTCGAGGCGAGCGTCGGGCACATTCGCGACCTTCCCAACGGCGCCGCCGAGGTGCCGGAGAAGTACACCGGCGAGGTCCGCCGCCTCGGTGTGGACGTCGACCATGACTTCCAGCCGATCTATGTGGTCAACGCGGACAAGCGGGCCCAGGTCAAGAAGCTCAAGGACCTGCTGAAGGAGTCCGACGAACTCTTCCTCGCCACCGATGAGGACCGCGAGGGCGAGGCCATCGCCTGGCATCTCCAGGAAGTGCTCAAGCCGAAGATCCCGGTCAAGCGGATGGTCTTCCACGAGATCACCAAGGACGCGATCCGCGAGGCCGTGGCCAACCCGCGCCAGCTCAACCAGAAGCTGGTCGACGCCCAGGAGACCCGCCGCATCCTCGACCGTCTCTACGGCTACGAGGTCTCGCCGGTCCTGTGGAAGAAGGTCATGCCCCGGCTCTCCGCCGGCCGTGTCCAGTCCGTCGCGACGAGGCTCGTGGTCGAGCGGGAGCGCGAGCGCATGGCGTTCCGCTCCGCCGAGTACTGGGACCTGACGGGCACCTTCTCGACCGGCCGCGCGGGGGACCAGTCGGACCCCTCGTCGCTGGTCGCCCGCCTCCAGACCGTCGACGGGCGCCGGGTCGCGCAGGGCCGCGACTTCGACTCCCTCGGGCAGCTCAAGAGCGCCAACACCCTCCACCTCGACGAGGCGAACGCCCGCGCGCTCGCCGCCGCCCTGGAGAACACGCGGTTCGCCGTGCGTTCCGTCGAGTCCAAGCCGTACCGCCGCTCGCCGTACGCCCCGTTCCGTACGACGACGTTGCAGCAGGAGGCGAGCCGCAAGCTCGGCTTCGGCGCGAAGGCCACGATGCAGATCGCGCAGAAGCTGTACGAGAACGGCTACATCACTTACATGCGTACGGACTCGACGACCCTGAGCGAGACGGCGGTCGCCGCCGCCCGCGCCCAGGTGACGCAGCTGTACGGCGCCGACTACCTGCCCCCGCAGCCCCGCACCTACGCGGGCAAGGTCAAGAACGCGCAGGAGGCGCACGAGGCGATCCGCCCCTCGGGCGACCGTTTCCGTACGCCCGCCGAGACCGGCCTGACCGGCGACCAGTTCAAGCTGTACGAGCTGATCTGGAAGCGGACCGTCGCCTCGCAGATGAAGGACGCCACCGGCAACTCCGTCACTGTGAAGATCGGCGGCACCGCGGCCGACGGCCGGGACGTCGAGTTCACCGCGTCCGGCAAGACGATCACCTTCCACGGCTTCCTGAAGGCCTACGTCGAGGGCGCCGACGACCCGAACGCCGAGCTCGACGACCGTGAGCGCCGGCTGCCGCAGGTCGCCGAGGGCGACGCGCTCGGCGCCGAGGAGATCACGGTCGACGGGCACGCCACCAAGCCCCCGGCCCGCTACACCGAGGCGTCGCTGGTCAAGGAGCTGGAGGAGCGGGAGATCGGCCGCCCGTCGACGTACGCGTCGATCATCGGCACGATCCTCGACCGCGGCTATGTGTTCAAGAAGGGCACGGCCCTGGTGCCGTCCTTCCTCTCCTTCGCCGTGGTCAACCTGCTGGAGAAGCACTTCGGCCGGCTCGTCGACTACGACTTCACCGCGCGGATGGAGGACGACCTCGACCGCATCGCGCGCGGCGAGGCGCGGGCCGTGCCGTGGCTGAAGCGGTTCTACTTCGGCGAGGGCACCAGCAACGGTGACGCGGCCGAGGCGGGCAACGGCGACGGGGACCACCTCGGCGGCCTCAAGGAGCTGGTGACCGACCTGGGCGCGATCGACGCCCGCGAGGTGTCGTCGTTCCCGGTGGGCAACGACATCGTGCTGCGGGTCGGGCGCTACGGCCCGTACATCGAGCGCGGCGAGAAGGACACCGAGCAGCACCAGCGCGCCGACATCCCGGACGACCTGGCGCCCGACGAGCTGACGGTCGAACTCGCCGAGGAACTGCTCGCCAAGCCGAGCGGCGACTTCGAGCTGGGCGCCGACCCGGCGACCGGTCACACGATCGTCGCCAAGGACGGCCGCTACGGCCCGTACGTCACGGAGGTGCTCCCCGAGGGCACCCCGAAGACCGGCAAGAACGCGGTCAAGCCGCGCACGGCCTCCCTCTTCAAGTCGATGTCCCTGGACACGGTGACCCTCGACGACGCCCTGAAGCTGATGTCGCTGCCCCGGGTGGTCGGCACGGACGCCGAGGGCCAGGAGATCACCGCGCAGAACGGCCGCTACGGGCCGTATCTGAAGAAGGGCACCGACTCGCGGTCGCTCCAGTCCGAGGAGCAGCTCTTCACGATCACGCTGGAGGAGGCGCTGGCGATCTACGCCCAGCCCAAGCAGCGCGGTCGGGCGGCCGCCAAGCCGCCGCTGAAGGAACTGGGCACCGACCCGGTCAGCGAGAAGCCGGTGGTGGTGAAGGACGGCCGCTTCGGTCCGTACGTCACCGACGGCGAGACCAACGCGACGCTGCGCTCCGGCGACAGTGTCGAGTCGATCACACCGGAGCGCGGTTTCGAGCTCCTCGCCGAGAAGCGGGCGAAGGGCCCCGCCAAGAAGACCGCCAAGAAGACGGCGGCCAAGAAGGCGCCGGCGAAGAAGACGACGGCCGCCAAGAAGACCGCGGCGAAGAAGACCACGACCGCGAAGAAGACGACGGCGAAGAAGACCGCGGCCAAGAAGGCGACCGCCTCGAACGGCGCGGAGGACTGACCCTTCCCCCGTGACGCCGGGCGATCTTCGCCCGGCGTTCGGAATGCGAACGCCCCGGCAGCACTTCGCTGTCGGGGCGTGTGCATGTCAGGCGCGTCGCTCCGGGCTGTGGGCGCGGGCCGATAGGCTGAACGCATGACGCGAGCCGAGCAGCCAACGGCCCCTCAACCGGCCCCCGACGACGCCCTGGTCGCGGACTCCCGCGAGCGTGCCGTCCGCGCCCTGCTGCGCCGACCCCAGCTGAAACGGCTGTGGAGCGCGCAGCTGGTGGGCGGGGTCGGTGACGTCCTCGCCCTCCTGGTGCTGGTCCTCCTCGCCCTCCAGGCGGCCATCGCCGAGGGGGCCTTCGGCGGGGGCTACCGGGGCGCGGCGTTCGCAGTGGCGACCGTTTTCGGGGTGCGCGTCCTGGCGACGCTGCTGTTCGGGGCCGTACTCCTCGGCCCGCTGACCTCGCTCACCTCGCACGACGGGCCGCTGGACCGCCGCTGGACCATGGTCGGCGCGGACGGGCTGCGGGCCGCCCTGCTCATCGTGGCGCCGCTGTGGATCGACTGGACCCCCGAGAACGCGCTGGCGGTCCTCCTCGTCACCGCCTTCGTGGCCGGTGTCGCCGAGCGGTTCTGGACCGTGTGCCGGGAGAGCGCCGCGCCCGCGCTGCTGCCCGCCCCGCCCCCGGAGGGCGCGACCGTACGGCCGCTGCCCGACCACATGGACGCGCTGCGCCGCCTCTCCCTGCGCACCGGCTTCGTCGCGATACCGCTCGCGGCCGTCACGCTCGTCGTCGCCGCGCTGTTCAACAACCTGCTGGGTACGGGGGTCGACTGGTTCGGCGAGCACCGGGCGGCCCTCGCCTCGTACGTCGCGGCCGGACTGTTCGCCGCGTCGCTGTCCGTCCTGACCTTCCTGGAACTGCCCGACACGCGCACCCCCCGCGCGCGCTCCCCGCTCGAGGGGCTGCGCCGCCCGAGGAGCGCCGCCGGCGCGGACAAGGGCCGCACCGGCGCGATGCCGCTGCTGGTGCTCGCGTCCGCGTCCGTCGCCGCCGCGGTGGCCGCCGCCGTCGCCGTGTCGGTGCTGCACGCCAAGGACCTGGGCGGCGGCCCCGTGCTCTACGGCCTGCTGGTGGCCGCGCTGACCGGCGGCGTCGTCGTCGGCATTCGTACCGCCCCCGCCCTGCTGCCGGCCCTGTCGCGGCGCAGGCTGCTCGCGCTCGCCCTCGCCTTCACCGGCGTCGCACTGCTGGCCGCCGGACTGGTGCCGGACGTCACCAGCGTGCTGCTGATCATGGCGCTGGCCGGCGTCGGCGCGGGCATGGCCGCCAACACCGGCCACACGCTGCTCGACCAGGAGACCGAGGACCAGCGCCGGGCCCGTACGACCGAGCACCTGCACGCGGTGGTGCGGGTCTTCGTGGCGCTCGGCGCGGTGATCGCCCCGGTGGTGGCGGCGGGCATCGGGCCGCACCGGCTGGAGAACGGCCGGTTCGTCTTCGCGCACGGCGGCGCCGCGTTCACGCTGATGCTGGTCGGCGCGCTGCTGCTGCCGGTGGCCGCGCTGGTGCTGGCCAAGGTCGACGACCGCTCCGGGGTGCCGCTGCGGCAGGACCTGCGCGACGCGCTGCTGGGCGGCGACGACCCCGAGCAGACGCCCGCCGCCACCGGCTTCTTCATCGCCCTGGAGGGCGGCGACGGCGCCGGGAAGTCCACCCAGGCCGAGGCCCTCGCCGAGTGGATCAGGTCCAAGGGCCACGAGGTCGTGCTCACCCGCGAGCCGGGCGCGACGCCGGTCGGCAAGCGGCTGCGGTCCATCCTGCTGGACGTCTCCAGCGCCGGACTCTCGCACCGCGCGGAGGCACTGCTGTACGCCGCCGACCGCGCGGAGCACATCGACACCGTCGTACGGCCCGCCCTGGAGCGCGGCGCCGTCGTCATCACCGACCGGTACATCGACTCCTCCGTCGCCTACCAGGGCGCCGGGCGCGATCTGTCACCGACCGAGATCGCCCGCATCAACCGCTGGGCGACCGACGGGCTGGTCCCGCATCTGACGGTGCTGCTGGACGTCGCGCCGGAGACCGCGCGGGAGCGCTTCACCGAGGCACCCGACCGGCTGGAGTCGGAGCCCGCCGAGTTCCACGCGCGCGTGCGGGCCGGTTTCCTCACCCTGGCCGCCGCCGACCCCGGCCGCTACCTGGTGGTCGACGCCGGCCAGGAACCGGAGGCGGTCACCACCGTGATCCGGCACCGGCTCGACCAGGTGCTGCCGCTCTCCGAGGCCGAGATCCAGGCCCGTGAGGAAGCGCGCCGCAAGGCCGAGGAGGAAGCCCGCCGCAAGGCGGAGGAAGAGGCGGCCCGCAAGGCCGAGGAGGAGCGCCTGGAGCGCGAGCGCCAGGAGCAGCTGGCGCGGCTGCGCGCCGAGGAGGAGGAGCGCAAGCGGCGCGAGCTGGAGGAGGCGCAGCGGCGCGAGGCCGAACGGCAGGCGGAGGAGGCCCGGCAGCGGGCCGAGGAGGCGCGCCGGCGTGCCGAGGAGGAGCGGCAGCGGCTGCTCGCCGAGGAGAAGGCGCGCGCCGAGGAGGAGGCCCGCCGCCAGGCCGAGGAGGAACGCCGCCGCAAGCAGGCCGAGGAGGAGGCCCGGCTGCGCGCGGAGGCCGAGGCACTGCGCCTGGAGAAGCAGCGCAAGGCCGAGGAGGCGTTGCTCCGCGCGGAGCAGGCCCGACGGCTCGCCGAGCAGGCCGCGGCCGCGGCGGAGGCGGGACCGAAGGCCGCGGCCGCCCCCGCCGACGCCCCGCGGCCCTCGGCGCCCGCCGACGATGCGGCGACCGTGCCCACCCCGGTGGTGACGCCGACGAACGCGTCGGGCGGGCCGGCCGACGAGACGGCCGTGCTGCCCCGGGTGCCGGAGGAGGACGCCGGGCAGCGGCCGGGCAGGTCCGCGGTGTCCGACGCCGAGGTGACGACCGAGCTGCCGAAGCCGCCGGTCCCGCCGGGCGCGGCCGACGAGACGGCCGTACTGCCTCCCGTCCCGCCGGGCGCCGCGGACGAGACCGCGGTGCTGCCCCCGGTACGGGGGGACGAACAGGGCCCCGCGGGCCGGGTACCGCCGGGCTACTTCCGGGACGAACGCCCGGCGGGCGGCTCCGAGAGGGCCGACGACCGCACGCGCGAGCTGCCCCAGGTCGACCCCGAGGGCTCGCCCCGCCGGCGCCGGCAGCGTTCCGACTGGGCGGAGGAGACCCCGCTGGACGACCTGCCGACGCTGGCCGACGAACTGCTGGGCCCGCGCGACGACGAACACGGGGACGACCACGGCGACGAGGGCGGCCGGGGCAGGGGGCGGCGGCGCTGACCGGATGGGGTGCGGTGGTGTCAGTGCCCACCCGCACAATGGATCCGGTAAGGCAGACGTGGCGCAGGTGACGGAAGGGCGGGCTGACCCATGACCGTGTGGGACGACCTCGTCGGGCAGGAGAGGGTGAGCGAGCGGCTCGTCGGCGCCGCCCGGGACGCCGACGCCTTCGTCACCGCCGCCGCGGCCGACGGCCCACTCCCCGAGACGTCGAGCATGACGCACGCCTGGCTGTTCACCGGCCCGCCCGGCTCCGGAGTGACCCAGACGGCGCGGGCCTTCGCCGCGGCGCTTCAGTGCGTGAGCCCTGACCGGGCGCTGGGCGGCGCCCCCGGCTGCGGCTTCTGCGACGGATGCCACACGGCGCTCATCGGCACCCACGCGGACGTCAGCACGGTGGTCGCCGTGGGCGCGGAGATCCTCTTCAGGGACATGAAGGAGACCGTCCGCAAGTCGTTCACCTCACCCGCGAACGGCCGCTGGCAGATCATCCTCGTCGAGGAGGCCGAACGGCTGAACGAGAAGTCGGGCAACGCCGTCCTCAAGGCCGTCGAGGAGCCCGCTCCGCGTACGGTCTGGCTGCTGTGCGCCCCGTCCGTCGAGGACGTCCTGCCCACGATCCGCTCCCGCTGCCGCCACCTGAACCTGCGCACGCCGTCGGTGGAGGCGGTCGCCGACATGCTGGTACGCCGCGAGGGCGTCGAACCGGACGTGGCCGCCGCGGCGGCCCGCGCCACCCAGGGGCACGTCGACCGCGCCCGTCGCCTGGCCACCGACCCGGCCGCCCGGCAGCGCCGGGCCTCCGTGCTCAAGCTGCCGCTGCGGGTCGCGGACGTCGGCGAGGCGCTCAAGGCGGCCCAGGAGCTGGTCGACGTGGCGGCGGAGGACGCCAAGCAACTCGCCGAGGAGATGGACGCCAAGGAGGCCGAGGAGCTGAAGGCGGCCCTGGGCGCGGCCCAGGGCGGCCGGCTGCCCCGTGGCACGGCCGGCGTGATGAAGGATCTGGAAGCCGATCAGAAACGCCGCAGGACGCGCACCCAGCGCAACAGCCTCGACCTCGCCCTGACCGATCTCACCGCCTTCTACCGCGACGTGCTCGCCCTTCAGCTCGGCTCCCGCGTGGCGATCGCCAACGCCGACGCGGAGGACGTCCTGGAGCGCGTCGCCCGGGCCGGCTCGCCGGAGTCCACGCTGCGTCGCATCGAGGCGATCGCCGCCTGTGGTGAGGCCCTTGACCGCAATGTGCCGCCGCTGCTCGCGGTGGAGGCGATGACGATGGCGCTCAGAGCGGGCTGATCACGGGCCGCCGCTCAGCGGCTGGACGCGGTAACTCGTACGAGGCACGGCGTGCGCACAGAGCACTCATCCCGTCGCACACGGTTACGCTCGCCCCATGCACACAAGGCGCACCCACCGCGGGACCCGTACCGGAGCCGGAGCCGGAGCCGGAGTCGCCCTGCTCGCCGCCGCCGCGCTGCTGGTCTCGGGCTGCTCCTCCGGGAGCACGACGAGTACGGCCAGTACGGCGGCGGAGCAGGCGGCGGCGGCCCTCGCCCCCCTGCCCGGCTCCACACCCGAGACACTCACGCCGTACTACGAGCAGAAACCGGCCTGGCGCGACTGCGGCGTCCCCGGCTTCCAGTGCGCCACGCTGAAGGCCCCGCGCGACTACGCCGAACCGTCCGCCGGCGACGTCCGCCTCGCCGTCGCCCGCAAGAAGGCCACCGGCCCGGGGAAGCGGCTGGGCTCCCTGCTGGTGAACCCGGGCGGCCCCGGCGGCTCGGCGATCGGCTACCTCCAGGCGTACGCCGGAATCGGCTACCCGGCCGATGTGCGTGCCCGCTACGACCTGGTGGCCGTCGACCCGCGGGGCGTCGCCCGCAGTGAGCCCGTCGAGTGCCTGGACGGGCCCGGGATGGACGTGCACACGCGGACGGACATCACCCCGGACGACGCGAAGGAGACCGACGCGCTGGTCACGGCGTTCCGGCGGTTCGCCGAGGGCTGCGGGGCGGACGCGCCGAAGCTGCTGCGCCATGTGTCGACCGTCGAGACGGCCCGGGACATGGACATCGTGCGGGCTGCGCTGGGCGACGAGAAGCTGAACTACGTCGGCGCCTCCTACGGCACCTTCCTCGGCGCGACCTACGCCGGCCTTTTCCCGGACCGGGCGGGCCGTCTCGTCCTGGACGGCGCGATGGACCCCTCGCTGCCCGCGCGGCGGCTCAACCTGGAACAGACGGAGGGCTTCGACACGGCCTTCACCGCCTTCGCGAAGGACTGCGTACGGCAGAGCGACTGCCCGCTCGGCGACCGGGGCACCACTCCCGACCAGGCGGGCAAGAACCTCAGGGCGTTCTTCGACGAGCTCGACGCCCGGCCGATCCCCACCGGGGACGCCGACGGCCGCAGGCTCACCGAGTCGCTGGCCACCATCGGCGTCATCGCCGCGATGTACGACGAGGGCGCCTGGCAGCAACTGCGCGAGGCGCTGACGGCCGCGATGAAGGAGAACGACGGCGCGGGGCTCCTCCTCCTCTCCGACAGCTACTACGAACGTGACGCGAACGGCGAGTACAGCAACCTGATGTTCGCCAACGCGGCCGTGAACTGCCTGGACCTCCCGCCCGCCTTCGAGTCCCCGGAGGAGGTGCGGCGGGCCCTCCCCGAGTTCCGGAAGGCGTCCCCGGTCTTCGGTGAGGGCCTCGCCTGGTCCTCGCTGAACTGCGCGTACTGGCCGGTGGAGGCCACGGGCGAGGCCCAGCGCATCGAGGCGAGGGGCGCCGCCCCGATCGTCGTCGTCGGCACCACCCGGGATCCGGCGACCCCGTACCGCTGGGCCGAGGCCCTGGCCGGCCAGCTCGACTCGGCCCGCCTCCTCACCTACGAGGGCGACGGTCACACCGCCTACGGCCGGGGCAGCGCCTGCATCGACTCCGCGATCAACACCTACCTGCTCACCGGCACCCCGCCCGCGGACGGAAAGCGCTGCTCATAGCGGTGCGCCCACCCCCGGAGGCGGTGGCTCCGGCCCGCCTCCGGGGCTGGTACGAAGCACCCTCGGAAACTGTGTAGACTTACCGACGTTGCTGATCGCACCATAGGTGCGCGGCGCGCCGCCTTAGCTCAGATGGCCAGAGCAACGCACTCGTAATGCGTAGGTCTCGGGTTCGAATCCCGAAGGCGGCTCCATCTTGAACCCCAGGTCAGGTAGTCGATGACCTGGGGTTTTCTGTTGCTCGGGGCATGGCACGTCACACAGCCCGGTGCGCATTCGGGATTCGGTGAGCCGGGACGATACCCCTGCGGGGTCTGCTCGCCCACGCCATCCGGCAGGGACCCGTGGTTCACTCCTTGGCCATGACACGCAGTGCCTCCTCTTCCGGGGAGCCCGGGGCCGCGGTGTAAACGAGGAGACTCAGTTCCGGGTCCTGGGGGAAGCGAGTGATCTCGTACGAGAGGGTGAGTGGTCCGGCCTCGGGGTGATTGATGCGCTTGAGTCCGTACGATTTCGTCCGCACCGTGTGCCGTTCCCAGTGCCGCCGGAACTCCTCGCTGCGCGTGGTGAGTTCGCCGACTAACCGCCACAGCTTCGGGTCCTGGGGGAAGCGCCCCGCCGCGATGCGCAGATGGCCCACCGCCTCGCGGGCGATCATCTCGCGGTCCGGAAAGCGGGGGCCGATCTCCTCGTTGAGGAGGTGGAGCCGGCACAGGTTGCGCTCGGCGACGGGCAGCGCCGTGAAGTCGGTGATGAGCGTGCACACGGCGTGGTTCCAGGCCACGACATCCATGCGGTGCCCCATGACGAGCGCGGGTGCTGTGATCTAGTCCAGCAACCGCTGTATTCCGGTACGTGCTGCTGCATCGTCGACGGCCCGCTGTGGCTCGGGGGCCGTCTGCTGGGGCCGAGCCAACCGGAACAGGTGTGCCCGCTCGTCCTGGTCCAGGCGCAGAGCGTCGGCCACCGCGTCGAGAACGGTGTCCGAGACACCGCGGTTGCGGCCCTGTTCCAGGCGCACGTAGTAGTCGACGCTCACCCCGGCGAGATGCGCGAGTTCCTCCCGGCGCAGCCCGGGCACCCGCCGCAGGCCGGATCCCGAGGCGAACCCGGCGTCCTCCGGCCGGATCCTGGCCCGTCGTGAGCGCAGGAAAGCCCCTAACTCCCTGAGTTCCGCCCTGTGTTCACCCATGCCGTTCATTGTCGCCGTCCCGGGCGCGGAGTTCCCTGGGTACGGCGGACCCTGGGTACGGCGGACCCCAGGAATCACGGGGCGGCGGGAGATCGCGTGCGGCTCCGTGAGCATGGAGAGCGACGACGATCGACGAGGGGGCAGATGTATGCGCAAGCGAGCACGCCGGGTCGGCACAGCCGTGGTGGCGGCGGCGATGGCGGGAGTGTGTCTGCTGCCCGCACCGGCAGCGGGTGACGTCATGGGGCGGTCCGGTGTGCCACAGGCCGATCCCGCGCCCGGTGGCCCTCAGCGTCCCTACGAACCCGAGGTCCCCGGCCCGCGCAACGTCGATACCCTCGCCGCCGGGATCACCCATGACGGTGGCACGGAACAGGGCGTGCGGGTCCGCTTCGACCGCGCCAGCCACGCCGAGCCGGCCGGTCCTCCCGCCGCGGCCCGCCGCTTCGTGTTCCTCTTCGACGCATCACTCCGCTTCCGGCCGGACGCCTTTCCCACCTGTGCCCGCACCGTCATAGAGGAACGGGGGACGGGTGCCTGTCCCCGGCATTCGCTGGTCGGTCGCGGAACCAGTCACCTCTACCCGACGGGCACCGCCCAGGTATACGCCTTCAACACGCGTTACCCGAACGGCGCGCGCGGTGCCCTCGTCGTCATCCCGGCAAGCGACACGATCCTGGAACTCACGTGGGAGCGGGTCACCGCGCCCTACCGCCGCCTCGGCTACCGCTGGGCCCTCGACGAGATCCTGCCACCCACCGTGACTCCGCCCGAGCAGCGCGTCGGCACACGTCGGTTCGAGCTGACGTGGGGCGCTGCCCGCTCCACCGGCGCCAGTGCGGTCAGCTTCGCCCGGACGACCGCGCGACCCGGTGAGGAACTGCGCATCGGCCTGTGGAGCGAGTTCGTCACCGGCCAGATTGCGTTGCCTGAATCGACCGCGACGCGCCCTTGAGCCGGCAGGGCGCGGCGGATGCATGTGGCGGCGGTGCTCACGATCGTTCTTCTGCCGGGCGGGCTGGTCGCGCTGGTGCGGCTGCCGGCGGCGCGACCCGAGGTCTGATCACACGGCCTGTGTCGTCCTACGTTCACCCGCTTGAGGTTCGGACGCAACCATGCGTGATCCAGAGTGAGTTGAGTAAATTCCGAGCCCTGAGGAGCAGCGTTCATGTCACGTCAGCACGAACCCCCGGCCGGAGAGGCGACGCCCGCCGTGGGTGTTCGCCGTGCGGTCTCCGTGCCCGTGCCGGGTCAGGACCCCGGCGCGGATCTGAGACCGGGCACGCCCGAGTCCGCCGCTGCCGCTGACCCCGCCGCCGGTCCGGACGTACCCGTGTCGACGGCGTCGGGCGAGGAGCCGGCGCGCGGACGGCGTTCCAGGTGGCGCTCGCGCTCCCGGACCGCCGCCGCGGAACCGGAGGCGGAGCAGGCGGCGGCGTCCGAGGAGGCGGAAGCCGAGGCGGTGGCCGGTGCGGTCGTGGCCGGGACCGGTGGCGCCGCGGTGGCCGGAGCCGACGCGGACGGGACGCCGCCGGGACGTCTGCGCGGGCCCATGGTGGCCGCCGCCGCCATCGCGGGGGCGGTGCTGATCTGCGTACCCCTCCTGATCCTCGCCCTCAGCGGTGAGGACGACGACCGTACGGTCGAGACGGCTTCCGTCGGCGGAACGACGCTCGACCCCGATATGGCCGAGGAGCTCCCGGCCGCCGACTACCGGGCCGCCTCCCCGTCACCCTCGGTGTCGCCGAGCGCTGCCGAGTCCGCGTCCGGCTCCCCGGCCGGGTCCAAGTCCGAGCCGCTGCCCCCGAGTCCGGTCGTGACGGAGGCCGAGGTGAAGGCCGAGCCGCGGAGCGGCAGCGGGAAGAAGGACGACGACGAGGCCGAGCCCAAGGCGGAGAAGTCCCCTCCGATCACCGCCCGGCAGCTGGCCAACGCCGTCTCCAGCCGGGTCAACGCCCAGCTGAAGAACGTCGCGACCGGCAAGTGCGCCGACCTGCCCTACTTCGACAGGGGTTCGGTCGACGGCCCGGTGAGCCAGTACAACTGTCGGCCCACCACCAAGGACAACCAGCTCTGGGCCCTGGAGGTGGCCGACCGGGACGGTGGGCCGCAAGGAGCGAGCCTGTTCGTCATCAAGAACCGCAAGGACGGGATGTGCATGGACCTGCCGAATTACGGCAGTGTCGCACCCGGGACCAGGGTCTCCGAATACCACTGCCACCGGACGGACGCGGACAACCAGCTCTGGTGGCTGGACCCGCGGCCGGGGGGATACCTGGTCCGCAACCTCACGAGCAACCTGTGCATGAGCGTGACCGGAGGCGCGTCCGCCGGTAACGACGCCAGACTCCAGGTGGCGAACTGCGGCGCCCCCGCGCCGAACGCGCTGCGCTGGCTCGTCGTCGACGTCGTCAAGCCCTCCTGACGTCCCCCCTCACCATCCCCGGCCCGGCCCCGCCCGGTGAACACCGTTCTGCCCCGCTCCGTAGGAGAGTGTGGGCCACGCGGCGCGGCACACAGGCGTCCGCGCGGTCTACTGCGGGCGGCCACGGCATGAACGGCTAGCATCGCGGGCGCAGTCGTCGGCCGGGATGGTGAGGTGAGGGACGTGGAGACGCCGAGGATCGCCGTCGCCGTGGTGACCATGGGGAACCGGCCCGCCGAGGTGGACGCGCTGCTGGAATCCGTGGCGAAGCAGGACGTCCCGCCCGCGCGGATCGTGATCGTGGGAAACGGCTGCCCGCTGCCCGAGTTCGCCGGTCGGCTGTCGCTGCCCGGCGAGGTCACCACCGTGGAGCTGGAGGAGAACCTCGGCTGCCCGGGCGGGCGGAACGCGGCGATCGCGCGGTTGCGGGAGTTCGGGGACGTGGACGTCGTCGTCGAGCTGGACGACGACGGGCTGCTCGTCGACGCCGATGTGCTGCGCCGCGTGGGGGAGTTGTACGCCGCGGACGAACGGCTGGGGATCGTCGGGTTCCGGATCGCCGACGAACTGGGGGAGACCCAGCGGCGGCATGTGCCCCGGGTCGGGAAGTCGGACCCGATGCGCGGCGGGTACGTCACCGGATTCCTCGGGGGCGGGCACGCGCTGCGGATGGCCATGCTGGACGAGACCGGCGACTGGCCCGACGCGTTCTTCTTCGCGCACGAGGAGACCGACCTCGCCTGGCGCGCCGCCGACGCCGGGTGGCGGATCCTCTACGCGCCCGAACTGCTGCTCCAGCACCCGAAGACCTCGCCCGCCCGGCACGCCATCTACTTCCGGGTGAACGCCCGGAACCGGGTCTGGCTGGCCCGGCGGCGGCTCCCGCTCCCGCTCGTCCCCGTCCACCTCGGGGTGTGGGTCCTGCTCACCCTGCTGCGGAACCGGTCCGGCAGCGGACTGCGTGCCTGGTTCGGCGGCTTCGCGGAAGGACTGCGGGAACCGGCCGGCGAACGCCGGGCCATGCGCTGGCGGACGGTGTGGCGGCTCACCCGTCTGGGACGGCCGCCGGTCATCTGACCCGACGGGCAGAGGGCGAGGGGCCCGGTCGCTCACCTCGGCCGACCGGGGGTCCCTCTGGTGCGGATCGGGCCGCGGCGGCGACACTCCCCCGAGCTGCGCGTTCTACGCGCGCACCCCCGGGCCTGATCCGTTGTAGTGATCACATCAGAACTTGCCAACGGATCGCTAACATGTGCCCGGTCGAGCGGGTCGGGGCGGTGGGCGGGAAGGCAGTGGTGCGGCGTGAAGCGGCGCGGGCTGCGGTTCGGACTCCTGGGCACGACGGTGCTGTACGACGCCGGGTGCGCGGGTTCCGTCCGCGTCATCGGCAGTCCCAAACTGCGCATCTTGCTGGCCGTGTTGCTGCTCGACGCGGGGCGCGTCGTCTCCGTCGAGGCGCTGAAGGACGCGATGTGGGGCGGGGCGCCGCCCGTCTCCGCCCAGCCCTCGCTGCACAATCACGTGGCCCGGCTGCGGCGGATGCTCGACGACCCCGGCCGGCTGGTCACCGTGCCCACCGGGTACGTGCTGCGCGTCGGCGAAGGCGAGGTGGACGTTCAGGTCTTCGACGCGCACACCGCCGACGCGCGCGTGGCGCACGCCGGGCAGGACTGGGAGCGGGTGGTGCGCGAGTGCGCGGCCGCGCTCGCCCTGTGGCGGGGGAGCCCGCTGGCCGGGCTGCCGCCGGAGGTGGGCGGATACGCGCTGGTCCGCCGGCTGCGGGAGGCGCGGCTGCTGCTCCTGGAGTGGCGGTACGACGCCGAACTGGCCCTCGGCGGCGGGCGCCTGGCGGGACTTGTACCGGAGTTGACGGCGCTGGCCGCCGAGCATCCGCTGCGGGAGGCGTACCACCGCCAGCTGATGCTCGCCCTGCACCGCACCGGCCGCCGGGCGGAGGCCCTGGCGGTCCACCGCGATCTGCGGGCCCACTTGCGGGACGCCCTCGGCGTCGAACCGGGGCAGGGAGTACGCGAGGCCCATGTGGAGGTGCTGCGGGGGAGCGTCGAGCAGGCGCGCGGTGACGTGCGGGCGCGCGTGGAGGCGGCTGGGGTGGGGGCGGGTGAGCACTACGCCCCCGGGACCGCCGGTCCTGTGGTCCGCGGTGCGGCGCCCGGGCCCGCTTCCCGGCCCGCAGCAGCGGGACACGTCGCCGGGGCTCGCCCGGGGTCTGTCCCCGGGGCTCCCCCGGAGTCCGGTCCCGGGGTGCGCCCGGAGTCCGCGTCCGGGTCTCCCTCCGCGTCCGTTTCCGGGCCCGCCGCGGAATCCTGCACTACGCCTGTCCCCACCCAAGAAGCGTCCGCCCGGTCCGGAGCCGTAAGCCGTGCCGGCGGGCTTCCGCCGCCCCGGCCCGCGCAGTTGCCTCCCGCGCCCCTTCACTTCACCGGCCGGACGGGCGTCCGGGACGAGCTGTGCCGGGTCCTCGCCCCCGGCTCGCGGGCGGTCGCGCCCGTCGGGGTCGTCACGGGTACCGCCGGCGTCGGCAAGAGCGCCCTCGCGCTGCATGTGGCCCATACGCTGGCGGAACGTTTCAGCGACGGGCAGCTCTACGTCAACCTGCACGGGGCGACCCCCGGCATGACCCCTCTGACGCCCGCCCAGGCCCTGGCCGGCCTCCTGCGCGACCTCGGCACCGAGCCGCGCGACATCCCCGAACACCCCGACGCGGCCACCGCGTTGCTGCGTTCCCTGCTCGCGCCGACCCGCACCCTCCTCGTCCTGGACGACGCCGCGAGCGCCGCCCAGGTGCGCCCGCTGCTGCCGGCCGGGCCCGGCTGTGCGGTGATCGTCACGAGCCGCTCGCCGCTCACCGCCCTCGACGGTGCCGCCCGCTTCCCGCTCACCCCGCTGTCCGACGAGGACAGCGCCGCCCTGCTGTGCGCGGCTTCCGGGCGGGACGGGCTGGACGCCGGCCATCCCCTCGTGGCGCTCACCGGCCGCCTTCCCCTGGCCCTGCGGGTCGTCGCGGCCCGGCTCGCCGCGCGCCGGGCCCTCACGCCGGACGTGCTCGCCGGGCAACTGTCCGCCACCGACAGCCGGTTGCCCCACCTGGAGTACGACGACCTCAGCGTCCGCCGCTCGCTGGCCGTCGCGCACGACGCGCTCACCGACTCCGGACGCCGGGCGGACCGCGACGCGGCCCTCGCCCTGTGCCGCATCGGCGCGCTCGACCTGCCCGCCTACGGCGCACCCCTGCTGGCCCGTCTCACCGGCACCGACGAGCGCCGGGCCGAGGCCGCCCTGGACCGGCTGGTCGACGTGGCCCTCGTGGAGGAGACCGCGTACGGCCGCTACGTCCCCCACGATCTGGTCCGCGACTTCGCCCGGGAGCGCGCCGGTGCCAGTGAGACGGCGCGCGACGCCACCGTCGGGACCGCCCTGCGCTGGTACGCGGCCGTCGCCGAACGCGTCCTCACCGCCATCGTCGAGCCCGGCCTCGACCAGGACGACCGCCGCCTCCCCACGCCGTCCCAGCCGTCCGGGCACACGGCCCTCGTCGACACCGTCCCCCCGTTCGCCGACGCCGCGGAGGCCTTCGCCTGGGGCGACCGGGAGTTGGAGAACATCGTCGCCCTCGTCGAGCGGTACTCCGGTGAGGAGGCCGGGGACGGGGAGACCGACCGCCGGGCCGCTCACCCCGCCGTCCTCTCCCTCCTCCTCCGCCTGCTCCACCCGTACCTCCTGCGCGCCGGCCGCATCGCCGAACTGGAGGTGCTGGGGCGGGCCGCGCTCCGCCTGGCGCGGAGGCTCGGCGACGAGGCCGCCGAGGGATGGGCGCTGGGCGATCTCGCGGGGCTGCACTTCCTGACCGGCCGCCTGGGTGACGCCCTCGCCCTCACCGACCGCGCGCTGGGGATCTGGCGGCGGCTGGGCACCGCCTCCCGGATCCGGCGTGCCCTCAACAACCGGGGTCTGCTGCTGGAAGGGCTCGGCCGGTACGCCGAGTCGGAGCGGGCGCTGCGGGAGAGCCTCACGTACTCGCGGCAGCTGAACGACCCCTACGGCGAGGCCGTCACCCACAGCCACCTCGGCAACCTGTACGAGCACACCGATCCGCGCGCCGCCATCGAGCAGCACCGGCGTTCGCTCGCCCTCGGGGACGACATCGGCGCGGTCATCGTGCGGCACTCCGCCCACTGCAACATCGGTTACGCGCACCTCCGACTGGGCGAACCGGCCGCCGCGCTGCCGCACTTCGAGGAGAGCCTGCGCATCCTCGGCGGGCACGGCGACTGGCACGGCGAGTCCCAGACCCGGCTCGGACTGGTCCGCTCCCTGCGGCTGCTGGGGCGCGTCGAACGGGCCGCCGACGAGTGCGCGGAACTGCTCCGCCGCGCGGACGCCCGCGCCGACCGCTACGCCGGCGGCCTGGCCCGCCACCAGTACGGCCTGCTGCTGGGCGGGCAGGGGCGCATGAGCGAGGCGGACGAGCAGTGGCGTGCCGCGCTCTCCGCACTGGACGGGACGGACGAGCAGACGGTGGTGGAGGAGCTGCGCGAGCTGCTCGGAGGAACCCGGCCGACGGAGTGATCACTTGGCGTCGGCATAGCACTCCACCACCGCCGTCGTGAACGGGAACCGCACCGGTGTCTCCCCGAACGTCAGCCGGCCGGCCAGCTCCGCGGCCCGCCCGATCGCCGCCACCACCGCCCCCGCTTCCTCCTCGGGGCAGTGCACGATCACCTCGTCGTGCTGGAAGAAGACCAGCTCGGCCGACATGTCCGCCAGGGTCCGCCGCAGCGCGGCGAGCAGCAGCAGGGCCCAGTCGGCGGCGCTGCCCTGGACCACGAAGTTACGGGCGAAGCGGCCCCGGGCGCGGGCATTGGTCGAGGCGTAGCCCGGCACCCAGGGGCGATCCCCGTCGGCGGCCTCGTCGTCGGCGACCGGGATGCCCGCCTCCTCCGCCGGGTCGTCCGTCGTCCGGGCGGCCGGCGGGCAGGTGCGGCCCAGCCAGGTCCGTACGAGGCGGCCCTCCTCGCCCGCGCGGGCGGCCTCGTCGACGTAGGCCACGGCCCTGGGGAAACGGCGTCTGAGCGCGGCGAGGTTCTTCAGGCCGTCGCCGGAGGTCTGGCCGTAGACGGCGCCGAGGACGGCGAGCTTGGCCTGGGCGCGGTCGCCGGAGAAGGCCCGGTCGGACACCGACTGGTACAGGTCGGTCTCCCGTCCGGCCACCTCCATCAGCCCGGGGTCGCGGGAGATCGCCGCCAGCACCCGCGGCTCCATCTGGTCGGCGTCGGCGACGACGAGTCGCCAGCCGGGGTCGGCGACGACCGCGCGGCGGATCACCTTGGGGATCTGGAGGCCGCCCCCGCCATTGGTCACCCAGCGGCCGGTGACCGTCCCGCCCGCGAGGAACTCGGGCCGGAACCGGCCGTCGCGCACCCAGTCCTGGAGCCAGGACCAGCCGTGGGCCACCCAGATCCGGTACAGCTTCTTGTACTCGACCAGCGGTTCGACGGCCGGGTGGTCGACGGACTCGATCTCCCAGCGGCGGGTCGAGGAGACCTTGATGCCGGCCTGCGCGAAGGCCTTCACCACATCGGCGGGCAGATCGGGCCGGACCCGGCGGCCGAAGGCGGCGGACACCTCGTCGGCCAGCTCGGCGAGCCGGCGCGGCTCGCCCCCGCCCGCGTACCGCTCGCCGAGCAGGTCGTGCAGCACCGCGCGGTGGACGTCGGCCCGCCAGGGCAGTCCCGCGCGGTTCATCTCGGCGGCCACCAGCGTCCCCGCCGACTCGGCGGCCGTCAGCAGCCGCATCCGGTCCGGATGCGCGGTCGCGTCGGTGCGCCGCTGCTGCTCGGCGTAGACCGCGAGGAGGTCCGTCAGCGGCAGCTGGACGCCCCGGGGTTCGAAGAGCGGTGACTGGGCGCCCGGTTCGGCCTGGCGCTGCGGCGGGTCGGGCGGCACGGGGCCGCCGCGCAGCCGGGCCAGCGAGGCCGCGGCCGAACGGGGTTCCCCGTACCGGCCTTCGTGGCCGAGGAGGAGCGTCTCGGCGGTCTCGATGTCGTAGGCCCGCTCCACTCGCACCCCCGTGGCGAGCAGACGCGGATAGACCTCGGCGGTGGACCGCCACACCCATCGCGTGACACCGGGACGGCTCCGTACGGCCTCGGCGAGGTCCGCCTCCCGCAGCACCGGACCGGCGGGCAGCCCGTCCGGACCGAGGGGGGCGACGTCCACGCCACCGTCCTCGGCCGGAGCGAGTGCCCACCGGTCGGCCATGCTGCGAGTGTGGCAGGGGGGTCTGACAACGACCCCCCTGGTCAGTCCTTGGTCAGCCCTCCTGCGCGGGCTGCTCGTCCTCCGTCCGGGGCTCGGTGTACCGCGCCAGGGCCTCGGCGACGTACCGCTCGGTGGCGTCCTTGGTGACGCCGAGACCGCTGAGGAGGCCCTCGCCGTTCTCGTGCTCCAGCAGGGCGAGCAGGATGTGCTCGGTGCCGATGTAGTTGTGGCCGAGGCGGAGGGCCTCGCGGAAGGTGAGTTCCAGGACCTTCTTGGCCGCCGGGCCGTACGGCACCAGCTCGGGGGCGTCCTCGACGGCCGGCGGCAGCGCCGCGCGGGCGGCGTCGGCGACCGCCTGGACGGCGACGCCCTGCTCGTTGATCGCCTTGACGGCCAGGCCCTCCGGCTCGGCCAGCAGACCGAGGACCAGGTGCTCCGGCAGGCCCTCGGCGTTGCGCGCGGCCTGGGCCTCGTTGTGCGCGGCCATGACCGTGTTGCGGGCCCGGGGGGTGTAGCGGTTGAAGCCCTGGCTCGGGTCGAGGTCGTTGCCCTCCTTCGGCACGAAGCGCTTCTGGGCCGCCTGCCGGGTGACGCCCATGCTCCTGCCGATGTCCGTCCAGGAGGCGCCCGAGCGCCGGGCCTGGTCCACGAAGTGGCCGATCAGGTGGTCGGCCACGTCGCCGAGGTGCTCCCCGGCGAGCACCGCGTCCTGAAGCTGTTCGAGGGGCTCCTCGTGGACCTTCTTGATGGCCGCGATGAGGTCGTCGAGACGCACGGATGACTTGATGGCGGGGTTCGTCGTCATGTGTCAACCGTAAGTTGACACCCCAGGGGTGTCAACCCGAAGTTGACACCTTCGGGTGAATCCCCGGGGCATGGCACGATCGGCCCGTGAGTACGTCCAGCACCGTCGACCGCGCCTTCCGGGCCGCCCTCTACGACACCGGCGACGCCGCCCTCGACACCGGCGCGTCCCTGCTCGCCGCCGATCCGGCCGCCGACGCCGAACTCGCGCGGCGGGGCGAGGAGTTCGTGGCCACCGCCTGGCAGCGCGGCTGGCAGCCGGCCGATGTCGTACGGATCGTCCGCCGCGAGCTGGACGACCTCCATGTACGGCTCGTCTCCGCCCTGATCCGCGCACAGACCCGCGACGACCGCCCGCGCGGACCCCGCTGGAACGCCCAGCTCGACGAGCTGGACGCGGAACCCGCCCCGCGCGGCGACCGCTTCTCGTCCGCCACGGCCGTGCTGGAGCTGTACCGCCTGCTGCTGCGCCTGCCCGCCCTCGAACCCCTCGACGAGACCGCCGCCCCCGGTTCGCGGGACCGGCGGCCGGAGTCCCGCATGCTCGGGCGCATCCGCGCGCTGCTGGCCAAGGCGGAGGCGACCGGATTCCCGGAGGAGGCGGAGGCGCTCAGCGCCAAGGCGCAGGAACTGATGGCGCGGCACAGTGTCGACGAGGCCCTGCTCGCCGCGCGGGCGCCCTCCGCCGAGGCGCCGGGCGCCTGCCGGATCGGGGTCGAGCCGCCGTACGAGCAGGCCAAGGCGGTGCTGCTGGACGCGGTCGCGTCCGCGAACCACTGCCGGGCCGTGTGGAACGAACCGTTCGGCTTCTCCACCGTGGTCGGCTTCGCCCCCGACCTGGAGGCGGTCGAACTCCTCTACACCTCACTGCTCGTGCAGGCCACCACGGCGATGACCAGGGCGGAGGCCGCACAGCGGGCGGGCGGACGCAAGCGGACCAAGACCTTCCGGCAGTCCTTCCTCGCCTCCTACGCGCACCGCGTGGGAACCCGTCTCGCGGCCGCCGCCGAGAGCCAGGTGAGCGACGATCTGCTGCCCGTCCTCGCCACCCGCGCGGTGGCCGTCACCGAGCGGACGGACCGCCTCTTCCCGGAGACCACGACCACCCGGCTGCGCGGGGTGAGCGACGCGGCGGGCTGGGAGGAAGGCGCCCGCGCGGCGGACGACGCCCAGGTGAAGCCCCGCCGGCACCTCCCGTGAGGTCCAGGGGGTGTCGTTCGGATCGTGCCGGGGTCGCGGGGTCCGGCACGCGTTCCCCCACTGCCTGAAGGGCGTGGGAGGTGCCCCCGGCGGCGTTGTCGTCGGGTGCCAGGGCTCCGCCCTGTCGCCCTCCTCCGCCTTTCAGCTGCGCGCACCGGACCCCGCTCGGGCCGGCTGACAAGGCGCCGCCACCCGGAGCCGACCTGATCCGAACGACACCCCTAGTCGCCCGCCTGCTGGTAGGCGCTCACGGTGATCTTGTGGCCGGCCCGGTCGTCGGACGCGATCGGGCCGTAGGTCCAGGGGAAGTCGCGGGTGCCGGAGAGCCCGACCCGGAGGGACTCGGCGTCGAAGGCGCCGTCGCCGCTCGTGCCGCGTTCGTAGGTGAGGACGAACGACGCGGAGTCGCCCTTGGCCAGGGTGAGTTCCTGGGCCCTGGCGCCCTCGGCCGGCGGCACCTCGACGGTGGCGGAGTCGCCGGCGCCGGCCAGTCGTACCTCGGGGAAGCCCTCCACGGTGCAGGTGGCGCCCCGGTTGGTCAGGCCGACCGGCACCTCGCCGGTGTCCCCGGCGGCCGGCGCGGTGCTCGCCGGGCCCACCTCGACGCTCACCGTGTCGACCGAGCAGGCGGTGCTCTCCCGCTTCCCGTCACCGCCGTCGTCGCCGTCCGTGGTGCCGCAGGCGGTCAGCAGGAGGAGCGCGGTGACGGCGCTGGCGGCGATCGGCGTGGTGCGCATGAGTGATCCTCTGGTTCGCGGAGTTGCCCACCGGTCATCATCACGCACGGGCCACCGGTCCGCCCCGCCGGACGGTCCCTACCCCAGCCCCGCCGTCGGCAGGTCCGTCGGGAAGCTCCCGCCCTCGGCCCTGGTGTACGTCTCGATGCCGAGGCCGCTCGCCCAGGTGACCTTCAGGGAGCCCCCGCCGACGGATTCCACCGTTCCGTTCGCCCGGTCCTCGTTGCCGTCGCCGCACTTCAGGCGGATCGAGTGGGTCCCGCCCTCCTCCCGCGCGGTGCCACTGCACACGGTGCCGCCCGTGGCGAAGAGGGCGGCCTCCTCGCCGTTCACCATCAGGGCGACGGCCTTGCCGTCGGCCGTGGTGAGCCAGCTGCCCTCCAGCTCGCCCGCCGGGGCCTCGCTCGCCCCGGAACTCCCGGCGCCGCCACCGGAGTCGGCGGTCGCCGTGGCGGAGGGGGTGGGAGTGGGAGTGGCCGTGGAGTCGTCGGAGCCGTCCCCGCTGCACGCGGTCAGCGTGAGCGCGCCGGCCAGCCCCACGACCGCGGCCACGGCCCGTGCGCGCCGGGACCGCGACGCGCGCGGTGCGGCCGAGTACGTCACCGAAGCAACCGAAGTCACTGCAAGCCCCCTCGCTCCCGCCGGCCCCGTCGGCCGGACGACCGCCGTCAGCTAACAGGACTCACCCGGCACGCCACCACCCCTCAGTGACACACTTCGCACCCGGCGCGACCACGGGGAACGGGGCGCGAATTCCCTGCATGTGGACGGCACACAAGGGAACACGAGGGAACACAAAAGCCCCCGCGTGCGTCTCATAGGGAGCGGGGGTCGGTAAAACGTCCGTCAAAGCGGGCACGGCACGAGCGTCAACGCTGTAACCGCAGGAACACCCCGCGTGCACGTGCATCTGCCCATGCATCTGCACATGAACAAAGCTATGATCCGGGTCAGTTGACCACTGCATCAATGGCCACACCAGCCAGTGCACCAGCGGGGAGCGACCTGTGGACCACGACGTGTACGACGGTGACGTGTACGACGGTGCCGACGCGTCCGGCGTGTACAACGGCATGGCTGCCACCCGGCTGCACGGAGTGGCCTGGCAGAAGAGCCGGCACAGCAATTCGCAGGGGTCCTGCGTGGAATTCGCCCGGCTGCCCGGCGGAGAGGTCGCCGTGCGCAACTCGCGCTTCCCCGACGGGCCCGCGCTGGTGTACACCCGCGCGGAGATCGAGGCCATGCTGCTGGGCGTGAAGGACGGCGAGTTCGACCATCTGGTCGTCGGCTGACCGGTGTCCGGGCGCACGCGTGCGCCCGGAGTCGCTCAGGAGGCGCCGACGCGCGTAGAACCGCGGCGCCGGGATGCGCCGCGGTTCGTCAAGCGCCGGGACAGGGGCGGTCGGCGGGGCGCGGCAGCCGGAACAGGGCCCAGACCACCTTGCCGCCGAGCGCTCCGGCCATCGGGTGCCAGCCCCAGCTGTCGCTGAAGGAGTCGACCAGGAACAGCCCCCGGCCCGACTCGGCGGAGAAGTCGTCCGAGTCGCGGGCGACGGGGCTGTCGTCGCTGGGGTCGCGCACCGCGCACACCAGCCGCTCGGTCCACCGCATCAGATGCAGCCGTACCGGCAGGTCCGGCGCCGTCGGCCGCGGGGTGGCGGCCGGCAGGCCGTGGCGCAGGGCGTTGGTGACCAGTTCGGAGACCACCAGGCACACATCGTCGAACCGGTCGCCCAGTTCCCACTGGTCGAGGGTTCTGCGGGTGAACTGCCGGGCCTCGCGGACCGCTTCGTAGCGGGCGGGGAGGGCGCAGGAGGCGGCGTCGGACGCGGCCGCGAGGTTCAGCGGCGGAAGGCCCTGCCGTAACGGCTCGAGCATGGTCGATCCATTCGTCCCCATGCGAGGCACTCCCGGGAATTCGCGGTCGTAGCGAGGCGGCGGTGGTGCGGGGACCATGGTTTCGGATGCGTACAGCAGATGCAAGGGCAGATGCACGTGCAGCTGACCGAATTCGACCCTACCGTACTGGTTTGTTGGCCAATTTTTCCGTCATCTTCCCGTCCTCTTCCGGCTGTTCCCTTGCCTCCTCCTAGCTCTTGCTTGCTCCCACCATGCCCGTTCCGTGCTCCTTCCCGATCGGATCGCGCGGCTGGATTCCGTTTCCGTAACCGTGCGAGTACTGCTCGAAGTGTTTTAGTGGCAGACTGCGGGCCCTGAAGACGTTGGGGAGGCTGGCGAACGTGAGCGCGGGAGAGCCGGGATCGGTGGTGCGGCGCATGCTGCTCGGATCACAACTGCGGCGACTGCGTGAGGCGCGGGGGATCACGCGCGAGGCGGCGGGCTATTCGATCCGCGCCTCCGAATCGAAGATCAGCCGGATGGAGTTGGGCCGGGTGAGCTTCAAGACCAGGGATGTCGAGGACCTGCTGACGTTGTACGGCATCACGGACGAGCAGGAGCGCACCTCGTTGCTCTCGCTCGCCAAGGAGGCCAACGTCGCGGGCTGGTGGCACAGTTATTCGGACGTACTGCCGAGCTGGTTCCCCACGTACGTGGGTCTCGAGGGCGCCGCCTCGCTGATCCGGGCGTACGAGGTGCAGTTCGTGCACGGTCTGCTCCAGACCGAGGAGTACGCCCGCGCGGTGGTGCGGCGCGGCATGAAGGGCGCGAGCGAGGAGGACGTCGAGCGACGGGTGACGCTGCGTCTGGAGCGGCAGAAGTACCTGGTCTCGGAGAACGCGCCCGAGTTCCATGTCGTCCTCGACGAGGCCGCCCTGCGCCGGCCGTACGGCGACCGCGCGGTGATGCGCGGCCAGCTCCAGCACCTCATCGACGTCTCCGAGCGGCCGAACGTCCGGCTCCAGGTCATGCCGTTCAGTCTCGGCGGGCACTCCGGCGAGTCGGGCGCCTTCACCATCCTCAGCTTCCCCGAGTCCGACCTGTCGGACGTCGTGTACCTGGAGCAGCTCACCAGCGCGCTCTATCTCGACAAGGCCGAGGACGTGGCCCAGTACGAGAAGGCGCTCAAGGAGCTCCAGCACGACAGCCCGGGGCCCTCGGAGAGCCGGGACCTCCTGCGGGGGCTGCTCCAGCTGTCCTGAGGGCGCACGGCTCCGATGGCCAACTGTCCTGAGTGGGGCCTTCAACTCACATAAAACACAAGTACGATGACGTGCGATCAGACCGTGCAGTCGATCAGTGTTCTGCTGATGCAGCAAGGGATTGAGGGATCACATGTCGTCGTACTTCACCGACCTCGCTCAGCAGTACATCGACGGTGAGTGGCGTCCGGGCTCAGGCTCCTGGGACATCATCGACTTCAACCCGTACGACGACGAGAAGCTCGCGTCGATCACGATAGCCACGGTCGACGAGGTCGATCAGGCCTACCGGGCGGCCGCCCGCGCGCAGAAGGAGTGGGCGGCGACCAACCCGTACACCCGCCGCGCGGTGTTCGAGAAGGCGCTCAGGCTGGTGGAGGAGCGCGAGGAGGAGATCGCCGGGGCGATCGTCGCCGAGCTCGGCGGCACGCGCCTGAAGGCCGCCTTCGAGCTGCACCTCGCCAAGGAGTTCCTGCGCGAGGCGGTCCATCTGGCGCTGCGCCCCGAGGGCCGGATCATCCCCTCGCCGGTGGACGGCAAGGAGAACCGCGTCTACCGCGTGCCCGTCGGCGTCGTGGGCGTGATCAGCCCCTTCAACTTCCCGTTCCTGCTCTCCCTGAAGTCGGTCGCCCCCGCGCTCGCGCTCGGCAACGGCGTGGTGCTCAAGCCGCACCAGAACACGCCGATCGTCGGCGGCACCCTGGTCGCGAAGATCTTCGAGGACGCGGGCCTGCCCGCCGGTCTGCTGAACGTCCTCGTCACCGACATCGCGGAGATCGGCGACGCCTTCATCGAGCACCCGGTCCCGAAGGTCATCTCCTTCACCGGCTCGGACCAGGTCGGCCGCCACGTGGCCACGGTCTGCGCCTCCCTCTTCAAGCGCGCGGTCCTCGAACTCGGCGGCAACAGCGCGCTGGTGGTCCTCGACGACGCGGACGTCGACTACGCGGTGGACGCGGCCGTGTTCAGCCGGTTCGTCCATCAGGGCCAGGTCTGCATGGCCGCCAACCGCGTCCTGGTCGACCGGTCGGTCGCCGACGAGTTCACCGAGAAGTTCGTCGCCAAGGTCAAGTCCCTCAAGGCGGGCGACCCGCGTGACCCGGAGACGGTCATCGGCCCGGTGATCAACTCCCGGCAGGCGGACGTCCTCTCCGGCGTCGTCGAGCAGGCGATCGGCGAGGGCGCCACCGCCCTGGTGCGCGGCGAGCGCAGGAACAACCTGGTCGAGCCGTCCGTGCTCACCGGACTGCCCGCGGACTCGCCCCTGCTCCAGCAGGAGGTCTTCGGGCCCGTCGCGTTCCTCGTTCCGTTCGACGGCGAGGAGGAGGCCGTGCGCCTCGTCAACGACACCCCGTACGGCCTGAGCGGCGCCGTGCACACCGGTGACGTCGAGCGGGGCGTCAACTTCGCCAAGCAGATCGACACCGGCATGTTCCACGTGAACGACGGCACCGTGCACGACGAGCCGATCGTCCCCTTCGGCGGCGAGAAGCACTCGGGCGTCGGCCGCCTCAACGGCGACACGATGCTGGACGCCTTTACCACGATGAAGTGGATCTCGGTCCAGCACGGCCGCAGCGGCTTCCCGTTCTGAGGGGGCGGGGCGGCCCCGGTGCCGGAACCGGGGGTCCTACGCTGGGCACATGTCAGTGATCCGTCTCCTCGTGCTCGGCGCGGTGCGCCAGCACGGGCGGGCCCATGGGTACCAGGTGCGGAACGACCTGGAGTACTGGGGCGCGCACGAGTGGTCCAACGCCAAGCCCGGCTCGATCTACCACGCGCTGAAGCAGATGGCGAAGCAGGGGCTGCTGCACGCGCACGAGATCGCGCCGTCCACGGCCGGCGGCCCGCCGCGCACGGAGTACGAGATCACCGAGCAGGGGACCGAGGAGTACTTCCGGCTGCTGCGGGAGGCCCTGACCTCCTACGACCAGAAGCCGGACGCGCTCTCGGCCGGGCTCGGATTCATGGTCGACCTGGAGCGCGCCGAGGCCCTGGCGCTGCTGGAGCGGCGCCTGCGGGCGATCGAGGAGTGGCGCACGTCGGTCACCGAGTACTACACCCCCGAGGGCGGCCCCGGCCCGCTGGGCCACATCGGGGAGATCATGGACTTCTGGGTGCACTCGGCCGACACCGGCGCCGAGTGGACCCGCGCCCTCATCGAGCGCATCCGGGGCGGCGCCTACACCTTCTCCGGGGAGGGCGAGCCGTTCGTCGCCGTCCTGGCGGAGGGCGAGGAAAACCCGTACGCGACGGGGGAGAGGCATCCCGGGGACGAGGGTTAGGGCCTGACACCCCCTAGTGGTGGAAGCCCGTGGCCGCCTTCCTGTCGTGGGTGAGGGGGTGCGGCTGGCGGCGCAGCGCCGGCAGCAGCCGGGTCAGGTCCTCGGCGAAGACGTCGGCCAGGTCCTCGGAGAAGCCGTTGCGGCACACCACCCGCAGCACCGACAGGTCCTCGCGGTTCGCCGGGAAGGTGTACGCGGGCACCAGCCAGCCCTGCTCCCGCATCCGCCGGGCCACGTCGAAGACGTCGTACGCCGTCACGTCGTCGGCGGTCGTGAACGCGAACACCGGGAGCTCGTCGCCCCGGGTCAGCAGCCGGAAGTCGCCGAGCGCCCCGATCCGGTCCGCGAGGCCCCCGGCCACGTTCCGCGCGGCCCGCTGCACCGCGCGGTAGCCGTCCCGGCCCAGCCGCAGGAACGTGTAGTACTGCGCCACGACCTGCGCGCCCGGCCGGGAGAAGTTCAGCGCGAAGGTCGGCATGTCGCCGCCCAGGTAGTTCACCCGGAAGACCAGCTCCTCCGGCAGCGCGTCCGCGTCCCGCCACAGCGCCCAGCCGACGCCCGGGTACACCAACCCGTACTTGTGCCCCGAGGTGTTGATCGACGCCACGCGCGGGAGGCGGAAGTCCCACACCAGGTCCTCGTCGAGGAAGGGCGCGATCATCGCGCCGGACGCCCCGTCCACGTGCACGGGGACGTCGAGGCCGGTGCGCTCCTGGAGCTCGTCCAGCGCCGCGCACAGGTCGGCGACCGGTTCGTACGAGCCGTCGAAGGTGGAGCCCAGGACGCCGACGACCCCGATGGTGTTCTCGTCGCACAGCTCGGCCGCCGCCCGCGGGTCGAGGTGGAACCGCTCGCCCTCCATGGGCACCTGACGGGCCTCCACCTCCCAGAAGGTGCAGAACTTCTCCCAGCAGACCTGGACGTTGACGCCCATCACCAGGTTGGGCCGGGCCCCCGGCGCGGGATTCCGCGCGCTCCAGCGCCGCTTCAGCGCCATCCCGGCGAGCATGCACGCCTCGCTCGACCCGGTCGTCGAACAGCCCACGGCCTTCGACGGGTCGGGCGCGTGCCACAGGTCGGCGAGCATCGCCACACAGCGCCGCTCCAGCTCGGCGGTGCGCGGGTACTCGTCCTTGTCGATCATGTTCTTGTCCCGGCACTCCGCCATCAGCCTCCCGGCCTCCGGCTCCATCCAGGTGGTGACGAAGGTGGCCAGGTTCAGCCGCGCGTTGCCGTCCAGCATCAGCTCGTCGTGCACGAGCTGATACGCCGTCGAGGGCGCCATCGGCGAGTCGGGCATCCGGTGCTTGGGCGGCGCCTCGGCCATGTCCCCGACCGGATTGGCCGGTCCGAGGAAGGGGTTGACGTACACGGGGCGCTCGTCGTGCTGCGGGCCGGTGTGGAGCGGCATGGATGACTCCTGTTCTCGGGAGCGTCGGGTGGTGGGGAAGGGCAGAGGAGGTCATCGCACGGCCGTCCCGTCCGCCCTCAGCTGCATGTGCGGGCGGCCCGTGACCAGCAGCCAGGCCGGCAGGGAGGCGACGCACAGAAGGGTGATGATCCCGGGGGAGGCGACCAGGACGGCGGCGACGAACAGGCTCACCCAGCCCTGCCGGGTGATCGCCAGCAGGATCCCCAGCACACCGGCCGACACGCCCACCGCCGGATGCATCCCGGGCACCAGCGCGTGCGCGCACAACCCGAGCGCCGTACCGACGAACACCGCCGGGAAGATCCGCCCGCCCCGGAAGCCGCAGGACGCGGCGACGAGCAGCGCGGCCAGCTTCACCAGCGTCATCGTGGCGAACTCGCCCGCCGTCCAGCCGTCGGGATCGCGCGCCAGCTCCGCGATCTCGTCGAGCCCCTTGAACAGGGTCAGATGCCCGCCCAGGGCCGCCAGTCCGCCCAGCACCGCCCCACCCACGGGAAGCATCAGCATCGGGTGCCGCAGCCGCCGGAACGCCCCGTGGACGAAGGGGAAGGCGTGGACGGCGCACATGCCGAGCACCGCGCCCACCGAGGCCACGACGAGCGACGCCAGCAGATCGCCCCAGCCGGGCCGCCCGAACGGCGGCAGATGCAGATCGAAACTCGGCTGCGAGATCAGCGAGGTGGTGAGCGCGCCCGCCCCGGCGGCAGCCAGCGGCGCGAAGAGGCTGTCCCACAGCTGCCCCTTGATCCGCTGCCCGGCCAGCGCCTCGGAGATGACCAGCGCGGCGGCGACCGGCGTACCGAACAGGGCGCCGATCGTCCCCGCCTCCGCCAGCGCCACCCAGCCCCGCTCCGGGGCCCTCGGGAAGGCCCTGGTGCCCGCCCAGACCGCCAGCGAGACGTTCACCGCGATGATCGGGTTCTCGGGCCCCAGGCTCGGCCCACCGGCCAGCACGAACGCGGTCGCCAGCAGCAGCCCCGGCAGGACCGCGAGCGGCAGCACGGGCGCGTCCAGACCGGTGGTCGCCGGATCGGGGCCCGCGTGGCCGGGGACCTTCCACACCACCAGCCCGACCGCGACCCCGGTGGCGACGAGCACCACGAACATCCACAGCACGGAGTACCTGCCGACCCCCAGGGCGTCCGGTACGTCCTGCCAGAGCACGTCCTGGAGCTCCTCGGCCGCCGTGCTCACGCCCACCAGGACCAGGCTCGTCACCACGCCCACGAGCAGCGCGGGGACAAGGGTCGGCAGCAGGGCGCGCGCCTCGGTCGCGGGGGCGTCGGCGGGTGCTCGGTGTGCGCTGTCCTGGGCCACGCGCACACGATATGCGGATGAAGCGGACAAAACCGTAACCGGCTTGCACCTCACGCGGCGTGAGGACCCAAGGTGGAGCGCGTACCGAGAAGGGAGCGGGGAAGTGAGCTACTCCGTGGGACAGGTCGCGGGCTTCGCCGGGGTCACCGTGCGCACGCTGCACCACTACGACGGCATCGGCCTGCTCGTCCCGAGCGGGCGCAGCCACGCGGGGCACCGGCGCTACAGCGACGCCGACCTCGACCGGCTTCAGCAGATCCTGTTCTACCGCGAGCTCGGCTTCCCGCTCGAGGAGGTCGCCGTCCTGCTCGACGACCCGGACGCGGACCCGCGCGCGCACCTGCGCCGCCAGCACGAACTGCTGACCGCCCGGATCGAGAGGCTGCGGAAGATGGCGGCGGCCGTGGAACACGCCATGGAGGCACGCAAGATGGGGATCAATCTGACGCCCGAGGAGAAGTTCGAGGTGTTCGGGGACAAGGACCCCGAGCAGTACGCCGACGAGGCGGAGGAGCGCTGGGGCGGCACCGAGGCGTACGCCGAGTCGCAGCGCCGCGCGGCGGGCTACACCAAGGAGGACTGGAAGCGGATGCAGGCCGAGGTGGCCGACTGGGGCGAGCGCTACGACGCTCTGATGACCGCCGGGACGTCATCCGCCGACGAGGCGGCCATGAACATGGCCGAGGAACACCGGCAGCACATCTGCACCTGGTTCTACGAATGTTCGTACGAGATCCACAAGGGTCTCGCCGAGATGTACGTCGGCGACGAGCGCTTCAAGGAGTTCTACGACTCCATGCGGCCCGGTCTCGCCGAGCACCTCAGGGGGGCGATCCTCGCCAACGCCGCCCGACACGCCTCCTGAGCGGTCGTGGCCCGGCTCACTCCCGGGCCACGACCAGCGGTGATGCCGTACGGCACCGGATCGCGGCTTTCTCCGGGGCGGATCACAGGGCATGCTGGGTACCCCCGCGGAACCTGGGCCTCTATGGCTGCGTTCATAATTTGGGCAGCCAGCCCAGCCCTTACCCCCCAGCAGCAGGAGCCACATCCCCGTGACCACGCTTGCGCTCGGCCCTGAGTGGCTGAGCCCGGACTACCTGATCGAGACCTTCAGCCTGCCCGGCATCCTGCTGATCGTTTTCGCGGAGTCCGGACTCTTCGCGTTCCTGCCCGGTGACTCCCTGCTGTTCACGGCGGGTCTCTTCGTGGCCGAGGGCAACTACATCAGCCAGCCGCTGTGGCTGGTGTGCACGCTGATCGTGCTGGCCGCCGTCATCGGCGACCAAGTCGGTTACATGATCGGCAAGTTCTTCGGACCCAAGCTCTTCAACCGGCCGAACTCCAAGCTCTTCAAACAGGAGAACCTGGAGAAGGCCCACGAGTTCATGGAGAAGTACGGCCCGAAGGCGATCGTCCTGGCCCGCTTCGTCCCGATCGTGCGTACGTTCGCACCCATCGTGGCGGGCGCCGGCCGCATGAAGTACCGCACCTTCCTCACGTACAACGTCATCGGCGGTGTCGCCTGGGGCTGCGGTGTCACCGTCGCCGGTTACTGGCTCGGCCAGATCGAGCTCATCAAGACCAACATCGAGCCGATCCTCATCCTGATCGTCTTCCTCTCCGTGGTGCCGATCATCATCGAGTACGTGCGCGAGCGCGGGAAGAAGAAGCGCGCCGCCGCCGAGGCCCCGGCCCAGGCCGCCGCCCCGCAGACCCCGGTCATGGACGACGCCACGACCCAGCTCCGCCGCATCACCCCGCCGGCCCCGCAGCAGCCCCAGCAGCAGTACTACGGCAACCAGGGCTATCCGCAGCAGCCCCAGCAGCCGTACGACAACCAGGGCGGCTACCCGCAGCAGCCGTACTCCGACGACCAGTACTACAACCCGAACCAGCAGCAGCCGTACAACCGCGGCTACTGAACCCACCCCCAGGGGCGCGGGGAACTGCGCGAAAAGGCCCCACCGGCCCACGGCCGCCAAGACGCACAGGCCCCCGAGCTGGACGGCGTCCAATAGACATGGCGCCGGCGATCGGAAATGGCGCCGGCGCTAGAATCCCCGCGTCCGCTTGGCGGCACGCCGCTTCTCCGCGGACCCGATCCGCAGGAACATCCGGGACAGCTCGGAACCGAGGTTCACGCCGATCGCGATCGCCATGGCGAGCGCCACCGCCTGCGTCAGATACACCAGCCCGGAGTCGACCTCGTTCTGCGCGATGCCCAGCAGACCGAAGTACGTGGCGGAACCGGGCAGCAGCGGCCCGATCGCCGCCGTGGTGTACGGCAGCGCGGACGCGAACCGGTACCGGGCCAGCAACTGCCCGAACAGGCCCACGAGACCCGCCGCGGCCGCCGTGGAGGCCACCGGTGAGATGCCGCCCACGGTGTGCATCGCCCCGTACACCACCCACGCGACCCCGCCGTTCAGGGTCACCATCAGCACGGTGGATCGTTCCTGCTGGAGCAGTACCGCGAAGGCCAGCGACAGCAGCATCGACGCGGCGATCTGGAGCCACGGCCGCGGGACGCCGCCGAGCGCCGCGTCCGGGTTCAGCTTGGCGCCCAGCTGCACACCGAAGTACAGCACCGTCAGCACCCCGGCCACGATGCCCACGAAGAAGTACAGGACCTCCAGCAGGCGCGCGGACGCGGTGATGTAGAAGCCGGTCAGGCCGTCCTGCACGCCCGCCACCAGGGCCCGCCCGGGCAGCAGCGCGAACAGCCCACCGGTGATCACCGCGGACGCCTTGACGTCCGCGTGCGCCAGCGTCAGCGCCACCCCTATCGCGGCCGGCGGCATCGCCGCCGCCGTGAACTGGTAGAACTCCGGCAGCCCCCGGCCGGCGCACAGCCAGGCCAGCCGGTCGCCGAGCATCGCGCCGATCGCCGCGGCGACGAACACCAGGAAGCCACCGCCGACCAGCATCGAGGCCGCGCCGGCGAGCAGCCCGCTCGCCCCGGTCAGCACCCAGCCGGAGTACGGGTGCCGGTTGCGGCGGATCTCCGCCAGCCGCCCGTACGCCTCCTCCAGGGAGATGTGGGTCTCCTCGTCGCTGAGGTCGTCGACCAGCTGGTAGACCGCCGCCAGCCGGGTGTAGTCGGGGCTGCGGCGGCGCACCGTGCGCGAGGCGGACACCGGGTCGTCGACCAGGGAGGGCTGGTAGGAGATCGACAGCAGGGTGAAGGTGACGTTGGGCTCGCAGCGGTCCAGGCCGTAGGAGCGGCACACGGCGAACATCGCCGCCTCCACGTCCTCGGCGCCCTCACCGCCCGCCAGCAGCAGCTCCCCGATACGCAGGGTCAGGTCGAGGACGCGCGGCACCGCCGGCCCGGCCTCGTCGTGCCGCTGCGCGAGCTCCGGCGCCGGCCGCTCGGTGACCGGCAGGCGCAGCATCGCGCGCATCCGGTCCTGCCACGGCGCGTCCTGGGCCAGCCGGACCAGCGGTATACCGCTCGGCGGGGTGAACGCCGCCGGCTGTTTCACGCTGTAGGTGCTCGGCGGGCTGAACGCCGACCCCTCCGCCTCGGCCGGCGCCGGCGGGGCCACGTCCAGGCCCTGGGGAACGGCGAACTCGGAGGTCGTCTCCGACTCCGAACCGGCCTTCGGGACGGCCAGCCCCTGGGGAACGGCGAACTCGGACGTCGTCGACGAGTCGGACTCGACCGGCGCCGCGACGCCCGAGGGAGGAGTGAACGCGCTCCTCGCCTCGTCCGACTCCGGCTTGCGGTCCTCCGCGTCCGTCACCTGCTCCGCTCTCCCTGTACGACACCGTCCGTAGACGACCGTAAACGTGCCCCGTACTGCCTCAGTATGCGCACGGACAGCAGAACGGGCCGCACGCCCACGCGTGCGGCCCGTTCCGCGTTCCGCGGCGGGAGGGCTCAGTGGCCGCCCTGCTCCTTGAAACGCTTGTAGGACCGCTCGATCTCCGCCTCGGCGTCCACCCGGCCCACCCAGTTGGCGCCCTCGACCGACTTGCCCGGCTCCAGGTCCTTGTAGACCTCGAAGAAGTGCTGGATCTCCAGGCGGTCGAACTCGGACACGTGGTGGATGTCGCGCAGGTGCTCCACGCGCGGGTCCGTCGACGGGACGCACAGCAGCTTGTCGTCGCCGCCCGCCTCGTCCGTCATCCGGAACATGCCGATCGCACGGCAGCGGATCAGGCAGCCCGGGAACGTCGGCTCGTCCAGGATGACCAGCGCGTCCAGCGGGTCGCCGTCCTCGCCGAGGGTGTTCTCGACGAAGCCGTAGTCGGTCGGGTAGGCGGTCGAGGTGAAGAGTCGACGGTCCAGGCGGATCCGACCCGTCTCGTGGTCCACCTCGTACTTGTTCCGCGAACCCTTCGGGATCTCGATCGTGACGTCGAACTCCACCGGTGGCTCCTCCATGATCAGCACATAGTTCTGGTGGTTAAGTGTCCCTCACGCAGGTGTGTGATCGCGAAAGGGGCTGGTGGTCGTGCCAGAGCTGAGGCCTTGGCGGGCCGCGAGACCGCATGTCGTGCGGATCGCGGACGCCGTACGACCACGTCTCGCCCGGGCCGCGGAGACCGTACGGCCACGTCCGGCGCGCGTCGCCGCGGCCGCCGGGCCACGTTTCGCGCGGCCGGAGGGGCCGGGGTCACCGCGGGTCCCGCGGGTCGCGCGGCCGAAGACCTGGCAGTTCACCGCGACCGCCGCCATCGCCGGTCTGGCGCTGGCCGCGGGAGTGGTGACCGCCGCCGGTCCCTGGGACTCCACGGGCCAGCGTACGGCCGAGCGGGACCGGGCCGTGGCCCTGGAAGCCGTGCGTGGCACAGATCACGGCGGTGCCCGCGCGCACGCCGGTACGCCGCCCCGCGGACCGCAGGCCGCCCCGCCGGCCGCCTCCGTGCTCACCGGCCTCGGCGGCACCGCAACGACCGTACGGTCGGCGCCCGGCGGCAAGGCCCTCGCCGCCGTCCTCGACCCGCTGCTGAAGAACCCCGCGCTCGGCCGCCGTTCCGCCGTCGTGGTCGACGTGGCCACCGGCGAACGGCTCTACGGCACCGGCTCCGGCACCGCGCTCATTCCGGCCTCCACCACGAAGATCGCCACCGCCGTCGCCGCGCTCTCCGCGATGGGCGCCGACCACCGCCTCACCACCCGCGCGGTGTACGAACCCGACACGGAGGAGGTCGTCCTGGTCGGCGGCGGCGACCCCACGCTCACCGCCCGCGAGGAGGCCGGCGGCCTCGCGAGCCTGCGCGACCTCGCCACGCGGACCGCCGCCGCCCTGGCCAAGCGCGGTGTGCGCGAGGTGACGCTCTCCTACGACACGACCCTGTACAAGGGCGGCACGATCCACCCGATCGGGGTCAACCCGAACCTCGCCGCCATCACCCCCCTGATGGCCGACGAGGGCCGCACCGACGGCTCCTCCAGCGGCCCGGCGCCACGGGTCGCGGACCCGGCGGCCGACGCCGCGCGGACGTTCGGCGACCTCCTGAAGGAACACGGCATCAAGGCCACGCCGCCCGGCCCGTCGAAGGCCACCAGCCGCGCCTCCACCCTCGCCACGGTCTCCTCGCCCCCGCTCTCGGCCCTCGTCGAGCGGATGCTGACCCACAGCGACAACGACCTCGCCGAGGCGCTCGCCCGCCACACCGCGCTCGCCACGGGCAAGCGTGCCGACTTCGCCGGCGCCGGCGAGGCGATCACCGCCCGGCTGAAGCAGCTCCGGCTCCCGGTGAAGGGCGCCGACGTCCAGGACGGCAGCGGCCTCGACCGTGGCGACCGGCTCACCGCCGACCTCCTCACCGCCCTGCTCGTCAAGGCCGGCGACCCCGCCCACCCCGAGCTGCGCTCCGCCCTCACGGGGCTGCCCGTCGCCGGCTTCACCGGCACCCTCGCCGGCCGTTACACCGACGGGGCGGCCGGCGTCGTACGGGCCAAGACGGGCACGCTCACCGGCGTGAACACCCTCGCCGGAACGGTCGTCGACAAGGACGGCCGCCTCCTGGCCTTCGCCTTCCTGGCCAACGACACCCCGGCCCCGACGACAGCCCAGTCCGCCCTCGACAAGGCAGCCACGGCCCTGGCCACTTGCGGCTGCCGCTGACCCCCACAGGGGCGCGGGGAACTGCGCGAAACGGGGGTCTGGGGGCGAAGCCCCCAGGGACGATGGGGGTCC
The DNA here is from genome assembly GCF_055570675.1 of Streptomyces sp. NPDC031111. Classification (NCBI taxonomy): domain Bacteria; kingdom Bacillati; phylum Actinomycetota; class Actinomycetes; order Kitasatosporales; family Streptomycetaceae; genus Streptomyces; species Streptomyces sp. NPDC031111. Next base: position 461,179 of record NZ_JBVIGS010000004.1, read on the forward strand.
CCCCGCTCGAGCGAAGCCGAGAGTGGGGGAGGGAAGGGGCGGCGGGGGCGAGAAACGGGGCACACCGAACCGCCCGCTCCTCAGGGGCACCCCCCGCCGTCTCGCCGCCCTGCCCCAAGCAGGACCACTCACGTACCGTTGACGCATGACGAGCATCGGTGGTGCTGCTTCTTCCGGGATGGTCGACTGGAACCTCGCGGTCGCGACCGCGACCCGCCTCATGCGGCCAGGCCCCGACGTGAGCCGCGACGAGGCCCGCGCCGTCGTCGCGGAACTGCGTCGGCACGCGAAGGCCTCGGAGGAACACGTCCGGGGCTTCACTCGTCTGGGTACCGAGGAGACCCACGACACCCCCGTCCTCGTCGTCGACCGCCCCGGCTGGGTCCGGGCCAACGTCGCCGGCTTCCGCGAACTGCTCAAACCGCTCCTCGACAAGATGCAGGAGCGCCGCGGCACCAGCCCCGGCAACGTCGTCCTCGGCGCCGTCGGCGGCAAGGTCACCGGCGTGGAACTGGGCATGCTGCTGTCCTTCCTGGCCTCCCGCGTCCTCGGCCAGTACGAGACCTTCGCCCCCGCCACCCGCGACCTCCCGGCCGGCGCGAACGGCGGCGGACGGCTGCTGCTCGTCGCCCCCAACATCGTCCACGTCGAACGCGAACTCGACGTCGAGCCCCATGACTTCCGCCTGTGGGTGACCCTCCACGAGGAGACCCACCGCACCCAGTTCACCGCCGTGCCCTGGCTGCGCGACCACCTGGAGGGCGAGATCCAGTCGTTCCTGGGGGAGACCGACGTCGACCCCATGACCGTCCTGGAACGCGTCCGTGAGGCCGCCCAGTCCCTGGCCGGCGGCCGTCCCGAGGGCGAGGAGGGCGACGAGGGACGCTCCCTCGTCGAGATCGTGCAGACCCCCGCCCAGCGCGAGATCCTCGGCCGGCTCACCGCCGTGATGTCGCTGCTGGAGGGCCACGCCGACTTCGTGATGGACGGCGTCGGCCCCGACGTCGTGCCGAGCGTCGCCGAGATCCGCGAGAAGTTCCAGCAGCGCCGCGCCAAGGGCGCCTCCCGCCTGGACACGGCCCTGCGCAAGCTGCTCGGCCTGGACGCCAAGCTCCGCCAGTACCGCGACGGCGAACGCTTCGTGCGCGCCGTCGTCGACGAGGTCGGCATGGACGGCTTCAACCGCGTCTGGACCTCGCCCAACACGCTCCCCACCAAGGCGGAGATCGCCAAACCGGCGGACTGGATCACACGGGTGCACCGGAAACCGGAAGCCTGACCACCGCGCACCGATACGCGCCGCACACGGCCGACGGCAGACGGACGCCCCTCCAATCACCCGTCCGAGGGACCGTGAGTCCTGAGTAGGCGTGCAATGCTCGGGGAACGGCCCGGTTCTGTCACCATCTACACACTCTGAGTGACCGACCTCGGGTTCACCCCCCGAAAACTTCATGAAGGGAACCGGACATGGGTCCCCATCCTGCGGTCGCGGCGATACGCCTGGCGGTCCGCCGCGTCCTGAACGACATCCTCGACGACCACGGCGGCCGAATGCCGGCCCGCCTCCCGCACGAGCCGCCCCCCTCACCGCTCGTGCTCGTGGCGTGCTCCGGCGGCGCCGACTCCATGGCGCTCGCCTCCGCCCTCGCCTTCGAAGCCCCCCGCCTCGGCGTCCGCGCCGGCGGCGTCACCGTCGACCACGGCCTCCAGGCCGGCTCCGACCTGCGCGCCGCCGAAGTCGTCCTGCGCCTGGGCGAACTCGGCCTCGACCCCGTCGAGTCCGTCGCCGTCACCGTCGGCCGCGACGGCGGCCCGGAGGCCGCCGCCCGGGACGCCCGCTACGCCGCCCTGGACGCCGCCGCCGAACGGCACGGCGCCACCGCGGTCCTGCTCGGCCACACCCGTGACGACCAGGCCGAGACCGTCCTGCTCGGCCTCGCCCGCGGCTCGGGCATCCGCTCCCTGTCCGGAATGGCCGCGGTCTCGGGGGCCGACGGCCGTTACCGGCGCCCCTTCCTCCAGGTCGACCGGCAGACCGCCCGCAAGGCCTGCATGGTCCAGTCCCTGCCCGTGTGGGACGACCCGCACAACACCGACCCCGCCTACACCCGCTCCCGGCTCCGCCACGAGGGCCTGCCCGCCCTGGAGAAGGCCCTCGGCAAGGGCGTCGTCGAGGCCCTCGCCCGTACGGCCCAGCTCTCCCGCGACGACGCCGACGCCCTTGACGCCTGGGCCGGCCGGGCCGAGGCCGGCGTCCGCGACGCCGACGGCCGCCTGGAGTGTGCCGCGCTGTACGCCCTGCCGCCCGCCGTACGCCGCCGTGTGCTGCGCCGCGCCGCCATCGAGGCCGGCGCGCCGGCCGGTTCGCTGTTCGCCCGCCACATCGAGGAGGTCGACCGGCTGATCACCGGCTGGCGCGGCCAGGGGGCCATCAATCTCCCCGGCCGGGTCGTGGCCCGCCGGCAGGGTGGCAGACTGGTGATTCGGCAGGGCTGATTCCGGACCCCACCGACCCGTACGAGTCGCGGGACGGACCGGACCGGCCGGTGGGACGACCGAAAGTGATGCGGGTGGACGCGAAAGACATGGGTGCCGACCTCGAGAAGGTGCTCATCACCAAGGAAGAGATCGACGCCAAGCTGGTGGAGCTGGCCGCGAAGATCGACGCGGAGTACGCGGGCAAGGACCTGCTGATCGTCGGCGTGCTCAAGGGCGCGGTGATGGTGATGGCGGACCTCGCCCGGGCACTGTCCACACCCGTCACGATGGACTGGATGGCCGTGTCCTCGTACGGGGCGGGCACCCAGTCCTCCGGTGTGGTGCGGATCCTCAAGGACCTCGACACCGACATCAAGGGCCGGCACGTCCTGATCGTCGAGGACATCATCGACTCCGGCCTGACCCTCTCCTGGCTGATCTCCAACCTCGGCTCGCGCGAGCCCGCCTCCCTCAAGGTGTGCACGCTGCTGCGCAAGCCCGAGGCCGCCAAGGTCGCCATCGACGTGGAGTGGGTCGGCTTCGACATCCCCAACGAGTTCGTCGTCGGCTACGGCCTCGACTACGCCGAGAAGTACCGCAACCTCCCGTTCGTCGGTACGCTCGCCCCCCACGTCTACGGCGGCTGAAGCCGGCGCCCGGCCCGCCGTGCGGTGATCGGGAACCCCGGCGGGCTCCGCGGCGTTGGAGCATGCGTGGACGTGATTGCCGGCTGTCCCTCGCGGCTTCGGGGGACAATGCTGGGGTACCGTCCGAAGAACAGCCTTTATCAAACTCACTATGGCAGGAGGGACGGGGCGGCACCGCTCCGTATGGATGGACGTGAAGCGATACTTCCGTGGGCCGGTCATGTGGATCGTGCTGGCCGTCCTTGCCGTGGTCGTGTTGATGCAGGTCGTCGGCTCGTCCGGCGGCTACAAGACAGTGGACACCGGCCAGGTCGTCCAGGCGATCAATGAGAACAAGGTCGAGTCGGCCAAGCTGACCACCGGCGACGAGCAGACCATCAAGGTCGAACTCAAGGACGGCCAGAAGGTCGAGGGCAGCTCGAAGATCCAGGCGAGCTACATCGGCGACCAGGGCGTCACGATCGCCAGCACGCTGCAGGACAAGTTCCAGAACGAGCAGATTCCGGACGGCTACACCGTGTCGCCGTCCAAGCAGAACCCGTTCGTGAGCATCCTGCTGTCGCTGCTGCCGTTCGTCCTGATCGTGGTCGTCTTCCTGTTCCTGATGAATCAGATGCAGGGCGGCGGCTCCCGCGTCATGAACTTCGGGAAGTCCAAGGCGAAGCTCATCACCAAGGACACCCCGAAGACGACGTTCGCCGACGTCGCGGGATCGGACGAGGCGGTCGAGGAACTCCACGAGATCAAGGAGTTCCTCCAGGAGCCGGCGAAGTTCCAGGCCGTCGGGGCGAAGATCCCCAAGGGCGTTCTGCTCTACGGCCCGCCCGGTACGGGCAAGACCCTGCTCGCGCGTGCCGTCGCGGGCGAGGCCGGTGTGCCGTTCTACTCGATCTCCGGTTCCGACTTCGTCGAGATGTTCGTCGGTGTCGGTGCCTCCCGGGTCCGTGACCTGTTCGAGCAGGCCAAGGCCAACGCCCCCGCGATCGTGTTCGTCGACGAGATCGACGCGGTCGGCCGTCACCGCGGCGCCGGCCTCGGCGGTGGTCACGACGAGCGCGAGCAGACCCTGAACCAGCTCCTCGTCGAGATGGACGGCTTCGACGTCAAGGGCGGCGTGATCCTCATCGCCGCGACGAACCGGCCCGACATCCTCGACCCGGCCCTTCTGCGTCCCGGCCGTTTCGACCGGCAGATCGCGGTCGACCGTCCGGACATGCAGGGCCGGCTGGAGATCCTCAAGGTGCACCAGAAGGGCAAGCCGGTCGCCCCGGACGTCGACCTCTCGGCCGTCGCCCGCCGCACCCCCGGCATGACCGGTGCCGACCTGGCCAACGTGCTGAACGAGGCCGCGCTCCTGACCGCGCGCAGCGATCAGAAGCTGATCGACAACCACATGCTGGACGAGGCGATCGACCGTGTGGTCGCGGGCCCGCAGAAGCGGACCCGGATCATGTCGGACAAGGAGAAGAAGATCACCGCGTACCACGAGGGCGGTCACGCCCTGGTCGCGGCGGCCTCACCGAACTCCGATCCGGTCCACAAGATCACCATCCTGTCCAGAGGCCGGGCCCTCGGCTACACCATGGTCCTGCCGGACGAGGACAAGTACTCCACCACGCGCAACGAGATGCTGGACCAGCTGGCCTACATGCTGGGCGGCCGCGCGGCGGAGGAGCTCGTCTTCCACGACCCGACCACCGGTGCCGCCAACGACATCGAGAAGGCCACCGGACTGGCCCGCGCGATGGTCACGCAGTACGGCATGACCGAGCGTCTCGGCGCCATCAAGTTCGGCGGCGACAACAGCGAGCCGTTCCTCGGCCGTGAGATGGCTCACCAGCGGGACTACTCGGAAGAGGTCGCCGCGCTGGTCGACGAAGAGGTCAAGAAGCTCATCGAGACCGCGCACAACGAGGCGTGGGAGATCCTCGTCGAGAACCGCGACGTCCTCGACAACCTGGTCCTGGCCCTCCTGGAGCGGGAGACGCTGGGCAAGGAGGAGATCGCCGAGATCTTCGCGCCGATCGTCAAGCGCCCGCCCAGGCCCGCCTGGACCGGCTCCTCGCGCCGTACGCCGTCCACCCGCCCGCCGGTCCTCTCCCCCAAGGAGCTGGCCCTGACGAACGGGGCGAACGGCGCGACGCCGGCCATCACCACCGCCAAGAGCACCGCGGCGGAGCCCGCCCCGGCGCCCGAGCGGACCCCGGAGGAACGCCCCGAGAGCTGACCCGAGGCTCCCGGTGGCCCCACCGGGCCCGGAATGGATGCCGCGCCCCCCTGGTTCTAGCCTGGGGGGCGCGGCGTTTGCGTACCCGCAGTTGAGACGCGTGCCCCTCACGCGTGTGGACACAGGAACGAGGCACCTCGATATGACCGATCCCGTGACGCTGGACGGCGTGGCCCCCGTCGGTGAGTTCGACGAGAAGCGGGCCCGCAACGCCGTGCGTGAACTCCTGATCGCGGTCGGCGAGGACCCGGACCGGGAGGGCCTCCTGGAGACCCCGGCGCGGGTGGCGCGGGCGTACCGGGAGATATTCGCGGGGCTGTGGCAGAAGCCCGAGGACGTGCTGACGACGACGTTCGACATCGGTCACGACGAGATGGTGCTGGTCAAGGACATCGAGGTGTACTCGACCTGTGAGCACCATCTGGTGCCGTTCCGGGGTGTGGCGCACGTCGGGTACATCCCGGCCACCAGTGGGAAGATCACCGGTCTGTCGAAGCTGGCCCGGCTGGTGGACGTCTACGCCCGCCGGCCGCAGGTGCAGGAACGACTCACCACGCAGATCGCGGACTCCCTGATGGAGATCCTGGAGCCGCGCGGCGTGATCGTGGTCGTGGAGTGCGAGCACATGTGCATGTCGATGCGGGGCATCCGCAAGCCCGGCGCGAAGACCCTCACCTCGGCCGTGCGCGGTCAGCTGCGGGACGCGGCGACGCGCAACGAGGCGATGAGCCTGATCATGGCGCGCTGACGCGACGCGCGCCCTGCCCCGGCACGGGCGTGCCTGAGGTCGTGGGCTGCTGATGCGAGCGCGTCCGAGGCCCCGGGCCGACACGGGTGCGTCTGAGGTCGTGGACCGACGCGGGCGCGCTGAGGCTTGAGGCTTTGGGTCGGCGCGGATGAGCCTGGGATCCCGGGCCGGCGCGGGTGGGCCTCAGGCCGCCGGGGCCGCGCCCTGGCCGTTGTGGTCGTCGTCCTCCGGGAGTTTGCAGACGCGCTCCAGGAAGATGGCCGCAGCTATGACGCCGATGCCCGCCACGACCGAGAAGCCGGCGTAGATGGCCTGGTCCCGGCGGGCAGGGATGTCCAGGGACTCCAGCAGGAAGACGCCCGTGCCGCCGTACATGCCGGCGACGAGCGCGGCCACCAGGGCGCTGGCCTGCCCGAAGACGACCGCGCGGGCCGCCATCAGTGGGTCGACGCCCTTGGCGTCCTGCTGCCGCTCGCGCTGGGCCTTGAGGCGGGCGCGGATGGAGAGCGCGGTGGCCGCGAGGACCACCGCGATCAGGGCGAGGACGATGGGTGCTGCCACGGGCACGCTCGGAAGGGTGCCCAGCGAGTTCCAGAGGCGGGCGCCGGCCCAGGACAGGATCCCGGCCACGACGAAGACGCCGGCCAGCACCCTGATGCGCAGCTCTTTCACGGTGTCCCTTCGCGTTCCCCGGACGGTGCCCCGGAATGTGGTCGTCTCGACCTTAACGGCTACTCGGGCAGCCGGAGTTCCAGGTCCGCGCGGGGCGTGACGCCCTCCCGGGTGACCGTGCCGAGGAGATCGGCGACCGGGCCTCGGCCGGGGAGCTCCGCCTCGGGGTCGACGTCGTACCACGGGGCCAGCACGAAGGCGCGCTCGTGGGCGCGGGGGTGCGGGAGGGTGAGCTGGGGGTCGTCGGAGTGGAGATCCGCGTAGGAGACGATGTCCACGTCCAGGGTGCGCGGGCCCCAGCGCTCGTCCCGGACCCGGTGGAAGGCCTCCTCGACCGCGTGCGCCCGCTCCAGCAGGGAGGACGGCGGCAGGGTGGTCTTGAGGACCGCGACCGCGTTGAAGTACGACGGCTGGCTGCCGGGCTCGACGCCCCACGGCTCCGTCTCGTAGACGGGGGAGACCGCCTTGACGCGGATGCCCGGGGTGTCCTCCAGGGCGTCGACGGCCCCCTGGAGGGTCTCCAGGCGGTTGCCCAGGTTGGCGCCGAGGGAGACCACGGCCCGCTTCGGGTTCTGGAGGGTGGTGTCGGCGGCGTCGACCTGCTCGACCACGGAGGCGGGGACGGGCTGGACGGTCGGGTCGGTGTGGCCCGTGGTGGACGGCCTGGTCATACGCGGCTCCGGGTGATGGTGACGGTCACGTCGTCGAAGGGCACGGTGATCGGCGCGTCCGGCTTGTGGACACACACCTCGACCTCCTGCACCACGTCGTGCTTCAGACAGACCTGGGCGATGTGCTCGGCGAGCGTCTCGATGAGGTTGACGGGTTCCCCCTGGACGACGGCCACGACCTCCTCCGCCACGATGCCGTAGTGCACGGTCTTCGTCAGGTCGTCGTCGGCCGCGGCCGGCCGGGTGTCCAGGCCGAGGACGAGGTCCACGATGAAGGTCTGGCCCTCCTCGCGTTCCTTGGGGAACACACCGTGGTGCCCGCGGGCCTTCAGGCCGCGCAGCGCGACACGATCCACGCGAATCACTCCTGCAGTCGTCGGTCCGGCCGGTCGGTGCCTGTGCGGGCGGCACACCGGCCCACAGTGAATCTACCCGCGGGCACCGACAGCGCCGGTGGCCCGGGGGTGCCGGTGGCCGGAGGTTTCACCGTCTGTTTTCCGTGCGGAGGCCGGGGGCTCACGGGGTGGTAGCGGCCCATACCCGCCCCGTCGTGATTCCAACCACTTCTCGGACGGCCGCGGCTCCGGGGTGCGGCTCCGGGGCGTCCTCGATGTCCGTCTACCCGCTCAGGCCGGGGTGTCGTCGTCCTCGGCGTCCTCCTCCTCGGCGAGGACGGGGGAGGCGTGGTGGGACCAGAGCTTCCAGCCGGCCTCGGTGCGCCGGAACACGTTGGTGGCGACGACGAGCTGGCCGACCAGGGGGCCGAGCTCCTCGCCGGCCTTGGGGGCGGGGCCGCCGCTGAGGATGTTCTCGGTGCAGGTCACCACGGCGGTGTCGCCCGTCACGGAGACATGCGTGTCGGTGAGGAAGAACTGGATGTAATCGGTGTTCGCCATGATCAGGGCGTACGACCTGAGGACCTCGCCGCGTCCGGTGAGCACGGGCCAGCCGGGGTGCACGCAGGAGACCACACCGGTGTCCGCCGGGTCGTGGTACGTCTCGTCGACGCCGAGGTCGCCGGGGGTCAGCCAGAGCGACGCGACCTCTTCGAAGTCGCCCCTTTCGAGTGCCTCGTAGAAGGCGGTGTTGGCGGCCTCGACCTGCTCGACATCGGTGTGGGGTGCGCTCACCGGGCTCCTTCTGCGCCGTGCGCGCCGGTTTCGGGGGGTGTGGTGTCCGCCGTGCGTGCCTGCGCGATGGCGCGCGCGACCCGGACGGCGTCCGCGGTGGCGCGTACCTCGTGCACGCGGACCGCCCACGCGCCGGCCTGCGCGGCGAGGGCGGAGACGGCGGCGGTGGCCGCGTCGCGCTCCCGCGCGGGCGGGGGCGCGCCGTCCGGGCCGGCCAGGACACGGCCGAGGAACCGCTTGCGGGAGGCGGCGACGAGCACCGGGTGACCGAGGTCCAGGACCCGGTCGAGACGGGCGAGGAGCGCCAGGTCGTGGTCGGCGCCCTTGGAGAAGCCGAGACCGGGGTCGACGATCACGCGGTCGGCGGCGATGCCGCCCTCGAGGACGGCCTCCACGCGCGCGTGCAGCTCGTCGGCGACCTCCGTGACCACGTCGGCGTACACGCCCTTGATGTTGCCGCCCTCCAGGAAGCCGCGCCAGTGCATGACGACGAAGGGGGCGCCGGCGTCGGCGACGACGGGGATCATGGCGGGGTCGGCGAGTCCGCCGCTGACGTCGTTGACGAGGGCGGCGCCGGCCGCGAGGGACTGTTCGGCGACGGAGGCGCGCATGGTGTCGACGGAGATGGTGACGCCCTCGGCGGCGAGGCCGCGCACCACGGGTATGACGCGCCTGAGCTCCTCGGCCTCGTCGACACGGGTGGCGCCGGGCCGGGTGGACTCCCCGCCGACGTCGACCAGGTCGGCGCCCTGGGCCACCAGGTCGAGGCCGTGCTTGACGGCGGTGGTCGTGTCGAACCAGCGGCCGCCGTCGGAGAAGGAGTCGGGGGTGACGTTCACGACTCCCATGACCGCGCAGCGGTCCCAGTGAGGAAGGCCCGCGACCTGGCGGCGTCCGCTGTGGTTGCTCATATGTTCAGCGTAGGCCCCGGGACCGTACGGGGTATGCCTCGGCCCTGGCGGGCGCACGCGCCGGGTGCGCGGGGCCGCGAGGTCGAGGAAACCTTCCGCCGGCCTTGCGGGGGAGCCGATGCGCGGCGGATCGGCGGAAGCGCGGTGGATCACGAAACGCGGTTCCCGGGTGGCCCACCCGGGACTCGGGGAAGGAGCGGTCAAAGGGCATCGGACAACTCCGCGCGTGAATAGCCGTATTGACCGAACAGCAAGATCGTTTATCGCCCGTGAACCGCTGTTGAAGCGTTCGCCGAACTCCGCCCGCACAACTTCACGTATGCCCGGTCGCTTTGCCGTACGAAGTGAAAACTCCGATGTGGCTTTGTTTTTGCGGGGCGGGGCACCATCATTCGCCTACGCGCGGTAAGTTTCTGGCCATGCCACGTGGACGTCACCGTCATTCCCCGCCCCTGCACAGGATGCTGCCCCCGTCGGCGATCGCAGGCGTCTCCGTCGTCTGCGCCCTGGGGCCCTGGGTGTTCACACAACCGATGGTGCTTCGTGTCCTGGCCGCGGCCGCCGCGGTCACGGCGGTTGTCGGCGCCGTCGTCATGCGGAACTGGGACTCCCAGGCGGGTAAACGCGTCGCCGATCTCACGCGCGCGCGTGCGAGCGACGAGTGGCGTTTCGAGGAGCGGGTCGCCGAATTGGAGTCCGACCTCGAGGAGTCGCGCGAGCTGCGTACGAAGCTGGAGCAGCGGCTGCGCGCCAAGCGCGCGGAACTCGCCGGGCTGCGCAACGAGCACGCGGCTCTGCTGCGGCGGTACGCCGCGGCGGAGGTCGACCGGGCGAGCGTCCTGGAGGAACGCCGGGTGCTCGAGATAGAGGCCGCTGTTCCGGCCCGCGCGCTGCCGGCGGGACCGTCGGCGGCGGCCGTCGCGGAGCCGCCCGCGGAGGTGCCCGAGCAGGCGACCGCGGCGGAGCCGGAGACGGTGGCACAGGACGACGGCGGCGACGAGGCCGAGCAGACGGCTCCGTCGGTCTTCTCACCGGAGGGCTCCGAGCTGTTCCTGCGTGCGGACGCGGCGCTGTCGCGAATCGCCGGGGACACCGGGGATTCCGGGGCCGAGACGGCCACCGAGGACAGCGCGGAGGCGGTACCCCCGGCCGGTGACATGCCGAAGGACGAAGGCGCCCCCCGGCGGGACGACGCCCCCGAGGGTGACGGGAGCCCCGAGGACGACGGTCCCGGGCCCACGAAGAAGGCAACGTCGGAGCAGACGCAGGAGGACGAGGCCGAGGGGCAGCCCGAGGCGGTCGGCGAGCACGAGCGCACGACCGCCCCTTCCGGTGCCGCGCCCTCCGCCCAGCCCGCGCGCCGGCCCTCCGGTCACTTCACCGTGCCGACGGCGGTCGCGGTCGTACCGCCGACGACGCCCGTGCGGCGGCCGGTGTCCGAGGGCGGCTTCGACTTCTTCGGGACGAAGAAGGACACGGACGACACCGCGCTGGACACCGTGCAGAACGAGGACCTCGCCGACGTGGTCGGCCAGGAGGCGCTCGCGCTGCACAAGGCCGAGGCCGAGGCGGAGTTCAAGCCCGCCGACGAGGACGCGCGCGGCGTCGGCCAGGTCATCGACCTGACGGCCCACGACGAGACGGAACACATCGACCTCCAGGGCCTGCGCAGCGCGGTCTCCTGACCCACCGAACACCCCGACGGGCCCCGCACGCACTCCGCGCGGGGCCCGTTTTCCGTACCACGCCGCCCGCCGACGGGCCGCCCAGCGGTCCGTAGAGGTCTCACGGGGTGTCCTGCCCCGCGACGCCCGGCACGCCCTCTCGCCGCACCGGGCGAACACCTGAGTGCGACCAAGTACGCGGGCGTCCGCCCGGCCCCCAGCCTTCGGCAGGCCCCAGGGGATGTCTCGCCGACCACGCCAGGCTCCCGGCGTCCGGCACCGTGCCTCGCCGCGTGGTCGTCACTCGCCGATTCCCCCACGCCGGTCGCTGATGCGGCCGGATCGGCGAGACCCCTCTGGTCCCGCGGCGCGTGGGCGTGGGGCGGTCAGGCCATCCAGCGGTCCGGGCGGGCGTCCCTGCGGCCGGTGCGGGAGCGTTCCGCCTGGGAGCGCAGGAGGGCCGCCGCCTCCGAGGCGTCGCGGAGGTGGGCCGTCACCGACTTGTTCGCGCCGGTGTCCACATGGACGTCCGCGACGCCCCGGGCCCGCTGCCAGGGCCCCTGGACCAGCCGCACGCTCTGCACCTTGGCGTGCGGCACCAGGGACAGGCTGCGACGCAGCAGCCCGTGACGGGCGGCGAACACCGCGTCGGTCACGGCGAGTCCGTAGCCCCGCCACCACAGCGGGACGCACCAACGGGCGCGGCGCGGCGGCCGGGAGAGCGCCTCGCGCGGTGGCACGCTCACCCCGGGCAGCACCCGCGCGACGACGGACTCGGCGATCTCACGCGGAGCGACCGGCAGCAGCAGCGAGTTGGACGACCCCGCCACGTCCAGTTCCACCCGCACCCAGCCGCGTCGCCGCCACAGCAGCGGCTCGACCAGCCGCACCGTCTGCACCCGCCCCGGCGGCACCGTCTCGTGCGCCCGGTCCAGCAGCCCGTGGTCGATGCGCAGCCCGTCGGGCGACTCGCCCAGCGTCCAGTCGTACTCGGCGACGAACCGGCCCACGCTGCTCGCGCCCGCCGCGCCCAGCATCGGTACGGCCGCGGCGAGCAGCGTCCACAGGCTGTGGGTGGCCGTCCACAGCAGCGGCAGCGCGACACAGGCGACGATGAGCCAGCCCCAGGTCGCCCCGGTCAGCAGCAGGGAGACGGCGAGGACGCCCGGCGGCACCCGCAGCATCTGCCGGGACGGCGCCTCGCCCACCTCGTGCGCGGTCTCCGGCGCGAAACCGGCCGCCCGCGCGAGCAGTTCGGCGCGCAGCGCACGCGCCTCGCCGGCGCCCAGGAAGGCGAGTTCGTCCTTCTTGTCGGTCCCGATGACGTCGAGTTTGAGTTTCGCGACGCCCGCGACCCGCGCGAGCAGCGGCTGGGTGACGTCGATGGCCTGGATCCGCTCCAGCCGGATGTGCGCGGTGCGCCGGAAGAGCAGCCCGGTGCGGATCCGCAGTTCGCTCTCGGTCACCGCGAAGTGGGTGTACCACCAGGTCAGGAAGCCGTAGAGGGCGGCGGCCGGGAGGAGGACGGCGAGACCGATCAGCAGCGTCGTGGTCGTCAGCCGGGTGAGCTGGCGCTGCGCCTGGTCGGGGTCGTGCAGCGCCCACCCGATGAGCACGGCGACGGGCGCCCACGCCCGCCTGAGCGGCGTGACGGGGTGCAGCCGCCGCTCCGTGACGGGTATCCGGTCGCGTACGTCCTCGGGGACGTCGGGGGTCGTCACAGCCCCGCCGATCGGGCCTCACCGAGCTCGGTGAGCCGGTCCCGGAGCCGTTCCGCCTCGGCCGGGTCGAGGCCGGGGATGGTGGCGTCGGTCGCCGCGGCCGCCGTGTGCAGCTGCACGCTGGCCAGCCCGAAGTGCCGCTCGACGGGCCCGGAGGAGACCTCGACCAGCTGCATCCGCCCGTACGGCACGACCGTCTCCTGGCGCCACAGGACGCCCCGGCTGATCAGCAGGTCGTCGGCGCGCTCCGCGTACCGCCAGGAACGCCAGTTCCGCTCCAGCAGCACCCAGCCCCAGATCAGCACGGCCAGCGGCAGCAGCGCGAAGGCGGTCCAGCCGGGCCCGGCCAGCAGCCCCGGCACCAGCCCGGCGGCCAGGGTCAGCAGCCCCAGCCACACCACCAGCAGCAGCCGCCGCATCCGCAGCAGCCCCGGGGGCAGCGCGATCCACACCGGCTCCTCGTCGCCCGGGACCGCCTGCCCGCTCGTTCCCGCCGGCCCTGTGTCGTGCGGGCTCCCCGTCTCCATGGGGCCAGCGTACGTAGGAGAGACTGTGTTCATGACTCCTACGACGGAGACCATGGTCGGTATCGGCGGCGCGGCGGAGAGCACCGACATGGTGCTCAACATCGGGCCCCAGCACCCGTCCACGCACGGCGTGCTGCGGCTGAAGCTCGTCCTGGACGGCGAGCGCATCGTCCGCGCGGAGCCCGTGATCGGCTATATGCACCGGGGCGCGGAGAAGCTGTTCGAGGCCCGCGACTACCGCCAGATCATCATGCTGGCCAACCGCCACGACTGGCTGTCGGCGTTCTCCAACGAGCTGGGCGTGGTCCTCGCCGTGGAGCGGATGCTCGGCATGGAGGTCCCCGAGCGCGCGGTGTGGCTGCGCACGCTGCTCGCGGAGCTGAACCGGGTGCTCAACCATCTGATGTTCCTCGGCTCCTATCCGCTGGAGCTCGGCGGCATCACCCCGATCTTCTACGCCTTCCGGGAGCGCGAGGAGCTCCAGCACGTCATGGAGGAGGTCTCCGGCGGGCGCATGCACTACATGTTCAACCGGGTGGGCGGCCTCAAGGAGGACCTCCCGGCGGGTTGGACCACGCGCGCGCGTGCCGCCGTCGCCGACGTCCGCTCCCGCATGGACCGCTTCGACGACCTGGTCCTCGGCAACGAGATCTTCCGGGGCCGCACGCGCGGAGTCGGCGTGCTGTCGCCGGAGGCCGTGCACGCGTACGGAGTGAGCGGGCCGATCGCGCGGGGCTCCGGCGTCGACTTCGACCTGCGCCGCGACGAGCCGTACCTCGCCTACGGCGAACTGGGTGACGTCCTGAAGGTGGTGACCCGCGCGGAGGGCGACTGCCTCGCCCGCTTCGAGTGCCTCCTGGAGCAGACGCACAACGCCCTCGACCTCGCCGGCGCCTGCCTCGACCGGCTCGCCGAGCTGCCGCCGGGCCCGGTCAACCAGCGGCTCCCGAAGGTCCTCAAGGCGCCCGAGGGGCACACCTACGCGTGGACCGAGAACCCGCTCGGGATCAACGGCTACTACCTGGTCAGCAAGGGCGAGAAGACCCCGTACCGGCTGAAGCTGCGCTCGGCGTCGTACAACAACATCCAGGCGCTCACCGAGTTGCTGCCGGGGACGCTGGTCGCGGACATGGTGGCGATCCTCGGTTCGATGTTCTTCGTGGTGGGCGACATCGACAAGTGACCCCGGCCGGGGTCAGCCGGCGAGTGGGTCCGGAATCCCGACCGGGCGGACGAGCCACCCGAAGTCGCCGAGCCCGCCCGGCGCGGTGAGTTCGGCGGCTTCACCGGCGCCCGCGAGGGCGCGTACGTACCCGGCGGGGTCGGTCGACGCGAGCGTGAGCGGGGGGCGTGCGCCGTTGATGCCCAGGGCGCGCAGGGCGTCCCGCTGCGTCAGCAGGCGTGCGCCCGCGGTGGCCGCGGCGCACGCGTCCAGGGCGACATGCGCGGTGATGTCACACGACCCGTCGGGCACGGGTGTCGTCTCCCGCCCCTCCCGGAAGGCGGTGAGCGTCCCGAACGGCGGCCGCGCGGCGGCCGTGTGCGCGTAGTCCACGGCGACGGCGAGCCCCCGCGCGACCGTCCCGGCAGCCGCCGCCCAGGCCCGGTCCCGGGGCAGTCCGATCTCCGCGCGCAGCCCCTCCTCGGCCCCCGGCGGCCACCACCGCGCCAGCCACTCCGCCTCCGGACCCGTGACCGGCTCCCCGAGCCGCTCCGTCCCGTCCTCCCGCACCAGCACCAGCCGCGGTACGCCCGCCGGGTCCACCTCGGCGACCTCCACGGGCACGTTGTCCAGCCACTCGTTGGCGAAGAGCAGCCCAGTGACCCGCTCCGGGTGCTCCGCCCGCCACTCGATCCGGTGGTCAAGACCGGCGGGCCGGCCGGCGAGCTCGACGGCGTACGCCCGCGTGCGCGCCGCCACGTCGGCGGGCAGTGCGGCGAGGACACCGGTGACGAGTTCGCCCCGTCCGGCCGCCATGTCCACGAAGTCGAGCACCTCGGGCCGGCCCAGCGCCTCGTCGACCCGGCACAGCAGCCGCGCCACGGCACCGGCGAACAGCGGCGAGGCGTGCACGGACGTACGGAAGTGCCCGGCGGGGCCCTCGGGCCTTCGGTAGAAGCCGTCCGGCCCGTACAGGGCGTCCTGGGCCGCCGCCCGCCAGCCGCGCCAGTGGCCCTCCGCCGCCCCTGCCGTCATCGGGCCCACTCGCCCGCCGTCGCCCTTGTCACCGGCCCAGGTTAAGCGCGTGGACGCGCCGGGCCTCCACCTTGCGGAGTACACGTACCGACCGGGGATCGGCCCTCCGGTTGACCCCTGCACTCATTTCACTTCCCTACGCTGGGTTACGTGCAGCGCCTCTACGATTTCCTCCGCAGACACCCGACCTGGGTCGACGGCTTCTGGGCCGTGGTCCTGTTCGGGATTTCGGTGCTCGGCGGAGCGACCGTGGAGGAGTCCCGGGGCACGGACCTGCCCGCCCTCACTGTGCCGGTCATGCTGCTGTTGTCGCTGGTCGTGGCGCTGCGCCGCAGGATGCCCGAGCGGATGCTCGTCCTCGCCCTCGCGGTGGGCGTGGGCCAGCTGATCGCGGACGTGGCGACGATGCCCGCCGACTTCGCGCTGCTGGTGATCGTCTACACGGTCGCCGCGGACGGTGCCCGCTGGGCCTCCCGCTTCGCGCTGACCGCCGCCCTGTGCGCGGCCCCGCTGGCGCAGCTGCGCTGGCCCAACGACGCCGCGAGCATGGCCGAGAACATCGCCGTCGTGATCTTCCAGACCGTGCCCTTCGCCCTCGCCTGGGTGCTCGGCGACTCCATCCGCACCCGCCGCGCGTACTTCGCGCAGCTGGAGGAGCGGGCCGCCCGGCTGGAGAAGGAGCGCGAGGCGCAGTCCAAGGTCGCGGTCGCCGCCGAACGCGCCCGGATAGCCCGCGAGCTGCACGACGTCGTCGCGCACAACGTGTCGGTGATGGTGGTGCAGGCCGACGGCGCCGCCTACGTCCTCGACGCCGCGCCCGACCAGGCGAAGAAGGCCCTGGAGACCATCTCCTCCACCGGCCGCCAGGCCCTCGCCGAGATGCGCCGCCTGCTGGGCGTGCTGCGCACCGGCGAGCACCAGGAGGCCGGGGAGTACGTGCCGCAGCCGGACGTGCGGCAGATCGAGGACCTCGTCGAGCAGTGCCGGAGCTCCGGACTGCCCGTGGACTTCAAGATCGAGGGCACGCCGCGTGCGCTGCCCAGCGGTGTCGAGCTCACCGCCTACCGGATCGTGCAGGAGGCGCTCACCAACACCCGCAAGCACGGCGGCCCCAACGCGGGCGCCAGCGTGCGCCTGGTGTACTTCGACGACGGGCTGGGCCTGCTGGTGGAGGACGACGGCAAGGGCGCCCCGCACGAGCTGTACGAGGAGGGCGGCTTCGACGGCCAGGGCCACGGTCTGATCGGCATGCGCGAGCGGGTCGGCATGGTGGGCGGCACCCTGGACGCGGGCCCGCGCCCGGGCGGAGGATTCCGCATCAGTGTGCTGCTGCCGCTCAAACCCGCGCATTGACGTTGACGCGCGCCCCCTGTTGACACCTGTCACAACCCCTGTGGCGACCTGACCGAACGGAAGAGGCCCCGATGACGATCCGCGTGATGCTCGTCGACGACCAGGTGCTGCTGCGCACCGGGTTCCGGATGGTGCTCGCAGCCCAGCCGGACATGGAGGTCGTGGCGGAGGCGGGCGACGGCGTCGAGGCGCTCCAGGTGCTGCGGTCCACCGCCGTCGACGTGGTGCTGATGGACGTCCGCATGCCCAAGCTCGACGGAGTGGAGACGACCCGCCGGATCTGCGCGGACACCGATCCGCCGAAGGTGCTGATCCTCACCACCTTCGACCTCGACGAGTACGCCTTCTCCGGGCTGAAGGCGGGCGCGTCCGGCTTCATGCTCAAGGATGTGCCGCCGGGCGAACTGCTCGCCGCGATCCGCGCGGTGCACAGCGGTGACGCGGTGGTCGCCCCCTCCACCACCCGCCGGCTCCTGGACCGCTTCGCGCCCATGCTGCCCAGCACGGGCAAGCAGCCCGAGCACAAGCAGCTGGAACGCCTGACCGAACGCGAGCGGGAGGTCATGGTGCTGGTCGCACAGGGCCTGTCCAACGGCGAGATCGCGGCCCGGCTGGTGCTCTCCGAGGCGACCGTGAAGACCCATGTGGGCCGCATCCTGACCAAGCTGGGGCTGCGGGACCGCGTGCAGGTGGTCGTCCTCGCCTACGAGACGGGTCTGGTGCGGGCCGGCGGACACGGCTGAACGGACGGCCGCGCGTCGGTAGGGTCTGCGCATGCTCCTGTGGATCAACGGCCCCTTCGGGGGCGGCAAGACACAGACCGCACACGAGATACGGCGCCGCCTGCCGGGCAGCGTCGTCTGCGACCCGGAGTACCCCGGGTTCGGCCTGCACCGCATGCTGCCGCCCGGACTGCGCGGCGACTTCCAGGACCTGGAGTCCTGGCGGCGGGGCGTCGTCGAGGTCCTCGACCTCGCCCTGACGGGGCACGACGGCGTGGTGATCGCCCCCATGACCGTCACCGACTCCGGGCACTTCGCGGAGACCGTCGGACGGCTGCGCGAACTCGGCCACGACGTCCACCACTTCACCCTCCTCGCCGAGCGCGAGACGGTGCTGCGGCGGCTGCGCGAACGCCGCATCGGCGAGCTCGTGCGGTGGTACACGAGGGGGAAGGAGGGGCCGCGCGGGGAGAGCTGGGCGGTGAGACGGCTCGACCACTGCCTGGAGCGGCTGAGCGAGCCGGAGTTCGCCGAGCACCTGTGGACGGACCACACCACGGTGCCGAAGACGGCGGACCGCATCGCCGTCCTGGCCGGGCTGAAGCTGATCCCCAACCACGAGGGCCGGTTGCGGACCCGGCTGCGGCAGGCGGGCGTGGGCATCCGGCACATCCGCTTCGACTGACGGACACCGTACGCGCCGTCAGCGCAGGATCCCCTCCAGGAAGTCGCTGCCGAGCCGGGCCACCACCGTCACGTCCAGCTGGTGCAGCACGTACCGCCCACGGCGGCGGGTGGTGATCAGACCGGCCTTCTTCAGCACGCCCAGGTGCCGGGATATCTCCGGCGCCGTCATGCCGTGCGTCTGGGCCAGCTCGCTGGTGGTGTACGCGCTGCGGGCGAGATTGCGGCACATGCGCATACGGACCGGATGGGACAGCGCGGTCATCCGCAGGGCGAGCTGCTCGACCGTCGGCGGGGCGGTCGGCTCGGGGGAGCCGACCGGGTAGTGCAGCACCGGCTGCCAACCGTAGCGGTGCAGCACCATCAGGTGCGGCCAGCCGAGGCTGGTCGGGATCAGCAGGAGCCCGCCGTCGCCCGTGGCCGTGCGGCCCTCGCCCAGCTTGTCGACGGTGATCCGCCCGGCGGCCTCGTCGAGCGTCACCGCGGGCGACACGGCGGCGAGGGCCTCGGCCAGTCCCTTGTGCCTGAGCAGGTCGGTCTTGTGGCGGGTGTCCGCGGCGAGTTGATGCCGCAGCCGGGCCCAGGTCCCGGCGAAGAACGCCTCGTCGCAGTCCTGGAGGAACTGCCGCAGCCACGCCCTGATCCGCGGCGGGTCGGCCAGCAGCCGCTCGGTGAACCGCAGCTGACCCGGCCCCCGCGCGGCGGCCAGCTCCAGCGAGCGGCGGCGCAGCCCCTCGTCGGTGAGCGGTCCGGGGCCCGGCAGCCCGTAGGGGAGCGCGCAGGTGAACTCCAGGGCGGCGTCCACGAACTGCTCGTCGGAGAGCTTGTCCAGCAGGTCCAGCTCCTCGGCGAGCGTCCCGCCCGGGAGGGACGCGCGGCCCGGGACGCCGGCGCTCGGCAGGAACAGGTCCGAGAACGTCGAGCGCCACAGGAAGTCCGCCTCGCACATCCGGTCCGCGAGATACGGGTCCAGCCGCGCGGTCACGCCCGTCACCCAGGCCTGGAGCCCCGGGTGGTGCGACGGCTCGGACAGGGCGTGCAGGGCCATGCCGAGCTCGGCGAGGGGGGAGGGCAGGACGGCGACCCTCTCCGGCCGGAGGCCCGCGATGTCGATGTCCACGCTCATGCCCACATGATGCAGCCACTGGGGCTCCGCCCCGGACCCCGCTCCTCAAACGCCGGAGGGGCTGAAATCAGCCCCTCCGGAATGGGAAGGGGCGGCGGGGGCGAAGAAGAGCTCAGCCCTCCCGCAGCAGCCGCCGCGCGAACTCCTCCGCCGCCGCGCGCACGTCGTCCGCGCTCCACTCCAGGCCGGCCGAACGCACGTACACCTCCGTGAAGGACAGCCCCGGCCCCTTCGGATCCCAGTGGTTGGCGAACAGCACGGCCCCCGTCTCCTCGGCCGCCCGGATCGCCGTCTCCGCGACGGCATCGGCGTCGTACGGCAGCCACACCTGGAAGTCATGTGTGTGCGGCACCTCGGGGTGCACGCGGAACCAGGGCAGCCCCCCTGCCTCCAGCCCCTCACGCAGCGCCGCGGCCACCACGCGCGCGTGCCGGACGTACTCCGGCAGCCGAGGCAGCTCCCGCTCCAGACCGATCAGCGCCGACAGCGCGGTGGGGAACTGCTGGAAGACGGCACCGCCGTACCGGTGCCGCCAGGCCTTCGACTCCTCGATCAGGGTCGCGGGACCGGCGAGGGCCGCCCCGCCGAAGGCGTCGAGGGACTTGTAGAACGACACGTAGACGCTGTCCGCGAGGCCCGCGATCTCCTCCAGCGGCCGTCCGAAGTGCTCGGTGCACTCCCACAGCCGGGCCCCGTCGAAGTGCACGACCGCCTCGCGTTCCCGCGCGGCGTCCACCACGTCGGTCAGCTCCTCCCACGTGGGCAGCACGAAACCGGCGTCCCTGAGGGGCAGTTCCAGCATCAGCGCCCCGAAGGGCTCGTCGAAGTCGCGCACCTCCTCGGCGGTGGGCAGCCGGGGCTCACCGTTCATCCGTACCGGACGCAACCCGCTGACCTGGCTGAACGCGTTCCGTTCGTACACCTCCGGGTGGCTGAGCGGATGCAGGGCGACCGCCGGGTTGCCGGTGCGGCCGGCCCAGCAGCGCAGCGCCACCTGCTGCGCCATCGTGCCGGTCGGGAAGAACGCGGCGGCCTCCGTGCCGAGCAGACCGGCGACCCGCTGCTCCAGGGCCTCGACGACACCGTTGCCGTAGATGTCGGACGTCTCGTCGAGGTCGTACACGCTCCCCGCCGCCTCCAGCAGGGCCAGCCGTTCCCTGAGCGGGGCGAGGAAGTCCAGCCGCGCGAGCACGCGCGGGGCGGCGCGCCAGGCGGCGATCCGCCGTTCCCGCAGGGTCGGCCGCGGCGCGTCGTCCGCGTCCGGCCCGGCCGGCCCCTCGTCCCGCACCGCCGTGCCCTCGCTCATGCCGTCCGCCGAATCAGTCATGCCCGCGATCATCGCGTGCCCCGGTCCGCGCGGGCACCCCCATTTCCGCACGCGTGTGTGCCGCGACGGCGCACGGAAACCCACAGCCTGTGGACAACCGACCGCCCCCGGAACCGATCGCGTTAACATGACGAGAAATCGTCCGGTACCCCGAGCGGACTGGAACGGGAAGGCCGCCGTCGCGTGAACACAACCCCACAGCCAGATCCCCAGGACCGCCCCGCGCGGCTCACCGTCGGTGTCGTTGGCGCCGGACGCGTGGGCCCCGCGCTCGCCGCGTCCCTCCAGCTCGCCGGGCACCGCCCGGTGGCCGTCTCCGCTGTCTCCGACGCCTCCCGCAGGCGCGCCGAGCAGCTGCTCCCCGGTGTGCCGGTGGTGCCGCCCGCCGACGTCCTCCAGCGGTCCGAGCTGGTCCTGCTGACCGTCCCGGACGACGCGCTGCCCGAGCTGGTCTCCGGACTCGCGGACACCGGCGCCGTACGCCCCGGCCAGCTGCTCGTGCACACCTCCGGCCGCTACGGCGCGAAGGTCCTCGACCCCGCCCTGCGGGCCGGTGCCCTGCCGCTCGCCCTGCACCCGGCGATGACGTTCACCGGCACCCCCGTCGACGTGCAGCGCCTCGCCGGATGCTCCTTCGGCGTCACCGCGCCCGAGGAACTGCGACTGGCCGCCGAGGCCCTCGTCATCGAGATGGGCGGCGAGCCGGAGTGGATCGCCGAGGAGAACCGCCCGCTGTACCACGCGGCCCTCGCCCTGGGCGCCAACCACCTGGTCACCCTGGTCGCCCAGTCCCTGGAACTGCTGCGCACCGCCGGTGTCGAGGCGCCCGACCGGATGCTCGGCCCGCTGCTCGGCGCCGCCCTGGACAACGCCCTGCGCTCCGGCGACGCGGCCCTCACCGGCCCGGTCGCGCGCGGCGACGCGGGTACGGTCGCCGCGCACGTCACCGAGCTGCGCCGGCACGCCCCGGGGGCCGTCGCCGGCTATCTCGCGATGGCCCGCGCGACCGCCGACCGCGCCCTCGCCCACGGGCTGCTGAAACCGGAACTCGCCGAGGACCTCCTCGGGGTACTCGCCGACGGGGCCGACGGCACCGGAAGCACCGGAAGCACCGGAAGCACCCCGGGGGAGGACCGATGAGCGGCACACCCCGACACCCCGCCCCCCACAGCCGTACGACGACGGGCGCGTCCCGGATCGGAGCCACCCGATGACCGTCACCCTGCTCCGTACCGCCGCCGAACTGAACGCACGCGCGCGTACCGGCCGCCGCGCCGTCGTGATGACCATGGGCGCCCTGCACGAGGGTCACGCCACGCTGATCCGCGCCGCGCGGAAGATCGCGGGCGCCGACGGCGAGGTCGTGGTCACCGTCTTCGTCAATCCGCTCCAGTTCGGCGCGGGCGAGGACCTGGACCGCTACCCGCGCACCCTGGACGCCGACCTCAAGCTCGCCGAGCAGTCCGGCGCCGACGCCGTCTTCGCCCCCTCCGTGGACGAGGTCTACCCGGGCGGCGAACCGCAGGTCCGGATCAGCGCCGGACCCATGGGCGAACGCCTGGAGGGCGCCGCCCGCCCCGGCCACTTCGACGGCATGCTCACCGTCGTCGCCAAGCTGCTCCACCTCACCCGCCCCGACGTCGCCTTCTACGGCCAGAAGGACGCCCAGCAGCTCGCCCTGATCCGCCGCATGGTGCGGGACCTGAACTTCGGCGTGGAGATCGTCGGCGTCCCCACCGTCCGCGAGGAGGACGGGCTCGCCCTGTCCAGCCGCAACCGCTACCTCTCACCCGCCGAGCGGCGCACCGCGCTCGCCCTGTCCCAGGCCCTGTTCGCGGGCCGCGACCGGCACGCGGCCCAGCAGGCGCTGCGCGCGCGGGCCAGCGCGGTGCCCGCCACGCGCGCGCGTGCCGAGGCGCTCAGCGCGATCGGGGAGTCCCGCGCGGCGGCCGACGCGCACGCCGTCGCCACGACCGCCGGCGGCCCGGCGGCGATCCGCGCCGCGGCCCGCCTGGTCCTCGACGAGGCCGCCCGCCTCGACCCGCCGCTCGCCCTGGACTACCTGGCCCTGGTCGACCCGTCCGACTTCACCGAGATCGGCGACGGCTTCACCGGCGAGGCCGTCCTCGCCGTGGCCGCGCGCGTGGGCTCCACCCGCCTGATCGACAACGTCCCCCTGACCTTCGGAACCTTCGGAGCCGCCTCGTGACCAGCACAGGCATACGACTGCACGCCCCAGCGCCCGGATGGTCCATCGACGCGGACGTCGTGGTCGTCGGCTCCGGCGTGGCCGGTCTCACCGCCGCCCTGCGCTGCGAGGCCGCGGGACTGACGACGGTCGTCGTCACCAAGGCCCGCCTCGACGACGGCTCCACCCGCTGGGCCCAGGGCGGCATCGCCGCCGCCCTCGGCGAGGGCGACACCCCCGGGCAGCACCTCGACGACACCCTGGTCGCCGGCGCGGGCCTGTGCGACGAGGAAGCGGTCCGCATCCTCGTCACCGAGGGCCCCGACGCCGTACGCCGCCTCATCGCGACGGGCGCGCACTTCGACGAGTCCACCGAAGGCGGCCTCGCCCTCACCCGCGAGGGCGGCCACCACCGCCGCCGTATCGCCCACGCGGGCGGCGACGCCACCGGCGCGGAGATCTCCCGCGCCCTGGTGGAGGCGGTCCGCGCCCGTGGCCTGCGCACCATCGAGAACGCCCTCGTCCTGGACCTCCTCACCGACGCCGACGGCCGCACCGCCGGCGTCACCCTGCACGTCATGGGCGAGGGCCAGCACGACGGCGTGGGCGCCGTCCACGCCCCGGCGGTGGTCCTGGCCACCGGCGGCATGGGCCAGGTCTTCTCGGCCACCACGAACCCCTCCGTCTCCACGGGCGACGGAGTGGCCCTCGCCCTCCGCGCGGGCGCCGAGGTGAGCGACCTCGAGTTCGTCCAGTTCCACCCCACGGTGCTCTTCCTCGGCCCGGACGCGGAGGGCCAGCAGCCCCTGGTCTCCGAGGCGGTACGCGGCGAGGGCGCCCACCTGGTGGACGCCGACGGCGTGCGCTTCATGCAGGGACAGCACGAACTCGCCGAGCTCGCCCCGCGCGACATCGTCGCCAAGGGCATCATGCGCCGCATGCGCGAGCAGGACGCCGAGCACATGTACCTCGACGCCCGCCACTTCGGCGCCGAGATGTGGGAGCACCGCTTCCCCACGATCCTCGCCGCCTGCCGCGCCCACGGCATCGACCCGGTGACCGAACCCGTCCCGGTCGCCCCCGCCGCCCACTACGCCTCCGGCGGCGTCCGCACCGACTCCCACGGCCGCACCACCGTCCCCGGCCTGTACGCGTGCGGCGAGGTCGCCTGCACCGGCGTGCACGGCGCCAACCGCCTGGCCTCCAACTCCCTCCTCGAGGGCCTCGTCTACGCCGAGCGCATCGCCGCCGACATCGCGCGCACCGGAACCCTCCACCCACGCGTACCGCAACCGCTCCCCGCCACGGAGCGCCCCGCGTACCCGCTCCTCCCCCCGGAGGCCCGCTTCACCGTCCAGCGGATCATGACCAGGGGAGCCGGCGTACTGCGCTCGGCGGCCTCCCTCTCCGAGGCCGCCGACCGCCTCCACCAACTGCACGCCGACGCGCGCGACGCCCTCGACGAGAACGGCAAGACCGCCGAGCCCGGCGTCGACACCTGGGAGGCCACCAACCTCCTGTGCGTGGCCCGAGTCCTGGTCGCCGCCGCGCGGCGGCGCGAGGAGACCCGCGGCTGCCACTGGCGCGAGGACCGCCCGGAGCGCGACGACACGACGTGGCGGCGCCACATCGTCGTACGGCTGAATCCGGACCGATCGCTGGCGGTGCACACCACCGACACCACAGACTTCCCCCCGACCCTCCCCCAGCCCCAGGAGCAGTGACAGCAGTGACCACCCCCGACCTTCCCCTCGTTTCCTCCGGCGGCTGTGGCGACGGCTGCGCCTGCGGCGCCGACGAGGAGACCTACCTGGAGTGCGGCCTCGACCCCGCGCTCGCGCAGCTCCTGGCCGATGCGGGCCTCGACCCCGTGGAGGTCGAGGACATCGCCAACGTGGCCCTCCAGGAGGACCTGGCCCACGGCGTGGACGTGACGACGGTCGCGACCATCCCGGAGGACGCCGTCGCCACCGCCGACTTCACCGCGCGGGAGGCGGGCACGGTGGCGGGCCTCAGGGTCGCCGAGGCGGTCATGTCGGTCGTCTGCACGGACGAGTTCGAGGTCGAACGCCACGTGGAGGACGGCGACCGCGTGGAGGCGGGCCAGACCCTCCTCTCGATCACCACCCGCACCCGCGACATCCTCACGGCGGAACGCAGCGCCCTGAACCTCCTGTGCCGCCTGTCGGGCATCGCGACCGCCACGCGCGCGTGGGCGGACGTCCTCGACGGCACCAAGGCGAAGGTCCGTGACACCCGCAAGACGACCCCCGGACTGCGCAGCCTGGAGAAGTTCGCCGTGCGCTGCGGGGGCGGTGTCAACCACCGCATGTCCCTCTCGGACGCGGCCCTGGTGAAGGACAACCACGTGGTGGCGGCGGGCGGCGTCGCCGAGGCCTTCAACGCGGTCCGCGAGCGCTTCCCCGACGTGCCGATCGAGGTCGAGGTCGACACCCTGCACCAGCTCCGCGAGGTCCTGGACGCCGGCGCGGACCTGATCCTGCTGGACAACTTCACGCCCGGCGAGTGCGAGGAGGCGGTGGCCCTCGTCGACGGCCGCGCCGCCCTGGAGGCCTCCGGCCGCCTCACCCTCACCAACGCCAAGGCGTACGCCGACACGGGCGTCGACTACCTGGCCGTAGGAGCGCTGACCCACTCCTCTCCCATCCTGGACATCGGCCTCGACCTGCGAGCGGCGGAGTAGGACCGGCCATGCTGCTGACGATCGACGTGGGCAACACGCACACCGTCCTGGGCCTCTTCGACGGCGACGACATCGTCGAACACTGGCGCATCTCCACGGACGCCCGCCGCACGGCCGACGAACTCGCGGTCCTCCTCCAGGGCCTGATGGGCATGCACCCGCTGCTGGGCGAGGAGCTGGGAGACGGCATCGACGGCATCGCCATCTGCGCGACGGTCCCGTCCGTGCTGCACGAACTCCGCGAGGTGACGCGCCGCTACTACGGGGACGTGCCGGCGGTCCTCGTGGAACCGGGCGTGAAGACGGGCGTGCCGATCCAGTTCGACAACCCCAAGGAGGTCGGCGCCGACCGGATCATCAACGCGGTCGCGGCGAACGAGCTGTACGGGGGGCCCGCGATCGTCGTCGACTTCGGTACGGCGACGACGTTCGACGCGGTCTCCGCGCGGGGGGAGTACGTCGGTGGGGTCATCGCGCCCGGTATCGAGATCTCGGTGGAGGCGCTCGGGGTCAAGGCCGCTCAGCTGCGGAAGATCGAGGTGGCGCGGCCTCGGACGGTGATCGGCAAGAACACCGTGGCGGCGATGCAGTCGGGGATCGTGTACGGGTTCGCCGGGCAGGTGGACGGGGTCGTCAACCGCATGGCGCGGGAGCTTGCGGACGATCCCGACGATGTGACCGTCATCGCGACGGGTGGGCTGGCGCCGACGGTGCTGGGGGAGAGCTCGGTCATCGATGAGCACGAGCCGTGGCTGACGCTGATCGGGCTCCGCCTGGTGTACGAACGAAACGTGTCACGCCCGTAGCGGCGTCGGTGTGTTCCGGGGGTCGGTTTGCGCGGCCCGGCGCGGTGCGGGTGCCCCGCGCTGGTGTGGGCCGGGGGTGTTTGCGCGGCCCGGCGCCACGGGGGGTGCCCCGCGGGTCCCGGCCGGGTTGCTCGCGCGGCCCGGCGCGGTGCGGGTGCCCCGCGTTGATGTCGGCGGGGGGTGTTTGCGCGGCCCGGCGCCACGGGGGGTGCCCCGCGGGTCCCGGCCGGGTTGCTCGCGCGGCCCGGCGCGGTACGGGTGCCCCGCGTTGATGTCGGCGGGGGGAGTTCGCGCGGCCCGGCGCTTGCGGGGTGCCGTCGCGCCCACCCTCCCCCACTCTCGGCTTCGCTCGAGCGGGAGGTACCCCCATCGCCCCAGCGGCACGACTGCCCGCGGAGAGCGGCAAACGGCTGCCCGCGGAGGGCGGGGCAGGCTGCGCCGGCACGCCCGGCGGAGCGCGACGCGTTCACGCCACACGCGTCCGTTATGCGGTGTTTGTCTGATTAGCGCGTATCGTCGGGGCATGCCCACGCCCTACGGATCCCGCGGCGGCATGGCGTTCGGCGCGGAGGAGCTGCGCGTGCTCCGCCGCGCTCTCGCCCTCGCCCTGCACCCCACCCCCAGCCCCGCCTCGGCCGACGACCTCCAGGACTGCCTCCGCCTCGCCGAACACCTGGACGAGGCGACGAGGGAAAGTGCCCGGCTGCGCGCCTTCCTCCTGGCCGACCTCGGCCGCTACCGCGCTGCCCTCCCCGGCACCGCCGCCGGCTACCTCGCGCTCCTGGAAGAGGCGCTGGGCGCCGGATACCGTCCCCTCCCCGACGATCTGGCCGCCCTCCGGGCCCTGCGCGGCAACCCCACAGCCGCCGCCCTCCTGCACCACTGCCGCCGCACCCACCTCCAGGCCCTCCCCGGTGGCCGCGCGGCCACCGCCGAGGACCAGGAGAAGAAGAAGCCCGCGCAGAAACCCGCCCCGAACCCGAACCCCACCCCCACCCCACCCCCGTCCCCGTCGTCCCCCCAGCCCCCCTCCCGCCCCATCCCCACCCCCGGCGAGGTCTTCCCCCGCCGCAAACCCACCCCACCCCCACCGAACGAGCACCTGGCCGCCGGCTGACGGCGCCCCCTGGCTACCCTGGATCCATGGACTACGTCTCCGCGCTCCTCCCCCCGGCCGTCATGGCCGCCCTCTTCATCGGCGTGATCCGGGTGATCGTGAAGACCCAGGGCGGCGCCAACAAGACCAAGGAGGACGCCGCCGTGGACGCGGCCCTCGCAAAGGTGAACGGCGCCCAGCCCACCCCCAGGGCCGACGCCTGACCCGAACAGCCCCGAGCGGCACCAGCGACACCCCGGCGTACGACCCACGGTCGTACGCCCTTTTTGTGCGCTTCCGTCACTCTTGATGCCCGTCCGGCACGCCATTGACGGGATCTCCCACTAATATTGTGAGTTGTGCCTCGCCCATTGGGAGAACTCGAAGACGCGGTCATGACGCGGGTGTGGAAGTGGAACCGCCCGGTGACCGTTCGGGAAGTCCTGGAAGATCTTCAGAAGGAACGGTCCATCGCCTACACCACGGTGATGACCGTTTTGGACAATCTCCATCAGAAGGGCTGGGTGCGCCGAGAGGCGGAAGGCAGGGCCTATCGATATGAGGCGGTCTCCACTCGCGCCGCCTACGCCGCCGCGCTGATGAACGAAGCGTGGTCGCAGAGCGACAACGCCGCCGCCGCTCTCGTCGCCTTCTTCGGCATGATGAGCGAGGAACAGCGTCAGGCTCTCACCGACGCGGTCCGCATCGTCCAGCTCCCGGAAACCCCCGCCGACGAGAACCCCGGCTCCGCCGAGGACCGGAGCGGGCGATAGCGTCCGCACATGTCCGCAGACAGCCCCGAAGTCGCCGCAAAAGCCATCACGGTCCGGCGGGCCCGCACCAGCGATGTCCCCGCCGTACGCCGGCTCCTTGACGCCTACGTCCGCGGGCGCATCCTGCTCGACAAAGCAACGGTGACGCTTTACGAGGACATCCAGGAGTTCTGGGTCGCGGAACGGGACGACAACGCGGAGGTCGTCGGCTGCGGCGCCCTGCACGTGATGTGGGAAGACCTCGCGGAAGTCCGCACTCTCGCCGTGAAGCCGGGCCTGAAGGGCGCGGGCGTCGGACACCAGCTGCTGGAGAAGCTGCTGGAGACCGCCCGCTGGCTCGGTGTTCGCAGAGTTTTCTGTCTGACCTTCGAAGTGGACTTCTTCAGCAAGCACGGCTTCGTGGAGATCGGTGAGACCCCCGTCGACACCGATGTGTACGCGGAGCTCCTGCGTTCCTATGACGAGGGTGTCGCGGAGTTCCTCGGTCTCGAACGCGTGAAACCGAACACCTTGGGCAACAGCCGGATGCTTCTGCATCTGTGATCTGTGCGGGGTGCCCTATGTCCGAAACGCGCATGTTTCCGGGCCGGGTGCGGGCTGCAGGTCTCTGCCAGGGGTTTGTGTTTTTACGGCAAAAGCGGTTTGCTTTCCGAGGTACTGCAGTACTGCATATAACAAGGGGCGGCGATACGGCGGACGCCGGCACACCCCGGCCCTCAAGTTATCGATGAAAGGAAATCCGGTGGCACAGAAGGTTCAGGTCCTTCTTGTCGACGACCTCGACGGCGGCGAGGCGGACGAGACCGTGACGTTCGCGTTGGACGGCAAGACGTACGAGATCGATCTCACCACCGCCAATGCGGACAAGCTCCGCGGCCTTCTCGAGCCTTACGTGAAGGGCGGTCGCCGTACCGGAGGCCGTGCTTCTGGCGGGCGTGGAAAGGCGCGTGCTTCTTCCGGTGGCAGCCAGGACACCGCGGCCATCCGCGCCTGGGCGAAGGAGAACGGTTACGAGGTCAACGACCGCGGCCGCGTCCCCGCGTCCATCCGCGAGGCCTACGAGAAGGCCAACGGCTGACCGTCGGCCTGTGGAGCGGCGGCACCCGCCCGCCGCAGCCGGACCCGGTGGACCTCCGTGGCCACCGTGTTCACCAGCCGCACGAGATCCGGGGGGCTGTCACGGTCCCCCCTCGCACCACCCCTCGTGCCCATCGCCGACAACGTCGGCAGCGAGGCCTCGACCTCGCGTCCCGGCTCGGGGGGCCGCAGCCACACGGCGGCCCCCTGCGGACCACGGCCCGACGGAACCGGCCCTTCGGCGAGCGCACCGGATCCGCAGCCGGAACCGGACCCGGATACGACGCCGAAATCGGCGCCGGCCGAGGCCCGGACCCCGGTCACCGACCCGAACGCCGACCCGGAGCCGGATACGGCCCCGGGTGGCCGGGGAGCGTCCATGACACCCCCCGCACCGACCGCCACCAGGTCGAGCTCCAGCGCCCCCCAGTCCAGCCACTCCAGCAGCCCCGGCAGCTCCTCCGCGCTGCCCGCCGCCACCAGCAGCCCCATCCGGCCGCCCGACAGGGCCACGGGAAACCTCCGCCACGACGGACACCCACGAAAGCCTCCGCGCGGCCGCCCTTGGCCTTCCAGCCGCTCCAGCGCTGCCCGCCCCGCCTCCGCGGGCACGTCCAGCACGTCGAAGCGCACCCCCACCGCCAGCCGCACCGGACTCCCGGGCACCGTGGGCCACCCCGGCACGTTCTCGTACCAGAGCCGCACCTCCTCGTCGCTCGGCATGAGCGGCCGACGGGGAGACGGCGGTGCGGGGGCGACGGTCGGGACCATGCCCGGCGCAACCCCGCCACCGCCTCTCGGGTTACGCTGTGTGCTCACCCATGAGCGCACAGTGCCGAACAAGGGGGCGCGCGGAGTTGCGGCGAGGCGCAAGGTTGTTCGCCCGTAGCGGAGGGAACCCGTGCACTCGGCATGGACTGTCCGTAGCAGCGGGTAAGACATCCCTAGTGGGAGGGGGCGACACGCAGGGCGGCTCGTTTCCCGTTCGCCATGGGCGTACTGGCGATGGGGGTAACTGCCTGGCCTGCGGGAACATCGTCTCGCACCATCGGGTTGGAGCAGATGTCGGCGTTAGCGGGGTCAGGAGGCCATCGACGGTGTCGGCAGTTGGAATGAGCGGTCCCCGCTTGCGGGACTAAGCTGCGGAAGGACAGGGAGGGGAAGTTCCCCCCACTGCCTGACCGCTCTGAGGAGCGATTAACGATGTTCGAGAGGTTCACCGACCGCGCGCGGCGGGTTGTCGTCCTGGCTCAGGAAGAAGCCCGGATGCTCAACCACAACTACATCGGCACCGAGCACATCCTCCTGGGCCTGATCCACGAGGGTGAGGGTGTCGCCGCCAAGGCCCTTGAGAGCCTCGGGATTTCGCTCGAGGCGGTCCGCCAGCAGGTGGAGGAGATCATCGGGCAGGGCCAGCAGGCCCCGTCGGGTCACATCCCCTTCACCCCCCGTGCCAAGAAGGTCCTGGAGCTGTCGCTCCGCGAGGCCCTTCAGCTGGGCCACAACTACATCGGCACGGAGCACATCCTGCTCGGCCTGATCCGTGAGGGCGAGGGCGTCGCCGCCCAGGTCCTGGTCAAGCTGGGCGCCGATCTCAACCGGGTGCGGCAGCAGGTCATCCAGCTGCTCTCCGGTTACCAGGGCAAGGAGACCGCCACCGCCGGCGGTCCTGCCGAGGGCACGCCCTCCACGTCCCTGGTCCTCGACCAGTTCGGCCGGAACCTCACCCAGGCCGCTCGTGAGTCCAAGCTCGACCCGGTCATCGGGCGCGAGAAGGAGATCGAGCGGGTCATGCAGGTGCTGTCCCGCCGTACCAAGAACAACCCGGTGCTGATCGGTGAGCCCGGCGTCGGCAAGACCGCCGTCGTCGAGGGCCTCGCCCAGGCCATCGTCAAGGGCGAGGTGCCCGAGACCCTCAAGGACAAGCACCTCTACACCCTGGACCTCGGTGCCCTGGTCGCCGGCTCCCGCTACCGCGGTGACTTCGAGGAGCGCCTGAAGAAGGTGCTCAAGGAGATCCGCACCCGCGGCGACATCATCCTGTTCATCGACGAGCTGCACACGCTGGTCGGTGCGGGTGCCGCCGAGGGCGCCATCGACGCCGCGAGCATCCTCAAGCCGATGCTGGCCCGTGGTGAGCTCCAGACCATCGGTGCGACCACGCTGGACGAGTACCGCAAGCACCTGGAGAAGGACGCGGCCCTGGAGCGCCGCTTCCAGCCCATCCAGGTCGCGGAGCCGTCCCTGCCGCACACGATCGAGATCCTCAAGGGTCTGCGCGACCGTTACGAGGCGCACCACCGGGTCTCCATCACGGACGAGGCCCTGGTGCAGGCGGCGACGCTCGCCGACCGCTACATCTCGGACCGCTTCCTGCCGGACAAGGCGATCGACCTGATCGACGAGGCCGGTTCCCGGATGCGCATCCGCCGCATGACCGCTCCGCCGGACCTGCGCGAGTTCGACGAGAAGATCGCCGGCGTCCGCCGCGACAAGGAGTCCGCGATCGACTCGCAGGACTTCGAGAAGGCCGCCTCCCTGCGCGACAAGGAGAAGCAGCTCCTCGCCGCCAAGGCGAAGCGGGAGAAGGAGTGGAAGGCCGGCGACATGGACGTCGTCGCCGAGGTCGACGGCGAGCTGATCGCCGAGGTCCTCGCCACGGCGACGGGCATCCCGGTCTTCAAGCTCACCGAGGAGGAGTCCAGCCGTCTGCTCCGCATGGAGGACGAGCTGCACAAGCGGGTCATCGGCCAGAACGACGCCGTCAAGGCGCTCTCGAAGGCGATCCGCCGTACCCGTGCGGGTCTGAAGGACCCGAAGCGTCCCGGTGGCTCGTTCATCTTCGCCGGTCCGTCCGGTGTCGGTAAGACCGAGCTGTCCAAGGCGCTCGCGGAGTTCCTCTTCGGCGACGAGGACGCGCTGATCTCCCTCGACATGTCGGAGTTCAGCGAGAAGCACACGGTCTCGCGTCTCTTCGGTTCGCCCCCCGGCTACGTGGGCTACGAGGAGGGCGGTCAGCTGACGGAGAAGGTGCGCCGCAAGCCGTTCTCGGTCGTCCTCTTCGACGAGGTCGAGAAGGCCCACCCGGACATCTTCAACTCGCTGCTCCAGATCCTGGAGGACGGTCGCCTGACCGACTCCCAGGGCCGGGTCGTGGACTTCAAGAACACGGTCATCATCATGACGACCAACCTCGGCACCCGGGACATCTCCAAGGGCTTCAACCTCGGCTTCGCCGCCGCGGGTGACACGAAGACCAACTACGAGCGCATGAAGAACAAGGTCCAGGACGAGCTCAAGCAGCACTTCCGGCCCGAGTTCCTCAACCGCGTCGACGACGTGGTCGTCTTCCCGCAGCTCAGCCAGGACGACATCCTGCGGATCGTCGACCTGATGATCGGCAAGGTGGACGAGCGCCTGAAGGACCGGGACATGGGCATCGAGCTCTCCCAGTCCGCCAAGGAACTGCTGTCCAAGAAGGGCTACGACCCCGTGCTGGGCGCCCGGCCGCTGCGCCGGACCATCCAGCGGGAGATCGAGGACTCGCTGTCGGAGAAGATCCTCTTCGGCGAGCTGCGTCCCGGTCACATCGTGGTCGTGGACACCGAGGGCGAGGGCGAGTCCCAGACCTTCACCTTCCGCGGTGAGGAGAAGTCGGCCCTGCCCGACGTCCCGCCGATCGAGCAGGCGGCCGGCGGTGCCGGTCCGAACCTGAGCAAGGACGCGTAAGCGCCCACGGCGACCCGAAGGGGCCGGTGCCCGAAAGGCACCGGCCCCTTCGGCATGCGTGCTTCAGGACAGCTGGCCGTCGTAGTCCGGCAGCTTGAACGTCTTCTCGGCGTGGCCGCCCGACAGGTCGGTCGCGCTGTTGCCGATGTTGGCGATGATCGTGTAGCCCTTCTTCTCGATGTCGACGCGCTGGGCCGTCTTGTACTCGGCGACGTTCCTGAACAGGTCGAAGAAGCCGCGGACGTACAGGCCGGAGGACTCGTAGCCGGCGTGGTCGAGGTTCCACTCGGTGGGCGCGTGGATGATGCCCGGGCGGGCGGTCACGAAGAACACGGCGACGCCGTGGTCCTGGGCGTACTCGGCGACCTCCAGGACCGGCTCGTTGGCCGGCTGCGGGAAGCTGAAGCCGAAGTCGGTCTCCAGCGCGGTGTTGTCGATGTCGAGGACGATCGCCTGCTTCTCGCCCGGCGCGGTGTCCCCGATCCGCTGCTTCAGATAGGGCAGTGCCTGGTCCATGACCGCCTGGCAGTCGCGCTGCCAGGTGTCGTAGTCGACGTCGGCCGCGGCGGCGGCCGCCACCGACGTGGTGGAAGGGGCGGAGCTGTCCGCGGCTTCGGCCGGTGCGGCCAGGGCCACCAGGGCGGCCGCGGAGACGGCGGTGACCGATGCGCGGCTCAGCCAGGAGCGTCGGCTTCTCATAGTGGTGGGGGGTCCTCTCACGTCCGTAACGCTGCCAACGTGTCGTGTGCATGTTCGTCTGCGAGGGTGACGCGAGGAGAACCGTAGGGTTACCGGACGGTAGGCGCATAGAGGCCCGCGCCACATTTATGGAATGGCCGAACCCGGCCGCCGGTGACATGCCGCACAGGCGCTTTGTCCGGTACTAGACGGAATAGTGGATAAACCTATTTCGCAAAACGGACATTTACCCTCACGATCTGATCGATCAGCTCTAAATGGGGGGTTTCATCCCCTAAGAGGGTTGTGTCAAGAGACGTGCATCTCAGTGCATACCTACGGCCTTTCGTCGTAGGTCACACCTTTGCGCCGTTATGACCGGAGGGGCTACCAAGGAATCGCCACCGAGGCGCGGACCTGTTCGCCGGGTGGTTTTCCTCTGTCCCCTTCCTGATGAGGTTGAGATGTCCCAGCGCGTCACGTCCCGTCTCCCCCGTACGTCCCTGACCCGCACCCGCGCGGCCGTCCTGGCCGCCGGCCTGGGCACCACGGTCGTCCTGGGAGCCGGGGTCGCGGTCGCCGCCGCCGACACCACGGCCGCATCCGGTGCCGCCAGTGCAGTCGAGGCGCAGGCCGCCGCTCAGGCGAAGGCCGCGAAGGCCCAGGCCGCCAAGGCCGAGAAGGCCGCCCAGGCGAAGAAGGCCGCGGCCGAGAAGGCCGCCCAGGCCAAGAAGGCGGCTCAGGCCGCCGCCAAGAAGAAGGCCGTGTCGTGGATCGACCCGGTGAAGAGCTACAAGCTGTCCGCGAGCTTCGCCCAGAACGGCGGCATGTGGGCGTCCAAGCACTCCGGCCAGGACTACGCCGTCCCGACCGGCACCCCGGTGATGGCCGTGCACGGCGGCACCGTCGTCAAGGCCGGCGGCAACGGCGCCGGCGACGGCCCGGCGTACGGCAACGCCGTCGTCATCAAGCACGGCAACGGCACGTACTCCCAGTACGCCCACCTCTCGCAGGTCAACGTGAAGATCGGCCAGGTCGTCAAGACCGGCCAGAAGGTCGCCCTGTCCGGCAACACCGGCAACTCCAGCGGCCCGCACCTGCACTTCGAGATCCGCACCACCCCGAACTACGGCTCCGCCGTCGACCCGGTCAAGTTCCTGCGCGCCCAGGGCGTGACCGTCTGACCGGCGTGCGGACAAACGCCTAGGCGCCCCGGGACCCCCGGTGGGCCTGGGTGATCAGATCGGTGGCGACCTCGAGGACGGCCTTGCGCCTCTCCTCGGGGTCGCTTTCGACGTCCTGGAGGATGTGCATCCCCGCGTGCATGGTGAACAGGGCGCTGAGGCAGCGCACCTGGTCGACCAGATCGGCGTCCGGGTCCATGAGGATGTCCCGCAGCCCGAGCATGCGGGTCTTGAACATCTCGCCGATGCGCAGCTCGCGGACCGTCGCCTGGTTCTCCTGCATGAAGCGGAAGAGCGGGGCCGCGCCCATCAGCGCCTCGCTGTACCGGCGGATGATCTCCTGCTTGGTCTCCAGCGAGTGCGGCTGTCGCCGCCCCCACTCGATCAGCTCCTCCAGCGGCCGCGAGAGGTCCTCGAAGATGCCGACGAGGATCTCTTCCTTGGTCTTGAAGTGGTAGTACAACGCCGCCTTGGTGACGTCCAGGCGCTCGGCGATCTCGCGCAGTGAGGTCTTCTCGTAGCCCTGCTCGGCGAAGAGTTCGAGCGCCACGTCCTGGATGCGCTGGCGGGTGTTCCCGCGGCGCCGCTGTTTGGTGCCGTCCATGGTGCCGCCCATCCTCCTACTCGACCCCTCTTGACGAAAACTTACTTGACGCCCGGCTAGTTACGCGGCTATTTTCCCCAGTGTAGTTAACTAGCCGGGCGGCAAGTAAGTAGCAGTGGTCACGCACTCGTGGCCGGGGGAGAAGGAAATCATGGCGGACACACCAGCGCCGGGTGCCGTGGAGACGGACGCGGGCACCGGCAAACAGCCGAGGAGCGTGCGGGTCGTCCTGCTCGCCCTCATGATCGCGATGATGCTCGCGATGCTCGACAACATGATCATCGGCACGGCGATGCCGACGATCGTGGGCGAGCTGGGCGGTCTGGAGCACCTGTCCTGGGTGGTCACCGCCTACACCCTGGCGACCGCGGCGGCCACCCCGGTCTGGGGCAAGCTCGGCGACATGTACGGGCGCAAGACCACGTTCATGACGTCCATCGTGATCTTCCTGATCGGCTCCGCGCTCAGCGGCATGGCCCAGACCATGGGCGAGCTGATCGGCTTCCGGGCCATCCAGGGCCTGGGTGCCGGCGGTCTCATGGTCGGCGTCATGGCGATCATCGGTGACCTCATCCCGCCCCGGGAGCGCGGCAGGTACCAGGGCATGATGGCCGCCGTCATGGCGCTGGCGATGATCGGCGGGCCCCTGGTGGGCGGCACCATCACCGACAACTGGGGCTGGCGCTGGGCCTTCTACATCAACCTGCCGCTCGGCGCGATCGCGCTGGCCGCCGTCGCCGCCGTACTGCACCTGCCGAAGAAGCGGGCCAAGGCCGGCATCGACTACCTCGGGGTCGCGCTGCTGACCGTGGGCATCACCGCCGTCGTGCTGGTCACCACCTGGGGCGGCACGGAGTACGCCTGGACCTCCGCGCGGATCATGGAGCTGATCGGCCTCGGTGTCGCCTCGCTCGTCGGCTTCGTGTTCTGGCAGACCAGGGCCGCCGAGCCGGTGCTGCCGCTGCACATCTTCCGCAGCCGCAACTTCACGCTGATGTCCGTGATCGGCTTCATCACCGGCTTCGTGATGTTCGGCGCGACCCTCTTCCTGCCGCTGTACCAGCAGGCCGTCCAGGGCGCCTCCGCCACCAACTCCGGTCTGCTGCTCCTGCCGATGCTCGGCGCGATGCTGGTGACCTCGATGGTCGCGGGCCGCGTGACCACCGACACCGGCCGGTACAAGATCTTCCCCGTCCTCGGCGGCGCGCTGATGATCGTCGGCCTGTATCTGCTGTCCACGATGGACACCGGGACCTCCCGCCTCACCTCCGGGGTCTTCATGGCCGTGGTCGGTCTCGGCATGGGCTGTCTGATGCAGATCACCATGCTGGTCGCGCAGAACAGCGTCGAGATGAAGGACATGGGCGTGGCGTCCTCGTCCGCCACCCTCTTCCGCACCCTCGGCGCCTCCTTCGGTGTCGCGATCATGGGCGCGCTGTTCAACAACCGCGTCCAGGACGTCATGGCCGAGCGGGCCGGCGCGCTGGGCTCCCAGGTGACCGAGCAGTCCGCCCAGCTGGACGCGGCGCGCCTGGCGAAGCTGCCGGAGGCGGCCCGCGAGGCGTACCAGTTCGCGGTGTCCTCGGGCACCCACTCGGCGTTCCTCCTCGGCGCGGTGGTCGCGGTGCTCGCGCTGGCGGCGGCCGTGTTCGTGAAGGAGGTCCCGCTGAAGGGCGCGGCCCCCGACAAGAAGGACACCGGCGACGGCACCCCGGCCGCCGCGGCGGTGACGGAACCCGTCTGACGGCCCGGGGTGCCCGCGAGGTCGCGCCCGCCCCGCGCGCCCGGTACGCCCTCCCGCCGCACCGGACGGACACTCGAGTACGACCGCGGACGTCCCCCGGCACCCCCCCAGCCTTCGGCCGGGGGACCCCGGAGCACGCACCGGACGCCGTGAGGCCCGTCCTCCGGGCGGACGACGCGAATCGCGGACACGCCCAGCGGTCCGAAGGCCCCCGGAGGCACACCCGCCGCCGGGGGCTTCCGCATGCGCGGCCCGATGTCGGACCCCCGTGCCACCATCGATCGCATGGACAAGGCGCGGCAGCTGAGGCTGGCCAAGGACGCGATGGACCGGGACTGGGCCGACCCGGACCTCGACCTGGCCGCGGTCGCCGCGCACGCCGGGTATTCGCGCTACCACTTCATACGCGCCTTCCGGGAGGCCTACGGCGAGACGCCCGGCCAGTACCTCACCCACCGCCGGATCGAGCGCGCCGAGGACCTGCTGCGCACCGCCAATCTGTCGGTGACGGAGATCTGCCACCTGGTCGGCTTCAGCAGTCTGGGCACGTTCTCGGCCCGGTTCAAGACCTGGACCGGCCTCACCCCCAGCGAGTACCGCGCGAAGCACGTGGGCCGCGGCGCCGCCCTGATCCCGGGCTGCTACGCCATGCACTGGCTCGGCGGATACCGGCCCGGGCCGGGCAGGGCGCAGGCACGACGCAATTCCGGAGAAGCGGACTGACGGCGGCGCTGCCTACGGTGACAGGGCAGTTCCCGAACGGCCGCGACACAGGAGTACGCCATGATCAAGGGTCTCGCCATCACCACCGTCTGGGTCCTCGACCAGGACCGGGCGAAGCAGTTCTACACCGAGAAGCTGGGCCTGGAGGTCCGCACCGACATGACCCTGGGTGAGGGCGGCATGCGCTGGCTCACCGTCGGCTCGCCGGAGCAGCCCGACGTCGAGCTGACCCTCATGGTGCCCGGCGCGGGCATGGACCCCGAGTCCGCCGAGATGATCAAGAAGCTGGTGGCCAAGGGAGCGCTCGGCCCCGGCGTGCTGACCACCGACGACATCCACGGGGACTACGCCAAGCTCAAGGACCGCGGGGTCGAGTTCATCCAGGAGCCGCAGGAGCGCCCGTACGGCACCGAGGCGCTGTTCCGCGACGACTCCGGCAACTGGTTCTCCTTCACCCAGCCCCGCGAGGGCGGCCTCGACATGGACAAGGACTGGTCCTGCTGAGGCGCCCCCGCTACTGCGCCAGTACGGGATAACTCCCGGTGTTCGTCGGCGCGTGCTCGGGCAGCCACAGCACCGCGACGGCTCCCTCCGCCGGCGCGTCGTCCGGCGCCCCCGGCGGA
Organism: Streptomyces sp. NPDC031111; assembly: GCF_055570675.1. NCBI lineage: Bacteria > Bacillati > Actinomycetota > Actinomycetes > Kitasatosporales > Streptomycetaceae > Streptomyces > Streptomyces sp. NPDC031111. The sequence goes on from NZ_JBVIGS010000004.1 coordinate 499,916, forward strand.
CGTACGTTGCGGAAGGTCAGCCGCGCGCCCAGCACCCGGGCCTGCCCCGCCGCGATGGTCAGGCCCAGCCCGTGACCGCGGCCGGCCCGGTCCGCGCTGCCGGTGCGGAAGCGGCTCGGCCCCTCGGCGAGCAGCGCCTCGGGGAAGCCGGGCCCGTGGTCGCGGACCCGGATGACCCGGCCCTCGACGGTGACCTCGATGGGCGGCCTGCCGTGCCGGGCGGCGTTGGCGAGCAGGTTGAGCAGCACCCGCTCCAGGCGCCGGGGGTCGGTGGTCACCTCCGACTCGTGCACCACGCGCACGGTGACGTCCGGGTCCTTGGCGGACACCCGCCGGGCGACGAACTCGCCGAGCAGGATGTCCTGGAGTTCCGCCCGCTCGGAGGCGCTGTCCAGCCGGGCCACCTCCAGGACGTCCTCGACGAGGGTGCGCATCGCCTTGGCCCGGTCCAGCACCAGCTCGGTCGGCCGGCCCGGCGGCAGCAGCTCGGCGGCGGTGAGCAGACCGGTGACGGGGGTGCGCAGCTCGTGCGCGATGTCCGCGGTGACCCGGCGCTCGGCCTCCAGCCGCTGCCGCAGCGCGTCCGCCATGGCGTCCACGGCGCTGGCCAGGTCGTCGGTCTCGTCCCGCACCACCCCGCCGATCTCCTCGCGCACCCGGACGTCCGTCTCGCCCTTCGCGACCCGGTTGGCGGCCGTGGCCGCCTTCCGCAGCCGCCGCGACAGATGCCCGCCGATGAGCACACCGAGCGCGCTGCCGCCCAGCACGACCGCGATGGAGCCGATCACCAGGGCCTGGTCGAGGTCCTTGAGGATGTCCGAGCTGCGGTCCGTGAAACCGGAGTGCAGCGACATCACATGACCGTTCTTCAGCGGCACGGCCGCCCAGATGTCCGGCGCCCCGCCCGGCCGGTCGGCCACATAGGTCGCCCGCCGGCCCTCCTCGACCTTCTCCCGCAGCTCCTTCGGGAGCTCCGGGTCGTCGATCTTGGTGTTGGGGAAGTTCAGCCGCCCGGACAGCTCGTAGTTGCGCTGGGCGATCATGACGCGCTCGTCCGCCAGGTCGCGCGCGTTGTCCAGCATCGACACCCGCGCCGCGTTGTGCACGACCAGGCTCAGCGCGACCGCCACCAGCGCCCCGACCAGCGCGATGGCCGCGCTGAGCTTCCACCGCAGACCCGTACCTATGCCCACCCGGTCGAGGCAGGCCGCCACCAGGCGCCGGAAATACCCGCGCATCGGCCCGCTCAGGCCTTCAGCTTGTAGCCGAAGCCGCGGACCGTCTCGATACGGTCCTGGCCGATCTTCGTCCGCAGCCGCTGCACATGGACGTCGACGACCCGGGTGTCCCCGCCCCAGCCGTACTCCCACACCCGTTCGAGGAGCTTGTCGCGGGAGAGCACGGTGCCCGGCGCCGCCGAGAACTCCAGCAGCAGCCGCATCTCGGTCGGCGTCAGCGCCACGGGCCGCCCGGCCCGGCGCACCTCCATGCCGCCGGTGTCGATCTCCAGCTCGCCGAAGGCCAGCATGCCCCCGTCGTCCCGCGCGTCCTGCTCCTGTCTTCCGCCGCCCGCGCGCCCGAAGCGGCGCAGCACCGCGCGGATCCGGGCCACCAGGACGGCGCCGTCGAACGGCTTGGTCACATAGTCGTCGGCGCCCGCCTCCAGGCCCAGCACCACGTCGATGGAGTCGGCCCGCGCCGACAGCATGATCACCGGCACCGTCGACTCGTCCCGGATGCGCCGGCACAGGCTCACCCCGTCGAGCCCGGGAACCATCACGTCGAGCAGCGCGATGTCGGGGCGGTCCGCGCGGAACGCCTCCAGGCCCGACAGCCCGTCGGGCATCGCGGTGACCACGAAGCCGTCCCGCTCCAGGGCGAGCTGGGTGGCCTCGCGGATGACGTCGTCGTCCTCGACGAACAGGACGTGGGTCTGGTCTGCCATCCCGGTGCTCTCAGTCCTCGTACGATCTCGGTTCGGTGCGCGCGTGCGTTTCCCGGTCCACCCCACGGACGCGGGGACCGGACGGTGGGTTCATCCGTTCATCGGTCCGGACGGCCCCTGCGGTTCACGCGGTGAGCCATGTCTCAGCTGTCGGGCATCGGTGACGGCTCCGCGCCGGCCACCTTCCCGTAGTCGTTGTGCGTGCGGTACTTCTCGGTGAACCGGCCCGCCCCCCAGCGGTACGTGATCACGTTCTCGCCGGACGGACTCGACACCGGGTCGCCCCGGTCGTACACCTGCTTGGTCACCACCAGGTCCCCGCGGTCGATCTCCGCGTACACCGGGGGCTCCTCGGCCGAGAACACGTTCACATACGCGCCGCCCTGCTCCCGGTACACGTACGAGCCGACGCCCACCGCGTCCCCGCAGGTCAGCACGTTGACCACGACGTCGTCGACGGACCCTCCGGTGAGGCTGCCGTAGCTCACGTCGACGGGGTACTCGTCGGCGACGCACGGCTGAAGCTCCCGCTTGACCTCCGCCGAGACCGCCGGATCGGCCTTGACCAGCCGCACCGCGTCCACCCGGTCGGGGGTCCGCGAGGGCTCGACCGACGCCGCGGCGGGGGCGCTCGCCACGGAGTCCGCGCGGGCCGGACCCTCGTCCCGGGCGCCGGTGCCGCCCGTGCCGCACCCGGCGACGAACAGAACGACGGCGGTGAGCACGGCCGTCGCCGTGCTCACCGCCCGGACGGTGGCCCAGGCCCGGCTGGGCCCCGCGCCGGTCAGGCCGCGCAACGCTCCCGCTCCTCACGCTCCAGCGCGCGTGCGTCCAGATCGCGCGCCTCCAGCTCCTCGCGGAGCCGGGCGAGCGCCCGGTGCAGCGTGCTCTTGACCGTTCCGGCCGACATACCGAGGGCGGCGGCCGTCTCGTCCGTGGACATCTGCTCCCAGTGTCGCAGCACCACGACACTGCGCTGCTTCGGGGCGAGGACCTTCAGGACGTCCATCAGCAGCGCCCGGTCCGCGTGCTGCTCGGTGGAGTCGTCCACACAGGCGTCCGGGAGCTGCTCGGTGGGCACCTCCTCCAGCTTGCGGGCCCGCCACCACTCCGTCCGCGTATTGATCATGACCCGGCGCAGATAGGCGTCGGCCAGCCGCTTGTCCTCGATGGTCTCCCAGCGGCCGTACGTCCGGACCAGCGCGGTCTGGAGCAGGTCCTGGGCGTCGACGGGGTCCGGGACCAGGCGACGGGCGCTGCGCAGCAGCGCGTCCTGCCGGGTGCGGACGTACTCCTCGAACTCGAGCACCTCGCCCTGCGCCATGTCACGCGCCATGTCCTGCGCCATGGTGGACCGCCTCCCGCTCCCCGTTCCGGCCCGCCCGTGCGGGCCGGTCGCACTGCCTGTGATCCGTTGACCTCGTGCCCCGTCGGGCACGTGATCGAAGGTACGGAGGCGTTGTCACGGCACTGTCCGAGGAACCCTGCGGGCAGCGCTCGGCTGTCCGTCGGTTGTGTAACGGAAGGAGGAACGGGGTGAAGCGGGCGACCGATCGAGCAGGTTATCGGGTGGTATGACCGGCCGCGCCGATGTGACGTGTGTGCACCGGTGGTGTCCCGGTCAGGTCAGCGGCAGCCGGTACAGACCGCCCGGCAGCGGCTCCACCAGACCGTCGGAGACCAGACCGTCCAGGGCGCGGGCACGCTGCACCGGCTCGTGCCACACCCGGTCCAGCACGGCCTGCGGCACCGGAGCGTGCGCCTCGCGCAGCACGGCCAGCAGCCGCCCGCGGACCTGACGGTCCGTGCCCGCGTACGTCTGACCCCGGCGCGGCGGACCGTCGTGGGCCGGCTTGCCCGCCAGCCGCCAGGCGCACTGAGCGGCGATCGGGCAGCGCTGACAGGTCTCGTTCTTCGCCGTGCACACCAGCGCGCCCAGCTCCATGGAGGCGGCGGCCCACCGCGCGGCGGTCGCCGCGTCCTCCGGCAGCAGCGCGCGGGCGAGCCGGCGCTCCGCGGCGGTGGTGGCGTTCGGCGGGTACTGCGCACCGGTGACCGCGCGGGCGAACACCCGGCGCACGTTGGTGTCCAGCACCGCGTGCCGCTGCCCGTACGCGAACGACGCGACCGCCGCGGCCGTGTACTCGCCGATGCCGGGCAGCGCCAGCAGCTGGCCGTGGTCCGCCGGTACGTCGCCGCCGTGCCGCTCCGTTATGGCGACCGCGGCGCCGTGCAGCCGCAGCGCACGCCGCGGGTAGCCGAGCCGGCCCCAGGCGCGCACGGCCTCGCCGGGCGCCTCCGCGGCGAGGTCGGCGGGGCGCGGCCAGCGCGCCAGCCACTGCTCGTAGACGGGCAGCACCCGGTTCACCGGGGTCTGCTGCAACATGAACTCACTGACCATCACTCCCCACGCGCCGGCCTCCGGGCGCCGCCACGGCAGGTCCCGGGCGTGCTCGTCGAACCAGTCGATGACGGGGGAGTGCAGCGTCTCACCGGGAGCACGCTCGGACGCGGAATCGGCGGTGCCGCCGTACGGCGGTTTGGTGGGAGCAGTCATGACCCTCCGATCCTCCCACGCCGGGACCCGCCTACGGGGGGAGCGCCACGGTGGGGAGCGGGGGAAGGCGCCGCGGATACCTGACGATCGACAGCAGTGGCACACCCGCGTCCGCTTGTAGCGTCGGCGGTATGAAACGTGCTCGTCCCGCCGCGCTCGCCAAGGGCTGCCTGCTCTGGGTGGCCCTCGCCGCCCCGGCGCTCACCGCGGACCGGCTCGGGCTGAACGAACCGCGCGCCCTCTGGCAGTACCTGGCCGGACCGGTCCTGCTCGCCGTCGCCACCGCCGTGTCCCGGCGCCGGCCCCTGGCCGCCTTCGGGCTGACGGCCGCGCTGGGCCTGGCCTTCACCCCCGCGCTGTTCAGCGTCTCCTACGGCCCGGCGCTCGGCGTGTTCGCGCTGCTGCTCGGGCTGCGGGCGGGCCGCACCATCCCCGCAGCACTATGTTTCGTCGCCGTCGGCTGCGCCGGCACCGCGCGGATCGCGCTCACCGGGGTCGACCCGGTCCCCGAGTGGCTGGTCCTGACCGGCACCCTCCTCTTCGGCTGCGTCTTCCCCTGGCTGGGCGGGCGCTACTGGCGGCAGAGCCGCGCCCTCACCGCCGCGGGCTGGCTGCGCGCGGCCCGCCTGGAGGAGGAGCAGCGGCTCACCGAGGAACGCGCCCGGCTGCGCGAGCGGGCCAGGATCGCCCAGGACATGCACGACTCCCTGGGCCACGAGCTGAGCCTGATCGCCCTGCGCGCGGGCGCCCTCCAGGTCGCCCCCGACCTTCCCGGCCACCACCGGGCCGCCGCGGCCGACCTGCGCGCGGCGGCCGCCGACGCCACGGACCGGCTGCACCGCATCATCGGCGTCCTGCGGGAGGACGACGACGAACCCGTGCCGCTCGCCCCGGCCGGCGAGAACGTCGAGCAACTCGTCGCCCGCGCGGCCGAGTCGGGGCTGCCGGTGCGCTGGGAGCCCGGCGGACGCGGCACGGTCGTGGAGCCCGGCGGGGTCGCCGAGCGGCTGCTGCACCGGGTGACCAGGGAGGCGCTGACCAACGCGGCACGGCACGCCCCGGGCGCGCCCGTCGTCGTGGCGGTGACGGGGGACGACGTACGGGGAGCGACCGTCACCGTCACCAACGGACGGCCCGCCGAGGAGAGTTCCCCGGCACCCGGAGGCGGTTCGGGACTGCTCGGACTGCGCGCCGCCGTCACCGGCGTCGGCGGCACCTTCGAGGCGGGCCCGCACGCCGACGGGTTCCGCGTCCGGGCGTACGTCCCCGCGCAGGCGGCCACGGCGGTCCGGCCGCCCCGTCCCGCCTCCGCCCCCTTCACCCGCGCCCGCCGCCGTGCCGTGGCCGGTCTCGGTGCCGCCGCCGGCGCGGGCGTCGTCCTGGTCGGCTCGGCCGTCGGCTGGTACGCGTACACCGAGACGCACTCGGTGCTGGAGCCCGCCGCCTACGCCGGCCTGCGCCCGGGCGCACCGGTCACGGAGGTCGAGAAGGTGCTGCCGGACCGGCACATCCAGGACCCGCCGACGGAGCGCGCGCCCGCACCGCCCGAGGGCACCGACTGCCGCTACTACCGCGCGAGCGGCGAGCTCTTCGTCTCCGTCGACCACTTCCGGCTCTGCTTCGACGACCAGGGCCGCCTGGCCGCCAAGAACGTGATCCCGCGCGTCGGCACCTCCGGCGCGGGGCGGGCCGAATACGAGGAGTTCGCACCGTGATCAGGGTCCTGCTGGCCGACGACGAGGCGATGGTGCGCGCCGGAGTGCGCGCCATCCTGGGGAGCAGCGGGGAGACGGAGGTGGTCGCCGAGGCGGGCGACGGCCGCGAGGCCGTGGAGCTGGCCCGGGCGCACCGCCCCGACGTGGCGCTGCTCGACATCCGCATGCCCCGCCTGGACGGGCTCGCGGCGGCCGAGGAGATCGCCCGCACCGTCCCCGGCACGGCCGTCGCCATGCTCACCACGTTCTCCGAACGCGCCTACGTGGCCCGCGCCCTGGGCGGCGGCGCCACCGGCTTCCTGCTGAAGTCCGGTGACCCGTACGAACTCATCGCGGGCGTCAGGGCGGTGGCGCGCGGTGCGGCCTTCCTGTCGCCCACGGTGGCCCGGTACGTCATCGAAGGTCTCGGCGGCTCCGACGGCGGCGGCCGGCTCGCCCGCGAGGCCGAGGCGCGGGCGCGCGTGGCGGTGCTGAGCCCGCGCGAACGCGAGGTCCTCGGCCTGGTCGGGGCCGGACTCTCCAACCCGGAGATCGCCGCCCGGCTGCATCTCGTCGAGGGCACCGTGAAGGCGTATGTCAGCGCGGTCCTCGACCGGCTCGGCGTACGCAATCGCGTACAGGCGGCGATCGTCGCCCACGAGGCGGGCCTGGTGGCGCCCTGAGCCGGTTCAGCGGCGCCGGTGCGTGGCGTACGGCGGCAGGGGCCGGGTGACGGAACGCGGTCCGGGCCCGGTGATCCACCGCGCGGTGGGCGCCGACGAGGCACGCACGGTCTCCACGAGCCGGACCGCCGGCCGCGTGGCCGACCGTACGACGGCGAAGGCGACGACCGCGCCGAGCAGCAGCCCCACGGCCACGTCGTGCGGGTAGTGCACGCCCACGAACACCCGGGAGAACGCCATGAGCAGGGCCAGCGGGGCCGTCAGCCAGAGGAGCGCGCGCCGGACCAGGACCAGGGCGAGGGCCGAGGCGCCCGCGATGGTGGCGTGGTTGCTCGGGAACGACCAGTCGCCGTGCGGCGGGCACTCCGCCAGCGACGGCGCGACGCCGGTGACCGCGCGGCACGGACGCTCCTCCGTCACAACGGACTTGAGCACCTCACTGCACACATACGCCACGGCCGTGGCCAGAGGTGCAAGGACCGCTATCGCGAACGCGCGGGTGTCGGAGTGCCGGGCCCGCCACCAGCCGGCCACGAACAGCGCGACGAACACCAGCAGTCCGGCCTCCGTCCCGATCTCGGCCGTGTGTCGCACCCATGCGGGGGTGTCGTGCGCGTAGTCGGTGATGTCGCGGTAGAGCCCGCTGTCCACGAAGTCCATGGTCACGGACGGTAGGTGAGGCGCGGATTCGGTCACACCCCGCGATCGTCGTATGCCGTACCTGACGAAAGACAGGGGTGGAACGGCGATTACCGGGATGATGATCCGGAAAAGTTGGTGCCGGAGCGGCGGGTGGGACAAGCGAACGCGCCGATCTCTCGTACAGTTTGCGCCGTGGGATCTCTGCGCAATCCGGTCGGGCCGCTTCCCTCCTCCATCTACTGGCGTCGGAGGGCCGTACTGCTGTCCGTGCTGGCCTTGTTGGCGTTGTTGATCACCTGGATCGTCCTCTCGGGCGGCGGGGGCGGCGACGGCGGCGACAACGGTGCCAACGGCAAGAATCCCGCGCCCTCCATCACTCCCGGACCGTCGAGTTCCGGGCCGGCGATCAGTCAGGCGCCGGGCGGACGCGACGAGTCGGAGGACGACGGGTCCGGCGGTTCGGGCGGTTCCGGAGGCGCGTCCTCCGGGTCCGGTGACGACGGGGCCAACGGCGATCCGGCGGACTCCGGTGGTGGCGACGGGGGCAGCGCGGGCGGCGGCTCCGAGGGCGGTACGTCGGCGGGGGTCGGCGCGGGTGACGCGCTGCCGGCGGGATCCGGGTCCGGACTGCCCAACTGCACCGCGAGCGCGGTCAAGTTCAGCCTGCGCAGCGACCGCAACACCTATGAGCCCGGGCAGACGCCCACGCTTCTGCTGACCGCCCGCAACGTCTCCGGCGGTGACTGCAAGGTCGATCTCGGGCCGGGCAACGCGGTGTTGACGATCGCTCCGGCCGACGGCGACGAGGTGTACTGGGCATCGGACGACTGCCCGAAGGGCGCGCGGAGTCTGGTGTTCCGGGTGCCCGCGGGAGAGAGCATCACCTACACGGTGAAGTGGGACCGCAAGCCGAGCGCGCCGGAGTGCGCGACGCCGAAGGCGGGAACCGCGGGCGCGGGAACGTACCTGGTGGAGGCGAAGGCCCCGGGCTTCGAGCAGGTACGGGCATCCTTCGTCCTGAAGGCCGACTGACCCAGCTGCGGGTTCGCTCACCCGCGCTTGCGGGGTGCGCCGCTGCGCCCACCCGTGCCGCCCTGGGGGTACCTCCCAGGCCCTTGAGGCCCTGGGGGAGGCACGACTGCCCGCAGCTACGGCCGTCCTCAGACGTACCGCTCGAGAATCGAGCTCTCCGCCAGCCGCGAAAGCCCTTCGCGCACACTCCGCGCCCGAGCCTCCCCCACCCCGTCCACGGTCTGGAGATCGTCAACACTCGCGGCCAGCAGCTTCTGCAACCCCCCGAAGTGCTCCACCAGCCGATCGATGATCGCCCCCGGCAGCCGCGGCACCTTCGCCAGCAGCCGGAACCCACGCGGAGACACCGCGGAGTCCAGCGTCTCCGGCGACCCCGTGTAGCCCAGCGCACGCGCCACCGTCGGCAGCTCCAGCAGCTCCGCGTGGGTGAGCGCGTCCAGCTCGTGCAGGGCCTCGTCGACCGTGCGGGAGCGCTTGGCGGTGGGCTCGGGGACGTAGTCCCGCACGACCAGCTCGCGCTCGGGCTCCACGCCCGCGATCAACTCGTCCAGCTGGAGCGCGAGAAGACGGCCGTCGGTGCCCAGTTCGACCACGTATTCGGCGATTTCGGTGGCGATGCGGCGCACCATCTCCAGCCGCTGCGCGACCGCCGAGACGTCCCGCACGGTCACCAGGTCCTCGATCTCCAGCGCCGACAGCGTGCCGGCGACCTCGTCGAGGCGGAGCTTGTAGCGCTCCAGGGTGGCGAGCGCCTGGTTGGCGCGGGACAGGATCGCGGCCGAGTCCTCCAGGACCCGGCGGTGGCCGTCGACGTACAGCGCGATCAGGCGCATCGACTGGGAGACCGAGACCACGGGGAAGCCGACCTGCTTGGAGACCCGGTCGGCGGTGCGGTGCCGGGTGCCGGTCTCCTCGGTGGGGATGGTCGGGTCCGGCACCAGCTGGACGCCCGCCCGAAGGATCTTGGACAGGTCGGACGACAGCACGATGCCGCCGTCCAGCTTGCACAGCTCGCGCAGCCGGGTCGCGGTGAACTCGACGTCCAGCACGAAGCCGCCGCTGCACAGCGCCTCGACCGTCTTGTCGGAACCGAGCACGATGAGACCGCCGGTGTTGCCGCGGAGCACGCGCTCCAGGCCGTCACGCAGGGCGGTACCGGGTGCCACGGCGCTCAGCGAGGCGCGCATCAGGCCATCGGAACCGGCACTCCCACCGGACTTTCCGGGAGCTGCTGCCCGGTCGTTGGCTGCCACTGCACTCCTCCGGTCGCAGGTTCTGGGGCGCCCTCGTTTCGCACACTCGGTTCGTACGGACGGGCGAGACCTGGGCAAAGTCTACCGGCGGTCCTCCTCGTCCCGTGGGGCCTCTCGGCGACGGGAGCGCGGAAGGACCCGCAGCGCGTCCCCCATGTCCGCCACTTCCAGGACCTTCATGCCCGGCGGGACCTTGCCCGGATCGCCCGGAACCAGGGCGTGCGTGAAGCCCAGACGGTGGGCCTCGGCGAGCCTGCGCTGGACGCCCGTGACCCGTCTCACCTCGCCCGCGAGGCCGACCTCGCCGATCGCGACCAGGTTCTTCGGCAGCGGGGTGTCGCTCGCCGCTGACGCCAGCGCGAGCGCCACGGCCAGATCCGCGGCCGGCTCGGAGAGCTTCACCCCGCCCACCGTCGCGGAGTAAATGTCCCGTTTGCCCAAGGCGCTGATCCGGCCGCGCTGTTCCAGCACCGCGAGCATCATCGACACGCGTGAGGTCTCCAGGCCGGACGTGGTGCGCCGGGGGGAGGGGATCTGCGAGTCGACCGTGAGCGCCTGCACTTCGGCGACCAGGGGGCGGCGGCCCTCCAGGGTGACGGTCAGACACGTACCCGGGACCGGTTCGTCACGACGGGTCAGGAAAAGTCCGCTCGGGTCGGCGAGGCCCGTAATGCCCTCGTCGTGCAGTTCGAAGCAGCCGACCTCGTCCGTGGTGCCGTACCGGTTCTTGACGCCGCGCACCAGCCGCAGACGCGCGTGCCGGTCGCCCTCGAAGTGCAGGACGACGTCCACCAGGTGCTCCAGCAGACGCGGCCCGGCGATCGCGCCGTCCTTGGTGACATGGCCCACGAGGAGCGTGGACATCCCGCGCTCCTTGGAGGCCCGGATCAGGGCGCCCGCCACCTCGCGCACCTGGGCCATGCCGCCCGGGGCGCCGTCGATCTCCGGGGACGCCACCGTCTGCACCGAGTCCAGGATCAGCAGGGACGGCTTCACCTCGTCCAAGTGGCCGAGCACGGCGGCCAGATCCGTCTCGGCGGCGAGATACAGATGGTCGTCGATGGCGTGGATGCGGTCGGCCCGCAGCCGGACCTGGCTGGCCGACTCCTCCCCGGTGACGTACAGCGTGCGGTGCTCCTCGCTCGCCGACTTGGCCGCGACGTCCAGCAGCAGTGTGGACTTGCCCACGCCCGGCTCGCCCGCGACCAGCACCACCGCACCGGGCACGAGTCCGCCGCCGAGCACCCGGTCCAGCTCGGGCACCCCGGTGGAACGGGCGGTGGCCCGACGGCCGTCGACCTGGCCGATGGGCAGGGCGGAGGTGGTGACCCGGCCGGGCGTCGTCGTACGCACCGCGGGCGTGCCGTACTCCTCGATCGTCCCCCAGGCCTGGCACTCGGGGCAGCGACCGAGCCACTTGGCCGTCTGCCAGCCGCACTCGGTGCAGCGGTAGGACGGTCGGTCCTTGGAGCTCTTGGTACGGGCAGCCATGCGCACAAGGTAACGGCACCCTCTGACAACGGGACCGCCGCACCCGGCGGCAGCCCGCACGAGAGGGCGGCCCACGGGAAGGCGAAAGGTTCCTGTCCTCGATAGAGGGATCGTTTCACCCGTACGGATTAAAAGTCCGCAGGGCTCCGGTGGGCGCCGACCCGAGCCGCCTACGGTCGCCGGATGACGAGCAGTGGCCCACAGACCTCGACCCGTATGACCGGAGCACACCGGGCGCACCGGGAAGTGCGTGACCGGGGGGCCGCGCGCACGCTGGCGGAGCGGCCGGCCACCCGCTACGAGCCCCACCTGGACGGCCTGTTCACCTACTGCCTGTCCGTGCTGTGCGACCACGACACGGCGACCGCCGCCCTGGCCGACGTCCTCGCGCTCGCGGAGCGCCGCGCCCGGTACGCGCCGGGCGACCCCGGGGACCGCAGGGCCTGGCTGTACGCGCTGGCCCGCTGGGCGTGTCTGCGCAAGCTGGCCGAGGCCAAGCAGAAACGTCAGGCCGGCCACGCCGTGGGCCGCTCCGGGCGGCAGCGGCCGCCCCGGCCCGCCACCGCCCCGGCCCTCGCCGAGGAGGTGCGGGAGCGGCGCCGCCGCGAACTGGCCGAGCTGGCCTGGCCGGAGGCCGCAGGCACCACGCCGGAGCAGCGCGAGGCGCTCGAACTCGCCGTGCGCCACCGTCTCGCGGCCCACGAGGTCGCCGCCGTGCTCGGCATGGAACCACCCGCCGCGCGTGAGCTGCTCGCCTCGGCCGCCTGCGAGGTGGAACGCACCCGCGCGGCGCTCGCCGTCGTCGAGACCGGCGCCTGCCCGGGTGTGGCGCACCTCACCGGCGACCGCAGGCTGGTGCTCAGCGCGACCCTGCGCCGCGAACTCGTCCGGCACGTCGACGACTGCCCGCGCTGCCGCCGTACCGCCGAGCGGGCCATCCCGGGCCGCTGGCCCGGCACCAGCGTCACACCGGACGCCCTGCCGGTCCTCCAGGCGCCCGGCGCGGCCCTGCACGCCGCCCTGGCGCACCACGCACGCGCGCGTGCCGCCGCGCCCCGCTTCGACCGGCGCGGCTTCCCGATGGACCCCAAGGACCGCGTCGCCCGCAGGGACCGCCTGCGCGCGCGTGCCGTCACGACGACGGTCGTCGCCACCGTCGTCGCCGCGCCCGTGCTCGCCCTGTGGGCCGCCTACCGGGGCACCCCCGTGGGGGAGGCCCAGGACGGCCGCTCGGCCTCCGCGCGGGAGGACGGCGGCACCGTCGACCTCGACGGCGAGGGAGCGGGCGGCTACGAGAACACCGGCAACGCCCGCACCCGGCCCGGGGCCGGCTTCGGCGAGGACGCCGAGTCGGACGTGTCCGTGGAGGTCGTCGGCGTCACCGGGGCCGGGCACAGGGGCGCCGCCGCGATGGGCGTCACGGCCGACCACAGCGGCGACACCACGCTGATCACGCTCACCGCGACGGGCGCCGGACCGGTCCGCTGGTCCGCGTCGACGGGCGCGTCCTGGCTCTACCTGAGCCGGTCGTCGGGGACGCTCGCCCCCGGGGAGTCGGTGACGATCAGGGTGTACGTCGACCAGCTGCACGAGCCGTCCGGCCCGTGGAGCGCGACCGTGGCGATCTCTCCCGCCGGTTCGGCCGTGACCATCGACGGGCACGGCCCCGCCCCCTCCACGCCGGGCGGCGGCCCGCCCTCCGGCCACCCCGGCGGTCCGGGCACCGCCCACCCCGGCACCCCGGGCGACCCCCCTCCGTCGTCGTCCGGCCCGGAGCCGACGCCCACCACGCCGGAGCCCTCGGAACCCACACCGAGCGACCCGCCGTCCTCGCCCGGCCCGGACCCCACGACAGGCGGCCCGACCCCCTCCGGTCCCACACCCTCCGGCCCGGTCCCGACCGACCCGGAGGCCCCGCCCCCACCCACCGACGACGACGCCCCGAGCCCGGTCACGTCGTAGGGGGTGTCCCGCCGATCACGCCGGGCTCCCGACGCCCGGCACCGCGCCCCGTCGAGTTGTCCTCACTCGCCACACGGTGCCGGACGCAGCTCGCTGATCCGGCCCGATCGACGAGGCACCCCCTCGGGGGTGTCAGGCCGGGTCCGCCGGGTGGGGTGCCAGCAGGGGCAGCTGCGAGGCCAGCCGTTCCTCGCAGAGCTCGACCAGACGGTCGTAGCCCGCCTTGCCCATCAGCTCGGTCAGCTCCGCGCGGTAGGAGACGTACACCGGGTCCCCGGCGCCGTGCGCCGAGGTGGCCGAGGTGCACCACCAGTGCAGGTCGTGGCCGCCCGGCCCCCAGCCACGGCGGTCGTACTCGCCGATCGACACCTGGAGCACGCGCGTGTCGTCGGGCCGGTCGATCCAGTCGTAGGTCCGCCGGATCGGCAGCTGCCAGCACACGTCCGGCTTGGTCTCCAGCGGCTCGCGGCCCTCCTTGAGGGCGAGGATGTGCAGCGAGCAGCCCATGCCGCCCGCGAAGCCCGGCCGGTTCTGGAAGATGCACGAGCCCTGGAACGGGCGGGTCTGCCGGTCGCCGTCCTCGTCCTCGGACACCCAGCCGTTCCTCGTGCCCTCCGCGTGGTGCTGCCAGATGTCCGGCGTGAGCCTCGCCACATGCTCGGCGACCCGCTTCTCGTCGTCCTCGTCCGAGAAGTGGGCACCCAGGGTGCAGCAGCCGTCGTCCGCGCGGCCCGCCTGGATGCCCTGGCAGCCGCTGCCGAAGATGCAGTTCCAGCGAGAGGTCAGCCATGTCAGATCGCAGCGGAAGACCTGCTCGTCGTCCGCCGGATCCGGGAACTCCACCCACGCGCGGGCGAAGTCGAGGCCCCGCTCGTCGTCCACCGGCGCCGTTCCCGGCGCCTGCGGTGCTGCTGTCGCCCGCGAAGGACCCTCGGCCAGTCCGGCCTTCTTGTCCTTCTTGGCCTTCTTGTCCTGCTTTTCGTCCTTCGCCTTTTTCGTCTTTGGCACCCGTCCAGGGTAAGTCGCCCGGGACCGCGTCCGGGACCGGCTCGGCCTCGGCAGAGGAGCCGTCGCCCCGCGCGGCGGGCAGTAACGTTCCGTACATGAGACTCGGTGTCCTCGACGTGGGTTCGAACACGGTGCATCTGCTGGTGGTGGACGCGCACCCGGGCGCGCGCCCGCTGCCCGCGCACTCGCACAAGGCGGAACTGCGCCTCGCCCAGCTCCTCGACGGCGAGGGGGCCATCGGCCCCGACGGGGTCGACAGGCTGATCGCGGTCGTCCACGAGGCGCTCCAGGCCGCCGAGGACAAGGGCGTCGAGGAACTGCTGCCGTTCGCGACCTCCGCGGTGCGCGAGGCCGGCAACGCGGACGACGTGCTCACGCGTGTGCGCGAGGAGACGGGGGTCGAGCTCCAGGTCCTCAGCGGTGAGGAGGAGGCCCGGCTCACCTTCCTCGCCGCCCGCCGCTGGTTCGGCTGGTCGGCGGGGAAACTGCTCGTCATCGACATCGGCGGCGGCTCCCTGGAGATCGCCTACGGCATGGACGAGGAGCCCGACGCCGCGGTGTCGCTGCCCCTGGGCGCCGGCCGCCTCACCGCCGCCCGGCTGCCCGGCGACCCGCCCCAGCCCGACGACGTACGCGCGCTGCGCCGCCATGTGCGCACCGAGATAGCCCGCACGGTCGGCGAGTTCAGCCGCTTCGGCGCTCCCGACCACGTGGTGGCCACCTCCAAGACCTTCAAGCAGCTCGCCCGTATCGCCGGAGCTCCCGGCTCCGCCGAGGGCCTGTACGTCCAGCGGGAGCTGAAGCGGGAGTCCCTGGAGGGCTGGGTGCCGAGGCTCGCGGCCATGACCACCGCCGAGCGCGCCGAGCTGCCCGGAGTCTCCGACGGCCGCGCGGGCCAGCTGGTCGCGGGGGCCCTCGTCGCGGAGGGCGCCATGGACCTGTTCGGCGTGGAACGCCTGGAGATCTGCCCCTGGGCCCTGCGGGAGGGCGTGATCCTCCGCCGGCTGGATCACATGGACCAGGGATAGACCGGGGACAGCGGCCCTCGCTATGGCAATCACCACAACGGCGAACGGGCACCCCGCACCCACCCGACCCCACCCCGTAACCTGAGGCTCGTGGCAGAACCAAGGGACGTAGTCCGCATCCCGGATGCGAAGGTCGCCCTGTCGACGGCCTCCGTCTACCCGGAGTCGACGGCGACGGCCTTCGAGATCGCCGCGCGCCTCGGGTACGACGGCGTCGAGGTCATGGTGTGGACCGACCCGGTCAGCCAGGACATCGAGGCCCTGCGCAGACTCAGCGACTACCACCGCATCCCCATCCTGGCCGTCCACGCGCCCTGCCTGCTCATCACGCAGCGCGTGTGGTCCACCGACCCCTGGACCAAGCTCCAGCGCGCCCGGTCCGCCGCCGAGAAGCTCGGCGCGAGCACCGTCGTCGTCCACCCGCCCTTCCGCTGGCAGCGGCAGTACGCCCGTGACTTCGTGGACGGCATCTGGCGGATGGCGAACGAGACCGACGTGCGGTTCGCCGTCGAGAACATGTACCCCTGGCGCTACCGCGACCGCGAGATGCTGGCGTACGCCCCCGACTGGGACGTCACCAAGGAGGACTACCGCCACTTCACGATCGACCTCAGCCACGCCTCGACCGCCCGCACCGACACCCTTCAGATGATCGACCGCATGGGCGACCGCCTCGGGCATGTCCACCTCGCCGACGGCAAGGGCTCGGCCAAGGACGAGCACCTGGTGCCCGGCCGCGGCGACCAGCCCTGCGCCGAGGTGCTGGAGGGCCTGGCGCGGAGCGGCTTCGACGGCCATGTCGTCATCGAGGTCAACACCCGGCGGGCCATGTCGAGCGCCGAGCGCGAGGCCGATCTGGCCGAGGCGCTGGCGTTCACCCGCCTGCACCTGGCCTCCACCTCCGCCCTCAAGGTGCCGCGGTCATGATCGGCATCACCGCCGGCGACGGCCCGGACGCCTCCGCCGCCCCGGAAGCCTCCTCCGTCGCCTCCGCCGCCTCCGCGCGGAGCAACGGCACCGCCCGGCGCCGCGGCCGCCCGCCTCGTACGGAATCGGCCGGCACCCGGGACCGCATCCTCGACGCCGCCCGCGAGGAGTTCTCGATCCGCGGGTACGAGAAGACGTCCGTCCGGGGCATCGCCAAGGCGGCCGGGGTCGACTCCGCGCTGGTGCACCACTACTTCGGCACCAAGGAGCAGGTGTTCGAAGCCGCCGTCGAGGTGGCCTTCGCGCCGGTGCTCGGCGCGCGGGACACGGTTCTCGACGGCCCGCTGGACGAGGTCGGCGAGCGGATGACACGCATGATCATCGGGCTCTGGGAGAACCCGGTCACCCGTGTCCCGCTGCTCGCGATCGTCCGTTCCGCCGTGAACAACGAGACCGCGGCCGGCGTCTTCCGCCGACTGATCGCCAGCCAGCTGCTGCGCCGGATCGCCGGGCAGCTCGACGTGGAGGACGCGGAGCTGCGCGCCGAGCTCGCCGCCGCCCAGCTGGTCGGGATCGCGATGGTCCGGTACGTGATCAAGGTCGAGCCGCTGGCCTCGGCGGACGCGGAGCAGATCATCAGGCGGGTGGCGCCGGTGGTGCAGGGGCACCTCACCGGGCGCTGACACCCCGCCGGGGGACCCGCCCCGCGCGGGCCGAGACACGCATCCCGCATTCCGGACACCTTGTCCCGCCCTCTGGATGACCGGCGTACGCTCGACGACAGTCATAACTCTCCGAAGGAGCGAGCGACGATGCCCGAGCTGAGGTCCCGCACAGTCACCCACGGCCGCAACATGGCGGGCGCCCGCGCCCTTATGCGCGCCTCCGGTGTACCCGGCGCGGACATCGGGCGGAAGCCGATCATCGCCGTCGCCAACAGCTTCACGGAGTTCGTGCCGGGCCACACGCACCTGGCCCCGGTCGGCCGGATCGTCAGCGAGGCGGTCGTCGCGGCCGGCGGCATCCCGCGCGAGTTCAACACGATCGCCGTGGACGACGGCATCGCCATGGGCCACGGCGGCATGCTCTACTCCCTGCCCTCCCGCGACCTGATCGCGGACAGCGTGGAGTACATGGTCGAGGCGCACTGCGCCGACGCCCTGATCTGCATCTCCAACTGCGACAAGATCACCCCGGGCATGCTCAACGCGGCCCTGCGCCTGAACATCCCGACCGTCTTCGTCTCCGGCGGCCCGATGGAGTCCGGCCGCGCCACCCTGGTCGACGGCACGGTCCGCACCCTGGACCTGGTCGACGCGATGTCGGAGGCGGTCAACGACAAGATCTCCGACGCGGACATCCTCCGCATCGAGGAGAACGCCTGCCCCACCTGCGGCAGCTGTTCGGGCATGTTCACCGCCAACTCGATGAACTGCCTGACCGAGGCCATCGGACTCTCCCTGCCCGGCAACGGCTCGGTCCTCGCCACCCACACCGCCCGCAAGGCGCTCTACGAGAACGCCGCCCGCACGGTGCTCGACCTGACCCGCCGCTACTACGAGCAGGACGACGACTCGGTCCTGCCCCGCAACATCGCCACAGCCGCCGCCTTCGAGAACGCCATGGCGCTCGACATCGCGATGGGCGGCTCCACCAACACGATCCTGCACCTGCTGGCCGCCGCCCAGGAGGCGGGCGTCCCCTACGGCCTCACCGAGATGGACGCCCTCTCGCGCCGCGTCCCGTGCCTCGCCAAGGTCGCGCCCAACGTCGCCAAGGACCGCACGTACTACATGGAGGACGTGCACCGTGCCGGCGGCATCCCCGCCCTCCTCGGCGAACTGCACCGCGCGGGCCTGCTCAACGAGGACGTGCACTCCGTGCACAGCCCGTCCCTCACCGACTGGCTGAAGACCTGGGACATCCGCGGCGGCTCCCCTTCCCAGGAGGCCGTGGAGCTGTGGCACGCGGCCCCCGGCTGCGTCCGCTCCGCCGAGGCCTTCTCCCAGTCCGAGCGCTGGGACTCCCTGGACGAGGACGCCGAGGGCGGCTGCATCCGCTCCGCCGAGCACGCCTACTCCAAGGACGGCGGCCTGGCGGTCCTGCGCGGCAACCTGGCCGTCGACGGCTGCGTCGTGAAGACCGCCGGCGTCGACGAGTCCATCTGGACCTTCGAGGGCCCGGCGGTCGTCTGCGAGTCGCAGGAGGAGGCCGTCGAGAAGATCCTCACCCAGCAGGTCAAGGAGGGCGACGTCGTCGTCATCCGCTACGAGGGCCCCAAGGGCGGCCCCGGCATGCAGGAGATGCTCTACCCGACCTCGTACCTGAAGGGCCGCGGCCTCGGAAAGGCCTGCGCCCTGGTCACCGACGGCCGCTTCTCCGGCGGCACGTCCGGCCTGTCCATCGGCCACGCCTCCCCGGAGGCGGCCTCCGGGGGCACCATCGCCCTGGTCGAGGACGGCGACCGCATCCGCATCGACATCCCGAGCCGCTCGATCGAGCTGCTGGTGGACGACGCGGAACTGACCCGCCGCGAGCAGGCCCTGGGCGGCAGGTACGCCCCGAAGAACCGCGACCGCAAGGTCTCGGCGGCCCTGAAGGCGTACGCCGCGATGGCCACCAGCGCGGACAAGGGCGCGGTGCGGGACGTGACGAAGCTGGGCTGAGACCCGGTCGCCGGGGGCCGCTTCCGCAGTGCGGGAGCGGCCCCCCGCCGTTACCAGGCGGCCGGACGCCGCCCGTCCACGGCGAACACCGTCCCGTCGGGCGCGGACGCGTAGACGCGCCCGTCCGCGACCACCGGCTGCGGCAGCGCGGCGGCCACGGTGCCGGCCTTCCCCAGCCGGGGCTCCGTCTGCCCGAGCAGCCGCCCCGTCGACGCGTCCACGGCGAGCAGCCGCCCGTCGGGCGCGGTGACGTACACATGCCGTCCGTCGGAGACGGGGGCGGAGCCGCGCACGATCCCCGTCTCCAGGTGCCACAGCCGCTTCCGCGCCGTCATGTCGACGGCCTCCAGCGCACCGCCCTGGGCCAGGAGGTGGACGACGTTCCCGCGCACGGTGGCCCGGACGTCCTGGCGCGGAACGGACAGCGGGACCCGGGTCGACGCGCCGGAGCCGGGGGAGTGGCGGACGAGGGCGGTGGTGTCGCCCGTCACCGGGTCGTGGGCGAGGAAGAACACGGCCCCCGCGTGGACGCCGATCGGCTTCAGCGACCCGTCCAGCCGCACCTCCCACCGCACCGCGCCCGTCTCCGGGTCGATCGCGGTGACCTGTGTGCGGGACCCGTCGGGCGTACGGCTCGTCGCATAGGCCGGCCGTGCCTCGCCGAACGAGTCGAAGGACGCGCCGCGGTGCTTCGGGAAGGCACGGCGCCATGTCGACTCGCCCGAGGCGCCGTCCATCCCCGTGACCGTGCCGTCCGCACGGGTGAGCAGCACCATGGTGCCCGCGTAGCCGGGCAGGGCCGGTTCGGGCAGGTCCTTCTGCCACGCCTTGCGCCCCGACCCGGCGTCCAGTGCCTGCACGCGCCGGCCGCCGCCCGTATAGGCGTGGACGAGTCCGCCCGCCACGACCGGGGGACGGCCGGCGGACTGGTCGGGCACCGGCTTCCGCCACAGGAGGCGGCCGTCCGACGGGTCGAGGGCGAAGACCGCACCGGCCTGCGAACAGAACAGCGCGTGCGCGCCGTACGAGCACTGGGGCATGTCGCCCCCGTCGGCCACGGGCTCCGACTCCCAGCCGCCGAACGCGGGCGCACCGGTGGGGCCGGACGTCCCCCGGGGCGACGGACCGGGCTTGTCCGCCAGTTGGGTGGCGGCGACAGCACCGGACACGACCACCGCCAGCGCCGCACCGATGATCAGAAGGACCCGCTTGCCCGGCCGCTTACGGGGCCGTGGTTCCTCGGGCTCGTGAACGACGGGCGCCGGCTCCGCGGTCCGAGCCGTCCGCTGCGCCGGAATGAACGCCTGGGTGTCGTACGTCGCCGCCACGGACCGGAGCTCCCGCATCAACTCGTCCGGAGTCGGCCGGTCCTCGGGATCCTTGGCCAGACAGCGCAGCACGAGAGGCGTCAGTTCCGCCGGGACCCCGGACACGTCGGGTTCGTCGTGCACCACCTGGTAGGCGACGACGTACGGGCTGTCGGAGTCGAACGGCCCGCGCCCGGTCGCCGCGTGCACCATCACCGACCCCAGCGCGAAGATGTCCGCGGCCGGTCCGACCTCCCGCGGTCGGCGGAACTGCTCGGGCGCCATGAACGGCGGCGTCCCGATCAGTTTGCCCGTCTCGGTTCGCAGCTCACTGTCCTTCGGCCGGGAGATGCCGAAGTCGATGACTTTCGGCCCGTCCTCGGCCAGCAGGACGTTGCTCGGCTTCAGGTCCCTGTGCACCACCCCGACACGGTGGATGTCGCGCAGCGCCTCGGCGAGCCCCGCCATCAGCCGCCGCAGCTGCGCGGGAGCCATCGGACCGTTCCGCTTCACCTCGTCGGCGAGGGTCGGGCCGGGTATGAAGAGGGTCGCCATCCAGGGCTGCGCGTCCTCGGGGTCGGCATCGACGACCGAGGCCGTGAACGCGCCGCTCACCTTCCGCGCCGCCGCGACCTCCTGGCGGAAGCGGCCCCTGAACTCGGGGTCCCGCGCGAACTCGGAGTGCACGACCTTGACCGCGAGCCGCAACCCGGAGGTGCTGCGGGCCAGATGCACCACCCCCATGCCGCCGGAGCCGAGACGTGACTCAAGTCGGTAGTGACCGGCGTACTCAGGAAGTTCCGCTTCCGCGCCCGCCGTGGTGTCCTGCTGTGGCGCCATGGGACCACCCCCGTGCTGTTCGTCCGCGCGCGCGACGCACGGAGCCTAGTCGATGACTCGTACGGGACCGAGGCGACTTGCTAGCCTCCGCGTGCGAGTTGTGAACTCGTGTTTCATGGCTTGTTCCAGGGGTATCAACGTGACCCCATATCAGTCATGGGGTCATCAACGGGGGGAGTTCTCATGTCTGTCGACCGAGCCGAAGAGGTCGAGTCCGGCACGGAGGAGGCCGTCGCGACGACCGCGGCCACGGCTGTCCGCTACTACTCGGTCGCGCCGGGCGTCCGTCTGAACGTCCGCGTCGGCCCGGGGACGGACTACGCCGTCGTGCGCGTCCTCCCCGAGGGCGCCCGCGTCCCGATCTACTGCCAGAAGCCGGGCACCACGGTGACCGGCCCCTACGGCACGTCGAACATCTGGGACAACATCAGCAACGGCGAGTACGTCTCGGACGCGTACGTGTACACCGGCCGCGACGGCTACGTGGCCTCGCGCTGCGCCTGACCGGCCACCACGCCCCGGGCCCGCCTCGGCGGCCCGGGGCGTCCACGTCCGCCCGCCCGGAACCCGCGTCGCCCCCGGAGCCATAATCGACGCGTGAGCGCAGACAACGGCACCCCGGCCGGCCCCCGGCCCGAACCCATCCGCTTCTTCGGCACCACCTGGGTCGACCACTCCGGCGGCTACACCGCCCGCCGCATCGGCGTCGCCGCCGGCTCCCTCGCCGCCGCGGCGGCCGCCTGCCTCGTCCTGCGCGTCGCCTACGACGGCCTCCGGATCGCCGACGTCGGCAGCTTCGTCTCGCTCCTCATGGTCGTGATGTTCGCCGTGTGCAGCGCGCTCGCCTTCCGCCACACCTGGGAGAGCTTCACCCGCCGCCCCGACCCCGACCGCCAGGCCTCCCTCCGCGGCCTCCTGGCCGTCGGCTTCGTCGGCTCCCTCCTCGCCTACTTCTTCCGTTCCCTCACCGAGGCCCCGGGCGAGAAGCTCCACCGCGCGGAGTACGAAACGGCCCGCGAGGAGTACGAGAAGCGCACCACCCGCCGCTCCGGCAACCCCTCCAAGAAGAAGCGCCGCCGCTCCTGAGGGGTGTCCCGCCGGCCGGGGAAAACCCCCTGACGCCCTCCCGTCCCCCGGCCACCATGGCCGTATGACGACACCGAGGGCCGACCAGGTCACCCACACCACCCGAGCCCACTCCTTCAACGCCGCCGCCGCCCAGTACGCCGCCAACCGCCCCTCCTACCCGCCCGCCCTCTTCGACGCGATCGAGGAGCTGACCGGCCGCCCGCTGGCCGGCTCCCGCGTGGTGGACGTCGGCGCCGGTACGGGCATAGCGACCGCCCGCCTGCACGCGCGCGGCGCCGACGTCGTCGCCGT
The DNA here is from genome assembly GCF_055570675.1 of Streptomyces sp. NPDC031111. Lineage (NCBI taxonomy): Bacteria > Bacillati > Actinomycetota > Actinomycetes > Kitasatosporales > Streptomycetaceae > Streptomyces > Streptomyces sp. NPDC031111. The sequence goes on from NZ_JBVIGS010000004.1 coordinate 522,331, forward strand.
CGAACCCGGCGAGGGCATGGCGGCCGAGTTCCGCCGCGCCCTCCCCGACGTGCCGGTCGTCCGGGGCAACGGCAACGCCCTCCCCCTCGCCGACCACGGCGCCGACCTCCTCACCTACGCCCAGGCCTGGCACTGGACCGACCCCGCCCGCGCCGTCCCGGAAGCGGTGCGTGTCCTGCGCCCGGGCGGCGCACTCGCGCTGTGGTGGAACACCAGCGCGCTCGACGTGCCCTGGATCGCGGAGGCGGCCGACCGCGCCGACCGCGCCTTCCGCATCGACGTCGCCGCCGAGAAACGCAACATCAACGCACGTACCGCCGACCCCACGGGCCGCCTCGACTTCCTCCGCCGCGACATCCGCTGGAGCCGGCGCGTCCCGCTCGACACCCACCTGGCCAACCTCGGCAGCCACTCGATGCTGCTGACCCGGACCCCGGAGCGCCGCGCGGCCTACCTCGCCGAGGAGCGACGGCACGTCCTGGACGCCTTCCCGGACGGAATGGTCGAGGAGACGTACGACGTCATCCTCCTCCTCGCCACCACACCGTCGACCTCGACGGCTTGACGCCTCCCCGGGACCGGGAGGACTATTCATCGCATGATGAATTACTCCTCCCGGCCACCGGAGGAACCGGCCGTCCACGCCCAGGACCTCACCGTCGTCCGAGGCCCCCGCACCGTCCTGCGCGGCCTCGACTTCACCGTCCCGCGCGGCCAGATCACCGGCCTCCTCGGCCCCTCCGGCTGCGGCAAGTCGACCCTGATGCGGGCCGTCGTCGGCACCCAGGCCAAGGTCACCGGCACGCTCGACGTCCTCGGCAGCCCCGCCGGCCACCCCACCCTGCGCACCCGCATCGGCTACGTCACCCAGGCCCCCTCCGTCTACGACGACCTCTCCGTCCGCCAGAACCTCGACTACTTCGCCGCGATCCTCGACCCCGGCCGCGCCTCCGCCGACCGCCGCCACGAGAACGTCACCCGGGCCATCGCCGACGTCGACCTCACCAGCCACGCCGACGCCCTCGCCGGCAACCTCTCCGGCGGCCAGCGCAGCCGCGTCTCCCTCGCCGTGGCCCTCCTCGGCACCCCCGAGCTCCTCGTCCTCGACGAACCCACGGTCGGCCTCGACCCTGTCCTGCGCCGAGACCTCTGGCAGCTCTTCCACGCCATCGCCGCCGAACGCGGAGCCACCCTGCTGATCTCCTCCCACGTCATGGACGAGGCCGAGCGCTGCCACCGCCTCCTGCTCATGCGCGCGGGCGAGATCCTCGCCGACGACACCCCCGACGCCCTCCGCACCCACACCGGCTGCGACACCGTCGAGGCGGCCTTCCTGCACCTGGTCGACGAGGCGATCGCGGCAGGCCGTACGAAGGAGACCACCCGATGAGCACCACCCACCCGGCGACGGCCGCGCCCGCCCCGCCCAGCGCCCTGAACCTCGCCCGCACCACCGCCACCGCGGCCCGGGTCCTGCGCCAGCTCGGCCACGACCCCCGCACCATCGCGCTGATGATCCTCATCCCCTGCGTGATGCTGTTCCTGCTCCGCTACGTCTTCGACGGCAGCGCACGCACCTTCGACAACATCGGCGCGTCACTCCTCGGGATCTTCCCGCTGATCACGATGTTCCTGGTGACCTCCATCGCCACCCTGCGCGAACGCACCTCGGGCACCCTCGAACGCCTCCTCGCCATGCCCCTCGGCAAGGGCGACCTGATCACCGGCTACGCCCTCGCCTTCGGCACCCTCGCGATCATCCAGTCCGCCCTGGCCACCGGCCTCGCCCTCTGGTTCCTGGGCCTCGACGTCACCGGCAGCCCCTGGCTGCTCCTCCTGGTCGCCCTGCTCGACGCGCTCCTCGGCACGGCCCTCGGCCTCTTCGTCTCGGCCTTCGCGGCCTCGGAATTCCAGGCGGTCCAGTTCATGCCGGCCGTGATCTTCCCCCAGCTCCTCCTCTGCGGCCTGTTCACCCCCCGCGACAACATGCACCCGGTCCTGGAGGCCATCTCGAACGTCCTCCCCATGTCCTACGCCGTGGACGGCATGAACGAGGTCCTCAAACACACCGACATGACCGCGGCCTTCATCCGCGACACCCTGATCGTCGCGTCCTGCGCCCTCCTGGTCCTGACCCTGGGAGCGGCCACTCTGAAACGCCGAACGGCATAACCACCCCACCACCCCCCGCGGGCAGTCGTGCCGCTGGGGCGGCACGGGTGGGCGCGGACGGCACCCCACAAGCGGGGTGAGCGACACCCACCCCCGGCCCACCCCACCCCGGCCCCCGGGCCGACATCCCGCCCACTGGACGCCCCACCCCCACCCACCCCCGGGGATGCGAGGATGACAAGGGACGACCCACCCCCGGAGGGCACCAACAGCCATGACCCAGAAAGTCGCAGTCCTCGGCACCGGAAAGATCGGCGAAGCCCTGCTCAGCGGAATGATCCGCGCCGGCTGGGCCCCCACCGACCTCCTGGTCACCGCCCGCCGCCAGGAACGAGCCGAAGAACTCCGCACCCGCTACGGAGTCACCCCGGTCTCCAACCAGGAAGCCGCCAAGACCGCCGACACCCTGATCCTCACGGTCAAACCGCAGGACATGGGCACCCTCCTCGACGAACTCGCCCCCCACGTCCCCGCCGACCGCCTGGTCATCAGCGGCGCGGCCGGCATCCCCACCGCCTTCTTCGAGGAACGCCTCGCCACCGGCACCCCGGTCGTCCGCGTCATGACCAACACCCCCGCCCTCGTCGACGAGGCGATGTCGGTCATCTCCGCCGGAAGCCACGCCGACGCCGGCCACCTCGCCCACGCCGAGGAGATCTTCGGCGCCGTCGGCAAGACACTCCGCGTCCCCGAGTCCCAGCAGGACGCCTGCACCGCCCTCTCCGGCTCCGGCCCGGCGTACTTCTTCTACCTGGTCGAAGCCATGACCGACGCCGGCATCCTGCTCGGCCTGCCCCGCGACAAGGCCCACGACCTGATCGTCCAGTCCGCGATCGGCGCCGCGACGATGCTCCGCGACAGCGGCGAACACCCGGTGAAACTCCGCGAGAACGTCACGTCCCCCGCCGGCACCACCATCAACGCCATCCGCGAACTCGAGAACCACGGCGTACGAGCCGCCCTCATCGCCGCCCTCGAAGCCGCCCGCGACCGAAGCCGCGAACTCGCCTCCGGCAACAACGGCTGACGCCCCCCGGCCGCGGCCTCACCGCGCCGCGGCCACCACCTCCTCGGTCGACACGACGCGCGCGAACCCTCCGCCGTGCAGCGACACCGCCGTCGCCCGCGTCAGCTCGTCCGCGGTCGCCGTCCAGCCGAACGGCCCCGCCAGATCGAACGTGTGCATGGCGTCGAGCGGGAACAGCACGTCGTAGCCGAGATTCCCGCCCATGCGCGCCGTCGTCTCGTTGCACATGTTCGTCTGGATACCGGCGACCACGATCTGCCGCACCCCGGAACCCTTCAGCCACCCGTCCAGATCCGGCTCACCGTAGAAGGCCGAGTTCACGGACTTCGTCACGAGCAACTCGGGGCCGGCACCCTTCCCCCGCCGTTCCTCGACGAAGTCCTTGAAGTCGTTCCCCACGTACCCCACCCGCAGCGGCGACCGCGACTGCGCGGGCGAGTCATGGCGTACGAACACCACGGGGCGCCCGCTCGCCTGCCAGACGTCGACGAGCGCGGCGATGTTCCGCTCCGCCTCCGGATTGTTCCGCCGCCCCCAGAACTCGTCCTCGAACCCCTTCTGCACGTCGACGAGGACGAGCGCGGCGTTCTCCGTGACCTCAAGCTGTGTCTTCTCCATGGCCACGATGCTGCCGCCCCGACCACCCGCACAACAGTGGCAGCAATGCTGAGCATCGATGGATTACTGCCATCATGGTGGCATGCAGCGCATCGCCCTCCTCGCCTTCCCCGGCATCCGCGCCTTCGACGTCTCCGTCATCACCGAGGTCTGGGGCAGCGAACGCGCCCTCCGCGGCGTCCCGCCCTTCGAACTGCGCCGCGCCGCCACCACCCCCGGCGACCCCGTCCCCATGCCGGGCGGACTCACCCTCACCCCCGACCGCCCCCTCGACTGGCTCGACCAGGCCGACCTGGTCGTCGTTCCAGGACTGGTCGACCACGACACCACCGTCGCCACCCCCGTCCTCGACGCCCTGCGCCGCGCCCACCGCGCGGGCACCCCGATCGCCGCCCTCTGCGCCGGCGCCTTCGTCCTCGCCCAGGCCGGACTCCTCGACGGCCGCCGCGCCGTGACCCACTGGCACCTCGCCCCGGAGCTCCAGGCCCGCCACCCCGAGATCACCGTCGAACCCGACGCCCTCTTCATCGAGGACGGCACCGTCTGGACCTCCGCGGGCACCGCCGCCGGCATCGACCTCTGCCTCCACCTGGTCCGCCTCGCCCACGGAGCCGAAGCCGCCGCCACCATCGCCCGCTCCATGGTCACGGCCCCCTTCCGCACTGGCACCCAGGCACAGTTCATCGAGCACCCCACCCCACGCGCCGACCGCGACGCCGACGCCCTCGCCGCCGTGCGCGAGCACGCCCTGCGCCACCTCCACGAACCGCTCACGGTCGCCGACCTGGCCGCCCGTGCCGGGATGTCCCCGCGCACCTTCGCCCGCCACTTCACCGCCGCCTCCGGCACCACCCCGCTGCGCTGGCTCCTCGACCAGCGCATCGCCGCGGCCCAGCGACTCCTCGAACGCACCGACCTCCCCATGCCCGAGATCGCCCGCCGGGTCGGCTTCGGCAGCGAGGTCACGATGCGCCAGCACTTCGCATCGCGCCTCGCCACCAGCCCGCGCGCCTACCGGGCCGCGTTCACCGGGGGCAGCAGCCCGATCGCCCGGTAGGCCGCGTCCACCGTCGGCCGCGCCATGCCCCGCGCCCGCTCCGCACCCTCCCGCAGCACGCCGTCCACATACCCGGGATCGGCGCACAGCTCCTGATGCCGCTCACGCAACGGCCGCAGCACCTCCACCACGGCCTCGGCGGTGTCCTTCTTCAGAGCGCCGTACGAGTCGTACGCCCCCGCCAACTCCGCCGGCTCCTCACCGGTACAGGCGGCCAGCACCTCCAGCAGATTCGCGAGCCCCGGCCGGGACTCCCGGTCGTAGACGACCTCCCGCCCGCTGTCGGTCACCGCCCGCATGACCTTCTTCCGCACCACGTCCGGCTCGTCCAGCAGATAGACGATCCCCGGCCCGGTGTCGTCGCTCTTGCCCATCTTCGACAGCGGGTCCTGCAGATTCATCACCCGGGCCGCCACCGACGGATTCGTGGCCCGCGGCACCACGAACGTGTGCCCGTACCGCTGGTTGAACCGCACCGCGAGATCCCGTGCCAGCTCCACATGCTGAGTCTGGTCGTGCCCGACCGGCACCTCGTCCGTCCCGTACGCCAGGATGTCCGCCGCCATCAGCACCGGATACGTCAGCAGCGACAACCGCACGCTTCCACCCCGCCGCTGCTCCAGCGCCGCCTTCTCCTTGTACTGGATCATCCGCCGCATCTCGCCGTCCGTGGCCACGCACTCGAGCAGGTACGACAGTCGCGCGTGCTCGTCCACATGGCTCTGCACGAACACCGTGCACAGGCGCGGATCCAGCCCGGCCGCCAGCAGCAGGGTCGCCGCCTGCCGGCTGAGCCTGCGCACCCGCGCGGGGTCGTGGTGCACGGTCAGCGCGTGCAGATCGACGATGCAGAACAGCGCATCGGACCGGTGCTGGTCGACGGTGGCCCACTGCCGCATGGCCCCCAGGTAGTTCCCCAGCGTCAGATGCCCGGTCGGCTTGACCCCACTGAAGACCCGTGTCATCGCTTCTCTTCTCCGTCTCCTGTCCGAGGCCGCCGTCCCGGCCGGCCGCCCCTCGGAGTCCTGGAGGGAGAAACAGAAACGGCCGCCGAGGCGGCGGCCGTTGAGTGCGTACGTAGGGGCGGCCGCCGTCAGGCGGCCCACCAGAACTGGCTGTACGTACGCGTGGTCATAGGGACCAGGGTACGCCCCGGGGGTGGGGCGAGGCAGCGAGTTGACACGCCCCGTCGGGATCCGTACTGTTCTCCGAGTTGTCCGACGTGAGCGCCGACTCCGGTCGGTCCCCGGACAGCCATTCCGCAAGTACCACCACTGTTCAAGGCAGCGGCCTGTCCGCAGCCATGGCATTGGCATGCGTATTCGCGAAATGAGGAATCCGCACCCGATAGGGCGCAGGACCCCGATTAGGTCGGGAGCCGGGAATCCGCTAAAGTCTCACTCGTCGGAACGGCCCAACGGCCGGGAAGACAAACCCCGCTGACTGGGGGTCAGGTCGAGAAAAAGATCTGATAGAGTCGGAAACACCGAAGGGAAGCGCCCGGAGGAAAGCCCGAGAGGGTGAGTACGAAGGAAGCGTCCGTTCCTTGAGAACTCAACAGCGTGCCAAAAGTCAACGCCAGATATGTTGATACCCCGTCTCCAGCCGGTTATCGGTTGGGACGAGGTTCCTTTGAAAAACACAGCGAGGACGCTGTGAACGTCGGGACTATTCCTCCCGATGTTCCGCTCTCGTGATGTGTTGCACCGGATTACCGGTAAACATTCACGGAGAGTTTGATCCTGGCTCAGGACGAACGCTGGCGGCGTGCTTAACACATGCAAGTCGAACGATGAACC